>NZ_JCADBG010000016.1:0-248021 GCF_059358815.1 Streptosporangium nanhuense
GCGCTGTTCCTCACCACCGAGGCCGTCATCGCCGAGAAGCCCGAGAAGGCCGGAGCCGCCCCCGCCATGCCCGGCGGCGGCGACATGGACTTCTGAGTCCACGCGCTTTCGAAAAAGAGGCGACCCCGTAGTGCAGGGGCCGCCTCTTTTTGTTCCCTTCCGCCGTCCGCCGCCGTGGTTCGCTAGCCGAGCTGCGCGGGCAGCGGCCGGGAGTGCAGGACGGTCAGGGAGGTGACCGCGCGGGTCAGCACCACGTAGAGGCGGGCCAGGCCGCGAGGTTCGGCGTCGACGATGTCGGCGGGCTCGGCCACGATGACGTGGTCGTACTCCAGACCCTTGGCCAGGGACGCCGGGATGACCAGGAGGCGGTGGTCCTCGACCGTGTCGGGGCTCAGCACCCGGTGCTCCAGGTGGGCCAGGGCCTCGGACGCGGCGCCCACCGAGGCGTCGGGGACGATGACGCCGATCGACCCCTCGCGGGCGAGCGCCTCCTCGGCGGCCCGGGCCAGCGAGGCGGCCAGGTCGGGCACCGGGCGCACCGTCAGGGAGCCCGCGCCGGGCCGCAGCGACCGGGGCGCGGCCAGGTCGGGGGCGACGGAGGGCAGCAGCCTGGCCGCGTAGTCGAGGACCTCGCGCGGCACCCGGAAGCCGAGGGTGAGCTCGGTGACCGCGCCGTCCTCGAAGCCGAGGTGGGTGAGGACCTCCGCCCAGGAGCGGGCCGACCAGGGCGTGGTGCCCTGCGCGAGGTCGCCCAGCACGGTGGCCGAGCCGGTGCGGCAGCGCCGCCCCAGGGCCCGCAGCTGCATGGCCGAAAGGTCCTGGGCCTCGTCCACGACCAGGTGGCCCAGCGGGACGGTCCGCTCGATCATGTCGGCCAGCTCGTCCATCAGCGCGCCGTCGGCCGCCGACCACTTGGCCGAGCGGAAGGACTTGGCGGGCTTCGCCCACAGCAGCAGCGCCTGCTCCTCGGCCGTGAGGTCGTCCTTCGCGGCGGCGGCGAGGAAGGCGGGGTCGCTGAACAGCCGGTGGAGCACCTGCTGCGGGGTCAGCTTGGGCCAGACCTGGTCCACGAGCTGCCTGACCGGCTTGGACCTGGCCACCGCGTCCTGCACCCGGTCGTCGGGCGACTCGCCGCGCTGCTCCATCCGGACGAGCACCAGGTGGGCGAGGCGCTGGGCGAGCGTGGCGCGACCGGGGCCGTAGCGGGTGGTGCCGCGCAGCGCGGCGACGATCTCGCGGACCTCGTGGTCGGCCACCCGGTAGCGGTTGATCCCCTTGGTGAACAGCACGCCCTCGGTGGGCTTGACGACGTGCGCCCACAGGGCGCGCCCGAGCACGGGGACGATCCTCGCGTCGCCCTTGATCGTGCTGACGGCGGGGTCCTCGGGGGTGGAGTGGTCGCCGAGGATCCCGGCGGCCGTGGTCTGGTCGACCTTGACCTCGCCCAGGGCGGGGAGCACGGATGAGATGTAGGAGAGGAAGGCCCGGTTCGGGCCGACGATCATCACGCCCGAGCGGGCGAGCCGCTCGCGGTGGGTGAAGAGCAGGTAGGCCGCCCGGTGCAGGCCGACGGCGGTCTTCCCGGTGCCGGGGGCGCCCTGGACGCACACCGTCCGTCCCAGGTCGGAGCGGACGATCTCGTCCTGGTCGGGCTGGATCGTCGCGACGATGTCGCGCATCGGCCCCGAGCGCGGGCGCTCGATCTCCTCGGTGAGGATCCTGCTCTGGGTGAGGGCGGCGCCGCCCTGGTCGAGCCGCTCGTCCTCGTAGGCGGTCAGGTCGCCGCCCTGGTAGCCGAACCTGCGGCGCAGGGCGACGCGCATCGGGTCGGACGGGCTGGCCTGGTAGAAGGCCCGCGAGACCGGGGCCCGCCAGTCGATGACCAGGGGACGGCTGCTGTCGTCGTGGACGTGCCTGCGCCCGACGTGGACCGTGCCGGGGAGGTCGTCTCCCTCCTGGCGGTCGAGGCGGCCGAAGAACAGGGGCGTGCCGGAGTGGTCGGCGAGCGCCTCGACGCGCTGGTCCAGCAGCGCCTGCAGGATCTGCTGGGAGACCCAGTCCCCGGCGGCGTCGGAGGAGAGGGAGCGGGCGTGCTCGCGCATCGCCCGGAGCGCCGCCCTGGAGACGGCCAGATGCTCGCGCTCGGCGGCGAGGATGAGGGCGGGGTCGTCGGTTATGTCGGGGGCCAATTGATGTGCGGGCACGCTGAAGCGCCTCCCATTCGATAAACGGAGGTGGTGGTCATCGGGCAGCGAATCGACCAGCTTAGCGGCGACCCTCTCGCGTCTCAAAAGGATTAACGCCGGACTGGGGGGCGGCGGTCGTGGGTATCCCAACGGTCGTGCGGATCTCCCCTGTCATACCGATCGTGGCCAGCCTTCTGCTGGCCGCGCTCTGGGGACTCTCGGTGTTCGCGGGCTGGGGGGTCGAGGCCTTCTGCTCCGACCCCGGCTGCGTCGACAGGCTGGGCGGGGTGGTCAGGCTGTCGTCCCTGTTCGCGGCGGTCGCGGCCTGCTGTACGGCGGCCGCCCTGCTGGCGCGGGGGCCGGGCGGCGTCAGGAGCCGTTTCACGGCCCTGATGATCGCCGCGGTGGCCGCCTGGGTGATCGCGGAGGGAATTCTCTTCGCGGGCGGCCTGATTGTCCGGCGGTCACCCTGATCATTTGTCGGTCTTCGATTGTCCGGTGATCACCTTGATTGTTCGGCGGCCACTCCGATTGCTCAATATTTGATCGAATTGCGCGGTTGTCGCCTTGATTGCGGGGCGGTCGCTTCGCTCGTCCAGCAGTCACTCCGGGCGTTCGGTAGTCGCTCTGCCACTCTCCGTAATTCTCCGCTGAAATAGCGAAAAAGCGAGGCAAACATGGTGACTCCCTCAGATCATGGGGGTATGTCGCCATTGGCCGCCAGGCCTAGCGAGGGGGTGGTTTGTTTGTCGAAAGCCCGCGGGATTTCGTGGACCTGACACAAAATGACGACGTGTTCGCCAGGTGGGGTCAATCTCCGGCGAGCACGTCGTCCGCGTCGATGATCTGATACGCGTACCCCTGCTCGGCCAGGAACCGCTGCCGATGCGCGGCGAAGTCCTGGTCCACCGTGTCACGGCTGACCACCGAGTAGAACCGGGCCCCGCCCCCGTCGGCCTTCGGCCGCAGCACCCGGCCCAGCCGCTGCGCCTCCTCCTGCCGGGACCCGAAGGTGCCCGACACCTGGATGGCCACCGCCGCCTCCGGCAGGTCGATGGAGAAGTTGGCGACCTTGGAGACGACCAGGACCTGGATCTCCTTGTCGCGGAACGCCTGGAAGAGCCGCTCCCGCTCCTTGACCTTCGTCTCCCCCTTGATCACCGGGGCGTTCAGGTGCTCGCCGAGCTCGTCGAGCTGGTCGATGTACTGCCCGATGACCAGCACCTGCTCGTCCAGGTGACGGCGGACCAGCGCCTCGGTCACCCGCGTCTTGGACGGCGTGGTCGCGCAGAAGCGGTAGCGCTCCTCGGACTCGGCCATCGCGTAGGCCAGCCGCTCCTCGTCGGTCAGCGTCACCCGCACCTCGACACAGTCGGCGGGGGCGATCCAGCCCTGGTTCTCCATCTCCTTCCACGGCGCGTCGTACCGCTTGGGGCCGATCAGGGAGAACACGTCGCCCTCCCTGCCGTCCTCGCGCACGAGCGTCGCGGTCAGGCCCACCCGCCGCCTGGCCTGCAGGTCGGCGGTCATCCGGAAGATCGGCGCGGGCAGCAGGTGCACCTCGTCGTAGACGACCAGGCCCCAGTCGCGCGCGTCGAACAGCTCCAGGTGCCGGTAGACGCCCTGCCTGCGGGTCGTCATCACCTGGTACGTGGCGATGGTGACGGGCCGGATCTCCTTCTTCGTGCCGGTGTACTCGCCGATCTCGTCCTCGGTCAGCGAGGTCCGCTTGATCAGCTCCTGCTTCCACTGGTGCGCGGAGACCGTGTTGGTCACCAGGATCAGCGTCGTCGCCTTGGCGTGCGCCATCGCCGCCGCGCCCACGATCGTCTTGCCCGCCCCGCAGGGGAGCACGACCACGCCGGAGCCGCCGTGCCAGAACGCCTCGGCGGCATCACGCTGGTAGCCGCGCAGCTCCCAGCCGTCCTCGGTGAGCGTGATCGGGTGGTGCTCGCCGTCGACGTATCCGGCCAGGTCCTCGGCGGGCCAGCCCAGCTTGAGCAGGTGCTGCTTGATGTTGCCGCGCTCGCTCGGGTGCACCGCCACGCCGTCGTCGCCCAGGCGCTCGCCCAGCAGCGGCTGGATCTTCTTGGCGCGCAGCACCTCCTCCAGCACGGCCCTGTCGGTGCTGGTCAGGACGAGCCCGTGGACGGGGTGCTTCTCCAGGCGGAGCCTGCCGTAGCGCGACATCGTCTCGGCGACGTCGACCAGCAGCGCGTGCGGCACGGGGTAGCGGCTGTGGGCGATCAGTGCGTCGATCACCTGCTCGGCGTCGTGCCCGGCGGCCCGCGCGTTCCACAGCGCCAGGGGGGTGATCCGGTAGGTGTGCACGTGCTCGGGAGCGCGCTCCAGCTCCGCGAACGGGGCGATCGCCTTGCGGCACTCCCCGGCTCTCTCGTGATCGACCTCAAGAAGCAGGGTTTTGTCCGATTGGACGATCAATGGTCCGTCAGTCACAGACTTCTCCCTTGGTCACCGCTGGTCACCGCAGGGTACGGCGGATCAGCTCATGGTCGCACCCGTGGACGCCCGTGGGGTCGCCCCGCGCTCCCTGTATGCAACAGACGGGAGCGCCGGTGCAGTCCCGTCCGGCCCGTCCGTTGTGTGGCCGGTCCTTCGCGCGGAGGGTTCAGCTGGGGCCGAAGGCGCCGTTGAGGCCGGCGACGATGAAGAAGGTCACGCCCAGGACGAGCAGCACGACGTTGGCGGTGACGCTGATCCAGGTCCACCTGAGCAGGTTCCGCGCGCCGCGCGGGTCGGTGTCGACCCTGCTCAGCGCGAGGCCCGACAGGACGGTGCCGATGAGCCCGCCGAGGCTGACGAAGCAGCTCAGCGCGAGCACGAGGCTGATGACCAGGGCGACGATCGCGTGCGTCCTGACGCCCTCGACGTCGCGGGACGGCGGCGCCCCGTAACCCTGGCCGTAGGGCTGCTCGCCGTAGCCCTGACCGTACCCCTGCCCGTAGGGCTGGTCGGCATAGCCGGGGGTCTGGCCGTAGCCCTGCGTCTGGCCGTAGCTCTGGGGCTGACCGTAACTCTGGGTCTGGCCGTGGCCCTGGGGCTGGCTGTAGTCGGGCTGACCGTAGTCGGGCTGGGCGTAGTCGGGCCGGTGACCCTGCTGGGGCTGCTCGTAGCCGTACGGCTGCCGGTCGTGACCCGGGGTCTGGCCGGGCCCCGTGGTGTAGGGGCTCTTCCAGTCGTCCGGGTTGGTGCTGGGGCCTTCGGAGTGACCGCTGCTCACTGGGGATCTCTCGCTTCTGTGGAGCTCAGAACGTCAACTGTTATCACGGTATGGGTCGTGAGACGTGCGCCAGGGGTGAACGGACTCGGTCACATCCGGGTGGTCGGCGCCCGGAGGAGACCAGGGGGAGGACCCTCGCGCCTCGGCGAGCGTCCCGGTGAACGACGCTGCGGACGGCGGGCCGCCGCCGGACCGCCGGCGGGCTCGCGGCGGGCCCGTTCCGGAATCGAGACTACCTCGTGCTCCCGCCCGGCACACCGGGGCCGGGCGGGCTTCCCGGTCCCATGCGGAACCGGTAAGGGGCATCTCACACGATGTCTGCTATGCCGGTGATGCGGTGCAGGGCGAAGCGGTGCACCGCCGCCCGCGTCTCGTCGTAGGCGGTGAGATAGCCGCCCTCCATCCGGGCGGGTTCGAGGATCCGGCTGGTGGCGTTGCCCTGTGAGTCGAGGTAGCCGATCCAGACCTGCGATCCCTGCCGGATGGCCTCGCGCAGGGCGGTGATCGTGGCCGTGGCGGGGGAACGCGGCACCTGGCCGCCGGGGGCGGCCACCGGGGCGCGGCGAGCCTGGTGCGCGGCGTCGCCCGCGCGCACGGCGCGCACGGCGGCCGCCACCACGTCGGCCTCGTGGCCGCTGAACGTGACCGGGGAACGACCCGCCGAGGTGCCCTCGGTCCGGCGGACGTCGAGCTGGGTGATGATCACGTCACCGTCGAGCGACTCCGCCGCCGGGGCGTAACCCATCGCGCGCAGCGAGTCGACCAGCGCCGGACGGGAGGACTTGGAGGCGATCACCGTGGGGGCGAGCCGCCGCAGCCGCAGCGGGATCGCCCGCTTGTCGGCCATCACCTCGTCGAGCAGGGAGGGGTCGTCGCACCGCACGTACGCGCTCGCCGTGCCGACGCGCATCCGGCCGTGGCGCCTGGCCACGTCGGTGACCAGGTAGCTGAGCGGCTGCGGCACGGGCGTGGTCGAGTGGCGCTCCAGCATGGCCAGCAGCTCGTCGGCGCCCTGCCCGGCATCCAGCGCCCGCCGGATCGACCGCTCGTCGAAGCGGTAGACCGTCGCGCCGCCGGTCGACTCCACCTCCGCGGCCATCGCCAGCCACCGCCTCAGGTCGCCGGTGAGCGGGCCGGGGGCGACCGCGGTCAGGTCGGCCTGGAGGAGCACGTGGTCGAGGGGCTCGGGCAGCAGCGGGAGCAGCAGGTGGGCGGCGGACACCGGACGGCCGCCACTCGCACCGGCCGGTGTGGCGGAGCCGCCGGGGTCGGGGAGCAGGGCGCGACCGTGGGCCGCGAGCGCCCCGAGGCCGGTGACGCCGATCTGCTCGGCCTCGCGCAACGTGAACTCCACCAGCTGGTCGCGGTGGCCTCCGCGGCGGCGGGGCTGCTCCCAGGCCAGGCGCTCGCGTACCGCGTCGGGGGTCGGCGCCACCCCCGGCGTCGAGGCGAGCATGCCCAGGGTCGTGGCGCGGACCTCGGCGGCGGCCGGGCGGCGCAGGTCGGGATGCAGGGCGTTGAGCAGCCGGTCGCGCTCGTCGCGCTCGCCGATGACCCCGGGCACCCGGTCCATGGTGAGCCAGGCCGTGGCCAGCAGCACCCAGCGGTCCTCGGTGGACTTCACCCGCCAGCCGTCGTAGACGGGGGTGGGCAACCAGTCGCCGTCGACGGTGCCGCTGGCCGCGATCAGCCCCGCCGCGTACGACACCTCGATGATCAGCCCCGTCACCCATTCGGGCACGTCGAGCAGACCCGCGGTCCGCTTGAGGTCGCGCACGGCCAGGCCGCCGCTGCGGAGCACGCCGGGCGGCTCGACGCTCCAGCGCTCGCACAACTCCTCCACCGCGCGGGTGAACATGAACGCCTGCCCGGCGGCCGTGCGGTCGGCGAGCCTCCGGTCGCGCTCGGTGCCCTCGGTGGGGGGCGGGAAGGGGGACAGGTCACGGTGAACGCGCCCGCCACGCAGGAAGAGGGCGACCTCGCGGGGCAGCACCACGGTCTCCTCGCCGACGGCGGCGAGAAGGGCCCGGGAGAGGAGCTGCTCGATCGGCGACTGCGCGGTGGCGGCCCGCACCTCACGGCGGGCGTTGGGCACCCGGCCGCTGGACGGGCCCCAGGCCAGCTCGTTCAGCGCGGACCGCGCCTGCGGCGAGACCTCCTCGACCAGCCGTCCGACGATTTCCCCGTCGCCGAGCAGCGCGGCGAGCGTCTCCTTGGTGGCCTCCCCGGCGTCGCCGCCCTCGCCCGTGACGTCCTGGACCAGCTCGGCCAGCCGCTCGGCGGAGTGGTGCCTGAACGCCTCCACGGCGGGCGGGCCGAGCCCCGCGGGAGCGTCGAGCACCTCCCGCACCCCGGGCGCCGGGGCCAGGGCGCGGTCGGACCCGTAGACCAGGGCCATGGTGCGCAGCCGCTCGACCGTCTCCTTCAGGGCGCTCTGGAACTCCGGATCCGCCGTTCCCGGAAGGGCTCGGGCCATCTGGACGCGCAGTGACCGGTAGGGGACCGGGCCGGGCAGCACGGCCAGCGTCTCCACGACCGCGAGCGCGAACCGGTCGAGCCGGTCGAGTGCCCTGCCCACCGCCGACGGGCTGCTCGCCCGCCCGGCGAGCCCTTCCAGGTGGGCGGGCACGGGGGTGATGAGCTCGGGGCGCACGGAGACGAGAGCCCGCAACCGGTCGTCGCTCCGGCCGCGCAGCCACTCGGTGAACTCCGTGCTCATTCCGCCAATGGTAGGAGGCTTGACCGACATCGCGCGGCCTGGGGGAATTCCGGGATCGCGCGAAGAGGGCCGATCGATCACGTGATGGACGGCGAATGGGGGAAGAAGCTCACGAGCGAGACGATGTCGAGAGAGGATGGCCAGTGTGATCGAGCGTGCGGACCAGCTCGTCCTGGACTACGTCAGCAAGGCGGCCGACGCGGCCCACGGCGTGCTGCCGCCGAGGCAGCGGATCGACTTCGTCGCGGTGTTGCGCAGGCGGATCGACGCCGAGCGGGCCGGGGCGGACGACCCTGTCGCCGTGGCGAGGGTCCTGGCCCGGTTCGGCGACCCGGCCGCGCTGGTCCGCCGCGAGTTGCGCCGCCTGGGGAGGGAGGCGCCCTCCCCGTCCCCGGACAATCCACCGGGACGTCCGGAGCCACGGGTTTCCGAGGAGGAGTCCCAGGAGTCCGGAAGTTCTCGGGGCCTTCGGGGTCTTCAGGGGCTTCGGGGTCTTTGGGGGGCTCAGGGCTCTCGGGGGACCGGGGCTGCCGGGGACGTCGGGGATGTCAGGGATGTCAGGGATGTCGGGGGCGCCCGGAGCTCCCGGCGCTCGCGTGAGGACTCCGGTACGGTTCCCAGGCCCCGGGAGGACGCCGCCGGGGCCCACGGCCGCGCCGACCGCTCCTCCGGCCGCGCCGCGGACCCCACCGTCGCGTTCGCCGACCATCCGCCGGTCGCCGTGCCGCTCTCCGCCCCCACCTCGGAAGGCCCCGCTCCGGAGGACAGTGACCGCGCTCAGGGGGGTTCCGCCCCCGAGGACCGCGATCCCGCCTCCAAGAGGCTCGTCCCCGAGGACCGAGACGCCATTTCCACGGGATCTGTCCCCGAGGACCCCGATTCCCCTTCAGCGGGGTCCGGTCCGGAGGGTCCCGATTCCACTTTCACGGGGTCCGGTCCCGAGATTCCCGGTTCCACGCCGCGGGACGCGGTCCCCGGCCCGGACGGCCCCGGCCACGCGCAGGAGGGGCCGCGAGCCCTGGCCGCGCCCGACACGGCGGGGCCTTCTTCCTCGCCCTCGTCACCATCGGGTGGGGCGGAGACGGCCGGACGTGCCCCGTCGGCCGCCCGCGAGGCGACGCCGGGAGATCCCGGCCTCCCGCCTTCCCGCCGCCCTGTCCGGGGGCATCCGTACGCCTCGACGGGCGCTCGTCCGGATGCTGGTGAACCCGCGCGCGGCCATCTCGCGCCGGACCGTCCCGGATCGGAGCCGGAACCGGACCGTCCCGGGTCGGAGCGCCCGGAGCCGGACGCTCCCGAGGCCTCGCGCGCGTCCAGGTGGGCGGAGCGGATCTTCCCGGCCCGCTCGCGCCTGTCGCCGGCCGCCCCGGAAGAGGACGAGCCCGACGTTCCGGCCGGTAGCCGTCCGAGGAGCGAGACGGACGCCGCGGACGAGTGGGAGGACGCGGTGGAGAGCGATCCGCCGACCGAGGAGATCCCACCCGTACAGGACCCTCTCCCGCCGCCGGTGGCGCCGCGGGAGGCAGCGGAGCGGCCCCGTGAGGCGCGAGAAGCCGAGGAGGCGGGGAAACCGCGGGAGAAGCGTGAGGAGGCGCCTCCGGAGGCGCCGCGCGGGAGGCCGGGAGGCGCGCAGGACCGTCCGGGGCTTCCGCCCGGCGTGGCCAGGGGGATGCGGGAGGCCGAGGAGCGGCTGGCCAGGAGGAAGACTCGGGCCCGGCCCGACTGGCTGCGCCGGCGACGCCCGGCCCGGTCGAGGGAGGACGTCGTCCCCGGCACCGAGGACGCTCGCACGATCCTGCTGAGCCACCGGCGCGAGATGATCGGCCTGGGCCTGCTCTCCCTGGCAGGCCTGCTGATCCCCTTCCCGCTCGCCCCGATCGCGATCTTCAGGATCCCGGTGCTGGTCTGGGCCGTCGCGGTGCTCGTCGTGATCCTCTGCGAGAACTGGCACACCTCCGACAAGGCGCTCGGGCTGGCCGCCCCGATCGTGAGCTACTCCCTCGGCGGCGGGCTGGTCGCCCTCGTGAGGGCGAGGAACGACCTCGGCGCGGTGATCGACGAGTTCTTCACCATCAGCGGGCTCATGTTCATGCTCGGTACGGCGTGGGCCGTCTTCTGGCTGGCCTACCGCCTGCTCAACCCCCCGGTCCCGGTGGGAAGGGGAGTCCGCAGGCCCGGGTGACACTCGAAGGGCATCGGTGGGGCCTTCCCGATCTTTGGCGAGGACGTGGCTCCCCGTCCTCCCCGTCCTCGCCGGACGGGTGGGGAGTCTCCACGCCGTTCGACGCCTCGGGTGGTCGAGACCCGGAGCGTCCGGGCGGTGCGGGTCGGCCGTCGTCCGGCGGGGTTTCGCGCAGGTGGCCCTCCCGGTGGCTCGCCGGCCGCCGGGTCCGTCAGCCGAGGGCCTGGACCGTCGGCCGGGGCAGCAGGCCGAGGGCGAGGCGCACCCAGGAGGCGACGAAGCGGTCGCGATCCACGCGGCCGGGGGGCTCGCCCACGGTCTCCTCGAACAGCTGGTAGTTGATCACCGCCCCGCCGAGCACGGCACCGATGGCGGACCAGTCGGCGGAGGCCCCGGCGTATTCGGGCTGGGCGCGGAACCACATGGTGATCGCGTCGAACATGGGCTGCAGCAGACCCTCGCGCACGGTCGCGACCAGCTCGGGGAACTGGCCGAGGTCGCGGAAGAAGACGCGCGTCAACTCCCTCTCCTCACAGACCTTCGCCAGCCCCAGCCCGCACAGGTGGGTCAGCCGCTCCTCGACGCCGGTCGAGGTGTCGACGACGCTGAGCTCGGTCAGGGTCTCGGTGATCTGTGCCCGGGTCCTGGCGGCGTGCTCGTTCATCGCCGCGGCCAGCACCTCGTACTTGGACTTGAAGTGCCGGTAGAGGCCGCCGGCGCCAGGAGACAGCCCGGAGGCGGCCTCGATCTCGGCCACCGAGGTCGCGGCGTAGCCCCGCTCGGCGAACAGGCGTAGCGCCTCGTCGATGATCCGCTCGCGCGTCGATCTGGTCATTCTCTGCCGATACCTCCTCCGTGACCTTATCCAGTGCCGCCCGGGCCGGGCCGCACCACACCGCACCGCACGCGCCGCGCCGACCCCCGTTCATGGCGAGCGGATCGGGCGGACGTCGGGCGGACGTCGAGTGGACACGGTCTCAACGAGAAGCGGCCCGCGAAGATCGCCCCGGTGACAGCCCCACGGAGGCCGGCCCACGAGGTCAGGCTCATGAAGTCAGGTCGTCCGCTCGTCTTCCGGATAAGGAAATCCTTTCGCGAAGGCTTCCACAGTGAGGTGTCTCATCTACAACACTTAGGATTAGCCATGTTTAGGGTGATTTGGCATTCTTTGAGGGCTTCTCGGAGAATCCTCTTCGCGAAGCGGACAAGGAGTGGTGAGTGACCCGATGAACTCCGTGGGATTCGATCTCGATCTGACGCTCGCCGACACCCGCGCGGGCATCGCCGCCGTTTACGACGAGGTCGCGCTGCGCACCGGCGTCCACATCGACAGCGTCGCCGTGGTGGCGAGGCTGGGGCCGCCGCTGGAGTGGGAGCTGGCCAACTGGATGCCCGCCGTGGAGGTGCCTGCGGCCGCCGACGTCTATCGGGAGCTGTACCCGTCGATCGCCATCCCGGTCACCACCCTCATGCCCGGCGCGCGCGAGGCCGTCGAGGCCGTACGGCGGGCGGGGGGCAGGGTCGCCGTCGTGACGGGGAAGAACGCCCGCGACGCGGCGAGCACGGTCGAGTTCCTCGGGCTTGAGGTGGACGAGGTCGCCGGGTCGGTTTTCGGGGCGGCCAAGGGTCCGGCCCTCGCGGCTTTCGGCGCCGCCGCATATGTTGGAGATCATGTCGCTGACATCGACGCGGCGCGAGCGGGGGGAGTCGTGAGCGTGGCGGTGGCGACGGGTGTCTATCCGGCGGGAGAACTGCGTGATCACGGAGCCGATGTGATCCTGGGCGATCTGACTGAGTTCGTCGAATGGTTTGACGGCTGGCGAACCCCCGCCGCTCTCGTGTAATTCGGGTCCCAATACACGGTCGCCCTCGACGCCCGGTGGGCATAACCTACATCCATTCCTTTTCACGACAGTCTGAACGAGGTCACCCCTGTGCCGAGTGGCAAGGTCAAGTGGTACGACGCCGACAAGGGATTCGGCTTCCTCACCCGCGACGACGGCGGTGAGGTCTTCGTGCATTCTTCCGCGCTACCCTCCGGCGTGGATTCCCTCAAGCCGGGCCAGAAGGTCGAATTCGGCGTGGCCGAGGGGCGCCGCGGCCAGCAGGCGCTCTCGGTCCGAGTGATCGACCAGCCCCCCACCCTCGCCAAGACCGCCAAGCCCAAGGGCAAGCGCAAGAAGCCCGACGAGATGGTCGTCATCGTGGAGGATCTGATCAAGCTGCTCGACACGGTCTCCACGTCGTACCAGCGGGGCAAGCAGCCCGAGGCCGTGCACGCGAAGAAGATCGCCGCCGTGCTCCGGGCCGTCGCCGACGACCTGGACGACTGACCCCGCCGGCCGCCCGCCCGACCCTGTCCGCCGCTCGACCCGATCTTCCGCGCAGGCTCCCGGCCCGGCCGTTCCGGCTCCGTGGCTCGGCCGCGCGGGTTCGGGCGCTCCTCGAACGCGTGGAGACCCCTGCGGCCGAGCCCGGTCGCGGGCTCAGCCGTGGGGGTTGGTGAGAGGTCTGGTCCGCTTCTCCGTCGGGGGGTCTCCGTGGTGCACGACCGCGGTGGTCGTCCCGGCGGGCCGGGGCCTGACCCACCCCTCGGGCTCCGACGGCTCCTCCGGCGTCGCGTCCCGCGAGGGCCGCTCCCCGTTCGTCGCGGGGTGCGGCCCGGACGGGGAGGGACGCGGGCCCCTGGCCGCCTCGACCCTGGCGTCCACCTCCCGGACCCGCCTGCGGCGGCGTACCAGCAGCCAGCCGAGCGAGCCCGCCAGCACCGCGGCCATCACGGCCAGCCCGGCGGACCCGCCCGCGAACAGCGAGAGCCAGAGCCCGACCAGGCCGCCCACCACCCAGGCGATCTGCAGGAAGGCCTCCACCACCCCGAAGGTGGACGAGCGCACCTCCTCGCCGATCTCCCGCTGCACGATCGCGTCCAGCGCGAGCTTGCCCAGGCCCTGGGCGAACGCGGCCACCAGCGCGACCGCCACCGCGCTCCACAGCTGGAAGACCACGGCCGCCAGGATCGTGATCGCGGTCGTCATGGCGAGCGTGCCCAGCACGATGACCTGCGGGGAGTGGTTGCGCACCCACGAGGCCACGGCCGTTCCCGCGAGCCCGCCGACCCCGGCGGCCACCGCCAGCACGCCGATGGCGACCACCGGCGGCAGGCCGGGCAGATTCTTGTCCTGGACGAGGAAGAGCAGGTAGAAGAGCAGGAACCCGGAGTAGAGGCGGATGGCCACGTTGGCGTGCATCGCCTCGGCCACCACCGGGCCCACGTTCAGCATCGTGCGCCAGCGGGGCGGCCGCTCCTCGCCCTCGTCGTCCAGCTCCTCCAGGTCGGGGGAGTCGATGTGGCGCGGGAGCCGTACGGCCAGCACGCCCTGGAGCAGGAAGAGCACCGTCGCCCCGCGCAGCACCCACTCGGCGCCCAGCCAGGCGCTGGCGCCCGCGCCGATCGGCACCGCGACGCCCGCCGTGACCAGCGCGAACAGCGCGACCCGCGCGTTCGCCGTGACCAGCGCGATGTCGGCGGGCAGCACGCTCGGCATGATCGCCGCGCGGGAGACGTTGTAGGCCTTCGACAGCACCAGCACGGCCAGCGCCGCCGGGAAGATCGTGAACACGTCGCCGGGGACGATCGCCGCCGCCATCGCGAAGCAGAGCAGCCCGCGGCCGAAGAGGGTCCCGGCCATCACGAAACGCCGCCCGGAGCGGAACCGGTCGAGGACCGGGCCGACGAACGGCGCGACCACCACGAACGGGATCATCGTGATCAGCAGGTAGAGGGCGACCTGGCCGCGTGCCTCGTTCACCGGGAGCTTGAAGAGGGTCCCGGCCAGGGCCGCGGTGACCAGGGCGTCACCGGCGCTGTGCGCGGCTGTCAGCTCGATCAGCTGGCCCAGCCCGGTGCGGCCCGCGCCCTGCGCGTGGGTCAGCCGCCGCGCGGCCCGGCCCGCCCGCTGGGTGCCGCTGACAGCGCCCCGGCCCGCCCGCTGGGTGCCACTCACCGCGCCCCGGCCCGCCCGTGCCGTCGCCCTGCCCGCCCGTGCCGTCACCCGGCTCGTGCCCCGGCCCGCGCGCACGGCGGCCCGGCCCGCGGCCACGGCGGCCCCGCCGACCCGCCGGGAGGCCTCTCCCATCGTCTTCCGCGCCCGTTCCCACCCAGCTGCCACGTATCCAGTCATACCCGAAGGGCGGGTGAGTTGTCCGGTGCGCTAGGTCACTCGGTGGATGATGGGATGTCCACTGGGATGTCCACGGTGCCGTTCGCTCCGGTCATGGGCGAGAATGAACTGTGAGCGCAGTGAGCGAGCGAGCCAGTAGGGACAGCAGCCGTCGTGCTGCGAGGCTGACGGGAGACGACTCGTGAGCCGGACTCGATCCCGCGCCGTGGTCCTTGACCAGGCGTGCGTCGCGGCCGTCGACCTGGCCAGAGCCGCGGTCGAGGAGAACGTCAGGCCTGGAGAGGTGGGCGACCACCTCGGGGTCGAGGGCGAGGGCGACCGCGTCGTCACCCATTACTTCGCCTGTCTCGACCGGGCCTACCGGGGCTGGCGCTGGGCCGTCACGGTCGCCCGTGCCTCGCGGGCGCGCAACGTGACGGTCAGCGAGGTCGTGCTCCTGCCCGGCGCGGGGGCCCTGATGCCGCCGCAGTGGGTGCCGTGGAGCGAGCGGCTGCTGCCCGGCGACCTCGGCGTGGGCGATCTGCTGCCCACCTCCGACGACGACGACAGGCTCGCGCCCGGTTTCACCGAGACCGACGACGACTCCGACCATCAGATGATCTTCGAGTACGGCCTCGGCCGGGCCCGGGTGCTCTCTCCGATCGGCCGTGACCGCGCCGTGCGGCGCTGGCACTCCGGCGAGTCGGGGCCGCACACCCCGCTCGCGCACGCCGCGCCCGCCCAGTGCTCCACCTGCGGCTTCTACTGGCCGCTCGCGGGCGCGCTGCGCACCGGCTTCGGGGTCTGCGCCAACGAGTACGCCCCCGACGACGGCCGGGTGGTCGCCGCCGACCACGGCTGCGGGGCGCACTCCGAGGCGGCCGTGCTGCCGCACCAGGTCGAGCCGACCTCGCCGATCCTCGACGACCTCTCCTACGACACCGCGGAGAACGCCGCGGAGCCGGATCTGGCCGGATCGGTCGACGACACCGCCTCCGAACCGCTCGGTCACTCCTGACCCGGCGTCGGCTCGGTCACTTCTGGCCTGGCGGCGGCTCGGTCACTCCTGGCCTGGCATCGCTCGGTCACCTCTGGCCTGGCGCCGCTCGGTCACTCCTGGCCTGGCGCCGCCGGGCCGTTGCCAACCCGGGGCACCGGGTCCATCCCGCCCCGCCGCCGTCCCGGCGGCACACCCGGCCGTCGCGGCCGGGCGCCTCTCCCGTGGCGTCCCGGCTCCTGCGGCCCGGACGCCCGGTCGCGCGGGGCTTCGACCTTTGGAAGCATCGCCTTGACTGACATCTTCGGCACCGAACGACTGCGCTCGGCCGTCCTGGCCGCCTGGACCGCCTCGCCCGCCCGCTTCCGCGAGGACGCCAACGCGGAGGAGGACTTCGCGCTCGGCGGCTACCGTGACCGGCTGATCGTCGAGCTCGCCCAGAACGCCGCCGACGCCGCGCTCCGCGCCGGGGTGCCCGGGCGGCTCCGCCTCTCGCTGCGGGAGGGCGTGCTGTCGGCCGCCAACACCGGCGCCCCGCTCGACGGGGCCGGGATCGAGGGCCTGTCCACGCTGCGCGTCTCCGCCAAGCGCGCCGACGCCCACGCGGCCGGCCGGTTCGGCGTCGGGTTCGCGGCCGTGGTGTCGGTCTGCGACGAGCCGGTGATCGGCTCGCTGGGTTCCGGGGTCGTCCGCTGGTCCCGCGACCAGACCGCCGCCCTGGTGGCCGCCGAGCCCGGGCTGGCCAAGGAGCTGGCCGAGCGCGGCGGGCACGTCCCGCTGCTGCGCCTGCCCTTCCCCGCGGGCCCGGTCGAGATCCCCGCCGGTTTCGACACGCTCGTGCGGCTGCCGCTCCGTGACGAGGCGGCCGAGGAGGCCGTACGGGCGATGCTGAGGGAGACCAGCCCCGCCCTGCTGCTCGGCCTGCCCGCCCTGGAGTCGATCGAGGTCGACGTGGACGGCGAGACGCGGACCGTCACCGCCGAGGGCTGGAAGGTCGTCTCGGCCTCCGGAAGGTTCACCCCCGAGCAGGTGGCCGAGCTCTTCGCCGACCGCCCCACGGAGGAGCGCTCCCGGCCGCACTGGCTGGTCCGCTGGGCCGTGCCCGTCACCGGGTCCGCTGTCACCGGTTCCGCGTCCGCCGGTTTCGCGGGCGGTGCCCCGGGAGGGGCGCCGGACGGTTCGCGGGGGGCGGCGCCGGCCGGGGAGCCCCGGCCGCTGCCCGCCCTGGTGCCGCCCGTGGTGCACGCGCCCACGCCGAGCGACGAGCCGCTGGACCTGCCCGCGCTGCTGATCGCCTCGTTCCCGATGGCCACCGACCGGCGGCACGTCGCGCCGGGCCCGCTGGCCGACTTCCTGGTCGAGCGGGCCGCCGACACCTATCTGGAACTGCTCGCCGGGCTGCCCCGCACGCCCCGGCTGCTGGACCTCGTCCCCGGCATGATGGGCAAGGGCGAGCTCGACGCCCGCATCCGCCGGGCGATCCTGCGCAGGCTTCCCGACGCCCCGCTGCTCCCCGCGCTCTCCCCGCCCGCCGACCCGGCGGTCAGGGCGGGCGGTTCCGGTGCCTCGCTCCTGCTCCCCGACCCCTCCGAGGTGGCCGCCGGAGGTGGCGCCTCCTCGGCCCCGCTCTCCGGCGGGTTCTCCGGCGGCGAGGAGCTGGTCGTCTCCGGGCGGCAGGCCTCCGTGGTCGCGGCCCCGGCCGAGCTGCTGGAGCGGGTCGCCCCCATGATCCCCGGCCTGCTGCCCGCGGGGTGGCCGTCCCGGCATCCGGCGATCACCGCGCTCGGGGTCAGCCGGGTGCAGCTCTCCGACATCGTGGACCTGCTCTCCGGCGACGTCGTCAAGGACAGGGACCCCTCCTGGTGGCGGTCGCTGTACGAGGTGCTGCCCGCCGACGACCCCGAGGCCCTCGGCGCGCTGCCGGTGCCGCTGGCCGACGGCCGCCTGGTCAGGGGGCCGCGCGGCACGCTGCTGCTGACCGACGGCTCCACGCTGGACCCGGCCGTCCTCGCCCCGCTCGGGCTGCGCGTGGTGCACCCGGACGCGGCCCACCCCCTCCTGCTCAGGCTCGGCGCGGGCGAGGCCACCCCGCGCACCGTCCTGGAGGACCCGCTGACCCGCTCCGCGGTCTCGGAGTCGCTGGACAGCCCCGACTCCGAGCCGGTGGCCCAGGCGGTGCTCGCGCTGGTCGACGCGGCCGGGCTGACCGCGGGCGACGCCCCCTGGCTGTCCGAGCTGGCGCTGCGCGGCGCCGACGGCGAGCTGTACCCGGCGGGCGAGCTGCTCCTCGCCGACGGGTCGCTGGCCGGGCTGCTCGACAGCGAGACGCACTTCGGCACGGCCGCCCCCGAGCTGGTGGAGCGGTACGGCCCCCGGGTGCTCGCCGCGGCGGGGGTGCTCGACGGCTTCGCCGTGGTCAACGACTCCGACGTCATGATCGACCCGGACGAGTGCGACCACGACCTGGACCGCGAGGACGAGTGGCTGGAGATCGTCCTCGACCTGCTGCCCGAGATGGCCGTACCGCCGGTCGCCCGGGAGTTCTCCGCCGTACGCGACCTGGAGTACGTCGCCGACTGGCCCGCGGCCCTCGCCCTGCTGTCGCGCCCGCCGCTCCGCTCGGTGCTGCACCCGCTGCGGGTCCTGGTGGCGGGGGAGGTCGTGGAGGTGCCGTCCTACACCGCCTGGTGGCTCTCCACGCACCCGGTGCTCGCCGGCAGGCGCCCCACGGAGCTGCGGCTCCCCGCGGGCGACCCGCTGCTGTTCGGCCTGTACGGCGACGCCCCGGCCGTCGTCGACGAGGCCGCGCTGGCGATGATCGGCGTACGGAGCACGCTGGCCGACCTGCTCGCCTCCCACGGCGGTCCCGACGAGCTGCTCGACCTGCTGGGCGACCCCGCCGTGGAGGTCGACCGCGCACAGCTCCGCTCCCTGTGGGTGGCCCTCGCCGGTGTCGAGCCCGCCCGTGTCGGGCCCCCGCGCGCCGTGCGCGCCGTCCTCGGTGACGCGATCGTCGCCGTCGACGCGGAGGACGGCCGCGTGCTGTCCACCGGCACCGATCCCGAGGAGGAGGGCGCGGGTGAGCCGGTCGTGGTCGAGGCGCCGGACCTGCTGCCGCTCGTCGCGGGACGGCCGCTGATCCTGGCCCCGTTCGACCTGGCCGAGGCGCTGTCGGAGCTGCTCGACCTGCCGCTGGCGGGGGAGGAGGCCGCGGGGGAGGTGACGTCCTCGGGCGAGACACGTGACGTGCCGCCCGCCGTGCGATCGCTGCTGCCGACCGCGCCCGTGACCTACGTGGAGCACGAGAGACTGCTGGTGGACGGTGTCCCCGCGGCCTGGCGGTTCTTCGAGGGTACGGTGCACGCCTCGGGGGTGGAGGGGCTGGCGCGCGGGCTCGCCTGGGCGTCCGGCCAGTGGGGTGACCGGCTCGCGGTGGCGGCGCTGCTGCGCGATCCGGCGGCGGTGCCACTGCTGCTCGCCGAGGCCGACCTGGACAGCTGGACCGCCTCGACCTAGACGATCGCCTGGCCGGCCACGGGTCTCACAGGATCGCGGTGGTCGGCTCGATCGGCTCCTCGGGCGGGGGCGGCGAGCGGCGGTTGCGGCGGCGCACGAACCAGAGGCCGAAGAGGCCGCCGCAGATGCCCGAAACGCAGGTCCAGATCCACCAGCGGTACTCGGGATCCGGCTGGGCGACCAGGAGCACGACCAGGGCGATGGCCCACAGACCCGTACCCGCAAGGATCGTGAGCGTGTCGTTGGTCTTCAACGGCTGCAGATCCGGACGTCGTGGCTGGTTCACGCGCTCCAGACTAGGTGACGACGTCTCACTGTTCGCAAAACGGATTACGTCAAGACGCGAATCCGTCTCGAAAGCATCACCATCACCCGCCGGGTCTTCCAGGGAGGAAATCCCGATGTCACTCTGCGTGAGTGAATGATGTTAAAACCCACCAAATAAGTAGGATTGACCGTTTCTTCTTCATCTCCGACCGTGGCTCGTCCGTGGGCAGGGAGGTGCGCGGCGGGTTCGCCACGTTCTTCACGATGGCCTACATCGTCGTGCTCAACCCCTTGATCATCGCCACCGTCAAGGACGCCGAGGGCCAGTTCATCGGCGACGGGAGCACGCCCAACATCCCGCTCGTCGCGGCCGGCACCGCCCTCGTGGCCGGACTGCTCAGCATCCTGATGGGGGTCATCGGCAAGGTCCCCTTCGCGATGGCCGCGGGCCTCGGCCTGAACGCCTTCGTCACTTACGGCATCGCCTCGCAGATGTCCTGGGAGTCGGCGATGGGCCTGGTGTTCCTGGAGGGCGTGATCATCGCGCTCCTGGTGCTGACCGGGTTCAGGACCGCCGTGTTCAACGCCATCCCGCCCCAGCTGAAGACGGCGATCAGCGTCGGCATCGGCCTGTTCATCGCGCTGATCGGCTTCGTGGACGCGGGCTTCGTCCGCCGGGTGGCGGCCGGGCCGCCGCTGGAACTCGGCATCGCGGGCTCGCTGACCAGCTGGCCGATCTTCGTCTTCGTCGCCGGCCTGCTGCTGATCGTGCTGCTGGTGGCGCGCCAGACCAAGGGCGCCATCCTGATCGGCATCATCGCCACCACCGTCCTCGCGGTCATCGTCGAGGCCGTCGCCAAGGTCGGCGCCTCGGTGACGCCGGGTCAGCCGCCGAACCCCGCGGGCTGGCAGCTCGTCGTCCCCCAGCTGCCCGAGCAGATCTTCGGCTTCAACAACCCGCTGGTGCTGTTCAGGGAGTTCGACCCGCTCGGCGCCTTCGGCTCCGTCTCGGTCATCCTGGCCCTGCTGCTCATCTTCACCCTGCTGATCACCGACTTCTTCGACACCATGGGCACGATCGTGGGCGTCGGCGGGCAGGCCGGGCTGATCAGGGAGGACGGCACCCTGCCCAGGACCCGCGAGATCCTCCTCGTCGACTCGATCGGCGCGGCGGCCGGAGGCGCGGGCTCCGTCTCCTCCAACACGACCTACATCGAGTCGGCCGCGGGTGTCGGCGAGGGCGCCCGCACCGGCCTCGCCAGCGTCGTCACCGGCGTGCTGTTCCTGCTGGCCATCTTCGTCTCGCCGCTCGTCGCCGTCGTCCCCTACGAGGCCGCCGCCCCCGCCCTGGTCGTGGTCGGCTTCCTGATGATGACCGCCATCCGCGAGATCGACTTCACCGACTACGAGATCTCCATCCCGGCGTTCCTCACGATCGTGCTGATGCCGTTCACGTATTCGATCGCGACCGGTATCGGCGCGGGCTTCGTCACCTTCGTGCTGATCAAGGCCGTCAAGGGCAAGGGACGCGAGGTCCACCCGCTGATGTGGACGGTCGCGGGACTGTTCGTGATCTACTTCGCGCTCGGCCCGATCAAGGCGTTGCTGAACCTCTGAGCAGCGGGCCGGAGGCCGTCGCGGCGATGGTGGAACCGATCGCCGTGACGGCCTCCGACGGGGGATCAGGTCAGTGGGCGAACCGTTCCCCGGGTGGCCTCAGTCCGCGCAGGGGGGATCGGTCATGCGGGAGAGATCCACGACCGTGTAGCGCCCGCCGCCGCTCTTCCAGAACACGATCGGCCCGTCCGGCGCCGTCGCCCCCAAACTGATCTTGTTCCAGTCCTCGGGAGCCTTGGTCCGGTCCGGGAGCCCGAGCAATGCGGCCCGCCGGCCGCACCGGTCGTACAACTGGGCCGAGGACCCGAGGTGACCGCCACCCCACCTGCCGTCGCCGGGGACGGTGGGAGGCCAGAGGAAGACGAACCTGTCTCGAATCGTCGGCACGAGGGTCAAAGGATCTCCGGAGACGGTCGTGCGTCCGGAGCCGTCCACCCGCTGGATGACGGTCTTCCTCACCTCGCGGGGGAGCGTGACCTGTCCCACGCACCATACGGGCCCGCAGTCCGGAGACTCGACGTCGTCTCCGTGTCGCACCTTCGTCTCCTGGCCGGTGACCAGATTGACAACGGTCCGTTGCCGTCTGTCGTAGGCCCAGGGCCAGGAGGTGATGTCGAGGTCGCGGCCGGGAAAGATCTGCCTGATCTCATCTCCGGTGAGGGAAGCACTCCAGATGCCCTCGAAGTCCCGCCAGACCACGAGATCGTCGATGATCTCGAAGTCGTTGACATGGCCGTACCCGTTGGTCGGCAGCCGGGCCAGCATCTTCATCGGACCGCCTGATCGGGGAACGGCCCAAAGCTCCGCACGAGGTTTCCCCTCGCGACGCGAGCCGGGTTCGTAGCGATTGATCAGCAGGGTCACGTGCGTGGCGTTGATGGTCATGGGTGAGACGTGGATGTCGAAACACCCGTCGCAGGATGCCCACTTCGGTGTCGTGGCCAGGACGCGATGGCGTCCCGTGCGGACGTCGAGGCTCAGGAACGCCGTACGAGGTCCGTCGGCCATCACGAAAACCTCGTCGGCGCTCAACATCGCGACAGGCTGTATGGTACGGCCGTCCTTGAGCTTGCCGGGCACGGTAAGGAGCGCTTCCGGCCACACGTCGCCGACGGGGGCGAGCGCCGGCACCGTGGGAAGCGGTTCGGGCGGCTGGTGTGACGTGCAGGCGGTTACCGCGCCGACAAGCAGTGCCAACACCGGGATGAACCGTCTCATGCCACGCTGAGGCTTCACCTCGTGTCAGACGGATCAAGATTGACGCTGGTTCCACGTTGCCGTCGGACACGTCGATCGCGACCGGTGAACGAGAGACGCGCCAGGTATCGCCAGGTATCGCCAGGGCTCGCCGGCAGGGAGATTCGCCGTCGTGTGGTCACGTCCGCGGACGTGCCGGCACGAGGATCGAGGCGATGACCGCGAGCACGCCCACCCCGGCGCAGACCGGGAAGCCCACGGTGAAGGCACGGTCGGCGTCCAGGGAGAGCACCGGCGCGATGACGGCGGTGCCGGGCGGCGACGGACGGCCGCACCTCAGGCGACACCTCAGGTGACACCGAGGCCGTCGACCCGGACGCCGGAGGTCACCGTCTCCAGCACGCGGTCGAGACGGATCGGCAGAGTGCGCTGGCGGGTCCCCGTGGCGTGCCAGACGGCGTTGGCGATCGCCGCCGCCGTACCGGCCGTGCCGATCTCGCCGAGGCCGTTGAGGCCCAGCGGGTCGTCCGGCTCGTAGTCGGGCACGAAGTCGGCCTCGATCTCGGGGACGTCGGCGTGCGCGGCGATGTGGTAGCCGGCGAAGTCGGCGTTGACCTGCCGGCCGGTCGCGGGATCGCGGACGCCCTCCTCGTGCAGCGCCATCGACAGGCCCATGGTCATTCCCCCGACGACCTGGCTGCGTGCCAGCAGCGGGTTGATCACCCGGCCGACGGCGAACATGCCGAGCATCCGGCGTACCCGTACCTCGCCGGTGGCGGGGTCGACGCTCACCTCCGCGAAAATCGCGCTGTAGGTGTGGCGTTCCTTCTCCGGCCGATAGTTGATCAGGGCGCTGGTGTCCACCGTCGCCGTCACCGGCCGGGCCGGCTCCTCCAGCCGTTCGAGCAGCGCCCTGGCGGCCTCGGTGATCGCGAACGACCACGACGTGGTGCCCCGGGAGCCTCCGGCGCCCCAGGCCATGCCGAGGTCGCTGTCGGCGATGCGGATGCGGATGCGCTCCGTACCGACTCCCAGCGCGTCGGCCGCGACGGCGGTCAGGGCGGTGCGCGCACCGGTGCCGATGTCGGTCGCGCCGACTGCGACGGTGAACGTGCCGTCCGCCTCGGCGGTGATCGACGCCGACGAGGGGAACACCCCGGCGCTGAAGGAGGTGGTGGCCATGCCGGTACCGATGAGCAGGTGCCCTTCGCGCCGCGTCCGGGGGCGGTGGTCGCGGCCGGCCCAGCCGAACCGGCGCGCGCCCTCTCGCAGGCAGGCGACCGAGCGCCGGCTGCTGAACGGCCGGCCGGACACGGGGCCCACGGCCGGCTGGTTGCGCAACCGCAGCTCCAGCGGGTCGAGGCCGAGCCGCTCGGCCACCTCGTCCATCGCCGACTCCAGGGCGAAGGACCCGGGCGTCGCGCCGGGCCCGCGCATCGGGCTCGGCGGCAGGATGTCGAGCGGGACGGCGGTGAGCTCGGTGCGGATGGCCGGGGCCGCGTAGAGGGTCATGGCCTGCTCGCTGCACCACTCGATGTACTCGGCGAGCGGGGACAACGCGAACGCGGGCCGGTGGTGGACGGCGCGCAGGCGGCCGTCGGTGTCGGCGCCGACACGCAGCCACTGGTCGGTCGGAGGCCTCAGCGCGGTGGACAGGAACACCTGCTCGCGGGTGAGCGCGACGCGCACGGGACGTCCGAATCTCCGGCCGGCCATCGCGGCCAGGATCATCTGCGGGCCGCACATGCCCTTGGCCCCGAAACCGCCGCCGACATGCTCGGCCCGGATGTGCACCCGGTCGCGGTCCATCTCGAACAGCGTCGCCAGCACCTGCGAGACGCTGAAGGGCCCCTGGTTGGAGTCCACGGCGTGCAGGTGGCCGTCCTCCCACCACGCGGTCGCGGCGTGCGGCTCCATCGCGCCGCAGTTCTCCTCGGGCGTGCGGTAGCGCTGGTCCACCACGATCGCGGACGCGGCCAGTTCGGCCTCCACGTCGCCGGTGTCGGCCTCCGGGCCGAAGGCGGTGGAGGCCGGGCGGGCGGCGGGGTGGTCGAGCCGGAAGTCCACGTCGTGCGGTTCGGGCCGGTAGGTCACCCGGACCGCACCGGCGGCGGCCCGCGCCTGCTCGGGTGTCTCCGCCACCACCAGGGCGACGGGACGGCCGGCGTACGGGACGACCTCGTCCTGCAACAGCAGCAGGCTGCCGTCGGGGCCGAAGTAGTTGCCCGCCTGAGGGTTGAGCCGGGGCGCGTTGCGGTGGTCGAGCACGCCCAGCACCCCGGGCATGCCGAGCGCGGCGGAGACGTCGATGTCGTGGATCCGGCCCCGGGCGACGGTGGCCGTGATGATCCAGCCGTGCGCGAGGTCCGGCCGCGGCTCGTCGGCGGCGTAGCGGGCGGCGCCGGTGACCTTGAGGTGGCCCTCGATCCGGGGACGCGCGCTGCCGACCGCGGCGGTGGTCGGTTCCGGGCTCATCGCTCACCCTTCTTTCCGGACAGTTCGGTCAGCACGGCCTCGATGAGGTTGACGGCCAAGGTCACCTTGTACGCGTTGCCGCGCAACGGTTCGGCGGCGGCCAGTTCCGTCTCGGCCGCCCCCCGGAACCGGTCGGCGGTGGCGGGGCCGCCCCGGAGGACCTCCTCGGCGCTCCGCGCCCGCCACGGACGCGAGGCCACCCCGCCGAGCGCGATCCGCACGTCGCGCACGAAGCCGTCCTCGACGTCCAGGGCCACCGCGACGGAGACGGTGGCGAAGGCGTACGACGCGCGTTCGCGCACCTTCCGGTAGCGCGAGCGCCGCGCGGTGGCGGACGGGGGGAGAGCGACCGCGGTGATCAGCGCGCCGGGCGGCAGCGCCGTCTCCCGGTCCGGGCGGTCGCCGACCGGCAGGTAGAAGTCCGTCAGCGGGATCTCGCCGGGGCCTTCGAGCGTCTCGTACCGCACCACCGCGTCGAAGGCGGCCAGCGGCACCGCCATGTCGGAGGGGTGCGTGGCCACGCAGTGGCCGGTCCAGTCCAGGACGGCGTGGTTGTGGTGCGCCCCGGTGATCGCCGCGCAGCCGCTGCCCGGGGTGCGCTTGTTGCACGGTTGCGACAGGTCGGCGAAGTAACCGCATCGGGTGCGCTGGAGCAGGTTGCCGCCGACCGTGGCCATGTTCCGCAACTGGCCCGACGCGCCCGCGAGCACCGCCTGGCTCAGCGCCGGATACCGGCGGCGCACCTCGGGATCGGCGGCGGCGTCGCTGTTGGTCGTGGTCGCGCCGATGAGCAGGCCGCCGTCCGGCGCCGGGCGCACCCCGTCGAGCGGGAGGCGGCGCACGTCCACCAGGCGGCCCGGCGTCTCGACGCCGCTCTTCATCAGGTCGACGAGGTTCGTGCCGCCGCCCAGGTAGCGGGCGTCGTCGTGCCCGGCGACGAGTGTGAGGGCGTCGCGTACCTCGGTCACACGCCGGTAGGAGAACTGCCTCATCCGGTCACCGCCCCGCGCGCGGCGGTCTCCAGCACCGCGCGCACGATCGAGGGGTACGCGCCGCAGCGGCACAGGTTGCCGCTCATGCGCTCGCGTACCTCGGCGGCGTCCAGTTCAGCCGCCGGCAGGTCGGGGGAGACCTCGGCGGTGGCGGCGCTCGGCCAGCCCGCCGCGTGTTCGGCCAGCATGCCGACCGCCGAGCAGAGTTGCCCAGGCGTGCAGAAACCGCACTGGAACCCGTCGAGCCGGACGAACGCCTCCTGGATCGGCCGCAGCCCGCCGTCGCCGGCGAGCCCCTCGACCGTGGTGACGCGCGCGCCTTCGGCGGTGACCGCCAGGGTCAGGCAGGACACCACCCGGCGGCCGTCGACCAGCACGGTGCACGCGCCGCACTGCCCGTGGTCGCAGCCCTTCTTCGGGCCGGTGTGCCCGATGTCCTCCCGGAGGGCGTCGAGCAGGGTCCTGCGGTTGTCCACCGGCAGGTGGTGTGTCACGTCGTTGACCTCCAGCGAGATCTCGCTGGAGAAGTCGTCGGTCATCGCGTTTCCTCTCGCCGCCCGACGGATGCGAATGGGGTTCCATGCAATCAGCGGGTGGGTGGAAAACGCTTGTCCGATACTTGCGACTCCTTGCCTGATTCTCTTCGTACCCGCCTTCTCCCGGTACGGAGTGGCGAAATAAGCAGGATCGGGCACGAGAACGCGAGCTTTGTACGAATCACCAGGCGTGCAGGCGGGCGGCGTCCTGACTGGGTGGTTCACCGAACTGGCGGCGATACTCGCGGCTGAACTGAGAAGGGCTGTCGTAGCCGACCCGGCGGCTGACTCCCGCGATGTCGTTGGGCTGGGCAGCGAGCTGCAACCGGGCCTGCTGCAACCGGATCTGCTTCTGGAACTGGATCGGGCTCATCGCCGTGACGGCGTGGAAACCGCGGTGGAAGGCGGAGACGCTCATGCCCGCCTGGCGAGCCGCCTCCTCCACCCGGAACGGCCGCGCGTAGTTGTCCCGGATCCACCGCACGGCGCGGGCGATGTCGCTGAGCCCGCTGTCGGGCAGCCCGAACTGGCGGATGACGGCCCCCTGCTCCCCGGTGATGAGCCGCCAGAGGATCTCCCGCTTGACCAGCGGCGCGAGCGCGGTGATGTCCCGGGGCGTGTCGAGCAGCCGTAACAACCGCAGCATGGCGTCGACGAGTTCGGCCGGCGCGTCGCTGACGGCCAGCCCCGGCGGGGCGGCGGGCTCGATCTCCGGCAGCTCACCGGGCTTCGCGAGCAGCAGCATCTCCGCCACGGCCGCCGGGTGCAGGGTCAGCCCGACCCCCAACCCCGGGGATTCCGGGCTGGCCTCGGTGAAATGGCTGGTCACCGGCAGGTCGACGGAGGCGATGAGGTACTGCCCGGCACGGAACTCGTACAGGCGGTCGCCCAGCGCGAATCGCTTGGCGCCCTGCGCGACGATGGCGAGCACCTTGCCGTACGTGGTCGGGGTCGGCGGGTAGGGCTGCTCGGCCCGGAAGATCAGCACGTCGCCGATGGCGCAGCTCAGATCGGGCCGGGCATGTCTGTTGATGAGATCACGTAACTCGTCGAGAGGCACGGCACCGATTGAACCACCGGCCGGACGGACCGACGCCCGGCCTGCGAGCCGGCCACGTTTCGGAACGGCCGACCGGTCCGTTTCCCGTCTGGGCGGCCGTCGGCATGGGGGAGCCGGTCCCGGCCTCGTTCAAGAGGGCTGTGACCCTATCTGACGCCGGTCATGCGAGCGGAACGTGTATTCGTGCCGGTCGAAGTCGAGGGTCCAGGCGTACTTGTCGAGAAAGGAGTGGGACAGCAGGCCGTCGATGCGTACGCCGCCGAAGGACGACCAGGGCACGCGCCGGGTCGGGGTGGTGGCCACGAACTGGTCGTCCTGGCGAAGCGGTCCCAGGTGGATCGGTTCGTCGACGCCGAAGTGCGGGCGGGCCGCGCGGGTCCGGTGCACGCCCCAGGAGCGGTACCGCCTCGCGGTCGTGTAGAGGCAGGCCTGGCGGGGCGGTGAGCCGTCCTCCTGGTTGACGTAGACGAGCCCGGAGTCGATGAAGAAGTTGAGGTCCTGCCGGGTGCCGAAGCCGCCGCGGGCGAACATGTAGTGGTCCGCCCACAGGTAGAAGGGGATCCGGGCGAGCTCCGGCCGGTCGTCGAGAAGCGCGAGATGCTCCGCCGTCTGCCGAGGGTCGCGGCGTCGTGACAGGAGCAGACGCCGGTGGGGATGGTCGACGGTGGTGAGAAATCGCTGCAGCACGTTGGTGCCGATGATGACGAGATCCTGTTCGTCGCGCAGCGTCGGCATCGCCTCCACCGGCACATTGGTCAGGACGACGTCGCCGAGCGCCAGCTCCCCGGCCGTCCCGGTGTAGAGGTCGGTGCGGGTCGTACCGTGATGATCCCTTCCGCCGGGGGTGAGCCGGATGCCCAGCGCCTCGGCGCGCCCGGTTCCCATGACGAGGAACGTGCCGCCGGTGTCGAGGTGGGCGCGTACGGGGTGGCCGTCGAGCGTGGCGTCCACCGCGGGCAGGTAGGGCGCCAGCGGGTGGTCGGCGAAGGGGAGGACGGTCGTGTGGCCGATCTGGGTGCTCAGCGGGTGGTCCACCCGCGACACGAGGTCGGCAGGCATCGGCCGTCTCCCCCGGCGCCGCTGTACGTGCGCGTACGCCTCGGCGGGCCGGTCCAGGTGCAGCAGGGCGTGCGCGACGGGTTCGTCCAGTTGCGTGCGGGCCGGGTACCGGTGGCGGAAGGCCTCGTAGTGGGTCAGCGCCCGCTCGTAGTCCCCGCGCACGTAGCTGGTCAGGAACCCGAGGTGCGCGTGCTGCCGCTCGCCGGCGTGCGCGGCCAGCCGCTCGGCCTCGTCGATGTCCCCGCGGGCCCAGGCTCGCCACGCGGCGCGGACGTGCCACCGGTGGGGGATCCGGCTCATTCCCCTGCCTCCCCGGCCGCCTGGTCGCCTCCGGTGCTCAGGTCCAGGGTGGCCGCGATGATGGTGAGCAGCGGGACCAGCGCGTGGGCGGCGAGCTCGTACTCGCCCCGCCGTGGCTGGATGAGCAGGCCCGCCGCCTGCAGCCCGCGCAGGTGGTGGTAGAGATGCCCCGTGGAGGTCGTCTCGCCGAGGACCTCCTGGAGCTGCGCGCGGGTGCGGGTCGTTCCGAGCGTCGCGGTGAGCAGCGCCAGGCGTGCCGGGCTTCCGAGGCACTCCAGCACGGCGGCGGCACCCGATCGCTCCGCATCGACGAGGCCGACGAGGTCGTGAACGGGCCGCTGCTTGGCCCACAGGTACTCGCGGCCGTCGCGGCCGACGGCTCCCGCGTACGTGATCGCGCC
Organism: Streptosporangium nanhuense; assembly: GCF_059358815.1. NCBI lineage: Bacteria > Bacillati > Actinomycetota > Actinomycetes > Streptosporangiales > Streptosporangiaceae > Streptosporangium > Streptosporangium nanhuense. The sequence goes on from NZ_JCADBG010000016.1 coordinate 28,906, forward strand.
GGTCGCCTCCCCCGGTCCGGGAGCCTGGTCGCCGGCGTCGCCGATGTGCTCGCGCAGCCGGTCGAGCAGACGCAGGGGCGCGTCACCGGCCGATCCTCCGGCCGCCCGCTCCTTCCGCCGGGTGGTCGGCGCGGCTTCCAGCCGTTCCAGCCGTTCCACCCGTTCCTCCAGAGCGGCGAGCCGCTGCTCCGTGGTGTCCATTCTCACTCGCCCCCAGGTCGCCATCGAGAGATTATTCCGTAATTTCGGAATAGCGTACACACGGCCCTTGTGAGGGTCAACGGTCCGTACGGCGGCCGGTCGCCCGTTGCCCGGCGGAGGCTCCGTGTGACAGTGAGAGCAAGGGGGCGGAGGGACTCCGGGCCGGGTTGGCGATCCCCTGTCCGTCTGGCACGCTGTACGGCCCGCGCCGAGAAGGAAACCCGCTGGAGGGAATCACGTGCATACGTATATAGTTAGCAAAGGTAATGACTTACGCTAATGAAGAACCCCAGGAAGGACCACGTCGCGAACCTGCGCAGCGACGCCGGTCTGGCTTCGGCTCTGCGCGTGTCACTGGCACGACTGAACAGACGCCTGCGCAGGCAGGCCGCGGTGCACTCGCTGACGCCCACCCAGCTCGCGACGCTCGCCGCCGTAGAACGGCATTCCGGGATAACCCCCGGCGAATTGGCCGAGCTGGAGAAGGTCCAGCCGCCCTCGATGACCCGCGTGATCGCCGTGCTGGCCGAGCGGGAGCTGGTGTCCCGTACACCGCACCCGACCGACCGGCGCCAGGTGACCTTGGGCGTGACCGAGCAGGGCTCAACCCTGCTGAGGGAGGAGCGTCGCCTCAAGGAGGCGTGGCTGACGCAGCGGCTGAAGGAGCTGACACCCGAGGAGAGGGCGACGCTCCGGCAGGCGGCTCCGATACTGGAGAAGCTCAGCCGGATCTAGCCGAACCCGAGGAACCCGAGGCCCCGGCGATCCCGCGCGACGCCGGGGCGCCCGCCGTGCCAGGCGCGGAGCCGGACACGAGGCCGCGGGCGGAGTCGGACACGAGACCTCAGGGTGAGCCGGACACGAGACCGCGGGCGAAGCCGGGCCGGAAGCCCGGTGCCGGGCCTGACGGCGAGCCGGGCGGGGGTCCGGGCCGCAGGCGAGGCGGGAGGACCGGGCTGCGGGCGAGGGTCCGGCGGCGGCGTGCCGCGAGGGCCGCCGCCACCGCGAACGAGTTCCAGGCCACGGAGAGCGGCACGGCCCAGCCCGTGCCCGAGACGCGGGGCGGGATGTTCCGGTCCCTGCGCGTCTACAACTACCGGCTGTTCGCGGCCGGGGGCGTGGTCTCCAACGTCGGCTCGTGGATGCAGCGCACCGCGCAGGACCTTCTGGTGCTCGACCTGACGAACGGCAGCGCCTTCGCGCTGGGCGTGACCGTCATGCTGCAGTTCCTGCCGCTGCTGCTCTTCGGCCTCTGGGGCGGCATGCTCGCCGACCGCTATCCCAAGCGGCCGCTGCTGATCGTCGCCCAGTCGCTCATGGGCCTGCTGGCGCTCACCATGGGCGTGCTCGTCGTGACCGGCTCGGCCCAGGTCTGGCAGGTGTTCATGATGGCGTTCCTGCTCGGCCTCATCGCCTGTGTCGAGGTGCCGACCCGGCAGTCGTTCGTCGTGGAGATGGTCGGCCGCAAGGACCTGTCCAACGCGATCGCGCTGAACTCGTCGAGCTTCAACCTGGCCCGCGTGGTCGGTCCGGCCGTCGCGGGTGTCCTGATCTACGCGCTCGGCGGCACCGGCCCGATCTTCCTTATCAACGCGCTCTCCTTCGCGGGCGTGCTCGCGGGCCTGATGCTCATGCGCACCTCCGAGCTGACCACCCCGGAACCGGTGCCAAGGGCCAAGGGGCAGCTCCGCGAGGGCCTGCGCTACGTGCTGGCGCGGCCCGAGCTGCTCATGCCGATACTGCTGATCGCCTTCGTCTCGCTGTTCACGCAGTCGTTCTCGATGTCGATCGCGCTCATGGCGAGCCAGGTCTTCGGGGCGGGCGCGGCCTCGTTCGGGCTGGCGTCCAGCATGTTCGCGGTCGGCGCGCTGGCGGGCGCGCTCATGGCGGCGCGGCGGGTACGGCCCAGCAGGAAGCTGCTGGTCGGCGGCGCGGTCGCGTTCGGCCTGTTCCAGATCGTCAGCGGCCTCGCGCCGTGGTACCCCCTCTACCTGGTCTCCCTCGTGCCCGCGGGCATCGCGTTGATCTCGGTGAACACCGCCGCCAACGCCAGCGTGCAGCTCGCCACCTCGCCGGAGATGCGCGGCCGGGTGATGGGGATCTACGTGCTCGTGTTCACCGGGGGAGCCCCCTTCGGCGCGCTGCTGCTCGGCTGGATCTCGGATCTGGGCGGCCCGCGTGCGGGGGTCATGGTGGGCGGTACGCTCACGCTGATCGGCTCCGGTGTGGCCATAATGCTGACAAAGATGATCAGCAGGAGGTCGCGTGCGGCTGTTCGTGGGGTTGCTACCGCCACCACCGGTGCGCGATGAGCTCGTCCTCGCCCTCGAAGCCCACCGGCCGCGATGGCCGGGGCTCCGCTGGCTGGACCCGGCGAACTGGCATGTGACGCTGTCGTTCCTCGGGGAGGTGCCCGACCGGGTGCTGCCCGAGCTACGGGCGCGCCTCGCCGGCGCCGCCACGCGCCACCCGCCGCTGACGCTGTCCCTCACCGGCGCCGGGGCGTTTCCCTCGGCCGGTCGGGCGCGGGTCTTCCTGGCCGGGCTGGGGGGCGACCGCCCCGGCCTGGCCCGCCTGGCCGACCACGTCGGAACCGAGGCGCTTGAGGCCGGAGCCGGGCAGACGGACCGCCGGCGGTTCACGCCGCATCTGAGCCTGGCCCGGTGCCGCGCCGACATGGACGTGAGCCCTCTGGTCGAGGCGTTCGGGACGTTCTCCGGCGCCGCGTGGGAGGCGCGGACGGTGCACCTGATCCGGAGCAACTTCGGGGGCGGGACCTCCGGCGGGACCGAGGCTCGCTACGAGACGGTCGAGGAATGGCATCTGACGGCACGCGCACCCCGTGGGCAGAGCTAGGCTCCAGGACGTGGATCGTCCCCGTCGCTGGCTGCTGCCCACGGTGCTCGCACTGCTCGTGCTCCTCGTGGTGATCGGTGCCCTCGTGTCCTAGCCGCCCGGCGGCCGTGTCCCGGCCGGTCCGGACGCCGTCCGGCACCGGCTACCAGGCGTAGTGCTCGGGCGCCGTCCTGAAACCGGGGAAGATCTCGTCCAGGCGGGCCAGGGCCTTCTCGTCCAGCACGATCTCCAGCGCCTTGGTGACGCCGTCGAGCTGGTCGAGCGTGCGCGGGCCGATGATCGGCGCGGTGACGACCTTCTGGTGGAGGAGCCAGGCCAGGCCGACGTTCGCCGGGTCCTCGCCCAGCTCGTCGCAGAACTCCTCGTAACGCTCGATCTTGTCGCGGTGCTTGTCGAGCTGCTTGGTGATCTGCTCCGAGGCCGAACGACCCTTGTCGATCTTCCGCAGGATGCCGCCGAGCAGGCCGCCCGCGAGCGGGCTCCACGGGATCAGGCCCACGCCGTAGTCCTCGGCCGCCGGGATCACCTCAAGCTCCGGCGCGCGGACGATCAGGTTGTAGTGGGACTGCTCGGAGACCAGGCCGACGCCGTTGCGGCGCCGCGCGCTCTCCTGGGCCTTGGCGATGTGCCAGCCCGCGAAGTTGGACGACCCCACGTACAGGATCTTGCCCTGCTGCTTGAGGATGTCCATGGCCTCCCAGAACTCGTCGAACGGGGTGTTCCGGTCGACGTGATGAGCCTGGTAGAGGTCGATGTGGTCGGTCTGCATCCGCTTCAGCGACGCGTCGGCGGCGCGGCGGATGTTGAGCGCGGACAGCTGGCCCTCGTTGGGCCAGTCTCCCATCGAGCCGTAGAGCTTCGTGGCGATCACCGTCTTCTCACGGCGCCCGCCTCCCTTGGCGAACCAGCGGCCGATGATCTGCTCGGTGACGCCCTCGCCCTTCTTCCAGCCGTAGACGTTGGCGGTGTCGAAGAAGTTGATCCCCAGCTCATGGGCGTGGTCCATGATCGCGAAGGAGTCTTCCTCCGTGGTCAAGGGGCCGAAGTTCATCGTGCCCAGGCAGAGGCGGCTGACCTTCAGGCCGGTACGGCCAAGCTGCGTGTAATCCATGGGTTCACACTAGGTACCTGGAGCGCACTCCAGGCGAGCGGATTCGCGAGGAAATCCGTGTCGGCCGGACCCGCCACGTCTGTGACGTCCGCGCGTACCACCGGGGCATGATGGCTGAATGCTGAGTAAGCAGGGGGAAGTCTGGGTTCGCGTGTTCGCGGTGGCGGGCCTGACCGCGGCCACGGTCCTCGCGGGACAGGGCGCACAGGCGGGGACGGTACGGGAGGCGGAAACGGCGCAGGAGGCGGTACGCGAGGCGGGGTACGGCGTACCGGCGGCCACCGGGCGGGCGGCGGACGGCGGGGAGCGGATCCTCTTCCGCTTCAGGGACAGCCGGATCACCGAGTCGAGCGGGCTGGCGGTCTCACCGACCGGCAAGGACGTCTACTACACCCACAACGACAGCTCCGCGGGGCCGGTCTTCTTCGCGGTCGGCCCCGACGGGCGGACCCGCGCGACCTTCACCCTGCGGGGGGCGGCCTCCCGCGACTGGGAGGGCATGGCGGCCTCCACCGACCCCCGGACCGGGCGGGGCGTGCTCTGGTTCGCCGACATCGGCGACAACCTCGAAGGGGCCTGGCCCGACATCTCCGTGTACAGGGTGGCGGAGCCCACCACGCTGAGCGACGCCACCGTCCCCGCCGTGCGCTACCGGTTCCGCTACGAGGACGGCGGGCACAACGCCGAGGGGATCATGGTGCACCCCCGGACCGGCCGCCTCTCCATCGTGACCAAGCAGTTCGCCGGTGCCGTCTACCAGGCCCCGAAGCGGCTGCGCACCGACAGGGTCAACGTGCTCCGCAAGGCCGGCTCCGCGCCCATCATGGCCACCGACGCCGCCTACGCCCCCGACGGGTCGAGCTTCGTGATCCGTACCTACTTCTCCGCCACGGTCTACCGCGCGCCGGGGGAGCAGATCGCCCGGGTGACGATGCCGGAGTTGCGGCAGGCCGAGTCGATCACCTACACGCGCGACGGCAGGTACCTGCTGACCGGCAGCGAGGGAAGCCGCAGCCCGGTCTACCGGGTGCCGCTGCCCGAGACGGTTCTCGGCGTGGCGGCTCCCGAACCCACGTCCGCCCGCCGCGAGGCGGCTCCCACCCCGACCGGTGCCGCCGGTGGTCCCGAGCCCACGCCGGTCGCCCGGGTGGAGGCCGGTGAGGACGGCGCCGGAGCGGACACGGGTATCCCGACCTCGGCCGTGCTCCTCTGGCTGGCCATCGCCGCGGGCGCCACCGGCGTCATCACCCTGATCGCCCGCAGAACCCGCTGAGATACCCGGACCCGCTGAGACAACCGGACCCGCTGAGACACCCGAGCCCGCTCGGATACTCAGATCCGGTTGAGTGATTCGGCGCAAGCGGACGGCAAGCCGCTTACGCCATCCTGCGGACCATGCATGACGAGAGCCCGGCGCCGAGCCTCCGCTCCCCTTCGGGGGTGAGCTGCCCTGAGTGCTCCGCTCCCATCGCGGGGACGTACGAGCGCTGCCCGCGCTGCGCGCTGCCCCTGAGGGGCCCGGTGGCGGCCGAGCTGTGGCGGCTCGACGGTGCCCTCGCGGGGCTGCGCGCCCGCGAGACGGAACTCCTCGCCCGTCGCGGCCGTCTGCTCGGCCTGCTCGGCCAGGAGCGGGCCGAACGTGAGCGAGCCGGCCGGGAACGGGCCGACCGGGAACTGGCCGACCGGGAACTGGCCGGGCAGGAGCGGGCCGGGCAGGAAGAAGGGGAACGGGAGCGGGACCTCGCCGGTGTCGGCGGCGGATCCGCCGGGCGGCCGGAGGCGGTGTCCGGGTCCGTCAGGCGGCAGGGGACGGCGTCCGGGTCCGGCGGCCTGCCGGGGACGGTGTCAGAGCCGGGGAAGGACTTCTCGCCCCGGGCGGTGCAGAATCTGCTGCTCGGCCTCGGCGGGCTGCTGCTGGCCGTCGCGGCCGTGGTGTTCACGGTGGTCAGCTGGGGGAGCATGAGCCTCGGCGGCCGGGCGGCGGTACTGGCCGCCGTCACCGGGCTGACCTTCGCCGCGCCCAGGATCCTGGTGAGGCGCGGGCTCGTCACCACCGCCGAGACCATCGCGATGCTCGGCGCGGCGCTGCTCTTCCTCGACGGCTACGCGGCCCGGCGGACGGGGCTGGCCGGGGCCGACGAGCTGGCCGGACCGCACTACGCGGCCCTGCTGTTCGCCCTGGTCGCGCTCGCCATGGCGGGCTACTCGCGACTCCTCCCGCTGCGACTGCCGCTGCCCGTCGCGGTCGTCCTCGCCCAGTTCCCGCTCCCGCTGCTCGCCCTCGATGAGACGGCGCCGTGGATCACCGCCGCGCTCGCCGTGACGGCCGCCGCCGATGCCGCCTTCCTGGTGTTCCACGTGGCGTCCCGGAGTCCCGGGCCCGGCGTCGGAGCGGCGGCCACGGGTTCCGGGAAGGCCGGGGCCGAGGTCACCGGGCGCGGGCCGCTGACGACGGTCGCGGTCTGTTTCGGCGTGGTGTGGGGACTGGGGGTGTGCCAGGGGCTCCTGGAGTCGCTCATGAAGACGCTGAACCCGTCCGGCGCCCCGGCGATCGTCTCGTTCAGGGAGGCCCCGCTGCTGGTCGCGCTGGCCGTGATCGGGCTCGCGGTCGCGCGCGGGGTGCGGAACACGGACCGCCTCCTGGTCCTCACCGCCTTCTCGACGCTCACGCTGACGGCGGGACTGGCGGCCCTCGCCTGGCCGCTGGTGTCGTCCACCTGGTGGGCCGTGCCGTACACGGTGGCGGCGCTGGTCACCGTGGCGATCATGCTGTACGCGCCCGGTCCGGACGAGCCCCGGGTCCGCTCGGCCGGTGCCGTCTCCGCCGGGGTGCTGGCGGCGGCCACCGCGCTCCCTTTCGCGAACGATGTGATCTTCACTTTGTTCGCCCCGTTCAACCGGCTGGGTGACGTGTGGTCGGGATCTCCGGGCTTCGCCGACGCCCGGCTGATCGCCCCGTTCCCGCAGTTCCCGGTCGTGGCGGGGCTGCTGGCCGTCGCCTCGGTGTGGGCTGCCGCGCGGGGGCGGGCCGCCCTGGGGTTCGTCGCGCTCGCCGCCGGGACGCTGGCGGCGGCCGTCGCGCCCGTCGCCTTCGGCTGGGGGCACGGGGTGGACCTCGCGGTCCTGTCGGCGCTGGCCGTCGTCCTCGTGACCGGTACGACCCTGGCCCGGCGGCCGCGATGGGCGGGGGCCCTCGCGATCGCCGCCGGTGCGGTGTCCGCGGTGGCGACGGTCACCGCGCTCGCCGAGAGGTCCGGCACGTACGCGACGCTGGGTGTCCTGTTCGTCGCGTGGGGCGCGGCGGTGTTCGCGGCCCGGGTACGCGAGGCGGCGGCGTTCTCGCTGGTCGCGTGTGTGCTCTCGGCGACCGGCCTGATGTGGGCGGTCTCCGCCGGGACCGGGTGGCTTCCCGCCGGCGACGGCCTGTCCCTGTCCCTGGCCGCCGGTGCGGTGCTCGCGGCCCTCCTTGCCCCGCGCGGCGGCTCACCGGCCACGCCCGCGCCCGCGAATCCACCTGGGGAGAGCGGACGGCGGCTCGCCGGGCCGGTGCTGAGCGTCGTGCTGGCGGTGCTCGCGGTCGTCTCCGCGCACGCCGCCGTCTCCGCGGTCCTCGGTTTCCTCCGCCCCCTCGTACGGCCCTGGACGGCCGTGACAGGCCCCGCGGGCGGTCATCCGCCACTCGTGGCGGTGGTCGGCCTCGTCGCCGTGGCGGCGGTGCTGGTCTCCTGGCAGGTCGCGCGGCGCCGGGGCGCGACCGGGGCGGTGCTGCTCGCCTGGCCCGCGCTGCTGGTGGCACTGCCGGTGTCGGTCGCCCTGCCGTACGGGGTGGAGCTGGGGTTGTTCGTCGCCGGTACCGTCCCGACGGCGTGGACGGTCGCGCGGAGCCGCGAGAACGGGCTCTTCGGCGGGGTGGCGGCGCTGTCGACCGCCTCCGTCGCGATCTCCTGGGCCCTCATGAGCGAGCCCGCGACCCTGATCGTCCTTCCCGCCGTGGCGGTGATCGCCGTGGCGGTCGTGCTGGGTGACCGGGCCAGGACGGGGGCCGGGGCGGGGGCCATGGCAGGGGGCACGGCAGGGGTCACGGCAGGGGTCACGGCACGGGCGGTGGCACCGGTCGCGGCGGGGCTGGCGACGCTGCTGGCGGGCGGGGAGGCGCTGGCGGCGGGGCTGGCGCTGGACTGGCCGGTACGGCACGCGGCGTTCGGCCCGCTCGCGGTGGCCTGCGCGGCGGCGGCCCTGGCGGGCCGGTTCAGGAGGTCGCCGGTCGCGGTCGGCGTGGAGGCCGCGGGGTACGTCCTCGTGGGAGCGGGCCTGCCGCTCGCCTCGGCCGACCTGCCGCTGGCGGGTCTCGCCTGCGCCGTGGCGGGTGTGCTGATGGCCGGCACGGCCCTGCGGCCCGATCGCCGGTGGGCCGGATACGTCGGAACGGGGTTCCTGCTGCTGGCCTCCTGGCTGCGGCTGCTCGCCTCCGACATCAGCGTGATCGAGGCGTACACGGTTCCGTTCTCGCTGGTGCTGCTGGGGTTCGGCTGGTGGCGGGCGCGCGGAGGGGAGAAGTCGTCCTGGATCGCGTACGGCGCCGGGCTCGTCTCCAGCCTGGTGCCGAGCATGCTCGCGCTGCTCGCCGGTTCGGGCTGGCTCCGGCCGCTGCTGCTCGGTGTGGTCTCGCTGGCCGTGCTGCTGGTCGGCGCCCGGTTCCGGCTCCAGGCCCCGGCGGTCCTCGGCGGGCTGACCCTGGCCGTCGTCGCCCTGCACGAGCTGGCGCCGTGGATCGCGGAGGTGGTCGTGCTGGTGCCCCGATGGGTGCCGATGGCGCTGGGCGGGTTGCTGCTCGTGGTCGTCGGCGCGACCTACGAGGCGCGCCTGCGGGACGTACGACGCCTGCGGGGCGCGGTCGGCCGGATGCGCTGACCGATCCCCGGCGCCCGGACGCGCCCGTCTGGGCCCGTGGACACCGAGGGGCGACCGAGGGCCCGAAGGCTCGGACGCGCCGGCCGTTTCCGGGGGCGCTCGGGGGTCAGCCGGGGGACTGCAGGTCGCGGCGGGTGGCGTGGCCCAGGGAGGTCGCCACGTCGGGGTCGACGGGGAACCAGGTGAAAAGCCCGGTCACCTGCAGAAGGCGTTTGAGGACGTCCGACACCTCGGCGAGGCGCAGCCACCCGCCCGCCTCCGAGGTCAGCCGCGCGCCGCTGAGAAGTATCCGCAGCCCCGTGGAGTCGCAGAAGGTGATGCCTCCGGCGTCGATGACGATCCGCGGGCGGTAGTCGGAGACCAGTTGTTCGATGGTCTCCCTGAGCAGCTCACTGGAATTACGGTCGATGTCGCCCACGACAGTGATCACAGTGCAGTCCGCGTGCCCGTGGTGGTCGACGCCGATGGAGAGTTGTCTGCTCATCGCCTCGTATCCCCACCCGGTGACGCAGTCGGTTTCGGCCGCCATCCGGCCTGATCAAGGTATACCCCTCTCTGACACCGGGGTGGGCGACGGGTGGGAGACATGTGCGTAACGGCTGTGGACGCCCGATCGCTCACCCCGGTCCCTCACCCGGTCTTTCCCACGAGCCCCCACGCCGTCTCCCGCGTGGGATCGCACGAGCACACGATCACACGTGACCTCCCGCGCATCCCCGCCTGGTCCATGCCGAAAATGAATGACCGCATCGCTATTTACTGCCCTGACATATTCACCTATTCCTTGACCGGCCTGGACGTATTTCCCGCATAGGCAATGACGATTAGGAACCAGGCCGGTTATCCCTTCTCTTGCGGTGAGGATTGCCGCTAACTTTCGAGCATGCGCGTTCTGATAACCGGGGCTTCAGGTTTCGTCGGCTCGCATGCGGTCGCCGCGCTCCTCGCCGACGGGCACGAGCCGCTTCTTCTCATCCGCAATCCAGAGAAAACGCGCGAGGTGCTGGCCTCCGTCGGGGTGGCGGGGGAGATTCCCCTGCACAAGGCCGATATCCGCGACGCGGCGGCCGTGCGGGAGGGGCTCGAACAGTGCGACGCGGTCATTCACGCCGCCGCGGAAATAGGGGTGATCGGCCGGGCCGATGACCTAAACGGTACGAATGTGACCGGAGTCAAGAACGTCCTCGGACAGGCCGTCGAACTCGGTCTCGACCCCATCGTGCACATCTCCAGTGTCGGCGTCTTCGTGCCCCCCGCCGGACCGGTGATCACGACCGAGAGCCCGCTCTCCACGCCCAGGAACGGATACGGCAGAAGCAAGATCTCCGCCGAGCGCTACGCCAGACGGCTCCAGGAGCAGGGAATGCCGGTCACGATCGTCTATCCCGCCGGGGTCACCGGGCCGCACCAGCCCTCGCTGGACGCGATGGTGGAGGGGCTGCGCGCCGGGCTGGAGCAGGGCTGGCCGATCACCGCGGGCGGTGCCAACATCGTCGACGTACGGGATCTGGCCGTCGTGCTCGCCCGCTGCCTCGAACCCGGGCGCGGGCCGCGCCGGTTCATGCTGGGCGGGCACTACCTCACCTGGGCGCAGCTGGCCGACGTCTGCGACGAGGTGACGGGGAACCGCTGCCGGAGGTTCAGGATCCACCGGTCGGTGCTGCGCGGCGCGGCGGCCGTGGGCGACGTGATGAAGCTGATCAAAGAGATCGACTACCCGCTGACCAGGGACGCCGTCGAGATGATGGTCACGATGGTCCGCACGTACGACACCCCGACCCTGGAGGCGCTCGGCGTGGGGCTGCGGCCGGTCGAGGAGACCATCGCCGACTCGCTGCGCTGGCTGGCGCAGGAAGGACACCTCGCCACCGGCAAGGTCGGGAGGCTCGCGGGGTGACGTCGATCGCCCCGTAAAGAATTCATGGTGAATTCACGGGGGAACCCGTAGGAGACTTCTGGGAAGCGGATCGACGGGGATGTAGGGGAACGAGCAGGGAGGATCCGGCGATGAGGGTCGGGATCGTCGGCGCGGGAATCGTCGGGCTGGCCGTGGCCAGGGAGACGGCTCTGACCCACGGGGCCACCGTGACCGTCCTCGACAAGGAGGACCGCGTCGGGGCCCACCAGACCGGGCACAACAGCGGCGTCGTCCACGCCGGGATCTACTACCGTCCGGGCTCGCTCAAGGCCACGCTCTGCCGGGAGGGCGTGGCGATGCTCAGGCAGTACTGCGCCGAGCACCGCATCCCGTACGACGAGGTCGGCAAGCTCGTCGTCGCCTCCACCGGGCCCGAGCGGCCCGAGCTGCGCAGGATCGCCGAGCGGGCCCGCGCGAACGGGGTTCCCGGCATCGCCGAGCTCGACGCGCTGGCCCTGCGCGAGATCGAGCCGCACGCCGTCGGCGTGGGCGCCGTGCACTCCCCGCACACCGCGATCGCCGACTTCCCCGCCGTCGCCCGGCGCCTGGCCCTGGACGTGGAGGAGGGCGGCGGCTCGGTGCTGCTGTCCCACCCGGTGCGCGCCGTACGGGAGACCGCGAGCGGGGTGAGCGTCCTGGCGGGGGAGCGGAGGCTGGAGTTCGACCGGGTGATCGTCTGCGCCGGGCTCGGCACCGACACCGTCGCGCGGATGGCGGGGGTTCCCGGAGACGTGCGGATCGTCCCCTTCCGCGGCGAGTACTACGCGCTGGCCGGGGAGGCGAAGGACCTGGTCCGCGGGCTCATCTACCCGGTTCCCGACCCCCGCTACCCGTTCCTCGGCGTGCACCTGACCCGCAGGATCGACGGCGAGGTGCTGGTCGGCCCCAACGCGGTCATGGCGCTGGCGCTGGAGGGCTACTCCTGGCGGGACGTCGACCTCGCCGACCTGGGCCGGATTTTGGCCTGGCGGGGCACCCGGCGGCTGGCCGCCAGGCACTGGCGGACCGGGATCAGGGAGGTGGCCGGTTCCATGGGTAAAGGATCCTTCCTGCGGGCCGCGCGCCGTTACGTCCCGGCCCTGACCGCAACCGACCTGGTCAGGACCGCCGGAGGCGTCCGCGCGCAGGCTGTGGACGGGCAGGGCGGCATGCTGGACGACTTCGCGATCGACGTGCACGGCCGCGTCGCCCTCGTGCGCAACGCCCCCTCACCGGCGGCCACGTCAAGTTTGGCGATTGCCAGGCATATTGTGGGGTTAGCCTCAGTGTTGACCAGTTAACTGCTTTCTCATGTGGGCCGGTGAAAATAAACCAGTGACCGACTCACCCGAGGCCCGCCTGCTGATCGTCGAGGACGAGCCCAACATCCTCGAACTTCTGGCCGCGAGCCTGAGGTTCGCCGGGTTCGGTGTCAACACGGCCGGCAACGGCACGGACGCCGTCGCCGCCGTCCAGCGGCACCGGCCCGACCTCATCGTGCTCGACGTGATGCTCCCCGACATGGACGGCTTCGACGTCGTACGGCGCCTGCGCGGCGGCGGCAGCGACACGCCGGTGGTCTTCCTCACCGCGCGTGACGCCACCGAGGACAAGATCCGGGGGCTGACCGTGGGCGGGGACGACTACGTGACCAAGCCGTTCAGCCTGGAGGAGGTCGTGGCCCGCATCCGGGCGGTGCTGCGCCGTACCGGCGCCGGAGACCTCGCGCCCCGGCCGCCCCGGCTCACCTTCGCCGACGTCGAGCTCGACGAGGAGAGCCACGAGGTGTGGCGCAGGGGCAAGGCGGTGGCGCTGTCGCCGACGGAGTTCAAGCTGCTGCGCTACTTCATGGCGAACGCCGGGCGGGTGCTGTCCAAGGCCCAGATCCTCGACCACGTGTGGGACTACGACTTCAGGGGCGACGTCGGGATCGTGGAGTCCTACGTCTCCGTGCTCCGCCGCAAGATCGACAATGCCGAGCCGAGGTTGATCCACACCCTGCGCGGCGTCGGATACGTGCTGCGCCTTCCACCGGCCTCGTGATGCTCGACGCGACTCCCCTGCGGGTGAAGCTGATCGGCGTCATCCTGGTCCTGCTGACGATCGCGCTCGCCCTCATCGGCATCGGCAGCGTCTCGATCATGCGCGGTTACCTGATCGACCGCGTCGACAGCCAGATAGACCTGACCGTCGACTCCGCGCTGCGCCGCATGAACAACCGGGGCTCCGTCGCGCTGCTGAACAAGTCGCTGCCGTCCGACGCCAGGCTGGAACTCCGCACCGGGAACGGCGAGAACGTCGTCCTGCTCAGCGGCATCGACGTGGAGGGCAAGCCGGGGCCGACCGTGCCCCCGGGCCAGGACGCCGACCCGTTCGAGAGCGGTGACTGGCGGGTCCGGGTGACCTCGCTGGACACCGGCGGAAGCCTCCTCGTGGCCGTGGACATGGGCGAGGTACGGCAGATCGTCGGCCAGCTCGCCCTGGTGGAGCTGCTCGGCGGGAGCGGCCTGGTGCTGATGCTCGCCGGGGCCGGAGTGGTGATCATCCGCAGGAGCCTGCGCCCCCTGGAGGAGATCGAGCGCACCGCGGAGGCCATCGCCGCCGGAGACCTGGGCCGCCGCGTCCCCGACGCCGACCCGCGCACCGAGGTGGGCCGCCTCGGCCGGTCGCTGAACGGCATGCTCACCCAGATCGAGACGGCCTTCCGCGCCCGTTCGGAGTCGGAGTCCTCGGCCCGCAGCTCCGAGGAGCGCATGCGCAGGTTCGTCGCGGACGCCTCGCACGAGCTGCGCACGCCGCTGACCTCGATCCGGGGTTTCGCCGAGTTCTACCGGCAGGCGCCCGGCATCGACGCCGCGCCGCTGATGCGCCGGGTCGAGTCCGAGGCGGTCAGGATGGGCCTGCTCGTCGACGACCTGCTGATGCTGGCCCGGCTCGACCAGCAGCGGCCGATGGTCATGCGGCCGGTCGACCTGCTCGCCATCGCCGCCGACGCCGTCCACGACGCCCGCATCCTCGCCCCGGAACGCGACGTCACGCTCTCGGTGGACGGCTCCGCGCTCATCGTTTCCGGCGACGAGGTACGGCTCCGCCAGGTCGTGGGCAACCTCATGACCAACGCGCTCACCCACACCCCCGAGGGCACCCCCGTACGGGTGATCCTCTCCGGCGACGAGGGCATGGCCGTCATCGAGGTGGCCGACGAGGGGCCGGGGCTCACCGTCGAGCAGCGTGAGCGCGTCTTCGAACGCTTCTACCGCGCCGACTCCGCCCGGGGCAGGCGCGCCCCCGAGGACGGCGGGAGCGGTCTCGGCCTGGCCATCGTCGCCGCGATGGTCGAGGCCCACGGCGGCCGCGTCGACGTGGAGTCGGAGCCCGGCAAGGGCTCGACGTTCCGGGTGATCCTCCCCCTCGCCCCCGAATCCGACTGAACCACCCGGGTCCGACTGAACCACCCGGGTCCGGTCGATCCCGCCGGTCCGGCCGGTCGCCGCCCGGTTCAGGGGGCGCCGGTGGCGGGTTCCGGCCAGCCGCTGTCGGGGAACTCCCCTCCGGTCGCGCCGCCGGGCAGGACCACCCGGTCGTTCTCGGACAGCCCGGAGGTGATCTCGACGTACCGGTCGCCGCGGACCCCCGTCTCCACGACCCGCTCGACGCCTCCTCGCACGGTGACCCTGGAAACCCCGTCCCTGGTCCGTACGGCCTGGACCGGGACGTAGAGCGTCTCCGCGGACTCGGCGACGGTGACGGTGACCGACGCGGTCTGGCCCACCAGGAGGTTCGCCGGGGGCTCGTCGAACGCGATCGTGACGCCGTACCTCACCAGCCGGTCGCTGGTGGTCGCGGTGGGGGCGATTCCCGTCACGGTGCCCGCGTACCTCTCCCCCTGCCGGGTGGCCAGGGTGATCGCCGCCCGCTGTCCCGGCTTCAGGCTGCCGATGTCCGACTCGGTGAACAACGCCTCCACCTGAAGTTCGTCCAGGTCACCGAGGGTGAGGAAGGTCCCGGTGCCCGCGCTGTCGCCGACCGCCCCGGCCACGGACATGACGGTGCCGTCGGAGGGGGCGACGATCCGCACGCCCGCGAGCTCCTCGGCGGCGTCGGTCAGCTCCGCCCGGGCCTGCTTCACGCGGTCCTCGGCCTGCTCGACGGTGAGCGCCCCCCGCCCGGTCCCGCCGTCCTGCTGAGGACCCTGCCGGGTGTTCTGCCCGGTGTTCCTGTTCGGGGACGCGCCCCTGTCCGTTCCCGTGCTCGCGCTCGGCTTCGGGGTGGGGCATCCGGTGCCGGTGGGCCTGGAGGTGGGCCTGGAGGTGGGCCTGCCGGTGGGCTTGGCGGTGGCGGTCGGCGCCGCCGTGCCGGTGGGACCGCCGGGACCGGTGGGGCCCGCTGTCGGTCCAGGGTGCTCGCTCGGGCCGGTCGACGGGCCCGAGGGCGGGCCCGTGGGGCCGGGGTCGGCGGTCGCGGGCGGCTCGCTCCCGTGCGGCCTCGCGGTCACGGTGACCGTCGCCGTGGCCGTCACGGTCACCGTCGGAGCGGCCGTCACCGTGACGGTGACCGTCGGCGCGGGCCGGGGCGGGCCGTCACCCGTCCGTACGGCCGCCGGCGTCACGGTCGGTGCCGGGGTGGCCGTGGGCGAGGCCTGGGACCGCGCCGGTACGGACGCGGAGTCCCGCACCGGAACGGGGGTGGGGGAAGGGGTGAGGACCGGGGCCGCCGCGAAGCGGTACCCGGCGGGGACGATCCCGCCCGCGGGGGCGACCTGTACCGCCCTCGCCGATTCAGTCGATCCAGTCCGTCCAGCCGACGCCGGGGACGCCGAGGGCGCCGAGGGCGTGCGTGCCGATCCGGTCGGCGTGGACGTGGAGGGCGGTGAGAGCGTGCGCGCGGGCTCCGGCCTCCGAGTGGGGGCACCCGTCCGGGTCGGGGCGGGCGTGGGGGTGGCGCCCGCCCCCGGAGGCCGCGTCGCCGTGGGCTCGCAGCCGGCCTGCCTGGCGGTCCCCGACCGGTCGGCCCCTGTCTGGTCGTTCCCCGATCGGTCGGTCCCCGTCTGGTCGGTCCCCTTCCGGTTGGTTCCTGTCTGATCGGTCCGTGACCGGTCGGACCCCGCCTGATCCGTGCCCTGATCCGTGCCCTGATCCATGGCCCGATCCGTGGCCCGATCCGCCGTCCGGCTCCCGTCCTGCGCCCCCGTCTGCTGCCCGACCCCGGTCGTCGCCGTACCCCCCGGCGTGCTCTCCGCCGTCTCCAGCGCCTCCTCTGCCGCCGCGAGCTGCGCCTTCGCCGCGTCGTGGCGCTCGCGCGCGGGGGCGGAGCCGATCCTGGCGAGCACGTCCCCCTTGTCGACCCTGTCCCCGGCCTTGACGTAGACCCTCGTGACCGTCCCCGATCCGCCGAAGGCCAGTTCGCGGGTGCCGTCGTCCACGGTGCCGCCCGCGGCCGACACGGCGGCGGTCACCGTCCCGCGCCTGGCGGAGGCCAGTTCCACCCGGGGTGCCTGCTCGGAGCCGCCGTCGAACACGACGATCGCCCCCGCGCCCACCAGGACGAGGGCGGCCAGGGCGAGCCCTCCCGCGCGCAGGTTCTTCGGGAGATGGGTCGGTCTCATGGCGGACATCCTGGACCGTCTGATTCACAGCATGCTCACAGGCCCCTGAAGGTTTGCTGTGCATCGGGAGCGGTACGACACGGTCTACAGGAAATCTTCAGCCTTCGCCGGGGTGAGTCCAAGCCTGGTGCGTCAGGGTCAGGCGCTGTGAAGCTGTCGACCAAGCGCGGAGCGCTGATCGTGAACGGGACCCTGGGGGTCCTGTTGCTGGGCGGAGTGGTGATCGCCTACTCCTCCCTCGGCGGCGAGGCCTCATCCGCCGACGCCGCGGTGCGGACCGTGCCGGTGACCCGTGCCACGGTCTCCGCGTCCGTCTCCGCCTCGGGAACCGTGGCCAGCGCCCGGGCCCGGTCCCTCTCCTTCGGGTCGAGCGGCACCGTCGAGAAGATCTACGTCAAGGCCGGGGACAAGGTCACCGCGGGACAGATCCTCGCCCGGCTCGACGACGACTCGGCGCAGGAGGGCCTGGACGCGGCGGCCGCCGCCCTCGACACCGCCGACGACGACACCTCGACCGCCGCGGCCTACGCCCAGTACGTCACGGCCAGGAACACCTACCGGTCCGCGAAGCGCGCGTTGGACGGCACCGTCATCAAGGCGCCGTTCGCCGGTACGGTCACCGCCGTCAACGGCACGGTCGGCGGCTCCTCGGGGGCCGCCTCCAAGGCCGCGACGAACGCGAACAACTCGGCCGGGTCCGGGGCCAACGCGAACGGCAACGCCAACGCGAACGCCTCGGGCGGGTTCGTCGACCTCGCCGACACCCGCAGGCTCGAACTCGTCGGCACCTTCACCGAGACCGACGTCACCAGGCTCAAGGTCGGCCAGACGGCCTCCATCGGGTTCGACGCGCTCACCGGGGTCACCGCCTCAGGGAAGGTCACCCAGATCCAGCCGACCGCCACCACCAGCAACAACGTGGTCCAGTACCCGGTGACGATCTCCTTCACCGAGGTGCCGGAACAGGTCAGGCTCGGCCAGACGGCCACGGTCGGGGTCGTCGTCGAACGCGCCGAGGACGTGCTCGCCGTATCCTCCGCGGTGATCTCCACGGCGGGCGGGCGGAGCACGGTGACCGTACTGCGGGACGGCCGCCAGACACCCGTCCAGGTGGAGACCGGGATCAAGGGCGACGCGCTCACCGAGATCAGGTCCGGTCTCGCCGAGGGCGACCAGGTGGTCCGCCCGGTGCCCACGGAGACCACCCAGCAGGGCGGCTTCCCCGGCTTCGGCGGCGGTCGCAACGGCGGTGGCGGGGGCGGTGGCGGTGGCGGCGGTATCCGCCCCGCCGGGGGAGGGAACGGCCGATGACCGTCCCCGTCCTGTCCCTCACGGACATCACCAAGGTGTACGGCAGGGGAGACGCCGAGGTCCGGGCGCTGCGCGGGGTGTCGCTCAGCGTCGACCGGGGCGACTACGTCGCCATCATGGGCGCCTCGGGCTCAGGCAAGTCCACGCTCATGAACATCCTGGGCTGCCTGGACGTGCCCACCTCCGGCGACTACCGCATCGACGGCACCGACGTCGGCTCGCTGGACGAGCGCAGGCTCGCCGTACTCCGCAACCGGAAGATCGGGTTCGTCTTCCAGTCGTTCAACCTCATCCCCCGGATGAGCGCGCTCGCCAACGTCGAGCTGCCCATGGCCTACGGCGGGGTCGGCGCCGCCGACCGGCGGGCCCGCGCCCTCGCGGCCCTGGAGCAGGTCGGCCTGTCCGACCGGGTCCGCCACGAGCCGAACGAGCTCTCCGGCGGCCAGCAGCAGCGGGTGGCCGTGGCCAGGGCGCTGGTCACCGCGCCCGCCCTGCTGCTCGCCGACGAGCCGACCGGCAACCTCGACACCGCCTCCACCGGGGACGTGCTGGGCATCCTCGACGGGCTGAGCGTCGCGGGCCGGACGATCGTGATCATCACCCACGAGGACGACGTGGCCGCCCACGCCAAGCGGGTCATCCGCCTGGTGGACGGCCGGATCGTCGAGGACCGCCGCCAGGCCCCCGTCGACGGCCTCCCGCCCCGCACGCCGGGGACTCCCGCTGACGGCCTCCCGCCTCGCATGCCGGGGACTCCCGACGACGACCTGCCGCCCCGCACGCCGGAGGTCACCGCGTGAGTCGGCTCGAAATCCTGAGGTTCGCGCTTCGCGGGCTGGCCGCCAACAAGCTGCGCAGCTTCCTGACCACCCTCGGCATCCTCATCGGGGTGGCGGCGGTGATCCTGCTGGTCGCCTTCGGCGAAGGGGCCTCGCAGAGCATCCAGCAGTCCATCCAGCGGCTCGGCGCCAACACCCTCACCGTCTCGGCGTCCTTCACCGGAGGCGGAGGCGGTGGCGGAGGAGGGGGCGGGGGCCGGGCGGCCAGGGGCCAGAACGAGGGCCCGCGTACCCAGGCCAGGCAGCTCACCCTGGAGGACGCCAGGGCGCTGACCGACCGCGAGCAGGTCCCGTCGGTGCGGAGCGTGTCGCCCGTGGTGACCGCGAACGCGGCCGCCGCCGTCCACGAGGGCGCCGGCCACACGATCGCGCAGCTCGTCGGCACCTACCCCAGCTACTTCGAGGCCACGAACAGGCCCGTGGACAGCGGCACCTACTTCGTCAACGACGACGTGCTCGCCGCCAGGAAGGTCATGGTCATCGGGCGGACCGTGGCCGAGGCGCTGTTCGGCACGGCCGATCCGGTCGGCGAGTCTGTCAGCGTCTCCGGGGTGCCGTTCACGGTGATCGGGGTGCTCAAGGAGTCGGGCTCGGCGGGCATGCAGGACGCCGACGACGTGGCCGTCGTGCCGCTGCCCGCCGTGCAGCAGAGCCTGACCGGGTTCGGCGCGCTCGGCTCGATCATCGTGCAGGCGACCGGCGCCGACACGACCGACTCCGCGCAGGCCGAGGTGACCGCCGTGCTCAACCAGCGGCACGGCATCACCCCGACGGGCGTCGCGGACTACCGGATCCTGAACCAGGCCACCCTGCAGGAGACCGTCAGCTCGACCGTCGGGATCTTCACCGCCCTGCTCGGCGCGGTCGCCGCCATCTCCCTGCTGGTCGGCGGCATCGGCATCACCAACATCATGCTCGTCACCGTCACCGAACGGACGAGGGAGATCGGCATCAGGAAGGCCATCGGCGCGCCCAGGAGCGCCATCCTCGGCCAGTTCCTGCTGGAGGCGACGGTACTGAGCCTGGTGGGCGGCCTGTCGGGCGTCGCGATCGCGTTCGCCGGCACCCGCTTCACGATCGCCGGGATCTCACCGGTGCTCGTACCGTCCTCGATCGCGCTGGCCCTCGGCGTCTCCGTGGGCATCGGGCTGTTCTTCGGCGGCTACCCGGCCAACCGGGCGGCCAGGCTCCGGCCCATCGAGGCCCTGCGTCACGAGTGACCCGTACGGCATACGCGGCTTAGGAAGGCGAGGAGAGACACATGGGCGGCAACGCCGACGAGACGGTCCCGGCGGGGAGAGCGCTGGAGAGTTCCCCGTTCCGGGGGGACCTGGACGGCGAGCTGGCGGCCAGGCCGCCGCGCCGCCTGTCGACGCTCACCCTCGTGCTGGGGGCCGGGGTGATGCTCGTGGCGGGGGTGATCGTGGGCATCCAGGCGCAGAAGGCGATGGGCGCTCCGTCCGGCGTCCCCGCGGGTGCCATGCGGCAGGCCGGCGCGGGCCCCGGTGGCTTCGGCGGCCCCGGTGGTTCCGGCGGGTTCGGCGACCGTCAGGGCGGCCAGGGCCGTCAGGGCGGCCAGGAGGGGCAGGGCGGCCAGGGCGGCCGGGGAGGTGGCGGCCGGGGCGGCATGACCGTCGGCACGGTGCAGCGGGTCGAGGGCGGCAAGGTCTACGTCCGGACGGCGGAC
This sequence comes from Streptosporangium nanhuense, assembly GCF_059358815.1. NCBI lineage: Bacteria > Bacillati > Actinomycetota > Actinomycetes > Streptosporangiales > Streptosporangiaceae > Streptosporangium > Streptosporangium nanhuense. The sequence goes on from NZ_JCADBG010000016.1 coordinate 49,324, forward strand.
GGCTCGGTCGTGACCGTGAACACCACGGACGAGACGTCCGTACGCGTCACGAAGCAGGGCAAGGTCACCGACCTCAGGCCCGGAGGCGCGGTGGTCGTGCGCGGATCCACGGCCGACGACGGCTCGGTGACCGCGACCGCCATCAACGAGGGCGCCGGACGCCGGTGAGGCGGGGGCGGTGCCGAGAGGGTTCTCAGGAAACGTTCAGCCCAGGCTGAGCTGCGTTCCAGCGAGGTGGGCGAGCCTCGGAACGTGCTGGACAGAGTGGAAGCCCGATTGCTGGTCGTGGACGACGAACCGAATATCAGGGAGTTACTCTCGGCCAGCCTGCGCCTGTCCGGGTTCGAGGTGGTGACGGCGGTGGACGGCCGGGAGGCCGTGCACTTCGCCGAGCGCATCCGTCCCGACCTGGTCGTGCTGGACGTGATGCTGCCCGACATGGACGGCTTCGCCGTGGCGGGGCGGCTGCGGGAGATGGGCGGGCAGATGCCCGTGCTCTTCCTGACCGCCCGCGACGCCACCGACGACAAGGTCGCCGGGCTGCGGCTGGCCGACGACTACGTGACCAAGCCGTTCAGCCTGGAGGAGGTCCTCGCCCGCATCCGGGCCGTGCTGCGCCGTACCAGGGGAGATCTCGACCTTCCGGTGCGCCTGCAGGTCGGTGACCTGGAGCTGGACGAGGAGGCGCACCAGGTCTGGCGCTCCGGCGTCCCGGTGCGGCTGTCGCCGACCGAGTTCAAGCTCCTGCACTACTTCATGGTCAACACCGGCAGGGTGCTGTCCAAGGCGCAGATCCTCGACCACGTCTGGAACTACGACTTCGGCGGTGACGCCGGGGTGGTCGAGTCCTACGTCTCATACCTGCGCCGGAAGGTCGACACGGCCGAGCCCAGGCTCATCCACACCCTCCGCGGTGTGGGCTATGTGTTGCGCCCGCCCCATAGTGATTGAATTTTCAGCTGATATTCAGCTCCAGCTGACCCGTTTCTGAGCTTTGTGTGTTCAAATAGACAATGCACGACCCCCGATCACCTCGGAAGCATCCGACGGGCTCGGGCTCGCCTCCAGCTGCGGGGGAGACGAGCTCGACACGGCCCGAGGATGAGGTCCGAGGGCTGGGCCCCACCGCTTTACCGAGTTCGCCCCCGTAACCCGGTCGAGCGGTGGGGCCAAACGCGTTTCCGGGGGCGCTCGCGGCCTGCCCCCGAGCCAGGCCGCCGGTTCGATGCCGCGCCCGACGCGTCCACAGGGCGCTCGCGGCCGGCCCGGACGGTTCGGCCTCGGGAGTTCGGCCCGGACGGTTCGGCGCGGCCAAACGCGTCTAGAGGGGCCCTCGCAGGGCAGGATCGACCGTATGGGTGACAACGACGGTCTTCTGGAGACGCTGCGGGAGTTGCGGCGGCACCTCGACCGCGAGCTGTTCCCCCTCGCGATCGGCGACGTGGCGGCCGACCGCCGGGCGATGCGCGAGCTGACCGGCCAGCTCGACGACTACCTGATCCCGCGGCTGAGCGCGATCGACGCCCCGCTGCTCGCGGTCGTCGGCGGCTCCACCGGGGCAGGGAAGTCCACGCTGGTCAACTCCCTGGTCGCCGAGGACGTCTCCGAGCCGGGCGTGCTGCGGCCCACGACGATGGCTCCCACCCTGGTCACCAGTCCCGTCGACCGCGAGTGGTTCACCGCCCAGCACATCCTGCCCGGCCTGCCGCGCGTCACCGGGAGCGGCAGGGGCGAGCCCGGCACGCTCCGGATCGTCACCGCCGCGGCCGTCCCGCCCGGCCTGGCCCTGCTCGACGCCCCCGACATCGACTCGATCGTCACCGCCAACCGCGAGCTGGCCGCCCAGCTGCTCGCCGCCGCCGACCTGTGGCTGTTCACCACCACCGCCGCCCGGTACGCGGACGAGGTCCCCTGGAGCTTCCTGCGCTCGGCCAGGGAGCGGAGCACGGCCCTGGCCGTCGTGCTGTCCAGGGTCCCTCCCGAGGCCATGGGCGTGGTGCGCAAGGACCTGAACCGGCTGCTGGAGGTCAACGGCCTGGGCGGTACGCACCTGTTCGAGGTGCCTGAGCTGGTGCTGCCCGACGAGAACGCCCGCCTGCCGCGCCAGGCGGTCCAGCCGATCGCCGACTGGCTCATGGCCATCGCCGCCGACTCCCGTTCCCGCGCCGAGGTGGTGCGCCAGACCCTGTCCGGCGCGCTGGAGAGCCTCTCCACCCGCGTGCCCGCGCTCGCCTCGGCGGTCGACCGCCAGCACACCGGGGCCGAGGAGCTCCGCTCGATGGCGGACGCCGCCTACGCCGTGGGCCTCGCCTCCTTCGACGAGGGCATGCGGGACGGGTCGCTGCTGCGCGGCGAGGTCCTGGCCCGCTGGCAGGACTTCATCGGGACCGGCGACCTGATGCGCTCCCTGGAGAGCAGGGTCGGCAGGTTCAGGGACCGGGTCGTGGCCTTCGTCACAGGGCGGCGCGCGCCCGAGAGCGAGCTGCGGAGCGCCCTGGAGAGCGGGGTGGAGGCGCTGATCAGGGCCTCGGCCGACAGCGCCGCCGAGCGCCTGCTGGAGTCGTGGTCGTCGCATCCCTCGGGGCGGGCCCTCCTCGAACACGAGGGGGTCGCCGTCGCCGGGCGTCTCGGTCGCGCCTCCGCCGACCTGCCCGCCAGGGCCGAGGAGGCCGTCAGGGGCTGGCAGTCGTACGTGCTCGACCTGGTCCGCGAGGAGGGGGCCGACAGGCGGACCACCGCCCGCGTCGCCTCGTTCGGCCTCAACGGGGCCGGGCTGCTGCTGATGATCGCGGTGTTCGCCTCGACCGGCGGCCTGACCGGCATCGAGGTCGGCATCGCCGGAGGCACCAGCGTGCTCAGCCAGAAGGTCCTGGAGGCCGTCTTCGGCGACCAGGCCGTCCGCGACCTCACCGTCAAGGCCCGCTCCGACCTGCGCGCCCGCGTCGCGATCCTCCTCGGCGAGGACGCCGACCGCTTCACCGACCTGCTGGACGCCGTCCAGCCCTCCGAGGGCACCGCCCCCGCCCTCCGCGCCACCGCCGAGGCCGTACGAGAGCACCTGCGCGAGCTCCCCGTCGCGGACCGCAGGGCCGCCCTCCCCGCGGGGTCCGTCCCGATCGCGGTGGGGGAGTCCAGGAGACCGCCCGACGGCCTCCCGCGCGCCACCGGAACGGGAGAGGCGGGCCAGGCGTGAAGCTGCTGCGACGAGAGAAGACGGTCTCGCTGGACGACCGGCTGGCGGCGCTGGCACGCGCCGCGGACCTGGCCGACGGGAGGCTGGACGCCGAGGCGGTCGCCGCGGCGCGTTCGGTGATCTCCCGGGCCGGGGTGCGGGCGAGCCTGTCGGTCGACCACACCGCGGTCGCGCTGGCGGGGGCCACCGGAAGCGGCAAGTCCTCGCTGTTCAACCTGCTGTCGGGCACCTCGCTCGCCACGGTCGGCGTCACCAGGCCGACCACCTCGACCGCCCAGGCCGCGCTCTGGGAGGGCTCCGGGGCCGGACCGCTGCTCGACTGGCTGGAGATCCCCCGCCGCCACGAGCTCCTCGACACCCCCGGCGAGGCCGGTCGAAGCCCGTGGCACGGGAACGGCGCCGGCCCCCCGGCCGGCGCGAGCGGGGCCGAGCCGGGCGAGAGGGCCGGCGGGACGCTGTTCGGAGGGGACGGGAGGGCCGCCGAGGCGGGGGCCACGTTCGCCGGAGCTTCCTCGGCCGCCGCCCTCCAGCCGTCGGGCAGCCCAGGGCAGGCGTCCGGGGTGGACGGGGAGGCCGCCGGGCTGATCCTGCTGGACCTGCCCGACCACGACTCGATCGAGCCGTCGCACCGGCTGGAGGTCGACAGGCTCGTCGAGCTGGTCGACCTGCTGGTGTGGGTGCTCGACCCGCAGAAGTACGCCGACGCGGCCGTCCACGACCGCTACCTCCGGCCACTGGCCCGGCACCGGGACGTCATGGTCGTGGTCCTCAACCAGATCGACCGGCTCTCCCCGGCCGCCGCCGAGCGGTGCCTGAAGGACCTGCGGCGGCTCCTCGACGAGGACGGGCTGACCGGTGTCCCGGTGATCGGGGTGTCCACCCGCACCGGTGCGGGTGTTCCCGAGCTGAGCTCGCTGCTCATCTCCCGGGTCGCCGACCGGCGGTCCTGGTCCGCCCGCCTCGCCGCCGACGCGGGCATGGCCGCCGACGCGCTCCTCCAGGCGTCCGGCGTCACCCCCGGCGAGCCGCTTCCCGACGTCGAGAGCAGGCCGGACGGCCTGGCGAGGCCGTTGAGGGACGCGCTGTCGCAGGCCGCCGGGGTGCCGGTGGTCGTCGAGGCCGTGGCCAAGTCCCACCGGCACCGCTCGGTCGCCGCCACCGGGTGGCCGCCCACCAGGTGGATCCGCCGCCTGCGGCCCGACCCGCTCCGCCGCCTCCGCCTGGACGCCACGAGCCGGTCCGCCGGGGAACCGGTGATACCGGGGAAGCCTGGAGAGCCGGAGGGGCTCGTCGGAAGGACGTCGATCCCCGTCGCGACCGTCGTCCAGCGCTCCCGGATGGACACCGCGATCCGTGAGGCCGCCGGGGCCGCCTCCGCGGGGCTTCCCGCGCCGTGGGCCGCCGCCGTACGGCAGGCGGCGAGGTCGCACGGAGACGAGCTGGAGGACGGCCTGGACCGGGCGGTGGCCACCACCTCGCTCGGGGTCTCCCGGCGGCCCCTGTGGTGGCGGCTGGCCGGGCTGGCGCAGTGGCTGGTGCTCGCGACGATGCTCGCCGGGGGGATCTGGCTGCTGGCCCTGGTCGCCCTCGACTATCTCCGGCTTCCGAGCCTCTACATGCCGACCGCGGGAGAGCTGCCCTGGCCGACCACGCTGCTGATCGGGGGTCTCCTGCTCGGGCTGCTGATCGCGCTGCTCTCCCGGGTGGCCGCCTGGCTCGGCGGCCGCAGGCGGGCCCGCAAGGCGGCGAGGGCACTGCGGTCGAGCGTCGACAAGGTCGGTCGCGAGCTGGTGCTGGATCCCATGGAGGAGGAGCTGACCCGGTATCACCACTTCACCGAGGCGGTCACGGTGGCCGGGAACGGAGCCCGCAGGTAGGTGGATCGGGGCTCGTGGGTGGGCGGGAACGGAGCCCGCAGGTAGGTGGATCGGGGCTCGTGGGTGGGCGGGAACGGAGCCCGCAGGTAGGTGGATCGGGGCTCGTGGGTGGGCGGGAACGGAGCCCGCAGGTAGGTGGATCGGGGCTCGTGGGTGGGCGGGAACGGAGCCCGCAGGTAGGTGGATCGGGGCTTGCGGATGGGCGGGCCGGAACCTGCGGATGGGGGCGGTTCCGGATGAGATCGAGCGCCTCCCGGGTGAAGGGGGGCGGACTCCGGAGAAGGGATTCCGGTGTCCGTCTCTCAGGAGGCGCTCATCCGCGTCCGCTCCCACTGCCGCGCGGAACCGGCCGAGGCCGGCCGGCGCGCCACGTGGGGGGAGCGCGTCAGGAGGTGAGATTCACGTAGTAGCTCGAATAGCCGTTCATGTCGATCAGCCGGGTGCCGACGAGCCTGGCGGCGGTGCTGCCGATGTTGATGCAGGAGTCGAAGGCGTTCTGGTAGACGTACATCGGGCCGTAGGCGCCGGTCCAGACGGCTCCGTTGGCGGCTTCGGCGTAGTAGGCGGCGTAGCGGTTGCCGGTGTTGAGGACGAACGCCTCGCCACCCGGGTTGATGGGCCACCAGCCCCGGGTGCCCCACTGGCCGTAGTCGCGGCAGCCGTCGGGGCTGTAGAACATGATCGCGACCCACACCTTGGAGGTGTAGCGGTTACGGAAGTGCAGTTGCATCTCTACTCCTCCGGCTCCGTGAATCGCAGGGCGAGGGGCCTGTCGTCGATCGGGTCGTCGGCCAGTGGAGGGAGATGGTCGTCGGTCTTCGCGGTCACGGCGGCGCGGTCGGCCGCTCCCGGTCGCTCGTCCGTCTCTCCCGTGCTGGCCGACGTCGCGTCCGCGAACGCCACCCGGGGATCGGGAGAGCGTTCGTTGCCGTTGTCCGGCATGGGGCTCACCTACATTCGTTGAGTTCGTAGAGTGATTGCTCGATAACATACAGTCACCTCCAAGGCCATGTAAAGAATCGTTTTCATTCCCGGATCGCGGGAGGGCCGGTAGGCGGTCTCGGCGAGACCGCCTACCGGGGAAGATCGTCGCGTGGTCGCGGGCCGGCCCGGCGCGGTGGTGTCAGCGGGGTCCGGGAGCCCGGCCGGGGAAGAAGTCGGCGCTCTGGACGTACGCCATCGCCTCGGTGAACCCGGGGTCGCCGAGGCGGCGTTCCATCTCCCGCGGGCTCACGTCCTCGATGTGGGTCTGGATCCAGTAGAGGTTGCCCAGCGGGTCGCGCACCCGCCCGACGCGGTCACCGAAGGCCAGGTGGGTGACCTCGGTGACCGAGGTCCCGCCGGCGGCGACGGCCTGGCGGTGCACGGCGTCGGAGTCCTCGACGTAGAGGCGGAGGAAGGCGGGGGTCGGGGGCCACTCCGGCCGCCCGTCGAACATCATCACCACCGAGTCGCCGATCCGTACCTCCGCGTGCGCGACCCGTCCGTCCTCGCCGGTCAGGCAGAAGAGTTCCTCCGCGTCGAAGGCCCTCACCATGTAGTCGATGAGCTGTGGCGTGTCGTGAGAGATGATCCATGGCGTCACGGTGCCGTAGCCCTGGGGGATCGGTCTGACAAGGGACATCGAACTGCCTCCTGAGTGCGAGTGTCTCAATGTGACGAAGCTAGCTCTGATACCGGCCGGTTTCTGTCCTGAAAGCATCTGATGGACGACGACGTATGCCTTCCGGCGAGTGCTCCGCGCGGTCTTGGTTTCCTGGCGCTCCGGCGACATCGTGAGGTGGCGGCTGGTGGCGCCGCCGTCGAGCCCGAGCCGGGTGAGGTTTTCTGTCTTCTGCTATAGTGCACATTGCAATATAGAGAAAGGCATCCCCATGGCGCGACGCCCCGATCTGGTCGGCCTGACCGTGCTGGCCATGCTCTCGGTGCGCGCCGGCCACCCCTACGAGCTTCACCGCTTCATCGTCGACACCCACAAGGACTACGTGACGGGGCTGCCCAGGAGCCTCTACCACGCGGTCGAGAAGCTCGCCGGCGAGGATCTGATCGTCCCGGTCGAGACCAGCAGGGAGGGTCGCCGGCCGGAGCGTACGGTCTACGAGATCACCGACGAGGGCCGCGAGGAGCTGTCGACCAGGCTCCGCGCGCTCCTTGAGAACCCCGGCCCCGACCGCCGTACGTTCACCGCGGCCGTCTCCCTCATGGGCACCCTGCCGGTGCCCGACGCGTTGCGCGCCCTGCGCACCAGGGCCGCGACGATCGAAGGAGTGCTGGCCGGGGCGGACGCCCACCTGCGTGCCATGAGGGACAGCGGCCTGCCCGACATCCTGATGATCGAGGTCGACTACGAGCGCACGCTGAACGAGGCCGAGCTGGCCTGGGTGCGGCGCGTCGTCGCCCGCCTGGAGTCCGGGGAACTCGACTGGAGGGGCACCGTCAAGCAGGAACTGCTGTCGCAAATACTCGACGAACCATGAGAAAGAGGCTGCCAGGGTGCGTCAACACCCTGGCAGCCGGCTATCCGAACAAGGCGCCTGCCCTGTCTGGACTCGCACCCCCAGGATAGGCGCCGCGACCGTGAGGAATCGCGCCATGTCCGTGAACACGGAGATCAACGTCCTGCTCACCCGCCTCGCCGAGGCGTGGAACGCGGGCGACGCCACCGCCTACGCCGCCCTCTTCACCGAGGACGCCGACTACATCGTCTTCGACGGCACGCACATCGAGGGGCGGGCGGCCATCGAGTCCTCGCACCGATGGCTCTTCGACGGCCCGCTCAAGGGCTCCACCATGTCCATGCCGAACGAGCAGGTCAAGGTCAAACCGCTGGCCGACGCGGCGGTCCTGGTGATCTCGGGAGGCGGCACCGACCTGGCGGGCGAGCTCCGCGAGTCGACCGTCTCCTTCACCGCCGTCGGCACGCCGCAAGGCTGGCGATTCGCCTCCTTCCAGAACACCAGGGTGGCGCGGTGACGGGGAGGAAGCTGATCACCGAGGTCGCCGGGATCGTCGAGGCGCCGGTCGCCGTGGTCTTCGACGACCTGGCCGGCACGCTGCTGCCCGACGGCCGGCGCACCGGCCGCTTCACCGTCGAGGACCTGCCCGGTCACACCTCCACCGTGGAGGTCACCGGCCACACCATCTCCTTCCAGGGAGGCTGGTGGTACCGGGGCGAGTGGAGCGTCGAACCGCACCCCCGGGGCGCGCTGCTCGTGCACCGGGTCTTCAACGTCGCGCGGACGATGCGGTGGGGCGTGCCGCTGGCCAACCGCTTCTTCGTCGGCTTCGCCGACAGGACGCGGCGGGGGTTCGCCGAGAGTCTCGTCCGGACAGGACAGCGCCTGGGGTGTGCGACCCGTATGGCCTAGCGCTCCGGGCGTACGCGCGCGGGCGCCGCCGACGAGCGATCGGTGGCGGGCGTTCGAGTGGTCGGCGAACGCGGGACGCCGGCGTCCCGAGACCGGGCGGGAACCCGCCCGGTCCCCGTCACCGGTAGCGGAAGCCGTCGAAGAAGCGGCGGAAGACGCCGCCGATGCGGGGCAGGGGCTCGGCCGGCGGTGGCGCCTGCGCGCGCTGCCTGGCGATGGGCTGGTCGTAGTCGGTCCGCGCGATGGCGTCGAGGACCTGCTGCTCGTCGAAGTCCTCGGACCCCTCGATCACGGGGACGAAGCCGACGAGCATCCCGTTGCGCATCACCTGGGCTTCGAGGCCCGCGGTGCCGTCGGTGTCCCACTCCGCCTCGCGCCCGTCGGGCAGTGACACGCGTATCCCGAACTGGTATACCCCGACCCTCGCCAGGTGGCCGTCTATGCCACGATCGCGCAGCGCGTCAACGATCCGTCGTGCCCGGTTCTCTTCCACCCCTCCCAGGATAGGTCGGCCGGATCGCGTCCGCTCATGCGGCTCTTGCGGCTCATGCGGTACGGGTCGATGTCGCCGAGGATGCCCGATCCGGGAGGCCGTCCTTTCCGTGGCGGGCCTGGTATGCGCGGCTGCCGCCGCTGTAAGTTCTCAAATGCTTATATTTATTGATCTTTGGCTCGGTCGCTGAGCGAACCGGCACTCCTCCCCCCGCACTCCGGAGTAATCCATGCCCGCAGCACTTGAGATCCACGGTCTGTGCAAGACCTTCGGTGAGAAGGTCGCCGTCGACCACGTGGATCTGAACATCCCCCAGGGTTCCTTCTACGGGCTCGTCGGGCAGAACGGCGCCGGCAAGACCACCACCCTGTCCATGGCCGTCGGCCTGTTGCGTCCCGACGAGGGCAACGCGCGGATCTTCGGCGCCGACGTGTGGTCCGACCCGGCCACGGCCAAGACGCTGGTCGGCGTGCTGCCCGACGGGATGGCCATGCCCGAACGGCTCACCGGCCGGGAGGTGCTGACCTACCTCGGCCTGCTCCGCGGGCTGCCGCGCGAGGTCGTCGACCAGCGCGCCGAGGAGCTGCTGTCGGTGCTGGAGCTCGACGAGGCGGAGAAGACGCTCGTCATCGAGTACTCCACCGGGATGCGCAAGAAGATCGGCCTGGCCACCGCCCTGCTGCACGCGCCGAGGCTGCTCGTGCTCGACGAGCCCTTCGAGGCCGTGGACCCGGTGTCCGCCGCGACGATCAAGACGATCCTGCGCGGTTTCGTGGCCGGTGGCGGGTCCATCGTGCTCTCCAGCCACGTCATGGCCCTCGTGGAGCAGCTCTGCGACCACGTCGCGGTGATCGACAAGGGCAGGGTGGCCGCCGCGGGGTCCCTGGACGAGGTCCGCGGCACCGGCTCCCTCGAAGACACCTTCGTCGGTCTGGTCGGCACCGCCGACGGCGGCGTGAAGGAGCTGACGTGGCTGTCGAACTGACCATGGTCAACATGAAGGTGGCCGTGCTCCGTCACTCGATGTCGGGGCAGCGGGCCGGCTTCGTCGTCATGGGCGCGGTGGTCGGCCTGGTCCTCGCGGCCGGCACGATCTTCACGGCCCTCTCCTGGCCGGAACTGCTCCCGGCCGTGTACGCCGTCTGGATGCTGGGCTGGATCTTCGGTCCCGTCTTCGCCGGGGGCGGCGACGAGACGCTCCGCCCGGAGTACTTCACGCTGCTCGGCCTGCGACCGCGCCGCCTGGCCTCGGGGCTGCTCATGGCGGCCTTCGTCGGGGTGGCGCCCGTGATCAGCCTCATCGCCCTGGCCGGGCTCACGGTCTCCGGCGCCCGGCGGGGCGTGGTGCCCGCGCTCGTCTCGGTCCCGGCGCTGCTGCTCCAGCTCGCGATGTTCGTCCTGCTCTCCCGGGTCGCGGTGGCCCTGCTCGGCCTGGCGCTGCGCTCCCGCGTGGGCGCGATCGGCGCCGGCCTGACCAACGGCCTGATCCTGGCCTTCCTCGGCCAGATCTGGGTCGTCTTCATGGCACTCGGGCAGACGTCAGGGCTCCCCCCGGTGGTGGCGACGGCGGCCCGCTACCTGCCCTCCGGCTGGGGGACGGTCGCGGTCGAGGCCGCCGCGTCCGCCGACTGGCCGCGGGCCCTGGCGGCCCTCGCCGGGATGGCGCTGCTGGTCGTCATGCTGCTGGCCGCGTGGGCGGTGCTGCTCACCCGGCGGACCGGGGCGTCCAGGGCGGCCACGAGGGGACGCCGGCCGATCCGGGCCACCACCGCCTCAGGCGCCGTCCTCGCCAAGGAACTGCGTACCTGGTCGCGTGACCTGGTGCGCACGCACCAGCTGACCTTCGCCCTCGCCTACGGCGTGTGCTTCGCCGGGGCCCCGCTGCTGCTGGGCTGGACGGGGATGCTGCCCTGGGCGGGGCCGGTCTTCGTCGTGATGGCCGCGGCCATGTCGGCCAACCTCTACGGCACCGACGGCACCGCGCTGTGGCTCATGCTCATGACGCCCGGCGCGCGTGACGTCCGGGGCCGGCAGCACGCGTGGCTGCTGACCGTCGCGCCCGTCGCCCTCGTGGTGACGGTCTCCCTCGCCGCGGTCACCGGCGGGCCGTGGCCCATGCTGCTCGCCGTCCTCCTCGCCATGCTGGGCGGCGGCGCCGGGCTGGTCCCCCTGATCTCGGTGTACGGGCTCATCCCCGGCACCGACCCGCACCGGCGCGGCGGCAACCCGCTGCGCTCCACGGAGGAGGACGGCGCGGTCACCGGCATGGTGTACGCGGTGCTGGCGCTGGTGGCCCTCACCGCGGCCCCCGCCGCGATCGTGACCGGGCTGCTCGGCTGGGCGGGCGTTGCCGTCGGCGCCCTGACGGGGGTGCTCTGCTACTGGGGGTTCGGGCTGCTCGCCGAGCGGCGGCTGCTGGAGAAGGGGCCCGAGCTGCTCGACACGATGCGCACCGGCCGCCGACCGGCTCCGAAGCCGGGCGCGAGAGGGCGGCTCCCCTTCGAGTCCCTGCCGCGCCACAAGCAGATCATCATCGGGCTCTGCTTCACGTTCGGCGCGATCCCGCTGTTCCCGCAGGGACTGCTGGCCGGCTACCTCAAGGTCTCGGAGAGCCCGACGCGGGCGTGGTTCCTGGCCCTCTACCTGCCGTCGTGGCTGCAGTGGCCCACGATCGTGTTCATGGTCCTGCTGGGGGTGGGCATCTACACGACGGGTGTGGTCCTCTCCTACCGCCGGAAGGAGGCCCCCGCGCTCAGCGATGAACGATGAGCCAGGTCGCGACGGCGGTGACGGTCTCCGAACGGTTGCCGATGATGTGGGGGCGGCTGCACGGGAAGGTGACGGAGTCGCCCTCGGCGAGGGTGACGACCTCCGACTCGAAGTCGATGGTCAGCTCGCCCCGGGTGACGGTCCCGACCTCGTAGCCCTCGTGCTTGAGGAAGTGGCCGTGGGCGTTGGAGATCGAGCCCGGCGGATAGGTCGACTCGAAGAACTCGACGTCGGGTGACGGCGTGGGCGAGAGCCTGCGGAAGGTGATGCCGCCGCTGAGCAGGATGGGGGCGACCTCCCACGAGCGCCGGACGGCGAACCGGCCGGCGGGCGTGTCCGGCCCCGCCGGGTCGGCGCCGGCCGCCTCCGCCGTGTCGAACACGGCCGCGAGCGGCACGCCGATCGCGGACACGAAGGCGATGAGCCTGCTGACGGACGGCCGCATCGTGCCGAGCTCGATCTGGGACACCGCGCTGGGCGAGATGCCGAGCTCGCGGGCGAGGGCCCGCAGCGACATCCCCGACCGGAGGCGCAGCTCGCGGAGCCTGCGGCCGAGGTGCTCGTTCGTGATGGCCTCGATCTCCGTGCCGGGTTCCGGGGTCATGGCTGTCACGGCCTCCACACCAATTGTCACAAGGCCTTTACGCGGGCGAAATTAGGGCTCGGGTGTCAAGGCATACATTGACGGCAGCTGTTAAGTGACCACTTAACAGCCCACGCCACAGCCCCGGTGACGGCCTTGGCCCGCACCGAGGCACGTCACCCGCCACCGGGCGGTCGCCACGGCTCCGCCGACACGCCATTCTCGCCGATCCTCCGAGTCGATCTTCCGAAACCGATTCTCCGAAGCCGTTCCTCCGAAGCCGTTCCTTCGGGCCGATCCTTCGACGGCCCCGGGGGGCGGCTCCCGGGCCGATCACCCGGGCCGATCTCCCGGCACCTTCCGCCCCGGCACACCCGCGCGCGGGACACACCGGTCCCCGCACCGTACCCCCCACGGAAGCTGGCAATGACCGAACACAGCGCACCGTCCCAGCCGAAATTACACGACGTCGTCGAGGCGGCCGGCATGCCCGTCGGCGCCGGGCTCGTCAAGCCCGGATACGACCCCCGCCTCGCGAACGAGGACCTGGCCCCGCTCCGCGAGCAGACGTGGTCCTCGTACAACATCTTCGCCTTCTGGATGTCCGACGTGCACAGCGTCGGCGGCTACGTCACCGCGGGCAGCCTGTTCGCCCTCGGGCTGGCGAGCTGGCAGGTCCTGTTCGCCCTGATCGTGGGCATCGTCATCGTGAACGTGTTCTGCAACCTGGTCGCCAAGCCGAGCCAGGTCACCGGCGTGCCGTACCCGGTCATCAACCGGGCGATCTTCGGGGTGCGCGGCGCGAACATCCCCGCGATCATCCGGGGCCTCATCGCGATCGCCTGGTACGGGGTGCAGACCTACCTCGCCTCCCAGTCGCTCATCATCATCTTCCTCAAGTTCTGGCCCGCGTCGGCGTCGCTGAACGAGGGCGGCTTCCTCGGCCTGTCCCCGCTCGGCTACATCTGCTACGCCATCCTCTGGGTCGCCCAGGCGGCCGTGTTCTGGAAGGGCATGGAGGCGATCAGGCGGTTCATCGACTGGGCCGGGCCCGCCGTGTACGTCGTCATGGTCGTGCTCGCTGTCTACCTGGTCAGCCAGGCGGGCTGGGAGAACATCAGCCTCGACCTCTCCGAGGGCGAGAACCTCGACTTCGGCGCGTCGATCCCGGTCATGCTCAGCGCGATCGCCCTCGTCGTCTCGTACTTCTCCGGGCCGATGCTGAACTTCGGCGACTTCTCCCGGTACGGGAGGTCGTTCGCGGCGGTGAAGAAGGGCAACCTCCTCGGGCTGCCGATCAACTTCCTGTTCTTCTCGCTGCTCACGGTGATCACCGCGTCGGCGACCGTGCCCGTGTTCGGCGAGCTCATCACCGACCCCATCCACACGGTCGAGCGCATCGACACGCCGTTCGCGATCCTGCTGGGCGGGCTCACCTTCGTCATCGCGACCATCGGCATCAACATCGTCGCGAACTTCATCTCCCCGGCGTTCGACTTCTCCAACGTGAACCCGCAGAAGATCAGCTGGCGGACCGGCGGCATGATCGCGGCGGTCGGCTCCGTGCTGCTCACGCCGTGGAACTGGTACAGCAACCCGGACGCCATCCACTACACGCTCGGCATCCTCGGCGCCCTGATCGGGCCGCTGTTCGGGATCCTGATCTCCGGTTACTACATCGTGAGCCGCCAGCGGGTGTGGGTGGACGACATGTTCACCCTCGAACCGACCGGACGCTACTTCTTCAGGGGCGGCTACAACCCCAACGCGATCTGGGCGACGGTGCTCAGCGGGGTCCCCGCGATCGCGTCGGTGCTCGTGCCGAAGATGCTGCTCGACCTGGGGCTCACCACGGCCGACGTGACCTGGATCGGCGACTACAGCTGGTTCGTCGGCTGCGGGCTCGGGTTCGTGGCGTTCACCGCGCTGGAGCGGAGGTCGCCGAGGATCGGCGCTCTCGACCGCGACGTCGAGCAGGTGTCGGACGGCACGACCCTGACCGGTTGATGACCCCCGTCGAAATCCGGGTGATCAATCCCAACACCGCCCGGGCCATGACCGAGAACATCGGCCGGTGCGCCCGGGCGGTCGCGGCGCCCTCCACCGTCGTCACGGCCGTCAGCCCGGCCATGGGCCCGGAGTCGATCGAGAGCCACTACGACGAGGCCCTGTCCGTGCCGGGCCTGCTGGCGGAGATCGCGGCGGGCGAGGCGGCGGGGGCGGACGGGTACGTCATCGCCTGCTTCGGCGACCCCGGCCTCGACGCCGCCCGCGAGCTGGCCTCGGGGCCGGTGGTCGGGATCGCCGAGGCGGCCATGCACGCCGCCACCCTGGTCGGCCGGAGCTTCAGCGTCGTGACGACCCTCGCCAGGACCACGGGCCGGGCGTGGGACCTCGCCACCCGGTACGGCTTCGCGGGCGCGTGCCGGGGGGTGCACGCCTGCGACATCCCCGTACTGGAGCTGGACGACCCCTCGTCGGACGCGCGGAGGGTGGTGACCGCCCTGTGCGCCGAGGCCGTGGAGCGGGACGGCTGCGACTCGATCGTGCTCGGCTGCGCGGGCATGGCCTCGTTCTGCGCGGACGTCTCCCGCGCCGTCGGCGTCCCGGTGATCGACGGCGTGGCCGTGGCGACCAAGCTCGTCGAGTCGCTGGTCCACCTCGGCCTGCGGACGAGCACCCGGGGCGAGTTCGCCCCTCCGGGCCCCAAGAGGTACACGGGCCTGCTGCGGGACTTCTCCGTCTGACGTACGAGACGACACGGGGGAGGGGGCGGCCTCGGTCGATCGGTGCGTGGAGGGAGGACGATGTCGCCGGCCCGGAGGGCGCCGATGGCACGCCTTTCACTGAGGAAACATGACACAAGGTGTCGGGTTTTCGGGCGAGCATGGCCCCACCGGCCGACGTCGACGGCGGCCGTGGACCGGCCCCTACGGATGGACAAGGACTTCGATGCGCGAAACGCCAGAGGAGCTCAAAGAGCTTCAGGCCCTCCTCGACGTCTCCCTCTCCCGTTCCACCTCGCACCTCCGCTCGATCATCAACGGCGAGCACACCCTTACCGCGGAGCAGCTCACCCGGGTCCTCACCGGCATGCGCACCCTCGCGCTGTCCACCGTGACGGCGAAGGGCGAGCCGCGGATCAGCGGTGTGGACGGGCACTTCCTGCACGGGAAGTGGCACTTCGGCACGGCACGCGACGCCGCCAAGGCCCGCCACCTCGCCGCCAGGCCCGCCGTCAGCGCCGCGCACCTGCGCGGTGAGGAACTGGGCGTGTTCACGCACGGCACGGTGGAGACCCTCAACCCCCGGGACGGCGAGCCGGCCGCGGACTGGCCGGACCTGCGCGCGTACCTCAAGGGCTTCTACGACGACGACGCCTTCGACTGGGACGGCGAGGTGGTCTACTACCGGCTGCATCCGCACTGGATGACCGTCTACACCTCCGACGTCGCGAAGCTCACCGCGGCACCCCGGTCCTGATCCGCGGCCCTGTCCTCAGCGAGACCGATGCCCTCCCGACGGGACCGCTCCGAACCTCCGCGTCCAACGAGCTGTCAGGCCGTCGCCGGTCCGTCGATGGGACCAGCCTGCCGGCGCCAGATGGTGAGGGGTGGGTATGGTAAAGCGCTTTCCGAAAGTCTGCAAGTCATGACGCATCCATGAACCCCTCGTTCCACGAAAAGCCCCATAAGTGACTTTAAGGACGGGGTGGGTGATATGCAGCTGGTGCTTCAGGCAGCGGTCGCCGGGATGATCGCCGCGACCGCTCTGATGGTGGTGGTCGCGGGGCGTTACTGGCACCGTCACCGGAACCGGTGGCCCGCCCCGGGGGAGTTGCGGACGGATGATGGGGAATTCCCGTCGCCTCGGGGACCCGAGGGCCGAGATGGCGTGCGCCACGAGACTTCGTACCTCTCGGTGACGTCCCTGGTCTCGGCGAGCGTCCGCGTCACAGGGGCGGGGTGCGGCGCAGTGTCGCCGCCGCGTCCTGGAGGGCGTCCAGCAGGGGTACGAGCAGGGGATGGCGCCCGGCGCCTCGGGGTACGGCGGTGAAGACGCGGCGCTCGAGGCCGGGGTTGCCCGGGTAGAGGCCGATCCAGGTCTCGCCCGACAGGTCCGCGACCGTCATCCCGCTCCCGGAGATCAGAACAGCCCGAGGTGGTCGAGGAGTTTGCCGGTGGCGTCGATCAGTGCGCGTTCGGACGCTATCGCGTGGTCCGCTTCCGCTGTTTCCACCACCTCGTCGGGGAACTCCGGATATTCGAGTTCGTTGCGCCTGCGGCGCATGGTGCCGTACGGCTCGAACGTGGGGCCGAACTGCCGGATCACGGCTTGCTGGACGGCGTAGTGGCCGCCGGAGGTCGTGGCCCGTAAGCCCTGTTGTGCCAGCAGGCCGGCACAGGCGAAGCGCGCCGCGTCATAGGCGAGTGTGTAGGCGGAGTTCGGATCGGTTGCCCTGAGCCCTTCGGCGCTGGCGAGGGTGGTGGTCGCCTTCTCCAGCCATCCACTGCCGTCGGTGGCCTCGCCACGGACGCGCTGGAGTTCGCCGGAGGTCAACATCCGCTCGACGTCCGCTTCGCCACGTGTCCACCGCGTCATGGGCCGGGTCTCTCCGATCAGGTGTGGATCTCGGCGGTCAGGTCGATCACGGGGGCTGACCTGATCTGCCTGATGAGGGCGTCGGCCTCCGCGTTCCAGCGGCGGGTGGAGGCGAGGACGGGATTGACCGGCATGCCGATGCGTTCCTGAGCACGGTCGGCGGCGGCGTAGAGGGCGGCACGGTCGACCTCGCCGACGACGAGTATGTCAATGTCGTGGGGGACAGGTCCTGGGTTTCCGGCATGGCGGGCGGCCCACGAGCCGAAGATGAGCAGGCGCTCGGTGCCGGGAATGCCGGCGAACTCCTCGCTGATGATCGTACGAGGTCCGTACACGTAGCTCAGGATCTCGGTCACGGGCCGACACAGCGGATGGCCGGTGTTGGCGCGCAGGACGTGGGAACGCCCGATCTCGGTGGTAGTGATCAACTGGGCGTCGATGAGGCGATGAACCTCGGCGTGCAAGGTTGAGGGGGCCACGCCCAGATCTCGGGCGAGAGAGGCGAGAGTCCAGTCCTGCCGGGGCCGTAGATAGATGGCGGCCAGGATCTCCGCCTGGCTCCGAGTCCTGAAGATGGGAACGATCGGCGCCGCGACGCTTCGCATGAGCCGAATATATCTTCGGTTATACCGAACATCAATTGTCGTGATGACAGCGGGCGGGTCTACGTCACCGAGCGCGGTGGTAGAGGAAGCGATGGTGGTCGTCACGAACCTTCAGGGTGACGAGGTTCGGTTCAGGGCCGTCGCGGTGTGCCGGAGGGCGTCCAGCAGGGGTACGAGGAGGGGATGGCGCTCGGCGCCTCGGCGTACCGCGGTGAAGACGCGGCGCTCGGGGCCGGGGACCGGGCGGATCACCACGCCGGACAGGTCGGTGCCGCGCAGGGCCAGGCGCGGCACCATCGCCACCCCGGAGCCGGCGGCGGCCAGCGCGACCACCGCGCTGAAGTCGTCGGAGGAGTGGGCGAACTCGGGGGTGAAGCCCGCGTGCTCGCAGGCCAGCGCGATCACGTCGTGGCAGGGGTTGCCCGGGTAGGGGCCGATCCAGGTCTCGCCCGACAGGTCCGCGACCGCCACCTCGCCCCCGGAGAGGCGATGGCCCCGGGGGAGCACCAGGTCGAACGGCTCCGAGTAGAGAGCGATGCGCGACAGCCGCCGGTCGTCCTCGGCCGGGGCCCCGCGGTACTCCACGGCCACGGCCGCGTCCACCGCGCCGTCCAGGACCATGGTCAGGCTCTGGTCGCCCTCGGCGTCCAGGACGCGCACCCGGATGCCGGGCTCCTTGTCCCGCAGGACGCCGACCGCGGGTGCCACGACCAGCCCGATCGCGGTGGCGAAGGAGGCCACCTTCACCTCGCCCGCGGTGCCGGCCGTGTAGGCGGCGATGTCGGCCCCGGCCCGTTCAAGCTGGGCGAAGATCTCATTGGCGTGGTCGAGGAGGATGCGCCCGACGGCGGTGAGCCGCACGCCCCGGCCGTCGCGGTCGAGCAGCCGGTGGCCCACCTCGTGTTCCAGGGCGACGAGCTGCTGGGAGACCGCCGAGGGGGTCAGGTGCAGCGCGGCGGCGGCCGCGGTGACCGTGCGGTGGTCGGCCACCGCACGCAGGGTTCTGAGCCGCCGCGTGTCAATCACCTACGTATTGTCGCCGAGGTCGTCCGTGAACTGCGACAAAGGCCCTTTTGGTGGTTGTCGAGGGCACTTTGTCCACAGGCTGTGGGTGACTGTTCCCGGGGCGGCGTGCGACCGTTCAGCCTCGGGCGGCGGCGAAGGCCTCCAGGGCGCGGTCGACGTCCTCGGCCGAGTGGGCCGCGGACAGCTGGACCCGGATGCGGGCCTGGCCGTGCGGGACCACGGGATAGGAGAAGCCGATCACGTAGACGCCCCGCTCCAGCAGGCGTTCGGCCATCGCGGCGGCCTCGGCGGCGTCGCCGATCATCACCGGGACGATGGGGTGGTCACCGGGCAGGATGTCGAACCCGGCCTCGGTCATGCCGGTGCGGAACCGCTCGGTGTTGGCGCGCAGCCTCGTCCGGGCCTCGTCGGAGCCGCTGATCAGGTCGAGGACGCGCAGCGACGCGGCGGCGATCACCGGGGCGAGGGAGTTGGAGAACAGGTAGGGGCGCGAGCGCTGGCGGAGCAGCTCGCAGATCTCCCTGCGCGCCGCCACGTAGCCGCCGCTGGCCCCGCCGAGGGCCTTGCCGAGCGTGCCGGTGAGGATGTCGACCCGGTCCCGCACGCCGTGCAGCTCGGGGGTGCCCCCGCCGTGTTCGCCGACGAAGCCGACGGCGTGGGAGTCGTCGACCATCACCATGGCCCCGTACCGCTCGGCCAGGTCGCAGATCTCGGCCAGCGGCGCGACGTAGCCGTCCATGGAGAAGACGCCGTCGGTGACGATAAGCCTGCGCCGGGCGTCGGCGGACTCCTTGAGGCGCGCCTCCAGCTCGGCCAGGTCGCGGTTGGCGTAGCGCAGGCGTCGCGCCTTGGACAGGCGGATGCCGTCGATGACGCTCGCGTGGTTGAGGGCGTCGGAGATCACCGCGTCGCGGTCGTCGAGCAGCGTCTCGAACACGCCGCCGTTGGCGTCGAAGCACGAGCTGTACAGGACGGTGTCCTCCTGGCCGAGGAAGTCCGACAGCCGCGCCTCCAGCTCCTTGTGCACCTCCTGGGTGCCGCAGATGAAGCGGACCGAGGCCATGCCGAAGCCCCAGCGGTCGAGGGCCTCCTGGGCGGCGGCGACCACCTCGGGGTGGTCGGCCAGGCCGAGGTAGTTGTTGGCGCAGAAGTTGAGGACCTCACCGCCGTCCGCGACCGCGATCCCGGCGCGCTGCGGGGTGGTGATGACCCGTTCGGGCTTGAGCAGCCCGGCCTCGGCGATCTCGTTCAGGGTCGTGCGGAAGTCGTCGCGGAGATTGTCGAACATCAGGCGGTCCAATCCGAAATGATCTTGCCGGGGACGTCGCGGGAGCCGGACATCAGGCCGTCCAGTCCAGGATGACCTTGCCGGTCCTGCCCCCGGCGGCGGTGTCGAAGGCCGCGTCGAAGTCGCGGTAGGAGAAGCGGTCGGTGATCACCGGGGAGAGGTCGAGGCCCTTCTCCAGCAGCACGGACATGGCGTACCACGTCTCGTACATCTCCCGGCCGTAGATGCCCTTGAGGGTGATCATCGAGGTCACGATCGTCGCGAAGTCGACGGCGAACTCCTCGGCGGGCAGGCCGAGCATGGCGATCTTCCCGCCGTGCGACATGGAGGCGATCATGTCGCGGAGCGCCGTCGGGTTCCCGGACATCTCCAGGCCCACGTCGAAGCCCTCGCGCATGCCCAGCCCGTCCATGCCCTCCCGGACGGACGTCTCGGCGACGTTCAGCGCCAGGGTGACCCCGAGCTTGCGGGCCAGCTCCAGCCGTTCGGGACTGATGTCGGTGACGACCACGTTGCGGGCGCCCACGTGGGTGGCCACCGCGGCGGCCATCAGCCCGATCGGCCCGGCGCCGGAGATCAGCACGTCCTCGCCGACCATCGGGAACGTCAGGGCGGTGTGCACCGCGTTGCCGAACGGGTCGAAGATCGCGGCCACGTCGAGGTCGACCGGGACCCGGTGCACCCAGACGTTGGAGGCCGGGAGCGTCAGGTATTCGGCGAAGGCGCCGTCGCGGTTGACCCCCAGCCCGACGGTGCTGCGGCACAGGTGCCGCCGCCCGGCCATGCAGTTGCGGCACTTGCCGCAGACCAGGTGTCCCTCGCCGCTGACCAGGTCACCGGGGGCGATGTCCTCCACGCCAGGCGCCACCTCGACGACCTCGCCGCAGAACTCGTGGCCGATGACGAGCGGCGTCCGCAGCGTCTGCCGGGCCCACGCGTCGAAACTCCGGATGTGCAGGTCGGTGCCGCAGATCCCGGTGCGCAGCACCCTGATCAGCACCTCGCCCGGACCGACGGACGGCTCGGGCACGTCGGCCAGCCACAGGCCCGGTTCGGCCCTCTCCTTGACCAGCGCTTTCATAGCGGATTCCCCCTCAGCTCCGACCCTACGCACTGTGCCCGGTCGCCTTCGGGGGTGTCCATCGCGGTTTTCTTAACCCCACCCACAGCATTGCTTCACGCCAGGCCCCCGAGACCTAGAGGGTTACCCAGACATTTGACCGCAAACCGATCAGAAGGGGCGGCCCTCGCCGTCGGAGCGCCCATCACGAGATCGGTCCTCCCACCCGGGGGGCCGGGCGGGAGGACCGAGGGACCTCGGGGGAGTCAGTGGGTGGTGCGGTGGTGCTGCTCCTCCCGCGTCCCCGTACCCAGGAGGTCGTCGCCGGGCAGGTGCGCGGGCGGCGCGTTGAGCTGGCGGGGCCCCAGATCGGCCTCGGCAGCCTCGGCGACCGCGTCGGCGGCGGCCTGCTCGGCCAGCTTCCGCTCCTCGGCCGCGGCCTCGTTGACCCTGGGGGCCTCGCGAACGGCCGACGACTGCGGCAGCGCCTCGGTGAACGCCTTGGAGACCCCCTGGATCGCGGAGGTGACCTCGCTGGGGATCACCCAGAACGTGTTGTTCGGGCCCTTGGCCAGCTCGGGCAGCACCTGCAGGTACTGGTACGCCAGCAGCTTGGGGTCGGGGTCGTTGCGGTGCACGGCCTGGAAGACCTCGTCGATGGCCTGCGACTGGCCCTCGGCCTTGAGGATCGCGGCGCTCCGGTCACCCTCGGCCCGCAGGATCGCGCTCTGCTTGTCACCCTCGGCGGTGAGGATCTGCGACTGCCGCTGGCCCTCGGCGTTGAGGATCGCGGCGCGCTTGTCCCGCTCGGCGCGCATCTGCTTCTCCATCGCCTCCTTGATGCTCTTGGGCGGGTCGATGGCCTTGATCTCCACCCGGTTGACCCGGATGCCCCACTTGCCGGTGGCCTCGTCCAGCACCCCGCGCAGCTGGCTGTTGATCGTGTCGCGCGAGGTCAGCGTCATCTCCAGGTCGAGCGAGCCGACGACGTTGCGCAGCGTGGTGACCGTGAGCTGCTCCACGGCCTGGATGTAGTTGGCGATCTCGTACGCCGCCGCCCGGGGGTCGGTGACCTGGAAGTACAGGACCGTGTCGATCTCGACGACCAGGTTGTCCTCGGTGATCACCGGCTGGGGCTTGAAGGAGACGACCTGCTCGCGCAGGTCGATCATCGGATAGACCCGGTCGATGTAGGGGATGACGAAGTTCAGGCCGGGCTTCAGCGTGCTGTGGTAGCGGCCCAGCCGCTCCACGTTGCGGGCCCGGGCCTGGGGGACGATGCGCACCGAGCGGATCACGGTGAACACCGCCAACAGGACGATGAGCAGTCCGGCTATGAGCAGAGCGTCCATGGTGTCACTCCCGTGGATACACGAGCGCGGTCGCGCCCTCGATCTCGATGACGTCGACGGTCGCCCCGGCGGGTATCACCAGGGTCTCGTCGTAGGCTCTGGCGGACCATTCCTCACCGCCGATCCGCACCCGGCCGTCCATGCCGGTCACCTCGCGCAGGACGTAGGCGGGCTTGCCCACGAGCGCCTGGATCCCGAACCGCTGGCCGCGGGGTTGCCGCATGGTGAGATGGCGCTTGGCGATGGGCCGGACCACGACCACCCCGGTGACCAGGGAGGCGATGAACACCACGAGCTGGAGCGGGACCGGCAGGCCGATCAGGGCGGCGACGGAGGTGATGAGGGCGGCGCCCCCGAGCAGGCCGAGAGCGGTGGTCAGGGTGAGTATCTCGGCGACTCCCAGCGCCACCGCCAAGATCAACCAGATGACCCAATATTCCATGCTCCGGCCCTCCTGCCTGTACAACGCGCCGGACGTCTGGGAGGTTCCTCTCCTACGGTATGTCCTCCGCCCGATCGCCGACAGGCCCGGCTCTTCCGCCGGTCGCCGGAGCTACCGGGCGGGCTCGATCGTGCCCGAGACCGCACCCAGGGTGATCACGCTCCCGCCGGGCCCGGGGGCGGTCGCGGTGATCGTGACGGTGTCCCCGTCCTCCAGGAACGTCCTGGTCGAGCCGTCGGGCAGTTTCAGTGCTTCGGTCCCGTTCCAGGTCAGCTCGATCAGCGAGCCGCGCTCGCCGGGGGCGGAGCCGGAGACCGTGCCGCTGGCGTAGAGGTCGCCGGTGCGCAGGGCGGCGCCGTTGACGGTCATGTGGGCGAGCATCTGCTCGGGCGTCCAGTACATGTCCCGGTACGGGGGCCGGGAGACGACCTCGCCGTTCACGGAGACCTCCAGCCGCAGGTCGAGCCCCCACGGCTCGTCGCGACGCAGGTAGCCGAGCGGTTCGGGGTCCTGCGGCCTGCCCTCGACGCGCGCCTCCGACAGGGCCGCCAGCGGGGTGATCCACGGCGACACCGAGGTGGCGAAGGACTTGCCTAGGAACGGGCCCAGCGGGACGTACTCCCACGCCTGGATGTCGCGGGCGCTCCAGTCGTTGACCAGGGTCACGCCGAACACGTGGTCCTCGAACCGCCCGGCCCGGTCGCCGAGGGCCGTGGGCACGCCGACGACGAATCCCAGCTCCGCCTCGATGTCCAGCTTGGCGGACGGGCCGAAGACCCCCGCGCCGCGCTGGCCGGAGGGGCGGGTGACCGGGGTGCCGGACACGACGACCGTCCCGGCCCTGCCGTGGTAGCCGACCGGCAGGTGCCGCCAGTTCGGCTTGAGCGGCTCCTCGTCGGGGCGGAACATCCGGCCCAGGTTGGAGGCGTGCTCCAGCGAGCAGTAGAAGTCGACGTAGTCGGCCACCTCGACCGGCAGGTGCAGCGTGACCTGGTCGAGCGGGACGAGGTGCGGCCCCATCACCGCCTGGTCGGTGCTCAGCTTGTTCTGGATCAGGACCCGGGTGTCGCGCCAGGCGGCCGGGCCCCTGGACATGAAGGCGTTGAGCGAGCCGGTGGCGAACACCTCGTCGTGCAGGGCCCCGGCCAGGTCCACCACGTGGTCGCCGTACCGGACGCCGACGCGAGGGGTCTCCCCCTCGTGGCGGGAGAAGACTCCGTAGGGCAGGTTCTCCAGGCCCCAAGACATCACGCGTTCTCCTCTTCTGTTCCGGTGGTCACCGTGGGCGGGCGCCGGTCGATCAGGCACAGGGCCGTCAGGTCCTCGATCGGGGTGTGCGTGTCGCACGACCCGTACGACACCAGCAGCTCCCTGGCGCGCGTCGCGGTGGCGTCGGGCACGGCCTGGGCCAGGCGTACCAGCTCGCCGACGTCGGTCAGCTTCAGCACCGGCACCGGGTCGCGCTCCTCCACGGCCGCGCAGACCGCGAGGACCAGGTTGAGGAAGCCGTGGCGGTCCACGCCCAGCACGGGGTCGAAGTGGCGGACCGCGTTGTGCAGCCCGGCGGTCGCCTTGAACGGCACGCCGTGCTGCGCGCAGTGCGCGATGAGGGCGCCCAGGTCCGCCGCGCTGGGGAAGGCTCCGGCGCTCAGCCCGCCGCAGCGGAACTTCAGGCCGGGGCCCGCGGCGTCACGCGGCAGGGAGGCGCGGTCGTCCGGGGAGACCTCCACGAACAGCCGGGCGCCGCCGGGCAGCCGCCCGGCCAGCCGCTCCGACACGCTCCGGGGGGTCTCGCCCGGCGCCTGGCGCACCTCGACCAGCTCGACGGCGACGTCCTCGAGGGACGGGACGTCGGGGGTGTCCAGGATCAGGCCGAGCCGGATCGGGAAGGTCAGGTGGTCGCGAAGCTCCGCCAGGCGTCCGGCGGGGCAGAGGAAGCGGTGGGTGAGCACCGGGTCGTTGCCCGCCAGGTCGTTCCTGTGCCGCTCCAGGGCCTCGGCCATCGGCAGGCCGGTCGGCGGGAACAGCCCGGCGTCGTCGACGAGTTCCCGGAAGAGCACCGCCGTTCTCACTCCCACGTCGTTCACAGTCGCGCCCGTCCCCGTGCTCGTGTGTGCGCTCATGGTCCTGTCCCTACCCCGTGGCGGGCGGGTGATCGTGCCTCGCGTCGCCGGCGACGGGCCCGCGTCCCGGGCCACTCCTGGGCCGCGTCCTGGACCGTGTCCGTCAACGGGCCCATGTCCACGCGTACGCGGGGTCCTCCACCGACAGCCCTGCCGGGCCCAGGTCGAGGGGGCGGAAGGTGTCGACCATCACGGCCAGCTCGCTCGTCTGCGTGTGGCCCTGCCGCACCGCCTCGATGACGGCCTCGACGGCGCCAGGCTGCGGGCCGTGCGTGAATCCCGCCGGGTGCAGCGAGACCGAGCCCACGTCGATGCCCGAGCCCCTGCGCGCGGTGTAGTCGCCCCCCGCGTAGAACATCAGCTCGTCGGAGTCGACGTTGTGGTGGTTGTACGGGATCGGGATCGCGTCCGGGTGGAAGTCGAGCGGCCGGGGGCAGAACGAGCAGATCACGAAGTTGGGGCCCTCGAAGGTCTGGTGCACCGGCGGCGGGGCGTGGGTGCGCTTCACGACCGGCTCGAAGTCGTTGATGTTGAACGCGTACGGGTAGAGGCAGCCGTCCCAGCCGACCACGTCGAACGGGTGGTCGCGGTAGACCAGCCGGGTGAGCCCGCCGCGCGTGCGGACCAGCACCGGCACCTCCTCGCCCTCGGCGATCATGGGCTCCTGCGGGGTGCGCAGGTCGCGCTCGGAGTAGGGCGCGTGCTCCAGGAACTGGCCGTACTTGGACAGGTAGCGCTTGGGCGGCCGGATGTGGCCCGCCGCCTCGATGACGAACGCCGTGACGGGGCCACGCGGCACCCAGCGGTGGATCGTCCCGGTGGGGATGACGACGTAGTCGCCCTCCCCGGCCTCGATCGCCCCGTACGTCGACTCGAACCCGACCCGCCCGCTCGCGATGTAGACGCACTCGTCGCCCATGGAGTTGCGGTAGAGCCCGCTGGCCTCCTCGCTCGCGGCGTACGACATGCGGACGTCGGCGTTCCCGGCGAGCAGCCCGCGCCCGGTGACCAGGTCACCGCCGGCGGGCAGGTCCTGGGTGCGCAGGTGGCGGGGGGAGAGGGGCACGTTGGGGGTGAGGAGCCCCTTCGACGCGTCGGGCTCGACGGCCTCGGCCTTGATGATCGCGGTGGGGAGGTGGCGGTGGTAGAGCAGCGACGAGTCGCTGGAGAACCCCTCCTCGCCCATCAGCTCTTCGGCGTACAGCCCGCCGTCGGGCCGCCGGAACTGCACGTGCCGCTTGCGGGGGATCTCCCCTACGACCCGGTAGTACGGCATCCGCTTCTCCCGCCTATGTCCGCTTATCGGACGCATGCGTCCTTTATACGAACAACCATCTGTCAGGGGCGGGGAGATGTCAAACGTCGTCCCCGTCCGGGCCGGGGGTGTCCCGGCCCAGACCCCGGCGGATCGCGATCTCCACGGGCGAGTACGCGCCGTCGGCCCGCTCCAGCTCGTACGGCACGGCCGGCATCAGCGGAGGCTGGGCCATGAAGCGCGGCCGCGCCCCGTGGTGCGGTTGCGCCGCGTGCACCAGGAACGGATGGCACAGGAAGACGTCGCCCGGGGACCCGGTGGCGAGGGCGAGCGGCCGGTGGTCGGACGCCGCCACCAGGCCGGGCGCGAGGGCCAGCCCGCTCGCCCCGTCCTCCCCGTACCTCTCCAGCACCTCCGGCACGTCGAGGTGTGAGCCGACCCGGATCCGGGTCGGGGCGTCCTCCTCGCCGACCTCGCTGAACAGGAACAGCATCAGCAGCGCCCGGCCCCGGGAGCGCAGGTTCGTGAAGTACCAGCTCTCGCCCTCCGGCAGGTAGCTCCCCTCGATGTGCCAGCCCGCGTCGTCCGGCTCCTCCTCGTGCGGGAAGCGCAGCGGGAAGGAGCCCAGCGAGTAGCGCGGCTCCCAGCGTCCCGCGCCGACGAGCAGGTCGTACGCGTGCTGCAGGGACGGGGAGTTGGGCGCGGCGGCGAACGGCCCCTGCGCCATGTCGGCCACCCAGTGCACGGGCCGCGTCCACGTCGCCGGGTCGTCCGGGTCGCAGCCCGTCTCCCGCCACAGCAGCCGCGCGCAGTCCGCGGCCACGCGCGGCGCGACGGCGCCCTCCAGCTTCACGAAGCCGTCGCGGAGGAAGCGGGATACCAGGGTCGTGTCATCCATGCCTCCATCGTGCGGCGGCACCGGCCCCGGTCGCCCGACATTCTCCGCACCGCCTTTGTCGGGTGCTCTTGCCGCTCCTCTGAGGCCGGAGGCGACCGCTCCGACGACCGTGTGACGCCTTGGGAACCTGGGCGGTACGAGTCGTGGGTGCCTCCTCGTGGCGGTGACCTGGAGGGTTTGTGCCGGACGGTGGGCGCAAAGTATCTTCATGTCAAGATATATGTGAGGGGTCGCGATGCTGCACCACGTCCTGCTGGCCTGTCCTCCCGGAAGCGAGCCGGTCCTGCGTGACTTCTACGAGGGCGTGCTCGGCCTGGCCGAGATTCCCAAGCCTCCGGCCCTCGCGGGCCGGGGCGGGTGCTGGTTCCGCGGCCACGGCATCGAGCTGCACCTGGGCGTCGAGGAGGACTTCCGCCCCGCTCGCAAGGCCCACCCGGGTCTCCTGGTCCGTGATCTCGACGAGTGGGCCCGGCGCCTGGACGCGGCCGGTTACCCGGTCGACTTCGACGACGACTTCCCGGGAATGCGCCGCTTCCACAGCGAGGACCCCCACGGCAACCGTCTCGAATTCCTGGAACCGTGTTCCTGAGCGTTCCTGAGGCGTTCCGGAGCGCCCTTGAGCGTCCCCGGGCGCGCTCAGGGACGCTCCTGGTAGGCGTCGGGGATGCCGTCGCCGTCACGGTCGGCGGTCTCGGCCTCGTGGATGCGCCGGTAGGTCCGGTTGCGCAGGCGGAGGATGAGCGCCGCCGCCAGCGCCGCGATCAGGGAGCCCGCCAGGACCGCCACCTTGACGTGGGCGTCGCGCTCGCTGCCGGCCCCGAAGGCCAGCTCCCCGACGAGCAGGGAGACGGTGAACCCGATCCCGCCCAGTACCGACAGCCCGCCCACGTCGACCCAGGCCAGGTTCTCGTCCAGGTCGGCGCGGGTGAAGCGGGACACCAGCCAGGTCGCGAGCATGATCCCGACGGGTTTGCCGACCACGAGCCCGGCGACGACACCGATCGCGACGGGGTCGGCCAGGGCGGTGACCAGGCCGCCCGGGCCGCCGATGCTCACCCCCGCCGACAGGAACGCGAACACCGGCACGGCCACCCCGGCCGAGAGCGGCCGCAGACGGTGCTCGAAGTGCTCGGCCAGGCCGGGCCCGGCGTCCGGGCCACCCGCTCGTTCGCTGCGGACGACCGGCACCGTGAAGGCCAGCAGCACCCCGGCGACGGTGGCGTGCACGCCCGAGGCGTGCATCAGTGCCCAGGTCGCGGCGGCCAGCGGGAGCAGCAGCCACCAGGCGCGCACCCGGCGCCGCACCAGCAGGGCGAAGACCGCCAGCGGCACCAGCGTGCCCAGCAGCGGCAGTACCGACAGGTGCTCGGTGTAGAAGATCGCGATGATCACGATGGCCATCAGGTCGTCGACCACGGCCAGGGTGAGCAGGAAGGTGCGCAGTGCCGCGGGCAGGTGGCGGCCGATGACCGCGAGCACGGCGAGCGCGAACGCGATGTCGGTGGCCGTCGGGATCGCCCAGCCCCTCGCCGCGCCGTCACCGGCGCCGCTGGAGAGGGTGACGATCAGGTACAGCACGGCCGGGACGAGCACGCCGCCGAACGCGGCGGCGACCGGCACCGCGGCCCGCCGCGCCTGGCGCAGGTCACCGGCGACGAACTCGCGTTTGAGTTCGAGCCCGGCCACGAAGAAGAAGATCGCCAGCAGTCCGTCGGAGGCCCAGGCCGCCAGGCTCAGATCCAGGTGCAGGGCCGTGGGGCCCACCCTGACGGCGCGCAGCGCCTCGTAGGCGTCCGACCAGGGGGAGTTCGCCCAGATCATCGCCACCACCGCACCGGCCAGCAGCAGCGCTCCGCCGACGGTCTCCCCGCGCAGGATGTCCGCGACGCGGCGGGCCTCGTCCCACGAACCTCGGCTGAACAGGCGAGGCGTGCCGGGTGAGGTGCCGCTCATCGGTGCTCCATTTCGGGTTCGGGTCAGACACTGCCGACCAAACTTCCCGGCGCACCGGCGTTCACCCTACCCGCAGGCCCACCGGCGCCTGAGGAGAGGGGGTCAGGCCGGCGGACCGGACGGCTCCGCGGCGGCGACGCGGGGGCCCACGGCGTCCGGGGGAGGGGGTCAGGTCAGCGAACCGGACAGCTCCGCGGCGGCGGCGGCGACGCGGGGGCCCACGGCGTCCGGGTCGAGCCGGGTGAAGGTGACCACGCCCACCGACGCCTCCAGCCAGGGGAGGCCGGGCACGGGGGCGGCGACGCCTCTGGCCCCCTCCTGGAGCTGGCCCTCGGAGACCAGGTAGCCGGTACGGCCCTCGCGCAGGGCGAGGATGGCCAGTCCGGCGGCACCCCGCCCCAGCGGGTGGCGGGAGCCCTCGCGGTAGGCGACGTGCATGTTCGTCCAGGAGGGTTCGACCACCGCCACGGCCAGGCCGTCGTCGCCCTCGGCCACCGTCAGGTGCGCGGTCGCCCCGACCTCCTCTGCCAGCCTGCGCAGGGTGGGTAGGGCGCCCTCCCGCAGCAGCGGCTGCACGGCCCGGGCCAGGACGAGGACCCCGAAGCCCAGGTGGAGCCGCCCGTCGCCGTCCCGGCGGACGAAGCCCTCGCTCTGGAGGGTGGTGAGCAGCCGGTACACCGCCGGGCGGCTCAGCTCCAGCTCCGCCGCCAGCTCCGTGGGGGTACGGCCCCGCCGCCCGTCGGCGAGCAGGCGCAGCAGCCGCAGGCCGCGCTCCAGGGTCTGCGAGGATTCGGCCGGCATCTAGGACGCCCGCTGGGCTGGAAGCATGCCCCGATTATCGCCCGGCACCCGGGACGCCCACCGGGTGGGGATCATGCTTCGGTTGTCGTCCGATGTCCGAGGGGTTCGCCGGGCGGGGCGTGCCTGGCCGTCGCGCTGTCCGGACGTTCCGGAATCCGGCCTTGATCGTCGGCCGGATTCCGGAACGTCCGGCGAGCTGGGAGTAGGCACCGATCATCGCTTCCGCCCGGATGTGAACCGGCGTTCCCGATATGGGGCAGCCCCCCGCTAGCTGCAATGTCCCGAGGTCGTTTCCCTGGGATTCTCGATGTGTGGCCATACGCTGCCTCATAGTCGACGACAGCGATCACTTCCGCAGTGCCGCCCGGGTGTTGCTCGAAATGGAGGGGATCGCCGTGGTCGGCATGGCCTCCGCGAGCGACGACGCCCTCCGGCAGGTCGACGACGTCCGGCCGGACGTCGCGCTCGTGGACATCGATCTCGGCGAGGAGAGCGGCTTCGACCTGGCCCGGCGGCTCGTGGCCGCGCGGCTCGGCACCCCGCGCGTCATCCTGATCTCGACGCACGCGGAAGGGGACTTCGCGGAGATGATCGCTGTCAGTCCCGCCATCGCGTTCCTCCAGAAATCAGCCCTTTCCGGGGCGGCCATCCGGGAGATCCTCGGGGAGGACGACGGTGACGAGGATCTCAACGGGCCCGTGCGCGTCCCGTGACGCCGGATCGGCCCCCGGCCCCCCGCCGTCAACGGGCTTCCAAGCGGCTCAGAGGCTTCCCTGCGGCTTCCCGGCGGCTTTCTCAGCGGGCGTCGAGGAAGGTCAGCACGGCGAGGACGCGGCGATGGTCGTCCTCCGTCCCCGGTATCCGCATCCTGGACAGGATGCTGTGCACGTGCTTCTCGACCGTGCCCTCGGTGATCCACAGCTTGTGCGCTATGCCGGAGTTGGAGCGTCCCTCCGCCATCAGGGCCAGGACCTCCTGCTCGCGCGCCGTGAGGAGCCCCAGCGGGTCGTCCCTGCGGTGGGTCCTGATGAGTTCCCGTACGAGGCTCGGATCGACGACCGAGCAGCCCTGGGCGATGCGCCCGAGCGTCTCCATGAAGTCGTTCACACCGGTCACCCGGCTCTTGAGCAGGTAGCCGACCCGATGGCCCGTGGCGAGCAGCTCCATCGCCTCCTCCACCTCGATGTGCGCGGACAGCAGGAGGATCCCCGTCTCGGGGAACTCCTCGCGGATCACCCGTGCCGCGTCGAGACCCTCGTTGGAGTGGGCCGGTGGCATCCGGATGTCGAGGATGACGAGGTCCGGCCGGTGCAGCCGGACGAGGGCGAGGATCTCCGGCGCGTCCCCGGCCTGGCCGACGACCTCGAAGCCCGACCGCGACATGAGGCTCGCCATGCCCTCGCGGAAAAGCACGTCGTCGTCCGCCAGCGCTATTCGTATCCGGTTCTCGCTCACGGCTCCCGCCCTTTCGCCATGCGTTTCTCCCTGAATTCTGGATACAGGAACGGTCACGCGGAGTTAAAGGAATCACACCTCGAATGTCCAGGTGGCCGTACGTGCGGAGCATGATCGGGAAAAGCCGTCAATTCCCTTCTTGACATGCGAGTATCTTAGTCTCCATGCGCGAACGACTTTTGTCGTTGTTGCTGCGCACAAAGCGGCCGCCCCTCGTGGTGGGGATCATCTGTGGCGCCCTGTGCATCGCGGCGGAAGTCGTGCTGTCCCTCTTCCTGGAGCGCGTGACGTCGGGCGACTTCCTCGGGGGGATCTATCTGCTCGGTGTCCTGCTGGTCTCGGTCGTGTGGGGTCTGGGTCTGGGGCTGGCGACCCTGGTGGGCAGCGCCGTCGCCTTCGTCTACTTCAACATCCCGCCCACGTGGAGCTTCTCGTACGAGGCGCGCTGGCCCTGGACCCCGCTCCCGATCTTCCTTCTCGTCGGGGTGGTGATCAGCTCGATCGCGGCGCTGGTGCGCTCGCTGAACGTCCAGGCGGACAACCGCCGTTGCGAGGCGGATCTCGCCGCGCGCCTGGCCCACCTCCTGCTGCGTACGAAGTACCTGGAGGCGGCGCTGCCGCCGGCCTCGCGTCTCCTGGCACGGGCCCTGGGGATACCGAACCTGGAGATCCGGCTTGAGGCGGTCCCGGCGGGAGAGCACGGAGAGGTGGTGCCGCTCATGGAGGGCGGCGCCAGGGTCGGCACGCTGGTCCTGCCCGCCGGGGTGTCCGAGCCCGCGCGGAGGCGTCTGCGCGAGCGGATGGTGCCCTCCCTGGAGGCGCTGCTGAGGGCGGCCCGTGATCGCGAGAACACCGGGATGGTCCTGGCGTCCAGCCGCGACGAGCTCCGCCGGATCGCGCGGGAGCAGGCGGCGTTGCGGCGCGTCGCGACACTCGTGGCGCGGGGCATCTCCTCGGCGGAGCTGTTCAACGCGGTCGCCTGCGAGATGGGTTTCCTCATGAACGCGGACCACGTCGCGATCAGCCGCTACGACCCCGCCCACGTGACGGTGCTGGGCTCGTGGAGCTGGCGTGACGGCACGGAGAAGGTGCTGCCCCTCGGCTCGCGGTGGCCGCTCAGCGAGGTGAGCGTCTCGGCCACCGTGCTGAGGACGGGGCGCCCGACGCGGAGGGCGGACTACGGCCGGAGCTCCGGGAAGATCGCCGCCTGGGCCAAGAAAATGGGGGTCACCTCGGCCATCGGCTCTCCCATCGTCGTCGACGGATACCTGTGGGGGGTGATGCTCGTCTTCTCCAGCGCCCGGGAGCCGAGGTTCGAGGGCGTGGAGGAGAGCATGATGAACTTCACCGAGCTGGTCGCGACCGCCATCTCGAACGCGCAGGCCCGCACCGAGCTCGCCGCCTCCCGAGCCCGCGTCGTCGCCGCGGCTGACGAGACCCGCCGGCGCATCGAGCGCGACCTGCACGACGGAGCCCAGCAGCGACTGGTGTCGCTCGGGCTCGAACTGCGCGCCGCGGAGGCCGGGGTGCCGCCGGCGATGACCGAGCTCAGGGAGCGGCTGTCCCGCGCGGTCCAGGGGCTGACCGGGGTCTCGGACGACCTGCGGGAGCTCTCACGCGGCATCCACCCGGCGATCCTCTCGAGGGGCGGGCTCGTACCCGCCCTGAAGGCGCTCGCACGCCGCTGCACCCTTCCCGTCGAACTCGAACTGGACCCCGTCCCGCGCCTGTCGAAGTGCGCAGAGGTGGCCGTCTACTACACGGTCGCGGAGGCGCTGACCAACGTGGCGAAGCACGCGAACGCCTCCGAGGTGCACGTCACCCTGGGCGCGGCCGGAACGACCCTCCGGCTCTCGATCCACGACGACGGGGTCGGAGGAGCCGACTACGGCAAGGGGTCGGGGCTCATCGGGCTCAAGGACCGCATCGAGACGCTCGGCGGCAGGCTGAAGGTCGCGAGCTCCGCACAGAAGGGGACGTCGCTCTCCGTGACGATACCGGTCGCGGACGATACCGGGTGTGACGGCGCCGGTCGCGACTGCCCGGCTCCGTGACGGTCCCGCCCCACGAGGTAGGTGCCGGCCTGTGACGGTCTCACCCGGTGCCGGTGCCGGTGCCGGTGCCGGTGCCGGTGCCGTTCCGGGACGGTGAGCGGTTGATCGGTGCTGAAGGTGCAGGTGGCGGCCGATGTCAGCCGATGTCAGCCGATGTCAGGGGGTTCGGGCGGCTGGTGACCGGCGAGGGGGAGGCGGAGGACGAACCGCGCGCCGCCGGTGCTGGAGTCCTCCACGTCGATGGTCCCCCGGTGGGCCTCGGCGATGTCACGGGCGATCGTGAGACCGAGCCCGGTGCCCCCCCGGTTACGGCAGCGGGCGGTGTCCAGCCTGGTGAACCGTTCGAAGATCCTCTCCCGGTCGGCGGTGGCGATGCCGTCACCGTCGTCGGCGACGGCCAGTTCGCCGTACCGGCCGTTCCGGCACACCTCGACCAGCACCGCGTGCCTGGCGTGGCGCTGGGCGTTGTCCAGGAGATTGGCGAGAAGCCGGGTGATCTCCGCGTTGACGACGTTCGCCCGCACCCCGGGGGCGAGCCGGAGCCGTACGGGGACACCGTTCTCGCGCCGCGAGATCGCGGCGCGGACCATTTCCCCCAGATCAACGGTGACGAACGCGTCAGAGGTGTTGGCTCCCACCTTCGCCAGCACCAGCAGGTCGGTGACGATCGTCTGGAGCCGGCCGACGCCCTCCAGCGCGTCTGACAGGAGTTCGTCCAGATCCGTCTGGTCGGGGTGCAGCCGTGCCTCCTCCAGGAGGGTTCTGAGGCCGGCGATCGGGGTGAACAGCTCGTGCGAGGCGTCGGCCACGAACCGCCGCTGCTGGGTCAGCGACTGGTCGACCCGGCTTCTGGCGCTCTCCAGCCGGTTCAGCAGGTTGCCGGTGGCCAGGGCGAGGTGCTTGATCTCGTCCGCCCTCGGGAGGCCGTGGAACCCGTTGCTCAGATCCTTGGCGCGCGACGACATGAGGGTCCGTTTCGATTCGGGGCGATCAGGGCGCTTTCGTCGACGGTGGTGGAGTTTCCCACCGGCACCTCGATGGCCCGGGGGAGCCCGCTCGCCTCTGGACAGGTGTTCACCGAATCATGATGTCGCCTTTGCCACCCGCCGTCTGCGCTGGCAGCCCCAGTCTGGGGCTTCATGCCAGCGGGGTCCCCGGCATTCCGGCTAGCCGCAATGCCCCGGGCGCCCTCGCCCCGGTAAGGCCCGCCGCCCGGGCCGGCGGGCTCGCTCCCGCATGGCTCACCTTGGGACGCCTCACTCTGGCGCGATGGCGGTGTGAGGCGTGACGGCCGGTACGGGTCCGGTGGGATATATCGGAATGCTGAGGATTCCTTGACCGGGACTGTCGAGCCCATTGTGATCTGGGTAAAGTGCAGATCGATCGTTTTGACCAGCTTTCCGGGGAGTTCAGGACATGCGACTTACTCTGCGCCGGGCTCTCGCCATGGGCGCCACGCTCGCGCTCGTCGGTGTCATGACACCCGGGGCCGCGTACTCACAGGACGATCCCCGCAGCTGCAACGACCTGCTGGGAGCCGACACCCCGGCCTACGTCGTGTGCACCTGGCTGGCCAAGCCGGAAGAGGCCCTCGGGGTCGCGCTGTTCTGGGGTGCCGACGACAACGCCAACCTCAAGGGGGCCACCCCGAGCGACGGCAAGTTCCTCGACTGCGCGGCCCCCGGATCGGTCTGCCCGGAGGCGCCCGGTGGCGGTTCCGAGGGCGACGAGAACTCCCCCTTCCCCGAGGGAGCCGACGACGGCGGCACGCCCGAGTGCGAGGCCGGCCAGCCGTGCTCGGTCGACGGGCACGGTGAGGGTGGCGACGGCACGGTCGCCGGGTCCGAGCGGACCGGCGCCGTCACCCCGACCCCCACCCCCACGGGCACCGCCCAGGACCCCGCGATCGCGGCCGCGGCGCAGACTCCCGCCGGTCAGGCGATCACCGCGGCGAAGGCCGTGCAGCTGAGGGTCTGGATCGACACCGAGCTGGCCGACGACTGGAAGGCCGGCACCGAGACCTTCACCGCCGCCGTCAAGCGCATCGGCGCGCTGGCCTCGCGTCCGGAGGTGGCGGGCATCCGGTTCACCTCCCAGCTGGGCTACAACACCACGTTCAAGACCGACGAGGAGATCACCGCGTTCGTCACCGCGGCCTCCGACGCCCTCCGCCAGGCCGCGCCCGGCAAGCGGCTGGGCATCCACACGGTGGTTCCCGAGCTCGCCTGCGGCGCGAACGACGCCTGCAAGGCCGAGATGCGCAAGCGGTACCCGCTGCTGGCCCCCGAGAAGATCGAGGCTCCCCTGATCGCGGGCCGCGTCGACCAGCTCTCCCTGGACAGCGGCCTGCTGTACGGCGGCTACGACGCCTGGAAGATCAACTCGACGCAGGCCCACCTCAACCAGTGGATCCAGGTCCGCGCCCGTTCGTGGGACGTCCTGGCCCAGGTCG
Source organism: Streptosporangium nanhuense (assembly GCF_059358815.1). Lineage (NCBI taxonomy): Bacteria > Bacillati > Actinomycetota > Actinomycetes > Streptosporangiales > Streptosporangiaceae > Streptosporangium > Streptosporangium nanhuense. The sequence goes on from NZ_JCADBG010000016.1 coordinate 84,973, forward strand.
CCGCCGAGGAGACCGGGCTCGTCGGCCAGGTGACCGACGCCAAGGTCGCCTCCCGGCTGTCGGCGCCCGTCAAGGACGGTGGCGCCCAGCAGGTGAACGTGTGGACCAGCGTCCAGAACGCCCAGGGCGCGGTGAGCCGGCTGACCGCCTGGGAGCAGCTGAAGAAGCTCCTCCCGATCCAGCGCCGCCTGGCCGGCGTCTACAACCCGGCGAGTCCCGAGACGGACACGGCCACCGACCTCAAGAAGCTCTCCGAGGTCTTCGGCCAGATCTATCTCACGACCGCCTGACCTTCCGCCCTCGATCCGCCTCGGGAGTCACCTGCTCCCGAGGTCGGTGAGGTGCTCCATCGCGGTGAGGTCGATCTCCATCGCGCTCGTCCTCGGGGGCAGGCCCAGCGCCTGGACCGTACCGGCCCGCAGCTCGCCCGCGTGACCCAGCACGGCCTCGCCGACGAGCAGTTCCAGGCAGCGTCCGGGCAGCCAGGGGGCGTGCTCGGTGGGCCGGGTGACCAGCCCCGCTCCCATGATGTGCGCCGCCGTACGCGCGGCGTCGACCGCGCGGGCCCACGACGACTCGCCGGTCAGGGCGGCGGCGAGGTGGCGGGGCTGGGCGGGGATGGCGGTGTTCAGCGCGGCGAGCTGGTCGTCGGTGGGACGGCGGTCCGCCCGGGGAACGGGCGGGAGGCCGGCGCCCGTGAGGGGGACGAAGACCACCCCCTGTTCGAAGAGCGCCGGGGCACGGTTTCCCCGGGCGAGGTTGAGACCCAGCGCGGCCAGCAGCCCGGGGAGAAGCGTCGTGCGCAGCGACGGCTCGCGCGGGCTGATCGGGTTCGTCAGCGTCAGCGTGGCGCGGCGCGGGTCGTCGGGCGCCAGGCCGAAGGCGTCCCACGCGGCGTCGCAGACGAAGGGGAAACACGGCGTCTCGACGTATCCCGCTCCGGCCAGCGCGTGCCCGATGCGCCGCCGCAGGTGCTGTGACCGGGGAAGCCCCGCACCGGTCTCCCGCCTCCGTACGCTCCTCGCGCCGTGGCCGCGCGCCAGCGGGATGGTCTCCATCTCCGGCACGGCCCGCGCGGCCGGTACGGCTCGCGTCGTGGCCGTGATCGCGGTCGTGGCCCGGGGGAGGGGCCTGGCTCGCGGTCTGCCGGGGGCGAGCTCGTCCATCCCGAGGGGGAAGCGGACGTCGCCGTCGACGACGTCGCGCATGTCCCTCAGCCCGTGCCGGAGCATCAGCGTGCGCTCGACGCCCATGCCGAAGGCGAAGGCGCCGTACCGGTGCGGGTCGACGCCGCAGGCGGCCAGCACCCGGGGATGGACGATGCCGCACCCGCCCCACTCGATCCATCCCTCGCCGCCGCAGGTCCCGCACGGGTTCGCGGGCGGGGCTCCGGCGGCGCCCTTCCGGGGCGTCGTGGCCGGATCTTCCTCGGCGGTGTCGTCGCGGCAGACGGCGCACTCCACGTCCACCTCCGCCGACGGGTCGGTGTAGGCGAAGTGATGGGTGCGGAGCCGGGTCACCGCACCCCTGCCGAACATGGAGACGGCGAAGTGGTCGAGGGTCTTCTTCAGGTCGACCATGGTGAGGCCCAGGTCGACGGCGAGGCCCTCGACCTGGTGGAACACCGGGCTGTGGGTGGCGTCGGCCACGTCGGGACGGAAGACGCGGCCCGTACAGACCACGCGGAGGGGCGGGGGGGTGTCGAGCATCGCCCTCACCTGCACCGGTGAGGTGTGCGGGCGCAGCACGAGCCCCGACCCGCGGCCGGGGGCCGAGGGGTTCTCGACGTGGAAGGTGCGTCCGGGAGCGCGGGAGGGGTGGCGGTCGTCCATGTTGAGGGCGTCGAAGGCGAACCACCCGGCCTCGATCTCGGGTCCCTCGGCGACGCCGTAGCCGAGGTCGAGGAAGACGTCGGTCATCTGCTCGGCCATGATGGTCACCGGATGCCGGGCGCCACGCGAGTCGTACGGCGCGCTCCCGGCGCGGCCGCTGGATGCGCTCCTCATCAACTGCCTATGCCTTCTTCCTCTGTGGGGCTGTGGAGGCGCTCCCCGCGCTCCCCGCCCTCCCCCCGGCGGACGGCTCCCTGGGCGGTCAGGCGAAGGCCGCCGGATCGCCTTTCGGCCGGGACGTGACGGGAAGCGAGCGGAAGCGCGGACCGTGGCGACCGGGCGACCTCACGCGTGAGACGCGAGGTCGCCTTCTGGAAGGGGGTCCGTGTGCGACACCCGTTCGGGAACACCGGCGCTCACACGTCATCCCGAGCCTTCGCTACGCTGAGCGCTTGTATGACTACCCAAAGTTATTGCCCGGTCAATGGTGAGTCAACATGCCACCAGATCGGCGCCGGGGTGAAGTGGGGGGCGGTCCGGCCGCATTCGAGAGGAATCGGCGGCGGGGCGTTCAGAGGCCGGAAGTGGCGGGGCGGAAGTGGTGAGGCGGGAACGGCGGGATGGGAAACGGCGGGGCCGGACCCGATCGGGGTACCCGGCCCGGGTGTGGGCGGGATGTCCCGATCGGGTTCGGCCCGTCGACCGGCCCGGGGTCGGAGTGTCCGGACCGGGATGGGAGGTCAGCCCGCCCGGGTTTGGGCGAGGTATCCGGCGAACTCCTCCAGGGAGATGAGGCCGTCGCCGTCCTGGTCGATCCTGGCGACGGCCGCCGCGGCCGCCTCGGGGGTGATCGGCTGGCCGAGCACCTCCATGAGCCTCGTCAGCTCGGGAATCGAGATGAGGCCGTCACCGTCAACATCAACGATCTTGAAAGTCGTCGCGTAGTCGTCCGCCACGATTGCATCCGCCTTCGGCAGCAGGGAAATCAGACGCCAAGCACACTAGCGGGATTCGAGGCGCGCCCCCTGGCGGAAAGCGGAGGATTGCCATCGTTCCAGCTCTTTCGGACTCGTTCCGGCCATGACGGGGGCGCCGCCGATGCGATCGGCGGCGCCCCTCACAACCCTCCGGCCTGCCCTCCGTCAACCCTCGGTCCCGTCACGCCGCCCTCCGCCGCCATGGGCGGGCCGGGCGGGGACGGGGCGGACGCGGGTGGTTCTCAGGCTCGCGCGCCGGCCATGGCCTGGCAGGCCTCGGCGCACATGCGGCACGTGTTGGCGCACTCCTTCATCGTCGTGTCGTTGCTCATGGTCATGCACGCCTCGGCGCACCTGGTGGCCACCTTCGCGCACATCGCGGCCATCTCCATCGCCATCGGCGACTGGCGCATCATCATGTCCGCGCACATGCGGGTCATGTCGGCGCAGTCCATGAGCGGGCCCATCATCGCCATGTCGGCATGCTGGCCCCCCTGCATGAGGCAGTAGGTCATGGTCTGCTCGCAACGGCTGTGGCTCTCCATGCACGCACTGATGCTCTTCTGCATCTGAGGGCTCATCTTGACCGCGTGGCTCATGCTTTCTCCCCGTTTTCGTGACCGTCCTGCTTCAACGGCCGAAGATCTCGCAACAGTGTTGTGCCCCTGCCGGAGGGCCTTGCCAGCCGGGGAGTTCTGCCTTTAGTCGCAGATGGCAATAGTTTTGTGCATAAATTCACCCATCATTTGTAGGATTAGTAGGGAAGGCCGGGGGCTGTCAGACCACCGCGCCCGAGCCCTGGCGGGCCGGGGCGGGTCCCTTCCGCTTGGGCCGTGGCGGCCCGGTGGGCCTGCGCCTCTCCAGCTCGATCGCGAGCGGCCCCGCGACCAGCGCGGAGGAGAGCGTGCCGACGACGATCCCGATCAGCAGCGCCACCGCGAAGTCGGTCAGCGAGTCGCCGCCGAGCACCGCCAGCGCGGCCAGGATGAACAGCGCGCCCAGGCCGGTGTTGACCGTACGGGGGACGGTCTGCAGGATCGCGGTGTTCGTCACCTCGGCGAACGGGGCCGTCGGCCGCGCCCCCCACAGCTCGCGGACCCGGTCGAAGACCACGACCTTGTCGTTGACGGAGTAGCCGATCACGGTGAGCATCGCGGCCAGGAACACCCCGTCCACCGGCTTGCCCAGCCACGCGAACGCGCCGACCACGATCGTCGCGTCGGCCACCAGGGCCAGCACCGCCGCCAGCCCGAACGTCCAGCGGAACCGGAAGGCGAGATAGGCGAGCTGCGCGGCGAGCGCGACACCCAGCGCGATCAGCGCGTTGCGGCGCAGCTCGTCCCCGAGGCTCGGCCCGACAAGTTCGTCACGCTCCTTGGTGACCTGGGCGCCCCCGCTCTCCAGCGCGCTCTCGATCCGCACCACGTCGGCGGGAGCGATCTGACCGGCCCGTACGGAGATGTCCTCGCCGGAGGACTGCACCACCGCGTTGGGGAACCCGGCCTCGCTGACGAGCTCGCGGGCGGCGTCGGCGCTCATCGGGGTGCTCGTGGAGTACTCCACGAGCCTGCCCCCGGTGAACTCCACGCCGAAGTCGAGCCCCCGCACCGAGACTCCCGCCACGGACGCGGCCACCAGCACGCAGGTGACCAGGAAATACACCGCGCGGCGGCTCATCAGGTCCGGCTTGCGCGCGTTCAGCCAGGTGCGGACGCGCCCGATGTCGGACAGACCGGTCAGCCGGGGCCGTGAGGACACGGCCTGGAGGCTCACCGCCCACTGGGCCAGGACGCGCGTGATGACCATCGCGGTGATCAGCGAGGCGATCACACCGATGCTCAGCGTGACGCCGAAACCGCGTACCGGCCCGGAGGCCAGGAAGAACAGCAGTCCGGCGGCGAGCAGCGTGGTGATGTTGGAGTCGGCCACCGCGCTCCACGCGTTGCGGAAGCCCTTCTCCAGCGCGCCCCTGAACCCCGGTTCCGCCGCGTACTCCTCCCGCGCCCGTTCGAAGACCAGCACGTTGGCGTCGACCGCCATGCCGATCGCCAGGACGAAGCCCGCCAGTCCCGGCAGGGTGAGCGTGGCGCCGAGCGCCACCAGCGCCGCGTACGAGATCAGCGCGTAGCAGGCCAGGGCGAAGGCGGCGATGAGGCCCACCAGCCGGTAGGTCACGACGATGAACAGCGCGGTGAGCGCGACGCCGATGACCGCGGCCTGGGCGCTGGCCGTGATCGCGGCGGCGCCGAGCGTGGGGCCGACGGTCCGCTGCTCGACGATCTCGACGGGCACCGGCAGCGAGCCGCCCTTGATCAGCAGGGCCAGGTCGGCGGCCTCCTCCGAGGTGAAGGTGCCGGTGATCTGGGTGGACCCGCCGGGCAGGCCGACGTTGCAGGCCACGTCCTCGTTCACCTGGGGCGAGACGATCACCTTGGAGTCGAGCACGATGGCGACCCTGCGTTTGTGGTCGCCCGCCGGGTTGCAGGCGGCCTGGCCGGTCAGCTCGGCCCACTCCGCGCGCCCGCTGTCGCGGAAGTCGACGGTGACGAACCAGCCGCTGCCCTGCTGTGCGTCGATCCCCGCCTCGGCGCCGCTGACGCCCTCGCCGGTGAGGGCGGCCGGTCCGATGTGCAGCGGGGCGCCGCTCTCGTCGGGAAGGAGTTGCTCCCCCTTCCCGGGCTTGGTCCCGGCCGCCGGGTCGGGGACGCCGAGGACGGGGTGGAAGGTGAGCTGCGCGGTCTTGCCGATGACCTCGGCGGCCTTGGTCGGGTCCTGCACGCCGGGCAGTTCCACGATGATGCGCCGCTCGCCGGAGCGGGCCAGCGGCGCGTCCGCCACGCCCAGGCCGTCGGCCCGGCGGCGGAGCACCTCAAGGGTGCGGTCGGTGGCCGCGGCGTCGGCCTTGACGGTCGGTGAGTCCCTGGTCTCCAGGACGAGCTGGGTGCCGCCGCGCAGGTCGAGACCCAGGCGCGGCGACATGGTCAGGGCGATGAAGAGCGAGGTGGCGATGACGGCGAGCGCCGCCACCGCGCGTACCACCGGGGCACGCGACATGGGAGCCTCCACAGGCTGGGGAACTGTCCTCGGGGGTGCCGGAGGGGCCTTTCCGGACGCCGGCGTGCCTCGCGTACGGCGGCCTATGAGCACCCGGACGTCCGGGTGCTCAGACGTTCGGGTGCTCAGACGAGGAAAGGGCGTTTCCCGGTACGGGAAAGGCGCCTCCCGGTCGGCGAAGGCCGTTCTCCGGTACGGCGAGGGCCCGGAGTGGCTCCGGGGCGGTTCAGCCGGCCGTGGAGGCGGGCGGCGCGCGCCCCGGCCTGACGATCAGGGCCGCGAGCGGGCGGGTGTCGTCGTCGCGGGCCGGGCGCGAGGCCGGGCCGGAGGCGAGGGACAGGTGCCGGAGGTCAGCCGGCGGGGTCGCGAGCGGGTGGCCGCCCCCGCCCGCCAGGCCGATCCCGGTGGCGGAGAGGCCGCTGACGAGGGCGTTCCTGTGCCCCGCGTCGAAGGCCGGGCGAGACAGCCGCTGGTGCTCGCCGGAGGACTGGGCGACGGCGGGATGACGCAGGAGGGCGGTGGCGCCGCCCCCGCCCAGACCGCCGGAGACGAGCAGCGGCAGCAGCAGGGCGAGCAGCCAGCCGAAGGGCGCGCCGCGCCTCAGCTGTCGCATGATCTCCTCCTGGCCGTCCCGTCCACCGTAGCGCGCCGGGGGCTCGCCGATCTCTCCCGTGCCGGCCCAATGTCCGCGTTGTCTCATAAAAACGTCAAGGGAGGGTAGTGCGCACGCATGCGAATCACCTACACGGCCGATCTGTGGTGGAAGAACGCCGTCGTCTACTGCCTGGACGTCGAGACCTACAAGGACGGGAACGGTGACGGCATCGGTGACTTCCGGGGCCTGACCCAGCAGATCGACCACCTGGACCGGCTCGGGGTGACCTGCATCTGGCTGATGCCGTTCTTTCCCAGCCCCAGCCGCGACGACGGCTACGACATCAGCGACTTCTACTCGGTCGACCCCCGGCTGGGCACCCTCGGCGACTTCGTGGAGTTCGTGCGCACCGCCAGGGACCGGGGCATGCGGGTGATCGCCGACCTGGTGGTCAACCACACCTCCGACGAGCACCCCTGGTTCAAGGAGGCCCGCTCCAGCCGCGACTCCCCCAAGCGCGACTGGTACGTCTGGCAGGACGAGCCGGGGCCCGTCGACCCCAAGTCGATCGTCTTCCCGGACAAGGAGGACAGCCTCTGGGAGCTGGACAAGAAGACGAACCAGTACTACTACCACAGCTTCTACAAGTTCCAGCCCGACCTGAACACGGCGAACCCGCAGGTCCGTGACGAGATCGCGCGCATCCTCGGCTTCTGGATGGAGCTCGGCCTGTCCGGCTTCCGGGTGGACGCCGTGCCGTTCCTGATCGAGGGCATCGGCGGCGACCCGCACGAGTTCCTCGCCGACCTGCGCGCCTTCATGAACCGCCGCGACGGCACCTCGATCCTGCTGGGCGAGGTGAACCTGCCCTACCCGGACCTGATGAAGTTCTTCGGCGACGCGGGCAACGGCGACGAGGTCACCATGTGCTTCGACTTCATCGCCATGCAGCGCTTCCACCTGTCGATGGCCCGCCAGAACCCCGAGGCCCTGGCCGAGGCCCTGCGCGACCGGCCGGAACCGCCCGACGACTCCCAGTGGGCGATGTTCGTCCGCAACCACGACGAGCTGACCCTGGACAAGCTCACCGAGGCGCAGAAGCACGAGGTCTTCGACGCCTTCGGCCCCGACAAGAACATGCAGCTGTACGACCGGGGCCTGCGCCGCCGCCTCCCCCCGATGCTCGGCGGCGACATGCGGCGGCTCAAGCTGGCCTACAGCGTGCTGTTCTCCCTGCCGGGCACGCCGGTGCTCTTCTACGGCGAGGAGATCGGTCTCGGCGAGAACCTGAAGGCCGAGGGCCGGATGGCGGTCCGGATCCCGATGCAGTGGTCGGCCGGAGGCGGCTTCTCGCCCGATCCGAAGACCACCGTCCCCTCGCCCACCGGCAAGTTCGGCCCGCGCAACGTCAACGTCGCCGACCAGCGCCGCGACCCCGACTCACTGCTCAGCTGGACCAGGCTCCTGATCGAGCGCTACCGGGAGTCGCCCGAGCTGGCCTGGGGCACGTACGAGATCCTGGACGCCGGTGACGTGGCCGTGCTGGCCCACCGGGCCGACGCCGAGGGCGGCACCGTGGTCGCCGTCCACAACTTCGCCGACCGCGAGGCGAAGGTGGATCTCGTCCTCGAGAAGCTCGACGGCTGCGAGGTGCTGGTCGACCTGCTGGTGGACGGCACTCTCAACCTGCCCTCCGACGGCCGGGTGAAGTTCACGCTGGAGCCCTACGGCACCCGCTGGCTCCGCGCCTCCGTCCCCGACGCGGCGCCGGAGGACACCTCGGCCAAGAGCGGGTGAGCACCGGGGGGACCTCGGCCAAGAGCGGGTGAGCGCCAAGGGGCCTCGCCCGGGAATGGACGAACACCAGGGGAGACTCCGGCCGGGAGCGGGTGATCCGGCCGGAGGTCACCATCACCCGGGAACGCGTCCGGGGTGCCCGTCCGGCGCGGTCTCCCGCTCCCCGGGCCAGGCGAGCATCGCGAGCTCGGCGATCCGCTCCAGGTCCCGCCGGGTCGCGCCGTCGCGGGCCTGGGCGGACATCCCCTGGACGGTGGCCGCGTAGAACAGGGCGAGAGCCTCGGGGTCGGTGCCCTCGGGAAGCAGGCCCGCCGCCACGTCCGAGGCGATGTGCGCCGCGATCGCGGCCTTGCCGGCCTCCCTGATCCCGCGCATCGCCTCCCGCACGTCGGCCGACTCCGGGCCGACGTTGACGGCCGCGCTGAAGATCATGCAGCCCGGCGGGTGCCCGGGGTCGGTGTAGTCGATCGCGGCCTCGCGCAGCATCCTGGCGATCGCCGCCCGCGCGGTCGGCTCCTCGGCCAGCGCCCGCGCGGAGAAGTCGTACCTCCTGTAGCGCTCGACGACCTCCCCGAACAGCTGCCGCTTGTCGCCGAAGGTGGCGTACAGGCTGGGCGGCCGGATGCCCATCGCGGCGGTGAGGGAGGCGATGGAGGTGGACTCGTAGCCGTGCCGCCAGAACTCCAGCAGCGCTATCTCCAGCACGGCGTCGCGGTCGAAGGCTCGCTTCCTGCTCACCGGAGCATTGTATAGCGCTCGCTAAAAAACCCTGCTACGGTTCCGTTTTGTAGCGCTCGCTAAAAATACGGGAGGCGATGTGAGAACCGCGTTGGTCACGGGCGCGAGCAGGGGGATCGGCAGGGCGATCGCCCTGCGGCTCGGGCGCGAGGAGGTCCGGGTGGCCGTCCACTACGCCGAGGACGAGGCGGCGGCGGGGGAGGTCGTGGCGGCGATCACCGAGGCCGGGGGAGAGGCGTTCCCCGTCCGGGCGGAACTCGGCGTGGAGGGGGACGTGGAGACGCTCTTCGCCGCCCTGGAGAAGGAGGTGGACGGGCTCGACATCCTCGTCAACAACGCGGGGATCATCGTCCCCGGCGGCATCGCGGAGGTCACGCCCGAGGCGTACGACAGGATGTTCGCCGTCAACGTCAGGGCGCCGTTCTTCATCATCCAGCGGGCGCTGCCGCTCATGCGCGACGGCGGGCGCGTCGTCACCATCAGCTCCGGCGTGACCAGGATGGCCTTTCCCGAGAGTCCCGCCTACGTCGCGACCAAGGGGGCGATAGAGGTGCTGAACCGGACGCTGGCCAAGGAGCTCGGCCCGCGCGGGATCACCGTGAACTCGGTCTCGCCGGGCATCACCGACACCGACATGAACGCGGGCTGGCTGCGCGGCGACCCGCGGGCCCAGGAGTACGCGGCCGGGCAGGCCGCCCTCGCCAGGGTCGGCGCCCCGGAGGACGTCGCCGACGTCGTCGCGTTCGTGGTCTCCGACGACGCCCGCTGGGTCACCGGAACCATCCTCGACGCCACCGGCGGCTCCGGGCTCTGACGGGGGCGAGGTTCCGGGCTCTGGCGGGGGCGAGGTTCCGGGGCCTGGCGACAGAGCCGAGGATTCGGGCTTCGGGCTTCGGGCTTCGCGAGAGCGAGGAGCGGTCTGCGGTTCGGCGGCCGGGCTCCGGTCCGGTGGCCTTTCCCGGCCCGGCCCGGCCCGGCCCGGCCCGGTCCAGCCCGGCCCGGCTCGGTCCGGCGAGGAGTGTGAGCCCGAGCCCGGTGTCGCGGCATCGACTTTCACCCGACACGGCCCCCGTATCGATGAACCGTCCGGACGGAGCGTGTTGGATGTCCAGCACACGGATCAGCTCGTGGACGGGCAGCCGGCCGGGGCCACGCCCGCGTACCGGCTGATCGTCGAGACCCGGGTCCCGCTCGTCCGGCGTCCCGTACCGCCAAGATCGGAGAGAACGCAGTGACAGCCACAGCCACAGCCGCGGCGCAGCCGCAGACCTCGGAGTCGTTCCTGGCCGGGCCGCTGCCCGCGTACGTCTACGACCTGGTCGAGCTCGGCGCCCACGTCAGGGACGTCCGCGCCGCGCTGGGGGACGTCGAGCTGTACTACGCGGTGAAGGCCAACCCCGACCCGGAGCTGATGCGGACGCTCGCCCCGCACGTCGACGGCTTCGAGGTCGCCTCGGGGGGCGAGCTCGCGCACGTGCGGGAGCACTTCCCGCACGTGCCGGTCGCGCTGGGCGGGCCGGGCAAGACGGACGCGGAGCTGTTCGGCGACGTGACCCGCCTGCACGTCGAGAGCCCCGGCGAGCTGCGCCGCCTGCTCGCGTCGGGCCGCTCGGCGGACGTGCTGCTCCGGGTCAACCTGGACCTCCCGATCGACGGGGCCTCGCTGGCGATGGGCGGCGGCGCCACGCCGTTCGGGATGGACCCCGCGGGGATCGCCGAATGCGTCGCCCTGCTGGAGACCCAGGGTGCCGTACGGCTGCGCGGGATCCACGCCCACCTGGCCAGCGGGCTCGACGCGCCCCGGATGCTGGAGCTGGCCGCAGCCGTCCTGGACTACGCGCGGACACTGGGGGTGAGCGAGATCAACCTCGGCGGCGGCATGGCCGTCTCCTACGCCGACCCCGGCGACCGGTTCGACTGGGCGGCCTACGGCAGGGGCCTGGCCGCGCTCCGCCGTCCCGGCGAGACGCTCCGGATCGAGCCGGGACGCTCGCTCACCGTCTACTGCGGGAGGTATGTGACGCGCGTCATCGACGTCAAGCGCGTCCACGGCGAGCTGTTCGCGGTCGTGGCGGGCGGGACCCACCACATCCGCACCCCCGCGACCAAGGGCCACGACCAGCCCCTGGTGATGACGGAGGCCGGTGAGCCGATCACGATCGTCGGCCAGCTCTGCACTCCCAAGGACATCCTGGCCCGCCGGGTCCCCATCGCGCTCAAGCCCGGTGACCTGGTGGAGTTCACGATGGCGGGCGCCTACGCCTGGAACATCTCCCACCACGACTTCCTGATGCACCCGAAGCCGAGCTTCCACTATCTGAGCCGGTAGGGCCGAAGGCTCGGACCCGAATACGGAAACACCTGCCGCTACGCATATGCTGCGCATCGTCGTTTTCATGTGTCAGGCGGCATCCAAAGTTTCCGAAGCATCCGAAGCGTCCGAAGCGTTCAGAGGGAGAAGCTCACCGTGTACAAGGAGTTCGCGATCGAGGCCGTGGTCTGGCTGATCCCCGTCGTAGTGCTGCTCGGGCTCGCTTTCATGATCACCAACCCGTAGGGCCCGCTCCGGAGGGTCAGCGCTCGGCCAGGACGATCACCGAGTCGCCGGGGCCGAGGCGCAGCGGTCGCGACTTGTCGGGGTTGATGACGACACCGAAGTGGGGGGCCTCGTTCACGCGGTCCGCCAGGCGGTAGCCGATCGCCGTCTCGCCGCGGCGCCGGGCCGACTCGATCACCGAGGCGAAGTCGACCGGCGCCCCGGAGCGGACGTACCGCTCCGCCGGGCGCGGGTAGATCTCCGAGCCCCCCGAGTCGAAGAGCCGGCCGAACACGTCGGCCAGGTGCCGGTTCTCGGCGAGCTGGGCCAGCAGCAGGCCGATCACCGTGTCGCTGATCACGATGTCGTCGGCCCTGGTGACCTCGGCCAGGCTCCGGTTGTTCTCGTCGTGCATCTCGCTGACGATGGAGTAGCGCTCGCCGAGCGAGGACTGCATGTCGCGCAGCTGGAGCAGGGTCATCAGGGTGCGCGTGTCGGCGTGGCCGGGGCTGTAGCGGTCGTCGGAGAGCACGATCACGTGCTGGTAGAGGCCCAGGCCGAGCGAGTCGAGGGCGTAGCGGTCGGAGGTGTCGCAGTCCTTGACGTTGACCGTGAGGTTGCTCAGCCCCTCGAAGCCGTTCGCCGTGTCGGGGTGGTCTGAGGCGATGTCCAGGACCGAGCCGGGCGCGACGTAACCGTCGAGATAGCGGACGATCTGGCGGCCCCGGCCGTTCCAGTTGAGGATCAGGGTGCGCTCGGCGCTGCGCTCGGTGTGCTCGACCATGACGATCGACTCCTCGCTGGCCGAGGGCATGCCGTCGGCCAGGTGGATCATCGAGTCGTCGTGGGCGATCACGATGATCTCGTCGGAGTCCGAGATCACGGTGTCCATGGGCGGGTTCAGCATGGCCGCCCCGTCCCGGCGCAGCCCGATCACCGTGGCGGTCTGGTAGGCCGGGAGCACCTCGCCGTACGTCATGCCGGTGAAGTCGGGGTCGGAGCGCAGGTAGATCTCCCCATCGCTGAAGTCGAGCAGGTCCATGCAGACCACGGACATGCCCGACTGCCGCGACGACTGCACGATGAGCCGGGAGGCGGTGTCGTCGGAGTCGACGAGGTGGACGTCGGGGCCGCCCGCGAGACGGGCCGCGGCCATGTTGGAACTCTCGGCGATGGCCGCCACCACCGGCGGGTGGCCGCCGGGCCGTTTGGCCAGCGCGAGCAGCGTCTTGATGACGTGCGCGTCGGGATCCTCGCCCTGCGGGGAGAGGACGACCACCGAGCGGGCCTCGGACAGGTTCATCAGGTCGAGGTCGGTCGGCTCGGCGGGCCGCCCGGTCCGGCAGACCAGCCTGGTCCTGCCGGTCTCGCCCGCGAACTGCCGGATCTCGTCCTCCATCGCGATCTTGTCCTTGTCGGCGAGGATCGCGATGACCGACCTGCGGTCGCTCGCGTGCGCCTGGACCAGCTCGCTGATGATCGTGAAGACCTGCTCCGACCAGCCCAGGACCACGATGTGGCCGTTCTCGATGATCCGGGACCTGCCCTTGCGCAGCTCCTCGAACCTGCTCTTGAGGTCGTTGGACAGGACGCCGACCAGGGCGCTGACGATGAAGATCCCGCCCAGCGACGCGACGAACATCAGGGCGACGAACGGCGCGCTGCCGGTGTCGCTGGCCACCTTCCCGGGGCTCAGCGCGCGCATCAGCGTCATCCACAGCAGGCCGGGGGCGCCGTGGTTCTTGGCGGCCTCGTTCGGGGTCAGCCACAGGCCCAGCGCCGTGACCAGCAGGATCAGGCCGAGGGAGATGACGGCGAGCCACCCGATCAGCGCGGTCGTGCCCCGCGACATGGTGTTGTCGAACCAGTAACGCAGGCGTTCACGGAACGTCGCCCTCAGCACGGAATTTCCCCCCGTCGGTAAAGCAGAGTCAACAATCGTACAAAAACTACAGGTCATCGGGAGGAGGGAAGGGTGAACGGCCCGGGTCGCCGCCGGGTTCGACCGCACAACGGGCAATGGCGCGCGTTCTGATGAGACATATGCCTGAATTCAGTGTTTTGTACTTTTTTATGCCTACAAGTCCGACTGTGTCGGCCCTGCGAAAGCCTCACCCCGCACGGCGGCTGTTTGTGCACGAGGGTTGACAGTGGTTATCGCTGATGTAACTATCGCAAAAATCTTACAAATATCTGAAAATAGATTCGAGTAACTCGAATGAAGAGCGGTAGGAAATCAGCAAGCGTCGATAAGGCATTTGAGCTCATCAGTGCCGTGTCCGGAAGCGGTCAGTCCGGGATGACCCTGGGCGAGCTCGCGGCACAGACCGGTGTCGCCGTCAGCACCGCCCATCGCTACGCCATCTCGCTCCTGGAACTGGGCGTTCTGGAGCGCGACGCCACCGGCGCCTTCCGGCTCGGCGTCACCCTCATCACCCTCGCCGGGCGCTACCTGGAGGAGGACGGGCTCCGCGCCGCGGCGCAGCCGTACCTGGCCGAGCTGGTCGAGATCAGCGGGGAGACCGTCCACCTCGGGGTCCCGGTGGGCCACCACATCGTCTACGTCGACAAGGTGGAGAGCGCCAAGTCGGTGCGCCTGGTCTCCCGCATCGGCAGCCGCGTGCCGCTGCACTGCACCGCGATGGGCAAGGCCGTCCTCGCCTTCCTGGACGAGCCGCGCCGCGCCGAGGTCCTGGCCGTGCGGGCGGAACCCCGCACGCCCAGAAGCCTCACCGGCGACGCGCTGCTCGCCGAGCTCGACACCGTACGCGACCAGGGCTTCGCGATCGACGACGAGGAGAACGAGGAGGGGGTGCGCTGCATCGGCCTGCCGATCATGAACGCCTCCGGCCGCCCGGTGGGGGCGTTCAGCGTGTCGGCACCGGCCGGACGGTTCAGCCTCGACGACTGCCACCGCCTGGCGCCGGTCGCGCTCGGGATGGCCGCGGACATCGGCCGCCGCATCGGCTACGCCGCCCCCAGGACCCGCAAACCCGCCTGATCCCGCTTTTCCGAAGGCCCGCACGGCTCGTAACGCAAGGCCCGCATGGAAGGAAGTGCAACGAATGTCCGCTCTCACCTCGCCGGACGCCTCCGTCATCACCGTCCGCAACCCCGGTACCGGCGAGCAGCTCGGGGAGGTGGAGGCGGCGAGCGCGGAGCGGGTGGCCGCGGTGGTCGAGGCCGCCCAGGAGGGCCAGCGGGCGATGGCGGCCATGCCCGCCCACGAGCGCGCGGACCTCCTGCGCCGGGTGGCCGACCTGATCGAGGCCGAGCGGGTGGAGCTCGCCACGCTGCTCGCCGCCGAGAACGGCAAGCCCGTGCAGCAGACCCGCGGCGAGGTCGACGCCGCGATCCGGATCTTCCGCGGGTACGCGGGCGAGGCCACCAGGCTCTTCGGCCGCCAGATCCCGCTCGACGCCGTACCCGGCCTGGAGCGGCACCTCGCGGTGACGATGCGCGAGCCCCTCGGCGTCGTCGCGGCGCTGGTCCCGTTCAACTACCCGGTCGAGCTGTACGCGCACAAGGCCGCCGCGGCCCTCGCCGCGGGCAACGCCGTCGTCGTCCAGCCGCCCGCCCGCTGCCCGCTGTCCCTGGTCAGGGTGGCCGAGCTCGTCGAGCGGGCCGGTGCGCCCGCCCACGCCCACCAGCTGGTCACCGGGGGCGTCGAGGTGTCCCAGACGCTGGCGGGGCACCCCGGGATCGCGGCGGTGGGCCTCACCGGCAGCACCGCGGCGGGCCGCGAGATCGCCCGCCTCGGGGCCGCGACCCTGAAGAAGGTCTTCCTGGAACTCGGCGGGAACGACGCGCTCATCGTCTGCGACGACGCCGACGCCGAGGAGGCCGCCCGCGCCGTCGTGCTCGGCCGCCTGGCCAGGGGCAACGGGCAGATCTGCTGCGCGGTCAAGCGCGTCTACGTCCAGGACGGCATCCACGACGCCTTCGTCGAGTCGCTGCTCGGCCAGACAGCGAAGCTCGTCGTCGGCGACCAGCTGCTGGAGGAGACCGACGTCGGCCCCCTCATCGCCGAGGAGGCCGCCGAGCGGGTCGAGGCCGCCGTCGGCAGGCTCGTCGGGGACGGCGCCAGGCTCGCCGCCGGGGGCGGCAGGCGCGGCGCGTTCGTCGACCCGGTCGTGCTGGTCGACGTGCCCGCCACGAGTCCCACCTTCGCCGAGGAGATCTTCGGCCCGGTGGCGCCCGTCGCCCGCTTCTCCGACCCCCTCGACGCGGTGCGGATGGCCAACGAGTCCCCGTACGGCCTGCACGCCGCGGTCTTCACCCGGGACGTCTCGCGGGCGTTCTCCATCGCGCGGCGCCTCGACGTCGGCGGGGTCGTCGTCAACGGCTCGACCGCGCTGCGCGCCGAGAACCTGCCCTTCGGCGGCACCAAGGACACCGGCGGCTACCGCGAGGGCCTGCACGAGACCGTCCTCGACTTCACCCGGCAGAAGACGGTCGTCATCATGGAGGCGTTCGGATGAGCCTGGAGCTCCGGGGCGTCCGCAAGGACTACGGCGGCGTCGAGGTGCTGCACGGGGTGGACCTGGTGGGCCACCCCGGCGAGGTCCTCGCCGTGGTCGGCGCGAACGGAGCCGGCAAGTCGACCCTGATCAGGATCCTCGCCGGCGCCCAGCCCATGAGCGCGGGCGAGATGTGGATGGACGGCGAGCGGGTCGAGCTGCGCTCGCCGCACGACGCGCACGCCCGGGGCATCCGCACCGTCTACCAGGAGCTGACCCTGGTACCCCAGCTGTCGGTCACCGAGAACCTGCTGATGGGGCACTTCCCCAGGAGGCGCGGCGGGCTCATCGACTGGGCGGCGGCGCACGCGCGCGCCGGGGAGCTGCTGGAGGGCATCGGCTTCGGCGCGATCGACCCGCGTACCGTCGCGGGCCGCCTCACGGTGGCGAGGCAGCAGATGGTGGAGATCGCCAAGGCGCTGGTGGACGAGCCGCGCGTGCTGGTGCTCGACGAGCCCTCCGCGGTGCTGGCCGGAAGCGACCTCGATTCGCTGTTCGCGCTGATCAGAAGGTTGCAGGAGCGCGGGGTGCTGGTCGTCTACGTCTCCCACCGGCTCGCGGAGGTCCTGGAGCTGGCCACCTCGATCGTGGTGATCAAGGACGGCAGGATCGTCGAGACGACCGAGCCCGCCCGCACGGGCGAGAACGAGCTGATCCGCCTCATGGCGGGCCGCCGCCTCGAACAGATCTACCCCGACCGGCGCGCCGGGCACGGCGAGGTACGGCTCAGCGTCTCCGGGCTCACTCGCGGGGGCGAGTTCGAGGACGTCTCGTTCTCGGTGCACTCGGGGGAGATCGTCGGGCTGTTCGGCCTGGTCGGCTCCGGCCGCAGCGAGCTGGCCAGATGCGTCTTCGGCGCCGAACCCGCCTCCGCGGGCCAGGTGCGGGTCCGCTCCGGCGCCGAGTCCGGGTCCGTATCCGGGGCCGGGTCCGTACCTGAGTCCGGGTCCGGGTCCGCCGGCCGGGCACCCGGCCGGTCCGGTGCCGTCGGGTTCCGTACGCCGGCCGAGGCCATCGCGGCCGGGCTCGCGCTCGTCACCGAGGACCGCAAGCGCACCGGCCTGGTGCTCGGCATGAGCGTGCTCGACAACATCACGCTCACGACCCTGCACTCGGCCACCCGGGGCCCGCTGATCGACACGGGCCTCAGGCGCAGGAACGTCACCGACATGATCGACCGGCTGGGCATCCAGCCCCCGGGGTGCGCCTCGATGCCGGTGGTCAACCTCAGCGGCGGCAACCAGCAGAAGGCCGTGCTCGCCAAGTGGCTGCTGGCCGAGCCGCGCGTGCTCATCCTCGACGAGCCGACCCGGGGCGTGGACATGGCGGCCAGGGTCGACATCTACCGCATGATCGACGACCTCGCCCGGCAGGGTCTCGCCGTCCTGCTCATCTCCTCGGACCTGACGGAGGTGCTCGGCGCCACCGACCGGGTGCTCGTGATGAACCAGGGGCGCATCACCGGCGACCTGCGCTCGGACCAGACCACGGAGGACGAGATCCTCGCCCACTCGATCGGACTCACGGCATGACCCGTACAACCCCAGCCCCGGCGGCCCTGACCTCCGGGAGGCTCCCCAGGCTGGTCCTGGCGGGCCGGGACCTCACCGCGCAGGTCGCGTTCGTCACGCTCATCGTGGCGCTCGTCGCGGTGGCGGCGCTCACCTCCGACACGTTCCTGACCCAGACCAACCTCACCAACCTGCTCAAGCAGATGGTCACCACCGGCCTGCTGGCGTACGGGATGCTCGTGGTGATCCTCACCGGCGGCATCGACCTGTCGGTCGGGTCGGTGGTGGCCTTCTCCGGCATCATCACCGCCGGCCTCGTCTCCGACCTGCCCATCCCGATGGCGACGGTCGCGGGCATCGCCTGCGGGATCGGGTTCGGGCTGGTCAACGGGGTGCTGGTCGCCCGGTTCGGGCTGGCGCCCTTCGTGGTGACCCTGGCGGCGCTGACCACGATCAGGGGCCTGGCGTTCGTCTACTCCGAGGTGCCGATCACCCCCGAGGACCCGGCGTTCCTCACGCTCGGCTCGGCGATGCTCGGCCCCGTCCCGCTGAGCACCGTGATCATGCTGGCCGTGTTCCTCGCGGGCGGCCTGTTCCTGACCCGCTTCCCGGGCGGTCGCTCCATCGTCGCGATCGGCGGCAACGCCGAGGCCGTGCGGCTCGCGGGCATCAACGTGCGCAGGCACGTGATCCTCGCCTACACGATCAGCGGCGCGTGCGCCGGTCTGGCGGGCGTCATCCTGGCCAGCCGGGTGGGCATCGCCCAGCCGAGCGTCGGGGTGGCCTTCGAGCTCGACGCGATCGCCGCGTGCGTGATCGGCGGGGCGAGCCTGGCGGGCGGGCGCGGGTCGGCGAGGGCCACCTTCGGCGGCGTCCTGGTCCTCGTACTGATCAACAACCTCCTCAACCTGTACGGCGTGCAGAGCTTCTGGCAACAGGTGCTCAAGGGACTGATCATCATCGCCGTCATCCTCGTCCAGCGTGCCAACCAGGCGCGTGCCTGACGTACCCGCTCCACAACACCCCCCGAGGTATACCGAAATGAACATCAGAAAATTCAGCGGCCTGCTGGCCACCGGCCTTCTCGCCCTCAGCCTCGCCTCCTGCTCGGCCGGTGAGGGCGAGCCCTCCACCGCCACCGCCGCCTCCGGCGACGGCTCCTACACGATCGGCGTCGCCAACTTCATGCTGAGCGGCCCCTACTTCAGCGGCATGGACAAGGCGATCGCCGCCCAGGCCAAGAAGAAGGGCAAGATCGAGATCATCAGCACCGACGCCAACGGCGACGCGGCCAAGCTCGCCTCCAACGTCGAGGACCTGCTGAGCAAGAACGTCGACGCCATCATCATCTCCGGCGGCCCGCTGGAGTCGGCGCCCGCGGCGCTCAACGCGGCCAAGACGGCGAACAAGCCCGTGGTCCTGGTGGACCGCAAGTTCCAGACCGGCGAGTACACCAGCTGGATCGGCCCGGACAACAAGGCGATCGGCGTGCAGAACGGTCAGTTCCTCGCGGAGAAGCTGCCCAAGGGCGGCAAGGTCGCGATCATCAAGGGCGGTCCCGCCGACAACAGCATCGGCCTGGCCCGTACCGAGGGCGTGAAGTCGGTGCTCGGGAGCACCGCGGGCATCACGCTCGTCGAGGCCCCCGACTTCGGCAACTGGGGATCGGACGGCGGCCTCACCGTGATGGAGAGCCTGCTGGCGACCAACCCCGACCTCGTCGCGGTGTTCTGCGAGAACGACGCGATGTGCCTGGGCGCGCAGCGCGCCATCGCGGACGCGGGCAAGTCCGAGCAGATCGTTATCGCGGGCGTCGACGGCCAGGCCGAGGCGCTCAAGGCGATCCTCGACGGCACCAACTACCTGGTGACCGGCCTGAACGACGCGGACATCATCGGCGCCAAGGGCCTGGACCGGGCGGTCGAGATCCTGGGCGGAGCCAAGGTCGAGAAGGACACCGTGGTGCCCTCCCCGAGGGTCACCAAGGACAACGCGGCCGAGTTCCTCGACCCGAAGGGCGGCTTCTAGCCCCCTTCGATCCGCGGCCGTTCGGGGGAACGGCCCGGGCCCGCGACCGCTCGGGGGAGCGGCCCGCGGAGTACGGCCCGTCGTGAACGGCGGCCGGGTGGCGGTCGGCGACGCCACCCGTGGTCGCCCGATATCGGAACGGAGGTGCGAACACCCGCGAGGGCGCGGGTCGCGTTCAGGTACGAGCAACGCCTTACTCGTCGAGTGAAGGGCACGTAACCCATGCGAAGAAACGTCAGAGGGGCCGCGCGCAAGGCGGCCCTCGCCGCGGTCACCACGACCGTCGTGGCACTCACCTCGTTCGGGGTCAGCACCCCCGCGACAGGTGACACCGCCGCATCGGCCGGGACCCGTACTCCCGGTCCGAGCACCCCGAGCACCCCGAGCGCGCAGGCCAAAGCCGGTGCGGAGAGCAAGGCGGGTGCGGCGAAGAGCGCCGCCGCCTGGACCCTGCTGCATTCGGAGAACTTCTCGGCTCCCATCAACACGGGCAACGCGCCGTGGGTGAGGGAGAACTACACCACCCCGTTCGACACGATCATGGACGACTCCGGCCAGTGGTACCGCAACGACTACGGGCCGGCCTGGACCACCGCGTTCAACTCCTTCGCCACCTACCGCAAGGAGTTCCCGGTCGGCCAGGGCGGCTGGCTGACGGCTTCGCTCTCGGCCCGTGACTGGAACAAGGACGGTGTCATCGAGTCGCCGCCGTCGATCACCACCGCGACGGTGGGCGGCGCGCCCGCGGCGGTGCTGAACGTGCCCGACCACACCGGCGGGGCGATCTTCCGGCCCACCAGCAAGCTGCCCGACCGGTATCGCGTCGAGTACAAGCTCAAGACCATCGACTTCGGCGGCAAGCGGAACGGCTCGATCGAGTACAACGGCAAGGTCAACGGCTACGGCACCCAAGGATGCAAGACCCAGCACCCCTGGGGCGAGGGGTCCAGGAGCCCCGGCTGGAGCGGCAACGCCGCCGCGCCCTACTGCGAGTGGCAGGACGTGAGGTCGGGCCCGTACGGCTACAACGGCTTCCACTTCATGTCGATCGTGGACTTCGCCAACCCCGCCCCGAGGAACAACCACTTCTGGCACTACCGCCGCAAGGTGCTGATGGACTCCTTCTCCCAGCACCCCGACCGGGTCGGCAGCGGCACCGGCGGGCGGGTCTGCAACTCCAACACCAACCAGTACTACAACTACCGCGACGGCAACTTCAACACGGTCAACATGTGGATCAGCGGCCTGCCCAACTGGACGCCGGGGCCCGGCGGCCTCGCGGGCAACTCGCAGTGGTTCATGACGAGCTGCTCCGGCGGCGTGGCCGAGCAGCAGCTGTCGTCGGCGGCCGAGCTCCAGCCCGAGCTGATGCCCGACCAGTCCTACACCTTCGCCATCGAGCGCGACGCCACCGGCTACGTCCTGGAGGCCAGCGGCAACTTCGCCAGGGTCGGGCAGAAGACGATCCGCTTCCACCGCCCCTTCATCGTCGGCAACGCGCCGATCTGGCACTACAACATCAGGCCCGAGGAGTACGACGGCCGCTACAACGCCACCCTCGTCCAGAACGACGTGAACGGCAGCGCGTCCTGGCCGAACCAGTGGCCGGCCGGCTCCCAGTACCCCGACTACTTCGTGATCGGCGACCTCTACACCAACGTCTACGAGGGCAGCGCGAGCCTGACCGACATCCGCCTCTACGTCCCCGAGACGACGCAGCCGGTCACCAACCTGGCGCTGAACAAACCTGCCACCGCCGGCAACCAGTGCGCGGCCGACGAGGCTCCCGCCAAGGCCGTCAACGGCAGCTGGACGGCCGGAAACTCCGACAAGTGGTGCGCGCTGGGCGCCAACAAGTGGCTCCAGGTCGACCTGCAGTCGAACACGCAGGTGGGACGGTTCGTGGTGCGCCACTCCGGCGCGGGCGGCGAGAAGACGGCCTGGAACACCCGCGACTTCGACCTCCAGGTCAGTACCAACGGCACCACCTGGACGAACGTCGTGAGCGCCCGGGGCAACACCGCCAACGTCACCACCCACGCCATCACACCCGTCACCGCCCGGTACGTCCGGCTCAACGTCATCACCCCGACCAGTGACAGCGACACCGCGGCCCGCATCTTCGAGCTGGAGGCCTATTCCAGCTGACGAGCACGCGCCGCGGCGGGAGTCCCCGCCGCGGCGCCGTGTCCGCCGGGTGTGAGCGTCCGCCCGGACGCCGGAGCGCCGACGCCGGAGCGCCGACGCCGGAGCGCCGACGCCGGAGCGCCGACGCCGGAGCGCCGACACCGGAATGCCGACACCGGATGAGAGGTCTGAATCCGGCCGGAATTGCCGGTCCGAATCCGGCCAGCCCGGGATCGCCTGCCCGCCATAGCTTTGCTCGCGTGCAGGGCCCCTCCCTCCGCCCGGGGGCCCGACGACGAGAGGGCTACTCCATGGACCTGCAGCTTTCCGGCCGTGTCGCGGTCGTCACCGGTGCCTCCAAGGGCATCGGCCTGGCCGTCACCCGTGTCCTGCTCGACGAGGGGGCCCGCGTCGTGGCCGCCTCGCGAAAGAGCACCCCGGAGCTGGACGCGCTCGACGGCGCCGACCTTCTCCACGTACCGGCCGACCTGACCGACCCCGAGGCGCCGGCGCTGATCGTGGCGCGGGCCGTGGAGACGTTCGGCGGGCTGGACATCCTGGTGAACAACGCCGGTGGCCCGCCGCCAGGCGTGTCCCTGCCGCGCTTCTCGTTCCTCGCCCCCACGGACGACGACTGGCGGGCGATGTTCGAGTTCAACCTGTTCTCGGTCGTACGGGCCGTCCGTGCCGCCGTCCCGGTGATGCTCCGGCGGGGCGGGGGTGCGATCGTCAACGTGTCCTCGGGCGGCGCCCGGCTCCCGGCACCCATGAACGTCGATTACAACGCGGCCAAGGCGGGCCTGAACAACCTCACCAAGGCGCTGTCGGAGGAGTTCGCGCCGCAGGGCATCCGGGTGAACACCGTGTCGCCGGGGCCCGTCCGGACGGCGTGGTGGACCGAGGAGGGCGGCGCGGCCGACATCATCGCCGCGCAGGCGGGAACCGATCGCGACACCGTGCTGGACAGTGTCGCGGTGGAGATGATGAGGCTCACCACCGGCCGCCTCGTCGAGCCGCGGGAGGTCGCCGACGTGATCGCCCTGCTCGTCTCGCCGCGTTCGGCGAGCACCACCGGCGCGGACTTCGCGGTCGACGCCGGTTTCCTGAAGGAGGTCTGACACACCCGGTTCCAGCGGGGACCGGGTTTCCCGGGGTCACCCGAACACCGGTGGCCACCCGATGCCCATGGCCGTCCGACGCCCATGGCCACCTGAGGCCCATGGCCGTCCGATGCCGTCCCGCCGATTCTGTCGTAGGGGGATGCGAGACTTGCGCCACCGCGCCGCGTGTCCCCGCGACGCCGGGTTCCCGCGCTGAGGGGTTCCCGCGACGTGGTGTTCTCGCGCCGAGGGTTCCCCGTGGCGCGGTGCGACCGGCTGCCCGTTCCGCGAGGAGGCATCATGACGACCCCGCACTCGGACGACGTCCTCGTCGACATCCCCACCAACATCGGACGTCCCGCACGCGGGGCCCTGGCCGCGGCCGGTCACACGACGCTCGCCCAGGTGGCCTCCCTGACCGAGCGGGAGCTTTTGCGGCTGCACGGTGTGGGGCCCAAGGCCGTCCGCCTCCTGCGCGAGGCCCTCGCCGAACGCGGCCTCGCCTTCGCCGAGCATTGAGCCGGTCTGCTGGCCGGCTCGTGAGCCGGCCCGTGGCCGCCCCCTCCCGGCAGGGACGGGCCCCCTCCCGGCAGGGACGGCCAGGAGCCGGACGGCTGCCCGGAGTGGAGGAGAGGGGGCCGGGAGCCGTGGCACATTCGTGAGGACGCGGGATCCCGGGTCGGTGGCCGCCGCCGAACCGGCGTGTACAGGCGGAATCTCACACGTGACGGATGGAAGGTCGAGGTGGCCGAGATGATGGTGGCCGAGGTGATGGCCGAGCTGGCCGAGATCGAGGACCCGAGGACACGCGAGGCGAACGAGAGACACGGCGACGATCACGGTGTGAACCTCGGCAGGCTGCGCGCGCTCGCGAAGCGGCTGAAGACGCAGCAGGAACTCGCGTGCCGGCTCTGGGAGACGGACGACACCGCGGCGAGACTGCTGGCGATCCTGATCTGCCGCCCCAAGGCGTTCGGGCGTGACGAGCTGGACGTCATGTTGCGCGAGGCGCGTGCCCCCAAGGCGCACGACTGGCTCGTGAACTACGTGGTGAAGAAGAACCCGCACTCCGAAGAGCTGCGCCTGGCCTGGTCGGCCGATCCCGATCCGGTGGTCGCGAGTGCCGGCTGGGCGCTGACCACCGAACGCGTGGCGAAGAGGCCCGAGAGCCTCGACCTCGCGGCACTGCTCGACGTCATCGAGGCGAAGATGAAGGACGCCCCGGACCGCCTGCAGTGGGCGATGAACCACTGCCTGGCCCAGATCGGGATCGAGCACGCCGAGCACCGCGCCCGTGCGATCGACATCGGCGAGCGCCTGGAGGTGCTCAAGGACTACCCGACGTCCCCGGGCTGCACGTCTCCGTTCGCGCCCATCTGGATCACCGAGATGGTGCGCCGGCAGCCCGATGAGACGGCGGCTCATCAGGTGAGCCGGCGGTAGCGGACGCGGGCGGGTGGCGGGGTGTCAGCTGTTGTGCCGCATCTCGGGCCAGAGCAGATGCCATGGGCGCAGCGGATCGCGGCAGACGAGGACGGGCAGGTGCTGCTCCTCGTTGGACAGGCCGACGCCGTTGTCGATCCTGCCGCGTTCCTCGCAGGTGGCGAACGCGCGGGCGTAGCCGCCGGGGGAGTCGGTGACGACCACGGCGACCCGGGCGGACGGTGACGGCGGGCCACGGAAGTAGAGCTCGTTGTGCCCGCTGTGCACCTCGGGCAGGCCGTACTCCCCGGCGTAGCGGTCCAGCGCCCCGGCCTCGCCGTAGTTGTCGGTGAGGAGCACCGCCCGCGCGCGATCCTGGGGCGTCAGCTCGCCGACCACCGCCGCGACCCGGGCGGCGAACTCCGGCCATCCGACCGACTCGCGCGCCACCTCGTTGATCCCGGCGACCGGGGTGCCCTCCAGGGCCGCGGGAGGGATCACCGGCAGCGCGATGACGACGGAGACGAGCGCGTTGACCGCCAGGGCGCCGGCGACCAGCGCGCGCCGTCCCGTACCCGACATCCACCGGCTGACCGGGCCGCACCCCGCGGCGAAGAGCAGCACGAGCAGGCCCGCCACGTAGTCGGGGCGCCCGCCGGAGTAGAGCGTCAGCGCGCAGGCCGGCGGATAGGACAGGGCGAGGCAGCGCAGGCGGGGTTCCCGCCACAGCCGTACGGCACCGGCCACCTGGAAGACCGCCTGGGGCGGGCCGAGCAGCAGGATCTGCAACGGTACGAAGGCGAGGCGGTTGTCGGCGCCCTCGTCCGCCTCCAGCGCCCCGGCCATCACCAGCTGCGGCCAGCCGTGGGTCACCTGGTAGACCAGGTTGGGCGCGGCGATCGCGAGGGCGAGCAGCGCGCCGAGCCAGAGCCCGCGGTCCCGCAGCACCTCGCGCGGCCCTGCCACCAGCACGCCCACGCCCACGCTGACCAGGAGCAGCACGATCAGCTGCCGGTTGTACGTCGCCACCCCCGCGACGGCACCCAGGGCGAGCCACCAGCGGCCGTCGCCCCGCAGCGCCCGTACGGCGAACAGCGCCGCCGCGACCCAGAGCGGCAGGTCGACACCCAGGGTGAGCAGGGAGTGCCCGCCGAGCAGGAGCAGGGTCGTGGTGGCGATTCCCGCCGCGGCGACGATCTGCGCCCTCCGGTCGCCGCCGAGCTCCCGGGCCAGGAGGGCGACCAGGACGACGACGAGCGACGCGATCAGGGCGGGAACGACGCGCAGGGCGACCACGGTGTCGCCGAGGACGGCGATCGAGGCCCGCGCGATCAGCGGGGTCAGTGGCGGGGTGTCGAAGTATCCGAGGGCGGGCTGTTCGCCCAGCATCCGGAAGTACAGCTCGTCGCGGTGGTAGCCGTAGCGCGGGCTCGCGGCCAGCAGCACGGCGAGCGTGGCCAGCGCGACCGCGCCGACGGGCCGCCCGGCGAAGGGGGCGGCCGGGGTGGACGCGCGAGGGGCGTGTGGTGCGGAGGAGGACCTGTCAGGGGTGCGCCGCGCGGAGGGGGAGGAGGACTCGGGCACTCGTTCATCATCGGCCTTCGACGCCGGTGACGCGAGGGATGATCCTGATCCGCCCGTCATCCGGCGCTAGAGGACGTCCCGATCACCTGGTTCCGGACGGGACACGTCACCTGGTTCCGGGCTGGACATGTCACCTGGTTCCGGACGGGGCACGTCACCTGGTTCCGGGCTGGACCCTCACCCGGTTCCGGGCGGGGCACGACGGTAGCGGTCTCGCCTTCGCCGGCCGGGAGGCGTGAGCCCTCGCGGGATGACATCCCCCGGTCTGATCCGCCGTCTCCGGAATCAGACCGGGCTCCGATGTGGCAGGGGTGGCCGTTCGGAGATCGTGGCCGTCATGCTGACGTCAATCGCCATCGTCCTGAGCCTGCTCGGCTCGGGCGTACAGGCGCCACAGACAGATCCCCTCGACTGGAGCGCCTGCCCGGGTGACAAGGTCGGGATGGAATGCGCCGACCTGCGGGTCCCCGTCGACTGGCAGCGGCCCGACGGGCGCGAGATCACCCTGAAGCTGGGCCGCCTGAAGGCGACCGGCACCTCCGAGGGCTCCGTCCTGATCGCCTACGGCGGCCCCGGCGCGCCGGGGATCGCCATCACCCAGTCTGTGGACCAGTGGGACGAGCTCCGTGAGCGCATGGACATCGTCACCTGGGACACCCGGGGCTACGGCGAGCAGATCCGCGGCCTGAGCACCGGCCTGCCGTGTACCTGGACACGGATCCCGCTGCCCACGTTCCCCGAGAACGACGCCGACTTCGGGCGGCTCTCCGACACCAACCGAGGCTACGCCGAGGCCTGCCGCAACAAGGATCCCGAGTTCTTCGCCAACATGAGCTCGGCCGACCACGCCAGGGACATGGAGGCGATCAGGAAGGCGCTCGGCGGCGCGAAGCTCAACTTCTACGGCGCCTCCTACGCCGGGTTCTACGGACAGGACTACGCCCGCCTCTTCCCCGGCCAGGTGCGCACGATGGTGCTCGACGGCACGTGGAACCACAGCGCCGCCGACTGGGACGGCGAGCTGGAGAAGATGGCCCGGAGCAACGAGGAGGCCCTCGGCCGCTTCTTCGACTGGTGCGCCGCCGCCGGGAAGTGCCGCGACGTGCCCGCGAAGTGGCGCGGGCTGGTCGCCGGGGCCGACCGCAGGCCGATCCCCGCCAAGAAGGCCGGGATCGCGTACGAGGGGCGCGACCTGCAGGCCTTCGCGGTGAGCGCGGCCAGGGACGGCGCCGAGGCGTGGCCGGAGCTGGCGCGGGACATCCGCGCGGCCGTCGGCGGCGACGCCTCCGGCTTCGTGCCCGAGCGCGGCGCCCGCTACCCCGACCAGTCGACCGGCGTCACCGAGTGCGTCGACTGGCCCCGTCCCGCCGACCGCGCCGAGCTGGAGGCGATGATCGCCCGGCTGCGCAAGGTCGCGCCCAACGCGGGAACCGCCAACACCATGGCGACCGGGACCCTCGGCTGCGTCGGCTGGCCGGTGAAGGTGACCAACCCGCCCGCGCCGCTGCCGAAGGGCCTGCCGCCCATGCTCGGCGCGGGAGCCTGGGGCGAGTCGGACGCCGTCCAGCGGGTGCTCAAGCAGGTGCCGGGCAGCGTCACCGTCCGCCACGAGGGCCCCGGCCACACGCTCCACGCTTCCAACCCCTGCGCCCGCGATCACATCGACCGCTATCTCACCGACCGCGTACTGCCTCCGGCGGGGACGAAGTGCTGACGCCCTGACGGGCGGGTCCGGGCAGGGGTGATTCCTGATTTGTGGCGGTTCGTACCATTTTTCTTAAGGAAGGCAGGTAACAAACGAGGGGCCCCGGCCATTTCCCGGTGTCAGAACAACACATCCGGTACGAAGGGGGCGGGGCGGTGACGGACGACTCGCAACGGTTCACCAGCATGTACGACGAGTGCCGGCAGCGTGTCTGGGCCTACGTGGTCAGCAGGGCGGGACGGCAGGTGGCGGACGAGGTGGTGAGCGAGACGTTCGCGATCGCCTGGCGGCGGCTGGAGGACGTGCCGGAGCCGGCCCTGCCGTGGCTCCTCGGGGTGGCCCGCAACGTGCTGCGCGACAACATCCGGGCGGAGGTCCGGCGCGACGCGATCGGCGCCGAGCTGCGGACCTGGATCGAGGACGACGTCGCCGAGCAGGTGGCGGAGCGGCTCAGCGTGCTCAAGGCGCTGACGGGGCTGTCGGAGGACGACCGGGAGCTCCTGATCCTGACCGCCTGGCAGGGGCTCTCCCCCCGCGACGCGGCGCGGGTCGTCGGCTGCTCCCCGACCGCCTTCCGGGTGCGGCTCCACCGCGCGCGCAAGCGGCTCAAGCAGGAGATGGACACCGCCGCGTACCCCGGACCCCGGATGAGGAACCTCAGCGAGGAGTGGTCATGAACCCCATCGATCAGCTGCGGGCCGCACGCCCCGAGCACCTGGGGGACGCGCCGGTCGATCCGCGTACCCGGGCCGCCGAGCTCTCCCGCGCCATGGCGGAGCCCCGGCGGGCGCCGGCCAGGCGCGGGGTCGCCCGCCCGGGGTGGGGCCTCGGCCTCGCCGGGGCCGCCGCGGCCGCGACCGCGGTCGCCGTCACGATCTCCGCGACCGGCGGCACGGTCCCGGACGCGTCCTCCGCCCCGGCGAACCCGGACCTGACGGTCTCCGGCTCGACGACCTCCAGCCCGACGGCCTCCGCCCCGCGGGTCGAGCTCTCCAGCAGGTCCATCCTGCTCGCCGCCGCCCACGGGGCGGCCCGCCAGCCGGACACGACCGGCGCCTACTGGCACACCGCGTCGGTGACCCGGACGCTGTCCGAGGCGGCCGACGGGGACTACACCGTCGTCGAGCGGACCCGGGACGAGGGCTGGACCCCGTTCGCGACCGGCGGGGAGCAGTGGTTCCGGACGCGGTCGCTCGGGGCGCGGCCCGCGAGCCCGGACGACGAGGCGGCCTGGCGGCGGGCCGGTTCCCCGACCAGGATCGAGGTCGAGGTCCCCGGCAAGCAGGGGGGCCCGAGGGGCGGGTACGTCGTGTCGACCGAGCAGGGAGAGGCGAAGGACAGCCGGGCTCCGCTCGTCGACGGGGACAAGGTGTTCTGGCTGGGCCGCAACGTCACCATGAAGGACCTGCGCGGCCTGCCCGACGACCCCGGCGGCCTCAAGGCCTGGCTGCTGCGCGCCTACAAGGGGACCGGCACCGAGGCGGACACCCCGATGTCGTCGGACACCTGGCTGTTCTCCGTCGCGATCGGGCTGATCACCGACATGCCGGTCACCCCGCAGGTGCGCGGCGCCGCCTTCCGGATGCTGGCCGACCTCAAGACCGTCAAGGTCGACCGCGACGTCACCGACGCGGAGGGCCGCACCGGCAGCTCGGTCGCCATCGAGGAGCGGGCCAGGGCCAAGGCGGACGCCAAGGGCGCCGACGGTGTCCTGCTGAACCGCCTGATCTTCGACGAGGAGACCGGCACGGCACTGGCCAGGGAGAACGTCGTGGTACGGCCGGGTGGCCTGCAGGCCGGATTCGAGCCGGGCACGGTGTGGCACTCCCAGACCGTCATCGAAGCCGGCTGGACCGACGAGAAGCCCGCGTCCTGAATCCCCGACCACCGACCCCTGACCCCTGCCCCTTGACCCGCCGTGCTTTTCAGGGGCGTACGGAGGATCAGGGGTCAAGGGTCACCGGCGAGACACCGGCGCGTCCTCCGAGCGGCCACGGCCTTTCCCGCCCGGGACGGCCCGTGTCCAGGCTCGACCTGTGCCTGGAACGGCTGCGCGAGCGGGAGTTCGCCGAGCACGTGTGGACCGACCGCCTCACGATTCCGCTGGTCGCCGACCACATCGCCGCCTCGGCCGGTCCGGCGCTCGCCCCGGACACGGACGGCGCGCTGCGGGGACGCCTGAGGCGTGCGTGGACGGGGGCCAGGCACATCCGGTTCGGCTGAACGAGGGTGATGACGCCGGTTCCCGCGAACGGCGTCCGCCGCGTCACCCCTCCCCGCTTCCGGATCGCTCACGTGACGATTGACATCTCCCGCCCGGCGTCCTCATTATGAACGAGTATTCATGAACGCTCGTTCATATCGGGGCGTCGCGACCCGGAACCGGGGGAGCCGTTCGGGACGTCCCGGGACCCACGGGAGGAACTCGATGCTTTCCATCGTCAACACCGAGCAGGCGGAAGCGTGGAACGGCTACGAAGGGAGCCACTGGGCCGATCACCACGCCCGGTACGACGCCGTGAACAGCGGGTTCAACGACCACCTGCTCGCGGCGGCCGCCATCGGCGACCGGGACCGCGTGCTCGACGTCGGATGCGGCAACGGGCAGGTGACGCGCCTGGCCGCCGGGCGGGCGCGACTCGGGAGGGCCACCGGGATCGACCTGTCGGCGCCGATGCTGCGGCGGGCGCGTGCCGGCGCGGCCGACGAGGGGGTCGCCAACGTGACGTTCGAGGAGGGCGACGCCCAGGTCCACCCCTTTCCCGCTTCGAGTTTCGACGTGGCCGTGAGCCGGTTCGGGATCATGTTCTTCGCCGATCCGGTCGCCGCGTTCGCCAACATCGGCCGCGCGCTGCGACCGGGTGGACGCCTGGCCGTCCTGTCCCTGCGGAGAATGGCCGACAACGACCTGGGCACAGTCTTCGCGGCGATGGCCGAGCACCTGCCGCCGAGCCCCGCCCCGGCCGGGCCCGGTGCCCCCGGCCCGGAGTCGCTGGCCGACCCGGTCCGCGTCCGCGAGGTGCTCACCGGCGCGGGCTTCGAGGAGGTGACCTCCACCCCGGTCGACGCGCCCCAGGTGTGGGGCGGGGACGCCGCCGACGCGGCCGGTTTCCTCGGGGCGTGGGGCCCCGTCCGCTTCGCCCTCGACCAGGTCGGCGAGGACACCGCGGCCCGAGCCCTCGACGCGCTCACGGTGGCACTGCGGCCCTACGAGGAACCCGACGCCGTACGGCTGCGCGGCGCCGCCTGGTTGATCACCGCCACCCGCCCCTGACCTTTCACCTGCCCCCCGGCCGTCACCCGCTAGCGGCCGTCACCCGCTCCTGGTGATCATCGGGAGCGGGTGATCATTTACTCCCCGCGGTCACTACGATGCGATGTGATGTCCCCGAGAAAAGCAGCGGCCCTGCGTGACGGCGAGGGCGATCAGAGCCTGCGCGAGCACCTGATCGCCGCCGCCGAACGCCTCATGGCCCGGCACGGTACCGCCGGGCTCACCGTACGAGACATCGCCCGCGAGGCCCGGGTCGCCGACGGTGTGCTGTACAACCACTTCGAGGGCAAGGAGGAGCTGCTCGCGCTCGCCCTGCACGCTCACGTCCGGAGCGTCGAGCGCGGGCTGGGCGAACGGCCCACCAGGGCCGGAAGCGGCACCGTCGAGGACAACCTGCGCGCCTACATCACCCAGGGGCTGGCGCTGCACGCCGCGATCCTGCCCTCCTTCGCGGGCCTGATCGGCCGGCCGGAGGTTCTCGTCCGGTTCGCGAACCTGCCCAACCCGGCGGCGAGCGGCTTGGGACTACGCGCGGACCTGGCCGCGTACCTGCGCGCCGAGCGCGACCTCGGCCGCCTGGCCCCGGACGCCAACGCCGAGGCCGCCGCCGCCATGCTCATCGGCGCCTGCCACGAGCTGGTCCTGCCTCACCTGTTCGGCGGTGGCGCGGCTACCGCCCTGGAGATCCCCCCCGGCTTCGTCGAGGACCTGCTCACCACGGTGTTGAACGGCATAGGCCCGGCCCGTACCCCCTAGAGCCGATTCCCGGCGCGGCGATATCGGTGTCGTCGAATGGCCGGTGGGAGGGAAATGAAAGCCCCAGGGCCGGAGGGGCTTTCGTCGGCCGCCTGACATGGCGAGACGTCGTTCTCACGGTGCCGGACCCGATCGCCCGGGGTTCTTCCGGGAGCGGGCGGGAGCCTTTCCCGGCTACGCTCACCCTCGCGAGTTGTGGTAACTAATTTCACATACCGTTTCTGACGATCCCGGTCAGGAAATTCCGGGAGGCGGGAGGCCTGTGAACACCGAGGGCTGGGCGGTCAATGTTCCCCGAGGGTATCGCGTAGGTGACTGGCAGGTCGGCAAACCCATCGCCACGGGGAGCTGGGCGAGCGTCTATCTGGGAGTTCGGGACGGTGAGGGCGCGACACGCGCGGCGTTGAAATTCCTGCCCACGGGCACGGTCACCCGGCGGCAGTTGAAATACCTCAAGGACATGACGCAGCGGGAAATACGCCTGCACAGCAGGCTGCGGCATTCCCGGCTGATTCGGCTGCGCGAAACGCTCGTCGTCGATGACACCGAGAATCCCGAACTCGACGGCGCGTGCGTTCTGGTCATGGACCTGGCCGAACGGTCACTGGCCGATCTGATTCGAGCGGGTGCCGCCGTTCCCGACGCGCCGAGGCTGATCAGCGAGATTTGCGAGGGAATAGCGCACATGCACGCCGAGCGATGGGTGCATGGGGATCTCAAGCCCAACAACGTGCTCGTGATGGCCGACGGCTCGGTGCGCCTCGCCGACTTCGGCCTGGCCACCGAGATAGACGGGACCCACGGCTATCTCCCCCCGATGGGCTCCGTGGACCACGTGCCTCCCGAGCGCTGGAGCGAGCCCGTGAGCGAGCGGGGGCACGCCGTGCGGGTCTCGGCCGACGTCTGGGCGCTGGGCGTGACGGCATGCCAGCTGCTCACCGGCCACCTTCCCTTCAGTGCCCCGACCGCCCGCGCGCGCTACGTCGCCGCCGCGGAGTACGCCGCCGGCGAGCGGCCCCTGACGCTTCCGGTCTCGCTGCCCGAGGCCTGGCGCTCCTGGGTGAGTGACTGCCTGACCCCCGACGCGAGGCTCCGGCCCAGCGCGGCCCGCCAGCTCTACCGGGCGCGGGTGCTGGCCGGCACCGTCAAGGCCTCGCCCCGGCGAACGGGCATTCGGACGGCGGGAGCGATGGCCGCGGCCCTTCTGATGCTGGCCGGTGTCTCGGGGGCCGCGATGGTCGACTCCTCCGTGGCCGATCCGTACGGGCGCTGGTTGCGCTCCGACTCCGACATCCCCCCGCGGTATCGCGCCCTGATCGTCGAAGCCGGGACGATGTGCGACGAGCCGGGTCTGAGCCCGGCACTGATCGCCGGGATCCTGAAGGCGGAGAGCAACTTCGACGAGAATCTGTTCGACGCGGCCAAGAACGAGTACGGCCTCGCACGCTGGACGCCGTCGGTGCTGCAGTACTACCTGCCCGTCGACCGCCGCGGCGTCGTCCCCACCCCGCCTTTCACACCCCAGGACACGATCCCCGCCGTCGGCCGCTACATGTGCGTACGGCTCCCCCTGATGGCCGGGGTGCCCGGAGATCCCGGCCTGCTGGGAGCCGGGGCGTTCCGCTCCTCCGACGACGTGATCCGCGAGGAGAACGGGGTTCCCGAACGTATCCGGCCGTTCGTCGAACGGGTGCGGAAGTACCGGGCCGAATACGAGCCGTGATCGCACGGGAGACCGTCCGGCCCGTCGTGCTCGCACGGGAGCCCGGCCCGGACGGTCGTGCTCGTACGGAAGGCCGGGCCGGACGGCGGTCGTGTCCGCACCGGAGGCCGGGCCGGGCGGTCGCACGGAGGGCCGGTCCGGCGCCGGCCACGGTGATCACGTGCTCAGCCGCTGCAGGTGCTCCTCCCGCACCAGGTCGAAGCGCAGCGCGACGGAGACCAGCGCGGCGCGTTGCCAGTCGGCCTTGCGCGAACCGGACGACGGTTTGACGCGCAGTTTCGTACGCGCCAGATAGTCGATGTGGAAGTTGACCGCGGCCCGGGTCAGTCCCGCGCAGCCGGGAACCTCACCGAGCCGTTCCAGCACCTCGGGCACCGTCGGGATGATCGAGGACGCGCCGTCGCGGAGGCGCGGCTCGCAGAGCGCGACCAGCACGAGAAAGTACTTCGCCGTCTCGTCCAGGGAGAAGCCGGAGATCGTCGGCTCGCCGACCGCCAGGGTCTCGGGCGCGTCGGGGTCGATGAAACTGTGCTGCGAGGCGAACACCAGGAAGGAACAGGCGCCGCCCGCCACCGGGAGCACCACGCGGGCGAACTCGAACGGCACGGGCGCCGCCACCCGGCGCGGAGCCACCTTGAGGAACTCCCCTCCGCCCTCGGGGTTCTCCACGACCAGGGTGGAGTCATGGCTGAGATTGGTGAGCAGCCAGTAGTCCTCCATGGCGCAGATGATCCCGGCCCGCCTGGAGATCCCCGGATGGTCCAGCAGGAAGTCGACCGGGACGCTCGCCGTTCCGCGACCGAAAGTGATCTCGCGGCCCGGAGAAAGCTCGATGACGGCAGGTTCGGCGCCGGAGCCCTCGGCCTGCAAGAGGATCGTCCGCATCCATCACGCCCTCACCGCACCCTGGAAGCTTGCAGGTTCACAGGACCCCAGCCTATGTCGAACGATGTTCATGTCAGCGCTGGATTTCAGGGGCCCAGCGTGCTGGCGGCCGTCATCCGGCGAGGGCCGGGACGGCGCACGAAAACATCCACGGGAGGAAAGCATGTTCGCAGTACGTACGCGGGCGGGGGCCGCCGCGTTGGGGGCCACGGCGTTACTTCTGACGTTGGCGGGAGCGCCGAGCGCCCACGCCGACCCGGTGGTGCCGCCGGACGCCCTGGTGATGACCGACGAGCCGCGCGACGGAGAGGTCGGCACGCTCGGAACCTCCTGCGGCGGCGTCACCAACCCCTGCGGGATCGTCTACAACCGCACGGGCGCCACGCTGCAGCTGAGCCGGGACGCCAGCAGCCACTTCTACTGCGGCGCGAAGGGTCCGTACCGCGATCTGCCCAGCGGTCAGAACTCCAACGCCTACGGCTCCCCCCACTGGCCCGACGTCGACTGCGTGCGATCCAACAGCCGCTGGATCGTCACCAACGGCCGCGTCTACCCGCCGGGCGAGTGGATCAGGATCTGGACGTCGAAGTGGTTCTACGGCGCCTGACACCGCGCTCGCCACACCTCGTTCACCGCGTCACGCCACGCTCGTCACGTTGTTCTTCGCCCGTCACGCCTCGCTCGTCCTGAGCCAGGGTGGGATCTCTTCTCGTTGACACAGCGGCCGGTCCCCGAGGGGACCGGCCGCTGTCTTCCTTTCCGGCACCCGGATCAACGGACTTTCCGGCACCCGGATCACCGGATCACCCGGGACTTCGTTACGGGCCCGTGAGGGGTGACCGCCCGCGTGACCGGTCCGGGGGAGCACCTGACCCAAGCAGCCCTGACCCACGCGGCTTCGACCTAAGCAACCATGACCCGAGCATCCCCGACCCGAGCATCCCCGACCTAAGCGACGGGGAGACCGAGCTCGCTCAGGCCGAAGCCGAGCTGGCTGTACAGCTCCAGCTGGTCGAAGTACTCCCGGTGCGTGACGATCAGGCCGTTGTCGATGTGGGCCATGCACGAGCCGCGGATGGTGATGCGACGTTCGGTTCCCTCCACCTCGCGCCCGTCAGGCAGGAGGAAGGGCCCCATGTGGGTGCCGGTGAGCGTCCATTCCGCGACCACGGGATTGTCGCCGTCGGCCTCCAGCCAGGTCGCCTGCTGGAGGTCGGGAAACCCCTTGAAGAACTGCTCGTAGACCCAGGTGATCTGCTCACGTCCTTCCGCTATGCCCGCCGGTGAGACGAGGACGGCGTCCGGGCTGTAGAACTCCAGCACCCGGTGCAGATCATGGGCGTTGACCGCTTCGCACAGCTGGCTTTTGATTCTCTTGGCGTTGGACATGACGTTTGACATGGCTGGCCCTTCGCTGGTGCGGGACGAGGCATTGGGCTCTGAGGCTCCCGAGGTGATCGGGAGGGCGTACGTCGCAGCGCTCAGGTGACAGCGGGTCGGGCCAGGGCACCGACGGCGTTCACTAAAGGTTACCCAGCAGGGGGTCAGCCGCCGGTCCAGATGGCGTCGTATTCACATCATGGAAGGCGCCACGATCTCCCGGCCACCCCATAGCGGTACCAGCAAGACAAAAAGGGCTGCGCGCCTCGGTTGCCGACCGGCGAGACGGTGATCCACCGGGCTCGGCCACCCCTGTGATCGGCCCCGCCGGCACCGGCGAAGCCCGGCCTCGACCTCCGCGAACGTGTCGTGAGCGACTCGCCGGGAACGCCCTCCCGGACGCACCCCGGTTCTTCGGCGCGTCGGACGCGTGAAGTGGTATCCACTCGGCATCATGCCTGCTCACAGCCAAGGTTCCCTGGGAGAACACGGCACGTTTGCTAAACGGAGAATCCTCCGTTAACGTCGGTCCCATCGAAACGGAGAAGCCTCCGCTTCGATGGGCCATCGCTGAAGGGCCCACGTGCCACACCGAACCCGGCCGTACCGGCCTCGACGTCCCGGAGGGGATCGCATGACCACATCCACACCGCAAACCCCGCTCGGCACGGGGTACGGCCCCGCGACGACCGCGAGCGAGGTCGTCGCCGGCGTCGACCTCACGGGCAGAACCGCGATCGTCACGGGCGGCTACTCCGGCCTCGGCGTCGAGACCGTCCGTGCCCTGCGCGCGGCGGGAGCGTCGGTCGTCGTTCCCGTACGGAACCGCGAGAAGGCGGCCGAGACCCTCGCGGGCATCGACGGCGTCCAGCTCGAACCGATGGACCTCCAGGACCCGGAGTCGGTCGACGCGTTCGCCGACCGCTTCCTCGGCGGTGACCGGCCGCTGCACATGCTGATCAACAGCGCCGGGATCATGGCCGTCCCGCTCTCACGCGACGCGCGCGGCTACGAGTCCCAGTTCGCGACCAACCACCTCGGCCACTTCCAGCTGACGCTCCGGCTCTGGCCCGCGCTGCTGCGGGCCGAGGGCGCCAGGGTGGTCGCGGTCTCGTCGTGGGGACACCGCGAGTCCGACATCGTCTGGGACGACGTGCACTTCGATCACCGCCCGTACGACCCGATGAGCGCATACGGCCAGTCGAAGACGGCCAACAACCTCTTCGCCGTCGAGCTCGACCGGCGCGGACGCGACCACGGGGTGCGGGCGTTCTCCCTGCACCCGGGCAGGATCCTCACCCCGCTCGTCCGGTACACCGACCCGGAGATCCTCCAGCGGATGGGCATGATCGACGAGAACGGCGAACCGCTCATCGACCCGTCACGCAACAAGAAGAGCCCCCAGCAGGGCGCCGCGACGAGCGTGTGGTGCGCCACCAGCCCGCAGCTCGACGGACTCGGCGGCGTCTACTGCGAGAACTCCGACATCGCCCCGTTCGTCCCCGAGGGCGACGACCCCGTCGCCATCGCCGAGGAGCGGGTGCGAAACCAGGAGTCCCACGCCTTCGGCGTCATGCCCTACTCGGTCGACCCGCACTCCGCGACCCGGCTGTGGGAGCTCAGCGAGAAGCTCACCGGCGTCCTCCTCTGAACGCGCGACGCCTTTCAGAGGGAAGGGATTCCCTGGCCTTCTGCCGCGCGGAGTAGCGGTCGACGAGTGGATCGGCGAACCGGCCGGGCCGACCCTCGGGACGGACGACGCTCTCCGGCGTGACCTCGACCCCGTCCTCGATCTCGACACCCTGCGTCCGCAGCCACTCGTGAATCGTCACGCCCTTCCTGCGGAGCCTCTTCTCTGTCCAGCTCAGCCACTCCTCAAAGGTCGGCTCGGGGGAAGGATCGACCCGCATCGAAGCCCAGTGCTCCACTCCCCGAGGTCGGTGCCGGACAGGGTGAACAGCCCGTACTGCACGTAGACCTCGTCGTCGATGCCGCGGAGCATGCGCGCCATGTGCGTCCCCAGGTAGATCCAATTCCGGCCGGTCGCGGGTAGCCTGCCGCAAACGTCCGACAAAACCACGCACACTCTCGACCGGCCTGCCGATCGCCGTGTGGTCAGCGTGGGCGGCTGAGAGCGGCCTCGGCCAGATCCGTCCACTTCTCGGCCGAGGAGTGGGGCACGACCACCCAGTCCTTCATCGCCCGGCCCCGCCCCGAGGGGTCGAACAGGGACGCACCGGCCAGCTGGAGCGCGGCTGTGTGTTCGGGGGTCTCCCTGACCAGCCGGAACACCATCGAGCCGTCGCGCTGCAGGCTCGCGAACACCTTTCCCGCCTGATCCTTGAGCGAGGGACTCCCCATCATCTTGGAGATCCCCACACCCAGGTCGGCCAGTTCGGCGCCGACCCGCTTGAAATCCTCTTCCGCGCTCATCGTCAGTCGGTCCCCAACTCCATGGCGGCGTGGTCGAGCGGCTCGTCGTGGCCGGGGCCCCTCCCGCGCGGCGCGATCGCCTCGGCCCCGCCTTCCGGCAGCACGGCGATCAGGCTAGTCATCCCGGCGGCACCGATCAAGGCCGGACGCGGGATGCCGGCCGTACCGGGGTCACGCCGCCGGATCCACGGTGTTCGAGAGAGGCTGAGGATGGTTCTCCGCGCTGATCCCGTCCGTACCCGAGCGGCTACTCCGGCACGATCGGCGATACTGACCACGATGCTGATGACAAACCTGCGCATTCCCAACCCCCACCCCAGCGAATGGCCGTTCACCCTGCCCCCGGTCGCGCACCTGGTCGACGGCGTCGAGCTGACCGCCCCGGTGACGTTCCTGGTGGGGGAGAACGGCTCGGGGAAGTCCACGATCGTCGAGGCCGTCGCAGACGTGTGCCGGATCAACTCCGAGGGAGGGAAGGCCGGGACGAAGTACGCCAGCAGGGGACCCGCGGCCACCCCGCTCGGCGAGGTCCTGGACGTCGAGCTGACCTCGCTCGGACTGCGGCTCATCCACGGCACCCGGCTCAAGAGGCGAGGGTTCTTCCTTCGCGCCGAAACCCTGTTCAACCTGGGGAACAACGTGTCCGGCCTGTACGGCTACTGGGAGGAGAACCTCACCGAGCAGTCACACGGTGAGGGATTCTTCACGGTTCTCGAACGGATGGTGACCGGCCCCGGCCTGTATTTGATGGACGAGCCGGAGGCGGCCCTGTCCTTCACCTCGTGCCTGCGGCTGCTCAGCCTGATGGACCGGGTGCGTGGCGAGGGCGGCCAGATCATCTGTGCCACCCACTCGCCGATCCTCGCCAGCCTGCCCGGCGCCCAGATCCTCGAACTCGATGACCAAGGCATCCACACCACCGAGTGGGACAAGCTCCAAGTGGTCGACCACTGGCGCCGCTACCTGGCCAAGCCCGAGTTCTACCTGCGCCACGCCCTGGACCGGGGCGACGGCTGACCCCCTTCACGGACGATGTCCCGGAGATCGATCCGAATGGGCCGGTGTGACGGTACGAATACCTCCAGAGCTCGTACCGTCACACCGGCCCATCTGCCTTGCCGGGGCTTTCAGCCGGGTGAGCCGAGCTCGAACCAGATGACGGTCCCGGTGCCGTCGCGATGGAAGCCCCAGCGGGTCGCGAGGTCGTTGACGAGCATCAGTCCCCGGCCGCCCGTGGCGTCCAGCCCGGAGTTCCTCACGCAGGGGATCCGCGCGGAGCCGGGGTCCTGGACGGTGACCAGCACGCCGTACGGGACGAAGGCCACCGTGACGACGAACTCCCGTGCCCGCTCGCCCGGTCCCGTATCGTCCCCCGCGGTATCGGGTTGGGTTGAATGCTCGACGGCGTTGGTGGCGAGTTCGCTGGTGAGGAGCATGGCGTCGTCGTACAGCGGGTGGTCGCCCCCGAGGATCCCGGCGACGAAGTTTCGCGCGGACCTGACCTGGTCGCGGGTGGCCCCGAACCGCTGAGAGATCACCGGAGAGCTCGCGGCTACGTGACCCGTATGGCCCGCGTGACCCGTATGGCCCGCGTGACCCGCGTGACCCGCGTGACCCGCGTGATCCGAGGGCGTCGACCACCCGGGTACGTGGCCCAGGTGCGGCGACCATACCGCTCCCGCCTGGGCCGGACCCGCCTGGGCCGGTTCCGTGGCGTCGTCGGCTGTCGCCCGGAACCGGTCAGCGAACACGCCGACGAGCACGGAAAGGAGTCGTCCTGCCATTCCCGCCACCCCCCTTCCTCGTGATCGCGATGCTCTTCCCGCCCTCGGCGTCCCTTTCCGCGACCCTGACGTCCTCGGTGCCGTCGACACCTTCGGGCCGCGGCTCTGGAACGGCCGTTCGGCGGCCCGTCCCGGGAAGAGGACGCCGTGGCCGTTCACACTGTTCGGGAGCGAGGTGGGGACGGAAGTCCTCGACGTGCCGCATCCGCGCGACCAGCTCGGCGAAGGCGTCGGCCTCGATCAGTCCGACGCGCTCCCGGCACCAGGCGGGGGAGAGCGCCCACCAGCGTTCGGTGGCCTTGCCGTACCAGAGACACCAACCGATGAACCGGAGCGTTGGCGCACCGGTGTCGCCTTCCCCTTCTCCGCGCTCGAAGGAGAGGCTTTCCGTTGTTCCGGCGGTCGCTTCGACGTGTGGTGCGCTCATGCCGTCACCCCTTTCCGATACGCCTCGCGCCTGCCCGGCCAGGGCCGTACACCCGGCGACTCCCGTCCGTACGACGGCTGCCCGTACGACGGCGCGGCCGGTCGCACATGGCGTCCCCTACCTGTGGGAGAACTCGCGAAGGGACGGCTCGTCGGGCGCGCGGTCACGGTGGTGAACGGGTTCGGCGCGGCAGGTGCGACTTGCACCGGGGGCACGGCCGAAGGCAGCCGACCGCAGAGCCCGAGACGACGCCGGGCCGTCATGCGGGTACGGACCTGGACCGGAGTGGGCTGCTCCCACAGATGACCGGGCCGATGCGGCAGGCTGGCGGCGTCGTGCGCGTACGGGGGGTGGCCGCACCAGCGACACCCCAGGGGCGAGGGCGGCTGCTCGGCATGCCAGCGGACCCGGATGATCTTTGGGGTTCTATTAGGGTTGGACACAGGTCGCACCTCCAGAGTGCGGTCGAGGTTCTGCCAGACGACGCCATTCGTCTGGCAGAACCGTTTTCTGGAGCGTCCTCAGCTTGGTGATGGCAGCGGACGAACCGAGCTCCTGGCCCACATCGGGCCGCCATCTCCGAGGGACTGCTCTCAAGAGTTTCAAAAGGTGCGTTAGGTGAGAGTCGCACCTAGATCACTCTGGGTGATGGATACTCTTCACATAGTGATGGTCGACCGCAGAATTTTCAAGGCCAAAATTTCATCGCCGGTATTGTCTAGTTTCGGCGGGCGGCTTGTGCGATTTGCTTACTTAACGTGCGAGAAGAGGGCAGATGACCGGTAGTCCGACTGTCAAAAGGCGACGTCTGAGCGCCGAGCTCATTCGGCTACGTGAGCAGGCCGGTCTCACCC
This sequence comes from Streptosporangium nanhuense, assembly GCF_059358815.1. Classification (NCBI taxonomy): domain Bacteria; kingdom Bacillati; phylum Actinomycetota; class Actinomycetes; order Streptosporangiales; family Streptosporangiaceae; genus Streptosporangium; species Streptosporangium nanhuense. The sequence continues at coordinate 126,015 of NZ_JCADBG010000016.1, forward strand.
ACGATGAGGTCGCCAGACGCTTGGAATGGTCGCGTGGCCGTCTCACTCATATGGAGCAAAATAAGTGGGTTCTGCCTGATATCGGTAACGTTCGACTCCTGCTCGACCTATATAACGTCGTCGACCCCGTCGTGCATGAGGCGATACTCGATCTTGCCCGGAAGTCGCGAGAGAGGGGTTGGTGGGCCAAGTACAAGGACGTGTTTGGTGGCAGCCTCCCCGGCTTCGAGGCAGAAGCGACCCAGATCCGCACCGTCGAGCTCGTGACCATCCCCGGCCTGCTGCAAACAGCTGACTACGCCACGGCGATCTTCCAAGCCGGACAGGTTCTTGATCAGACCGCCGTTCAGCGTCGTGTTGAGGCGCGTCTGGCTAGGCAGGCAATCCTTAGCCGTGACAACCCGCCGCAGATCTGGGCCGTCATCGACGAGGCGGCGCTGAGGAAGATGGTCGGTGGTCCCAAGGTTATGGCGGAACAACTCGGCCATCTTGCTGACATGGCGATGCGCCCGAACATCGCTGTCCAGGTGCTACCTGACTCAATTGGTGCGCACGCGGCGATGGGCAGCGGGTTCGTCATCTTGGACTTCGTGGGCGACCTGGATCCGTCGATCGTCTACCTGGAGACGCCGACAGACAATCTCTTTTTGGAGCGGCCAGAGGAGGTTCAGGCGTATACGCTCATATTTAATCGCTTGGTAGCGGCTGCTCTGACCGTCAATCAGTCCGTACGCCATGTGACTGCCCTGGTTGATCAATTACAGCAGGAGGAGAGGTAACAACTGTGGGCCGAATCACCCCTGTACTCACCTGGCACAAGAGCAGCCAGAGCGCCCAGCAGGACAACTGCGTAGAGACGGCAGAGCTTCCTGGCGGCGGCCGTGCCGTACGGGATAGCAAGAATCCGAACGGGCCAGTGCTACACTTTGCCAGCGCCGAATGGCAGACCTTCATCGGTGGTATCAAAAATGGATCATTCGAGATCTGATAAGCTAGCCGACAGTTCTTATAAGCCTCCTGCGAAAGTGAACTCTACCGCAGAGTGTATTCGGAATCCGGTGAAGGTCGATTTCGTGGGAGATGTTTTTGTTTTAAAGGCAGGCCATTGTGAGGTCATACTCTCACTGGATCCGGCGACAGAGAGGCGGGAACGCGCGTAGAGGGCACTCGCAAATGGCTGAGCCTCACCTAGTCCGAACTTGTCCGCAGCTAAGAGCGCCTAACGCAATGAGTTGAGGCGTCGCCAGCAGATGAGTGCGCAGGCCAGCTTGAGGAAGGCTTCGTGGATGTCAGCGCGGACTTCCCAGCGGATGCGCAGGCGGCGGAAGGCATGCAACAGGGCGAACGTCTGTTCCACGACCCAGCGGTGTTTGCCCAGGCCAGAGCCGTGTCCGGTGCCGCGTCGAGCGATGAGTGGGCGTATCTGCAGCTCACGGACCAGATCATGGTACTTGTCATGGTCATAGCCGCGGTCGGCGAGCACGACGTCGGGACGTTGCCGTGGACGGCCGCGCTTGCCACAGACCTTCGGGATGGCCTCCAGCAGCGGGCGAAGCTGGGTGACATCGTTGCGGTTGGCGCCGGTGAGAATGACGGCGAGCGGGATGCCGGTGGCGTCGGTGATCAGTCGGTGATCAGGTGGTGCTTGCTGCCGGCTCGTCCTCGATCGACCGGGCTCGGGCCGGTCTGCGCCCCCCTTTTAACGCCCTGATCTGCGAAGAATCTACTGCGGCCCGGGAGAAGTCGAGAGCATCGGCGGCGCGCAGCTGGGCCAGGAGCACCTCGTGCAGGCGCTGCCAGACACCTGCCTTGTGCCACTCGTTCAGCCGACGCCAGCACGTCATGCCCGAGCCGTACCCCAGTTCCTGCGGCAGATGCTCCCAGGCGATCCCAGTGTGCAGCACGAACAACACGCCCTGCAGAGCCAGGCGGTCATCGAGCCGTTTACGCCCCGGCCAGCGGGCCCGACGCCGGTGTTTCGGCAGCAGCGGCTCGATGACCGCCCACAACTCGTCGCTGACCTCCCACGGCTTCAGCCGCGCCACCTGCCACCCCTCTCACCGTCGCTACCGCGGGAGATCAAAGCACAGTCGAACTCATTCTGTTAGGCGCTCTAAGTAGCCTGTACGGGTTTTGCTGGAGCTGGGGCGGATCTGTCGACTGGGTATGCGCATGTGGATCTTCAGGCACTCGACAAGCCCTAGCCAAGTTAAACTGTCCTGTTCACTCGGTGAGATTTCCTCTTGGAGTCGAAGAAGATAGCCGTAGCGGCGGAACCTAATTATGATACTTCACATAGTCAATTTGAGTATGTGAATATAGCCGCCTATGCGAGGATTCGATGCATGTTCCAATGCTCGGAAAGCCACTTGAGGTGGCCGGTGGTTAGCACGACGCTTAGCGGCTCGCCATGCAGCCGCGCATAATCAGGGAAGATATTGAGTTCTCTGGACACGTCTGTTTTCTTCGTCTCAGGATTGACCGCGATGAGTCCAAGATCGAATAGCCGGTGAAGGTCGCGGCGTAACAATAGGCCTCCGCTTCTGTAATGCTTGCTATTGGCGGCATAGCTGTACAAGTGGGCTGCTTCCAAAGACTGCTCGGGGCCAGGGCCGGTGAACGCACACACTGTGCCGAAGGTGTCCAGCAGGTCCCGGCGGAAGCCAGGCTGGCCGACGCGTACTCGCACAGTAGCCTCGCGATGTCCGCCAGTGATGACCTCTTGGGTGCTGTCGACGATGCCTAACGGGGTTCGAGTTTTTCCTTTTTCGATCCTTTCTCGGAAATCATCCCACCGCAGCCGCCTGAGGCTCAGTTGCGACCCAGCCTTCTCGCACAGCTCGCGCAATTCAGCACCCGATATGCTGCCGTAAAGGTCGATCCATCCGGCCTCATGATGGCTACGGTAAGTCTTAACCGTCACACGCTTAGTGACCGGTTGATCAAACTCCTTCTTGCATTTCCAGCACCTGTATTCGGGGGTCATCTTCTTGCGGGAAGCGATATCCGCCCGACCGCAGAACGGGCAGGACTTGAGATTCTTCTCACCTTCGCCAACCTCGATGGACTCGATGACCGATAGCCCGAGCAGGTTCTTCGTATCCCATAATGCAATCACATCACCGACTGCAATCGCTGTGGCGTTCGGCACTCGCTCATCCCAGCTGTAGTGGTGGGATGGGTCATCGTCATACCCGTCGCCGGCGCGCTTGCGCTTGTCCACCGCGATCACTAACCAAGCCGTCACTTGACCACCTCGCCTCACAGAACGTCGTCCTATGCCCATATATGCCATAGAAGCGACACAACTGCGTTCAAGGTTATCGAACACTACCGACCATAGACGTTCTGGAAGTAGGTCTCAGGAGCGGCCGAACTTCACGCCCAGCGCATATCGGGCCTAAAGATGCTGGTTGTGGACGTTAGAGTGATACTGGGCCGGCCGGCTGAGGCGGCAATGCCGCCCAGCTGACCATGGCCGTCTCGCTCACCACCGTGCTGCGCGTGCAATCGACCCCGCCGGACCAGTCCTACGGGTACCGAACACCGAAGACTTCGCCCTGCGGCATAGGCGCCGCGACTCCTGCTCTCGTGGCGGCGGCGCCACTGCTTTCGTGCCGGAGCCAAAAACCGTAAAGGCCCCATGCCTGTGTAGGCCTGGAGGGTAGACGCACGCGCAGTCGAAGAGTCGGTGTGTACTGTGGAAGCTGAAGTGCTACCCCCTTCGGGCAGCTCGGTTGTCAAAGCGATCCTCGTTCTTCAACTTCGCGAAATACGATGGGAAAGGCTCACAGTATCAACGAAACAGGCATCTACTAATAATGCAAAATTGTTTCTGTGTCACAATCTAACAAGGCAAGCGCCTAAGTTCGCGATGAATATAATTGACATCGATCCCACAATGTGAGGCGATCGCTCTTTGTGCTACTTTTTCTGGCTCAGAGAGGGTTATGCCATCTTGCAAGGCGACAATTATCAAAGGCTTTTCAGGCATTGTGATAGCCTTATTGAGTGCAGCCCAAACGAGGTCGCGAAAAGTATTCGGGCGTCCCCAGCAGATATAACGGTTACGACTACCATCTGTGGCAAGACAGTTCATAGGCTTCTCGTTTATGCTGTCATCGACCAGCTTCCACCCTCTGCCAAGAGCGCGCTCAATTAGACTGTCAGGCCCAGGAAACTGACTTCGTGCATACTTTGCCATAGTGCCGAAGCCCTCTTGTGCGCGGGCATACTCTTTCATAGGGGTATCCTTAATCCAGGTCCCCATGCGGTGCTCATCGAAGAAACTTCCGAGGACACCACCCACGCGAGGATCCTCAATCCACTTCCGATATTGAATTTTCTTCTGTGTAGTGGATAGGAGTTCCCAGTCCAGTTCGTCGGCCTGGCGGTAGAGCTCGGTGATAATTTGATCGCGGATCGGTTCAGGTAACTCGGACAAGGTTTCACCAGCCGGAGTTCAGGTAAGGATCTGGAAATTGCAGCCGAGCTTCATCGTATGCGGTCTCCAAGCTAGCCGCATCCTTGATCCATTCATCCATCAACGCCCCTACACGTTGGTTAGAGAACTCGACGGTGGAGTGGTCTAGGTCGCGGAGCACTTCGGTGTCTCCCGCTTCAAGCTCTCTTTTGATGCTCAACGCGGCGGCGATCCGACGTAGGTCGCTGACGAAGTCGAGTACGACGACGCGGCTCTTGCCATCGCGGAGTCGCAGCCCTCGGCCGAGCTGTTGCACGAAGATACGCCGGCTATGGGTGACTCTTGCGAAGCAAAGAATATTGACGTCAGGAACATCTACACCCTCGTTGAGGATGTCTACCGAGGTCAAGATGGGTACAGCGCCGGATCGGAAAGCTAGTAGCCGTGACTGACGTTCTCGCTTAGTGAGAGCAGCATGAACGGCGAGCGCGTTGGACCACCGCCCGTTACGACGGAGAAGGTCAGCCATGCGCTCAGCGTGCTCGATAGTTCGGCAGAAGACCAGTGCGCGGGGGTTGGGTATGCCTCCCCAGGCCGCAGCGAGTTCATCTCGAATTGCTTCATCGCGCTGGGGGAGGAAGAGCTTGCTGTTCAACTCGCCAAGGCTGTAAGAGTTTTCGCTTGCGTGCCGTACGACGTCCCAATCGAGGTTATCGGCGAAGAGACGGTAATCGACGTGAGTGAGATAGCCACGCTTCATTCCCTCCTCAATGCCGAGGGTGAATGCCGTTGGGCCGAAGCGATGGGTGATGTCATACGCATCGCCCCGCCAGGGAGTGGCGGTGACGCCGAGATGGCGGGAGCCGGACAAAGTCTCAAGAAGTTCACTGTAATGGCCGTTCTCCCCAACATGGTGAGCCTCATCTACAACGATCAGACCTGGCCGATATCCGCGTCGCACTGCGAATAGGGCACTTTCCAGCGTTGCGCATGTGACCCCGCTAAGGTCGTCTGGCCTCCTCTCCCCGGTCATTAACCGGGTCTTCGTCCCCTTGGGTAGGTGGCGCCATAGTGCGCGTTCGAGCTGATCGACCAGGTCCTTGGTATGCGCGGTGACAAGGACCTGGTCATGTGCGAATTGAGAAAGGTGGTCATTGATAATTTCGCCACTGACGACCGTTTTGCCCAGGCCAGTGGCCAGGATGAGCAATGCGCGACCAGTGTTTTCCAACGAGTAATTGAGAGCGTCTTTGGCATCCCTCTGATAGGGGCGGAATTCGATCTTGCCGAATCGCTCTGAGGCCCGTTCAAAGGCCCTACTCAGGGTGGTGCCGGACCAGAGCTGAATCCGTGGCGAGACCAAGGCGAGCTGATCGGTACGACGGGTGGCGTCCGCGCTTATGCGAGTGTTCGTGATCACTGCCGCTTTCGCAGCGCGATAGACGTCCTTAGCTCGGGCTACCTCATCGACCGCCATCGCGCCAACGGCTCCACGCATCTTCCATTTGCATTGAAGAACCCATTGATGCCCCTTATATCGACCGATGACGTCACCGCCTTCGTCCCCGGAGCCATCGATATTAACGACATCAGTGAAACCGATGTGCCAGAGCAGCCGTTCGATCTGCCGAGGGAATTGATTCGGCCCTAGTTCGAGAAGGAAGGCGGGATCGAGGAAGCCTCCGGCCATGGCACCCCTACTCCGAGTCCGCGAGTTCGGTTTCGATCAGTACGCAGCTCAGCCGTGCTCGTTGAAGCTCGGCGAGGCCGAAACGGGCTCCTTGGTGCTGAAGAAGCAATGCTAGGTCACTAACGTACCCAACCAGCCGAGAGACGATCAACGACCGCGAGGTATCGTCGCTGAGACCGAGGAACTGGCGTTTGAAGACCTTCCCATCCAAGAACGCTTCAGGCCTCCTCTCCAATAGCCGGACGATGGCGCTGGGAGGAAGGAACAGCGCGAAGTCTCCAGACCCAATCGTGGCGTCCCAAGCGGCATCTCCGCCCTCAATCGCGAACCGCCTTTGCGCGAGGAGGCGGTCGGATTCCTGGAGCAGTTCCCAATATCCAGTTGGAGAACCTTTGATCTCACGCTGCATTGCTTCTCGAATCCGATCGAGCAGTCGGCCGGCGCGGGTTGCCAGGACATCCACCGTCACCTTCTGGTCGGTTGCCCTGCTTTTGATGTCGGACAACACGATTGACAAGGGTTTAGGGTCACGACCAGTAGAGCTCCAGCGAATGCGCATGAACTCAGAGAGCTCGACCATGACGAGGTCGCGCATCTCCATTCCGTATTCGGTGAGAAGGGGGTGCTTAGCCGCGATGAAGATCTCTAGCTTGGGGGCGCGAATCATCTGCGCGAAGACAGGGACGGAGTTCTCCGCCGCGTCCTTCAAAGAGGCTTCGGAGATGGCCCAAGCGGTAAGGTCGACACTTCCCAAGTCGGAAGCCTCGTACCGGCCCGAGATATCGACGATCTTCGTCGCACGGTCCCGATATCGTGCCAATCGCTGATCCAGAGTCTCTTCTGAAGGTGGTACTGGATCCGATGGTGTTTCAGGCTGTCCAGAGATCGGCGTACCTGAATCCTCGCCGAGGTCGAGCTCGTCACCACCAAGCCCCATCTCATCAAAGATGTCGTCAGGAGCGGGCTCAGGTTCGGGCGTGACTGGATGATCATGCTGGTAAGCGGCTTGGTACCAAATCTCATCGGTCCGGTATTCAGGATCACCATCGCGGAATCGCTTGGCCCATTCGACGGCCTTGTCGAAGAGCACCTGCTTCCCGTCACCCGGTACTAAGTACTTCAGCCCCGGATCCTCGCGGCGGTATCCCGTGTAGATGGTCGCCAAAGGACTGGTGTTTCTTGGGTAACCCCGCTGTTGTGCAGCCTTCTCTCCCAAGGGCCCATCTCCACGAAGTAGCCGGACAACGGCACGCCACTCCGGACTGTCATACTCGAAGGCGTTCTTTTGGTAGTTAACCGGCACATGGTCGCAGTGGATCTCGCCGACAAATCGTCCGCGTCGCTGTCGTGAGTCGATCGGATATTCGGGGAGCGAATCATCCAGCCCATCAGGGTCAACCCACCCGAAGAGGCTTTTGTCGCGAATCAATATCTTCCGCCCGTTGCGGAGGAAATCGAAGCCATAGTCGGTCTTATGGAGGTAGCGTTGGATGCCAATCCACCCCCAAATTCGGCGGTCGCGCAGCTCCAACCGGGTACTGCCGCACTCATCGCAACGCTCGATCTGCTCCCTGTTCCAGTAGCCACAGTCCATGCAGGCGTTCGCTGGAGGGAGAGTCCGATCGATCTGGGTGATCGCGGGGATCTCGGTGCCATGCCGAATAACCGACCGTGAGGCATCCCAGACACAAGGTAGGCGTGGCTGGATTTTCTTGCCATTTACGGTGATGAGAAAGTCACGCTCGCGGAGCAGGTATCCGTAGACATCGCCCAACTGATCCCGAATGCGTGCCTCTTGCTTAGATAGTGCGTCCCACTGATCGGTCTTCAGCTTGCCGATGATGATCTGCGTGCCGTGTTCGTCTATGTCGTCTTTGGGCTCGAATCTAACGGGAACGGTATAGTCGTCGCCCCGACCCAATTGCACGAGATCGAGCGTGATGACAGTCCATGAGGGGTCTCCGGCGCGCGTCGTCTTAATTGTTGTTATCCGGCCTAGACGGGCGGTCGCGATATTGAATCCCATCCCATAGAGACCTAAGGAGCCATACCGGCTATTGCTAGTCCAGCCCGCGCGAACGGCGTTCGTCAGCGTCTCCAGGCTCATGCCACGGCCGTTGTCGCGGATCCACACCTCGGCGGTTCGTGGGTCGCTGTTTCGCCCGGGAAGTGAGACGGCGACTGCGGGCCGTCTGCCTATGCTTCTCATGTCGTCGTGCGCGAGGAAGTCATCGAACGCGTTATCGATTAGCTCGGAGATGCATTGCCACTGCGCGAACTCGATGTCGCCGAGGACCGACAGAATACGCCCATGTGGTTGTACGTTGACTTTAGCGGGGGACATCACATTTCCCTCCGGTGTAGGAGAGGAGCAGCAACCAACATCGAAGAACACATCCCTTGAGGATCTCATGGCTAGCCTTGGTGATGTCAAAGTTATGGCTCGGCTGCCGACAAGGTCAGGACACTCGCGAGCTTCGAATCACTCGGGACGCGCATTTCGCTTCTGGCGCACTACCTTCGCTATCCGAACGGCTGCCTCAACGGCATCCTCGTGCTCCCAGATGCGTATGATTTCCCAGCCCTCGTCACTCAGCAGACGATCGGTCTCCCGGTCACGACTCCGATTAGCCGCGATCTTAGAGGACCAAAACTCCGCGTTCTGCCGCGATGGACGGTAATGTTCCTCACAGCCATGCCAGTAGCAGCCGTCGAGGAAAACCGCGACTTTCACCCTGGTGAACACGAGATCCGCTGTCCTTCGGATCTTCGGGAGCGGACGGATCCCGACTCTGTATCTCAGTCCCAGAGCATGAGTAGCTGAGCGGAGAGCTCGTTCCGGACGAGTATCGCGACCGCGGTTGCCTTGCATAACGGCGCGTACAGCTGAAGTAGATGCCCATGATTCCTTCATCTAACTCGCCCTGCCCCGCGGTTAGAGTCTGCTGTGAGAAATCCTCGCTCGATAGCTATCTGCCAGGCGAGCGCCAGATTTTCCTCTCGGGTATCTCGATCAACTTCTCCTACGTACTTCTCTGGATAGCGCCCGTTGTCCGACCAACGAAGGTAGGCGCGTATACGCCGATTTGGCGCTCTCAAAACGATGGACGCACAGGACCGACGGCCATCGCCGAGATCTTTGTACCGAAAATGATGTGCCCCCGCTGCGTGGTCCTGTTCAGCGGTCGTCACTTTCTTGCTCCGGTTCTTCTCGCTGCTCTTCCAGGCACGATCCGGTGGTGGCTTGTCCTTCCATCGCCCCCGAGAGGAGTCTGTGGTGATGGTCATGCCGCCCTACTCAGCTCCGTTTAGTGCCTCACCGACAGCCCTGGCGAAGACCTCGCCTAGCAGGACTGGTACAGCGTTGCCGAGCTGGCGCATTTTCTCGCCGCGAGGACCTTTCAGTCGCCAATTATCGGGGAAGGTCATAACACGTGCGGTCTCACGAACTGTCATGTAGCGGTGGCTCCCATCATCGAGTAGCACCACGGATTCGCCTCCCGGCACTCCATGGACACCAGCTTTGACGGTCTTCGCCGGTCGGTCAAGCTCGTTGGGTGTGTGACCTGGGTAGATGCGGGCATCGGGCCAGCCAATGTGGTCGTGGAATCCGCCGAGACGATGTTCTTGGCGATCTAACAACTCAAGTGGGATGGGGGGAAGCTCTGTGTCACGGTAGTCAAGACCTTCAATGCCCCTGATCGCATCTCGTAGAGTACGCCAGGGACTCTTACCGTCCGGCATGGGGAGTACCTGTGGCAGTCTTGCGAGAACCCTATGCTTGACCTCCTCGGGAACGTCCTTGTGTCGCTTCCAGTAACCACCATCGACCATCGAATGCATAAGTGCGGACTCAGAGAACTCTGGCTCGACGAGCTTCTCGAACCTCGCCACGCGCTCTTCCAGGTCGGACAGATCCGCTCTGAAGGCCACGATGATGACGCGGTGTCTTACTTGAGGGACTCCATAGTCGGCGGCATTAACTGGAGTGACGATAACCCGATAGCGCTCCGATGGGTCAACGTCTCCCTTTTCGATCTTCTCTTGCAGTACCGCGTCATGCTCCTGCCAAGTAGCTCCTTCCGTCCTTTCCACGAAGGGTAGTTCTAGTTCTCGCACGATGTAATTGAAGTAGGGCTCGAACGACTTGCGTAGTAGACCGCGGACATTTTCGCAGATCACAGCTTTCGGCCGCATCTCACGGATGGCCCGGAACATCTGAGGGAACATGTTCCGGGCGTCCTCGTCGCCCTTGGCGATCCCACCCAAACTGAAGGGCTGGCACGGTGGGCCGCCGGCGAGGACATCTACCTTCCCGTTCAGGTAGCCGAACTTAACCTCTCGTATGTCACCTTCGATCAGCGGCCATGGTTCGCCTGGCGTCGGAATCCAGGGGACTTCACCCTCGGCGACTGGCTTAGCCTTATTGGCCACCAATGTCTCGCAAGCTCGCTTGGCGAACTCGTTGAACAGGAGTGGACGGAAGCCTGCACGATGGACCGCCATGGCCAGGCCCCCGCCACCGGCGAATAGCTCGACGGCCGTACGGTCACTCACTGGCTCTTCATGCTGATCAGACACGGTGAAAGCATACCGCGGAGTTGTTGATCTACAGCAACTTCTAGAGAAAAAGTTCGAATAGATTTTTCACTTGCCCAACGTGCGCCTCACGCTGGCGATCGACGCTCTCCGCTCGCAGGGGTCGCTCCCGCCATCGATCGACGCCCTCACGAAGCATCCCCGAGCTCGGCCACGAGGATGTTGTTCTCCGCCGCCTCCTCGGGATCCGGCTCTGCGGCGGTCATGTCGCCATGCGTGTCCACCCAATCCGTTGCTTCGATCTTGCTGCCGACGGACTTGTTCTCCTCAATGAACGCGGCTGCTCTGAAGACCCTGAGGCGTCGGTCCCTCTCCCCCTTCTTGGGCGGCGACCAGATCATGTCGGCTCTCGAATCCCGCAGTGCCTTCAACGCGGCGTCCCTGTCATCCCCGGGACCCATTAGGGAGATCTCTATCCCCCTCTTGACACGCTCCTCCATCTCTAACCGGGTATAGCGCCGGTTACAGATCATTCCTGCTCGCGGCCTGCCAGGGTGAATGGTGTCCCACACCGATCTTGCGTTGCTGCGGGCACTCCCCGGAGGATTCGCTCCGAAACCAGGCATCAAGGTGTTCCAGATCACCGGGCTATACGCACGCAAGAGCGCACGCTCGCCAAGCACGATCCAGACATCGTCAAGCAGGAGGTATCGCACCTCGAAGTCCTTGACCTGAAGATTCCCGCTTCTGCCTACTGACGCCTCTGCGATACTGCCCGCGTGCTTGTCCACGATCCGCTCATAGAGTTTCGGCTTCGTGTCGTCAGGCGCGTCACCATAGCTGCTGTTCCCCGCCTCGGCCTTCCCCACATAGATCGGGATGTCCTGATCTCGTAGCCGCTCATAGAGTGGGGAGTCGCCGACGTAGTAAAGCGCGTACAACCCAGCGCCAACGAACTTTCGAAGATCAGCGAGCGGAAACCTTGGTCGCGAGTCCAGCGCCTCTCTCAAGTTGTGACTCAGCGTGTCCAGGCCAAGCGGATTGAACTTCTGACTAGGGGACGATCCCCCGAAGCTCGTTGACGTACCTTCGATGCCGGTCATGAAGGGGAGAGGGTCGATAGCAGTCACGAAGTGGAGCGTAGACGATCTTCATGGACGCGTCAGTAGAATATGGAGGCAATGCCCAACTTTAGGCATATTGAGGTTCCCCCGCAGCCCGGACATCAGAGCGATTTATGTGCTCCCACGGCGCTGGGGCAGTGAGGTCGGGTAGTTCTTCCGCGTGTTCTGCGCACAGCGCCCAGACTTTGCGGCGCCCGCCGAATGACTTCGCTCCGCACACGGCGGGCTGGCCGCGCACCCAGCACCACTTCTTGGGAGCCGGAACCTGTTCCAAGCCAGCGGATTGCCCTGCCGGATCCATGTTGTCAGCGTCTCCCGGGCCGCGTACGGGGTCAAGCGTCCCTTTGAGGGGCGTTGGTACGACCTGGGCACCTCCCGGACGAGCGTCTACAGAGGCCTTAACCGCGCAGAGCCTTGACGCCGTCCGCCACGCCCCTCAAAGTCAACGTTGCTAGCTATCTCTAGCAATCTCTGGGAAGGATCATGCACATGCGTCTGCGGTTCCTTGGCACGTCCTCCGAGAACGGTGACTGTCCCGCTGCCTACGAGACCTCCAGTGGCACGGTGGCCATCCAGGGCAAGCTCATCCTCGACCCCCAGGCGCTCGGTGACGCCGTCAACCTCGGGCTGGGAGAGGCTATCGTCGAGATCCCCCGCGAGATGCTCACGTTCATCCCGAAGGAGTAGCAAGGGTGACGGAACTCGTCAGAGGTGACCGCTTCCAGGAGTTGTTCGCCTCGTTCCGGTCCACCGCCCAGCGTCTGGAGACGCGCGACCGCTACAACTCGCCGGTCGAACGGGAACCGCTGCGCCGGTTCCTGAAGGGGAATCCCGATCCGGAGTGGGCCAACAGGCCGTGGCTTCACTCGGTCCGCCAGGCGGCTGTGGAAGGACGCTACTTCCAGAGGGTCCGGGTGGTCTCCCTTCCCCTGTCGGACTATGCCCGTTTCGGGTTGCATGGAGCCATGGCCAACAACGCGGCGGGGGAGGACATCCGATACCTGGACCGCGACACCGCGCTCGGGGCAGGTGTCCCTCAGCTCGACGTGTGGTGCTTCGACCGTTCCCTGTCGGCCGTCCTTCACTTCGACGACGAGGACGGATCGATGCTGGGTGCCGAGCTGATCGATGATCCCGGCGTCGTGGCCGCGCACTGCGAATGGTTTGATCTCGCCCGGAAGCTGTCGGTGTCCCGTGAGGAATTCGTGAAGCGTGTCGAGTGACATCCGCCAGGCACGCGAAGCACTGGGTTTCAAGCTGCGGGAGGTGCGACTGGACGCCGGGCTGAGCGGCAGGGGGCTCGCAGGTCAGGCCGGGTGGCAGGCGTCCAAGGTCAGCAAGATCGAGCTGGGCAGACAGGTTCCCACCGATCACGACATCCGCGTCTGGTTGGAGATAGCGGACGCCAGGGAGAGGGAACCCGACCTCGTCGCGGAGCTTCGCTCCCTGGAGTCGAAGTACGTGGAGTGGCGCCGCCGGATCCGCGACGGGGTGAAGGCGCGTCAGCAGGAGATCGGCCGGCTCGAATCCGGGGCCGGGCGGATCCGGTCGTTCCAGTGTTCCGTCATCCCCGGTCTGCTCCAGATCCCTCCGTACATGCGAGAGCGCTTCAGGCGGTCGGTGGACATCTGGGGGGCGCGCGACGACATCGAAGAGGGGATCAAGGCGCGGATCAAGCGCCAGGACGTCCTGTATGAGGCGGACGTTCACATCGTGATGACCGAGGCGGCGCTGCGGTACGGAACGGCGCCTCGCGAGATCCTGATGGAGCAGCTGGACCGCCTGTCCGTGGCGACCTCGCTGCCCAGGTTGCGACTCGGGGTCATCCCGCTGCGGGAGTCGTACGCGGCCACGCCCCTGCACGGCTTCCACGTCCTGGAAGACCACACCGTGCTCGTCGAGACCTTCGCCGCGGAGCTCACCCTCACCCAGCCCAGCGAGATCGAGATCTATGTGAAGATCTTCGATTCCCTGGCGGGCATCGCCCGCTACGGCCGCGAGGCTCGCGAGGTCATTGCTCGGGTGCTTGGTGATCTGCACGCCGAAGTCGAGCCACGCGGCTGACGGTTACTGACCTCGGGCTGGTTTTCGAGCAATCTGGAGCAATCCCGTTGACCCGCTGTGAGCGGGTTCCTACCGTCGGAACATGCCCTCACGGACGGCCAGGTCCGGGGTCTGGTGCTGATCACCAGGACATCCCGGCATCGCGCGGACCAGGGCATCACCTCCCGCACCACGTTGAGGAAAGGGTGCAGTCATGGACAACCCGTTCGGACAGCCATGGGGTCTCACGCGGTCGGTCCCGTTCGCATCGGCGGAAGCCGCACTCGCCGCCCCGTACAGGGTGGAGCTCGACCCGGTCACTCAGACCGGTGTCCATCGTGACGCGACGACCGGCCGGATCATCGAAGCGGGCAAGCACGGCACCAACAAGCAGACCAGCAGGTCGCAGAGGACGGGAGGAGGGGGCGACGGTTCGGCCCCTCAGCCCTCGGACCAGACCACGGTCACCGACTACGACACCGACTGAGGGCCGTCCGCGTGATCCTGGTGCTCACCTGTCTGGACGATCCGACGGCGGACATGGTCATCGATCGTCTGAACGAACGTGACGCCCGTGTCGCCCGGTTCGATCCCGGAGTGGACTTTCCCGCTGACGCCGGCCTGTCGGCGTGGTTCGGGGAGTTCCCGGCGCGCGGAGTCCTGACCACTCGCTCCCGGGAGGTCGCCCTGGAGCGGGTACGGTCCGTCTACCATCGGCGGCCCACACCGTACCTGCCGGAAAGCCTGTCCCAGGTCGAGCGGTTCACCGCCACGCAGGCCCGCTTCGGGGTCGGTGGGGTGCTCGCCTCTCTGCCGTGTCAGTACGTCAGCCACCCGTGGGCGATCACTGCGGCCGAGCACAAGCCCCTCCAGCTCGCCATCGCGCGACGGGCCGGGTTCGACGTGCCCGCCACCTTGATCACCAATCGGGTGGACGACGCCCGTGCGTTCGCGACCGAACACGGCCCGATCGTCTACAAGCCGCTGCGGGCGACCCCGTGCACCGGTCCCGGCGGGGAGCCTGCCGTCATATGGACTGCCCCGGTCGAACCGGGTGACCTGGACGACTCCGTCGGCCGCGCCGCGCACCTGTTCCAGACACGTGTCGCCAAGGTGGCCGACCTGCGGGTGACCGTGGTCGGCAGGCGAGTGTTCTGCGTCCGGATCGACTCCGGCCTGCTCGACTGGCGACAGGACTACGACCGGCTCTCGTACACGGTGGTCGAGCCCCCGCCCGGTCTTGCCGAAGGCTGTCTCGCGTACGTCGAGCACCTCGGCCTGCGTTTTGGCGCGTTCGACTTCGCGCTCACCGCTGACGGTGTTCCGGTGTTTCTTGAGTGCAACCCCAACGGGCAGTGGGGGTGGCTCGAAGACGCCACCGGCCTGCCGATCGCCGCCGCTCTCGCCGATCTGCTCCTGGAGGAACGACCGTGACCGCTCATGGCACGCCCGGCCTGGCCGCGCGGCTCCGCCGTGACCTCGCTGACCGGCTCGCCCGAACCGGGCACCTGCGCGACCCGGCGTGGCGGGACGCGGTCGAGTCCGTGGCGCGTGAGCCGTTTCTCGGCTCGGCGATCGCCAGGGCCACCGAGTACGGCGACCGGTGGGAGGTGGCGCGGCGCGAGGAGATGACCGGGGACGAATGGCTGAAGCTGGTCTACCGCGACGAGACGTGGGTGACGCAGGTCGATGGCGTGATGGTCGAGGAGGCACACGGTCTCGCCCGTGGGGCGCCCACGTCGTCGTCGACACTGCCAGGCCTGGTCGTGCGGATGCTGGAGGCCGCGAGGATCTCCAGCGGTGAGAAGGTGCTGGAGATCGGCACCGGAACCGGCTACTCCACGGCGCTGATGTGTCATCGGCTCGGGGACGAGGCCGTGACCTCCATCGAGTACGACCAGGTCGTGGCCGGGCGGGCCCGCGACGCGCTCGCCGCCGCCGGATACGCGCCCACGCTCGTGGTCGGCGACGGCCTCGCGGGTTACGAGGAGAACGCCGAGTACGACCGGCTGATCGCCACCTGTTCGGTCCGCTACATCCCGATCCCCTGGGTGTGGCAGGTCCGCGACGGAGGCACGATCACCACTCCTCTTTCCGGGTGGATGGGCGGGGTTGCGTTCGCACACCTGACCCTTGCCGACGACGGCACCGCCAGCGGACGGTTCCTGGAGGACGACGTCTACTTCATGACCGCCCGCCCGCACGGCCCGCCCCCGATGTCCTCTCCCATCCTGGGGATCGGGGACGGCAGGAGCAGCCGGGTGGATCCGCGTGTCCTGGACGATCCAGCCGGGCTGTTCGTCGGGCAGCTGGCCGCGCCGTCGGCGGTGAAGCTGGGGGGAGGAGAGGAGGTCGCCCTGCTGGACGTGGCCACCGGTTCGCAGGCCACCACCCGGCCCGACCCGGAAGGCGGGTGGACGGTTCGCCAGCACGGCCCGATGCGGCTGTGGGACGCGGTTGAGGACGCCGTCCTGATCTGGCAGGACGCGGGATCTCCGCACCAGTCGGCGTACGGGCTCACCGTGAGCGGGGAGCGTCAGCATGTCTGGCTGGGTGATCCCGGCGGGCCGAGTTGGGATCTGCCCGTCTGAGTTTCTCGGCCGCGGGCTCAGGGCTTGTTCGGCTTCGGTGACGGCGTGGCGTAACGCTCGCCGTCCATCCCACCAGCACTAAGGTCAGCCCCCAAGCTGTGGATACCTGCCAGTCAATGCAGCCAGTGCTACGCGGGCTGCGCCGACGACCCAAGGGAGAGCCGACCGTGAGACCACAGTGGGACGACCTCCCCGGCAACGTGCGTCACACCGTCGAGCAGCGGATCGGCCAGGTCCTCAAAGCCGACCCGGTGACCGAAGGGCTCATGCCCGGCCTCGCCGCCCGGCTGCACACCGAGGACGGCGGAACCGTCTTCCTCAAGGCTGTCTCCACCACCAGTCCGGCCGCGTCGCTGTACGCGCGGGAGCGACGGGTGGGCGCCGTACTTCCGTCCGGTCTGCCCACGCCTCGCCTGCTGTGGAGCGATGAGGCGGAGGGGTGGATTGTGCTGCTGCACGAGTACGTCGACGGTCGCGACGCCGACCTGTCACCCGGTTCGCCGGACGTGTCGCTCGTGCTGGACACCCTGACCGTCCTGAACGAGTCGCTCACTCCGTGTCCCGGCCGGGATGACGTTCCGGATGTCGCCGCGAATGTCGCGGTGCTCCAGGCCAAGGCCGCGCTGCTACTCGCCCTTCCCGCCGAGGAGCTGCCGCACCGGGCCATGTACGAGACGGCGCTCGGCACGTTCAGTCTCGACACCCTGGAGGGCGACACCCTTCTTCACTACGACCTGCACTCTGGCAACTTCCGGATCCATGACGGCAGGGCGTACGTCATCGACTGGGCGTTCGCGGTGCGCGGTGCGGCCTGGGTGGACGCCGTCATGCTCGCTCCGCGTTTCATCGAGGCGGGCCATGCTCCGGAGCAGACCGAGGCGCTTCTCGACCGGGTGCCCGCCTGGCGGTCCGCACCCGCGGACGCTGTCACCGCCCTGGCCGCGCTGTGGACGCTGTTCCGTCTTCACAAGGCCCGGTTCGGTCCTGCGGAAGGGCGCGACTTTCGTGCCCGCGCCGCCGAGGCAGGACGAGCCTGGGTGTGGCATCGCTCCCGCTGACCTGCTTTGAGGGCCGGCTTCTGGAGGACCCGAGGGTGACCGCCTGTCCGCTGATCAGCCGGTGTCCTATCGTGAAACCGTGCTCACGGTTGGTGTCGACCTGGCGACAGAAGCAAAAGCGACGGCGGTGGCCTGGCTCTACTGGTCCGCCGACAGAGCTCGTGTCCGCAGGGTCGAGACTCTGGCGGACGATGCTCTGATCATTGAAGCGATCAAGGGCGCGGACAAGGCCGGCATCGACTGTCCGCTTGGCTGGCCGGACAAGTTCGTTGATTTCATCACGGCTCACCGCACGGGACATGTCGCCGTGCCCGGGGGCGGCACGGACGTCGTCTGGCGCAGGCAGTTCACCCTGCGGGTCACCGACCATGAGGTCAAGAAAGTCCTGGACTTCTATCCTCTGAGTGTTTCCGCGAATCTCATCGGCAGCACGGCCCTGCGTTGCGCGGCCCTGCTCGCCGACCTCGCCCGGCAGGGTCAGCCGGTCGACCGTAGCGGCACCGGTGTCGTGGCGGAGGTCTACCCCGCGGCCTCGCTCAGACGCTGGGGCCTGCCCCACGACCGTTACAAACGCCCGGCGAATCGTGGCGAGCTCGCGCGGCTGGTCGACGAGCTCCAGGAAGCGGCGCCATGGCTGGACCTGGGGGAACACGAGCGGATCTGCCGGACGTCCGACCACGCGACGGACGCCGTCATCGCCGCGCTCACCGCCCGCGCCGCATCTCTGGGTCTCGTGACCGTTCCGGCGCCGGAGCAAGTTCGTTCGGCGCGCTCCGAGGGGTGGATCGTGCTCCCCACCGGACCCCTGAGCGAGCTTCGCCCGGATGGATGAGCAAGCCCTGGTCCGCGCATACGTCCACGACAGCCTCCTCACCGTTCGTGGAAACAGGGACAGGGGCAGGTGATCAGGTGGGCGTGTGGTCGCCGTGGTCGGTTCCCGCCGCCCACACCGGGAAGCCCCCGCACCGCGTCGAAGCCGACCGCACCGCGTCGAACGGCGCCGCACATGATTTCCGGCATGGCACCTCACGATGGCCGGATCTGCAAGACATGTGTCCTTGCGGCCATCGCCGCGGGTGGCCAAGTATGGCGACATGCCGCAACGCGTCGTCATCGTGCTTTTCGACGGCTTCCAGTTGCTCGATCTCGCAGGTCCGGCTGATGTCTTCTCCGCGGCCGGACTGCTGAACCCGGGCGCCGACTACCGGTTGGAGGTCACGGCCGTCCACGCGGGAGCCGTACGCTCCTCGTCCGGTGTGACGGTGGTCGCCGAGACGCCGCTACGAAGTGTGAAAGGGCCGATCGACACGTTGCTGGTCGTCGGCGGCCTCCCGACCCCTGAAACCGTCACCGGCACGGCGGCATTGGTTCCGGAGGTCCGCAGGCTCGCCGGGGAGTCGGGCCGCGTCGGATCCATCTGCTCGGGCACGTTGCTGCTAGCCGAGGCAGGCCTGCTGGAGGGGCGGCGGGCGACCACCCACTGGGCCGTGGGGGACATGCTCGCCCGCGAGTATCCGAACGTGCAGGTGGACGCCGACCGCATCTACGTACGCGACGGTGACGTGTGGACTTCGGCGGGAGTCACCTCGGGGATCGATCTCGCCCTCGCTCTCGTCGCTCACGACCACGGCCACGACCTGGCCAGGGAGATCTCTCGCTGGCTGGTCGTGTACCTGCAGCGACCGGGCGGACAGAGCCAGTTCAGCACGCCGCTGAGCACCCGGACGCCGAAGCGCGAGCCTCTGCGCGACCTGCAGGGATGGATCGAGGAGAACCTCGACGTCGACCTGTCGGTGGAGGCCCTCGCGGGACGCGTGAACACGAGTGTCCGCCACTTCTCACGCGTGTTCAGGACCGAGGTCGGCGTGCCGCCCGCGCGGTATGTCGAGCACGCGCGGACGGCGGCGGCCAAGCGGCTGTTGGAGAGCACCGACGAACCGCTCGACCGCATCGCCGTCCGCGTCGGTCTCGGGACGCCGGAGACCCTTTACCGCGTCTTCCGGCGGCACCTCAAGATCTCGCCGGGGGAGTATCGGCGCCGATTCCGTACCAAGGAGCACTGACATGCAGATCGCCATCCCCCTGTACGCGGGCTATGACGCCGCGGACGCCCTGGGACCGTACTTCGTGCTCCGCAACATTCCCGGTGCGACGGTCACCTTCGTGGCCGAGCGGCCAGGCGTCATCGCCGACGAAGGAGTCACACTGACGGCCACCGCCTCCTTCGCCGACCTGCCCGCGCCCGACGTGCTGGTGGTGCCGGGCACCAAGGACGTGATGCGGAGCATGGCGGACCAGGACTTGATCCGGTACGTGAAGGCCGCGCACCCGACCACCACGTGGACCGCCTCGGTATGCGTGGGCTCGCTCACGCTCGGCGCGGCAGGTCTGCTGGAGGGGGTCAGGGCGACCACGCACTGGGTGGCCCACGACCTGCTCTCGCGGTTCGGGGCGCAGCCGGTCGACGAACGCTTCGTCAAGGACGGCAAGATCATAACCTCGGGCGGGGTGCTGGCCGGTATCGACATGGCGCTCTATCTCGCCTCCTTGCTGGCGGGCGATGACATGGCCATGGCGATCCAGCTCGGGTTGGAATACGCGCCACAGCCACCGTTCGACGCCGGGACGCCAAGGACCGCTCCCGCGGAGATCACCGAGCTGGTGCGCTCCTTCCTGAGAGAGGCCTGACCTCACAACGGGCGGGAACCTGAGGGGGTACGGGGACGACATCGGGACGGGTTGTTCCATCCGGGACGCGTAAGATCAACAGCCCGGGATACGTTCAGCCTTGATGCGCTGGAGGGCGACGCCCTTCTCCACTACGACCTGCACTCCGGCAATTTCCGGATCGATGACGACAGGGCATACGTCATCGACCGGGCGTGCGCGGTTGCCGCCTGGGTGGACGCCGTCATGCTCGCTCCGCGTTTCATCGAGGCGGGCCTACCCGGAGCAGACCGAGGCGCTTCTCGACCGGGTGCCCGCCTGGCGGTCCGCACCCGCGGACGCTGTTTCGTCTTCACATGGTCCGGTTCGGTCCCTTGGAGGGACGCGTTTTCCGGACCCGCGCCGCCAAGGTCGGACCGCATGGGTATGCCACGCCCTACCTGAAGTCGTAAGACGATGAGACGAAATCAGTCATCCCCGGCTTTCGGGTGCCGGAGGTTGATGGGGACGGATGGGAAAGAAGACCGGCTGCGGAAGGCATCGTTCCGGAGGTTACTGAGGACGACCACCACCAGGATGAAAGAGCCCATTCCTGAGATCGGTTCCCTGTGCGAGAGCCTCAGGTCGTACAGGGTGACTCGGTGATGCGGGCGAGGTCCAGGACCGTGTAGCGCCCACGCGTCGTTTCCCAGAACAGGATCGGTCCCGCCGCGGCCCCGGCACCTGTCTTGATCTCGTTCCAGGTTTCTCGGGCCTTGGTCGTATCCGGAGATCCGATCAACGCGGACTGTCTGGTGCACCGGTCGTAGAGCTGAAGGGCCGGTCCAAGTTGTCCGGCGCCCCAGGTGTTGGGAATCGACATGTCGCCGACGATGGTCGGAAGGCCGAGAAGGGCGACCCTGTCGCGGATCGGGGCCATGAGGAGCTGGGAGTCCCCGGGAAGAGTGGTGCGTTCGGAGCCGTTCAGCCTCAGCAGCGTGGCGTTCCGTAGCCGGGAGCGCGGGGAGTAGGTGTCACCGACGCACCAGGCCGGCCCGCAGCTCAGATCCCCAAGGTCGTCCATGCCGCTCGCGGGGGTCTCCTGACCGGTGATCAGGTTGACCACGCTGCGTTCCCGCTCGTCCCAGGCCCACGGCCAGGAGGTGACGCGAAGCCTTCGACCGGGGAGAACCCGCACGGGATCGCCGCCGGTGAGCGGGACGTGCCAGATCTCACCGTCGTAGTTCCACCACGCGGCGGTGTCGTCGGTGAGCTGGAAGCCGAACACATCGCGCTTCTTGTCCAGCGGCAGCCGCGTCACCGCGCGCATCGGTCCACCGGATCGGGGCATGGTCCACAGTTCCAGATGGCGCCGGCCGCCGGTTGTCGCGCCCGGCGCGTATCCGCTGACAAGCCAGGCCACCTGCGTGGCGTTGACGGCGGTGTGCTGAATCTCGAAACACCCTCCGCACGCCGCCCACTCGGGTGCCCTGGCCAACGTACGTCGACGCCCTGTCTCGACGTTGAGGCCGATGAACGTAGGACGGCGTTCGCCGGTCATCATGAGCAGCTCGTCCGCACCGAGTGACGCCACCGGCGTCACCGCGACACCGTTCTTCAGCTTGCGAGGCACTGTGAGCACGGCCTCCGGCAGCACATCACCGACCGGCATCAGAACAGGCAGCGTGTCGGGCCGGCTGGGCGGTTCCTGATCCGTACATCCCGTTCCCAGCATCAGGAGGACCGTCGCCAGAATCGAACCCGACCGTCTCAGCCCGCGTAGAGATCGCACAAATCATCAGACGATCGGTCACAAGAAGTGGTTCCATGAGCACGGGTGAATCCGGTCGGAACGATGAAGGTCGCAACAGGTGAAAATCGTCAGCGACCGTGATCACTCATTGAGCTGATCTCAGCGAATTTCGGCTGGGTGATTGTGCTCGAAATGGGTGAGGACGAGGCCGAGCAGGGTTCTTGTGGTGAGTCCTCTTCCACCGGAGGTTCCACACCCATTTCCGGCCGTCGACGACCTCTCCCGATAAGCCCGGAACTCTGCCGTTCATTCCTCGGAAATCCCGGCTGTCGGAACCGTTCCGCTGAGATCACCTCGTTGGCACCGTCAAGTTCCTCGCCAACGGCGAATACGTGAGCGTCGATCTGACCTACGGGGGCGACGGCTACGCCATGCTCATGGCCCGGGCGGACGTCGTCGGAGAATACGAGAAGTTCCTGGTCTCGTGACACACTGAAAACTGAAGAACGGACGAGCCTCATGGACTCGCCCGTTTCGTCAATAGGTGATGTTGCACTGACTGGAAGTGGGAAGAGGTGGCGAGGTGGTCGTCATGGGCATGTCGACCTCGAACCCGAAGTACGCGTACTGGTTCGGCCGGATGGCGCCGTTCCACGACGCCGGTCTCCACACGTTCGTCGAGAACCTCTTCACGTTCCAGAACAGGTGGACGGACGCCCCCGCCGAGAAGGGAAAGTCGATGACCGCCTCCCAGGTGGTCGACGGTGTCGTGCCGGTGTTGGTCAGCCGCGCATCGACCTGCCATCTGTACTGCCCGCCGACGGTCCCCCGGTAGTTGGCCTGGAACGTCAGCGTGCAGGTGGTGGCGGCGTCGGCGGGTGTGACGACGGTGAACGCGCCGAACAAGGCGGCCGCCAGCCACATGATCAGGTGCCGTCGCCGACGGACGCGCCGTTCTTTCATGGGCCTCTCCTGTCAGGAAGTGCGCGCGATGAAAGACGCACGCATAGGCGATGATCGAACGATACGGTCGGCGTCGAATACCGTCAACGGCACTGAAAGTTTCAGTCATTCAATGAGGTGATCTCAGCGGAATGGTTCCGGCAGCTGGGATTTCCGAAGAATGGATGATGGAATTCCGGGCTTATCAGGAGAGGTCGTCGACGGCCGGAAATGGGTGTGGAGCCTCCGGTGGAAGAGGGCTCACCACAAGAACCCCGCTCGGCCGGAAGACCACACGTGATTCCCCGTCGTGCCGCGCTGACGTCTCCCGTGAGCTCGTTCGGCATCTCGCGCGACGGCTGCGGACCGAACGCCGCCTGCGCGGAACCCCTGAAGGCAGCCGGGCACTGACACCGTTCCGGCACGCGA
The DNA here is from genome assembly GCF_059358815.1 of Streptosporangium nanhuense. Taxonomy (NCBI): domain Bacteria; kingdom Bacillati; phylum Actinomycetota; class Actinomycetes; order Streptosporangiales; family Streptosporangiaceae; genus Streptosporangium; species Streptosporangium nanhuense. The sequence goes on from NZ_JCADBG010000016.1 coordinate 149,253, forward strand.
TACTCATATTCCGCTGGTTTCGAGGCGAGACCTACATCCCCGAAACTCGGCCGCGACCGACGGAGATTCCCTTTGTGCATGCGAGAGCGTTTCGGGCGGTCGGTGGACACCTCGGGGGCGCGCGACGACATCAAAGAGGGGATCGAGTGCCAGGACGTCCTGTATGAGGCGGACGTTCACATCGCGCGGTCAGCGTACGAGGGGGAGGAAGATCGTGTCGACGATCTCTTCGAGGACGTGGTCAGGGGCCGGGGCGAAGGTCGTGAGGATCGCGAGGCGTAGCAGGTCGAAGGGGAGGGTCTTGACGCGTTCGGTGAGGTGCTCGGGGTTGATCTCGCCGCGGTCGACGGCGCGGTCGAAGATGACGTCGCCGGTTTTCTCGTGTCCCGTGGCGAGGAGTTCGCCGGGGCCGGTGCCCGTGGCCTGGTAGTAGGCGGCCAGGTGCACGCTCATCACGGTGATGAACTGGGCGCGAGTGGTGTTGATCGTCCGCATGAGGGTGAGGACGTCCTCGCGCAGGCTCCCGGTGTCGGGGACGTCGACCCGGGAGTGCTCCAGGGCGTGGGAGATGGCCGCCCGGACGAGTTCGTCGCGGTCGGACCAGCGGCGGTAGAGCACCGGAGGGCTGGTGCCGGCGCGCTGGACGACGGCGTCCATGGTGAACCTGGCGTAGCCGTTGTCGGCGAGTTCCGCCCAGGCCGCGTCCAGGAGCGCCTTCTCCAGTGCCGCTCCGCGGCGCCGCTCGGCCATCATGCCCTCCGTTAGATAGATTTGCCTATCTTATCGTGTCGCCCTATGCTGGCGGCCGGAAGGTAGACGTCTCTATCTTATCTGCCCGTTCGTGGGCACCCCCACGGGACCGGACCCGCGCGGACCCCGGCCGTTCCGCCCGCTCGGTGCCGTTCCGCCCGCTTGACGACCCCGGCACGCATCGGCTTCGCCGCCACGTACGGCACCACCGATTCCTACGGCGAGGAGTACGCCATGAGCATCCGACACCCCACCGAACCCCGCGTACCCCGGTCGCTGGGTGAGGCCTGGATGGCCCTGGCCGGGCTGTCGGCGGTGTTCCTGTTCGAGATGCTGGACAACTCGATCCTGAACGTCGCGCTGCCCTCGATCGGCCGCGAACTGCACGTCTCGACGATCGGGTTGCAGTGGGTGACGGGCTCCTACACGGTCGTGTTCGGCGGGCTGATGCTGTTCTTCGGCGCGATCGCCGACCGGTTCGGCCGACGACGGATCATGCTCGTCGGCCTGGTGCTGCTCGGCGTCGCGAGCCTGGCCACCGCGTTCGTCTCCACCGGGGAGCAGCTGATCGCCGTCCGGACGGCGATGGGGGTCGCCGCCGCGATGACCACTCCGGGATCGATGGCGCTGGCCTTCCGGCTGTTCGCCGACGACGGCCTGCGCGTCCGTGCGATGACCCTCATCTCGACCGTGGGCCTGGTCGGGCTCGCGATCGGCCCGACGACGGGCGGCCTGGTCCTCGCGATCGCGCCGTGGCAGGTCCTGCTGCTGGTGAACGTGCCGATCGCCGTCCTCGCGATCGCCGGTGTGCGGTTCGGCGTCGCCGCGGACGTCGCGGCCGACCTGCACCGCGATCCGGTGGATGTCGCGGGCGCGGTGCTGGGAACGGTGACGATCGTGCTCGCGCTCGTCACGCCGACGCTGTTCGTGGAGGAGGGCGCCGGATCGTGGGTCGTGTGGGTGGCCACGGCGGCGGCCGTCGTGGCGGCGGTCGTGTTCGTCCTGCGCGAGCGTTCGGCGCGCCACCCGCTCCTCGACATGAGACTCCTCGCCCACCCCCTGGTCTCCAGCGGCCTGGCGTTCAAGGCCGCGGCCGGGCTGGGGACCGTCGGCCTCGGTTACATGGTGACGCTGCAACTGCAGCTCGACTGGGGATGGACGCCCGCGCAGGCCGCCCTCGGGATGCTGCCGCAGGTCGTCGTCCTCATCGCGGGCGGTGCGTTCGTCGGCCCGTTCGTGCGGTGGGCCGGTCTCGACCGGGCCGCGTGGCTCAGTGCCGTGGCCGTCGTGGCGGGGCTCGCCGTCTACGGCCTGCTGGGCCGTTCCGGCTATCCGGCGGTCGCGATCGCCCTCGTGCTCGTGGCCGCCGGGATGCGCGTGGTCGGCGTCGTCGCCGGCGTCAACGTCCTGCGTGGCCTGCCGGAGAACCGGACCACGATCGGCACGGCGATCGTCGACACCGCCACCGAGGTCACCTCCGGCGCGGGCATCGCCGTCACCGGCACGATCCTCGCGGCCCTGTTCACCGGCGACATCGCCACGTCGGGCTGGACCGCGCGGCAGACCGCGCAGTTCGGGGAAGCGGTCACGGTCGCGGCTCTCACGCTCACGGTCGTGTCCGCCGCGCTCGTCGGCTGGGGAATCGTCCGTACGCGGAACGCCGCGAACGGTCAGGCGACCACGCCCGCCGACGGCGCGGTTCCCGCATAGGCCCGGCGGCCGAGTCTCCGGCCGTGCGTTCCCGGCTTGACTCTGCCGTCGCGTCAACATCTAGCGTCGTGGACAGGCCGGAGGAACCGGCTCGGTGACGGTGAGAAAACGGGTGGGCGGTCCATGGCGTGGTCGATCGCACAGGTGGCACGGATGTCCGGGGTGACGTCGAGGACCCTGCGTCACTACGACGAGATCGGGTTGCTGGCACCCGCCTGGGTCGGGGAGAACGGCTACCGCCACTACGAGGAGGACCAGCTGCTGCGACTGCAGCGGATCCTCGTGCTGCGGGAGCTCGATCTCGGTCTCGCCGAGATCGGGGAGATCGTCGACCGGCACACCGACCCGGTGGAGGCGTTGCGCGAGCACCACCGGCGGCTGCTGGGCGAACGCGACCGGCTGGACGCGGTGGCCCGCGTGGTGGCTCGTACCATCACCGAACTCCAGGAGAGCGAAGGGAAGGACGGCATGTCCAGAATCAGCAGGCCGGAGAATCTGTTCGAGGGGTTCGACGGGGCGGCGTACGGCGCGGAGGCCCGCGAGCGGTGGCCGGGGCACTGGGAGCGGGCCGGGCAGCAGGAGCTCCTGGACACCGTGACTCCGCGGGAGCTCGACCGCATGGGGCGGGAGGCGATGGCGGCAATGATCCGGATGGCCGAGCACATGGTCGCCGGCACGCCGGCCGACGACCCCGCGGTCCTCGCCGAACTCGACGCCCACTACCGGCACCTGACCCGGTTCTGGACGCCGACCGTGGCGGAGTACACGCACCTGGCCCGGATGCAGGCCGACGACGATCAGCTCAAGGTGAACTACGAGCGGATCGCCGAGGGGCTGGCCGCGTACATGCGCGACGCCATGGTCGCGTACGCGCACGCCCGGCTGAGCTGAACCTCGCCGGCCGAGGGGTGAGGGAGCCGCGGGGGCGGTCGCCCCGGCGGAACGGTGCGGCAGGGTCGAAGCCGACACCGTCCTCGCCACCGGCCCACAGCAGCCGCATCACGTCGATCGCCTCGTCGGCACGCCGTCCACGGGTGCCGAAGTCGACCCCCACCGCCCCGGCCTCGCCGGGCAGGGCGCCGAGCCCCACGGTCAGCAGCCGCATCCGCCCCTTGGACAGCACGTCGACGGTCGCCAGGCGCTTGGCGAGGATCACCGGATGGTGGTACGGCAGCAGCAGCACACCCGTCCCGAGCAGGATCCGTCGCGTGGCCGCGGCGACGAAGCTCAGGCAGTCGAGCGGATCGAGGTACGGCAGCGACGGCGGGAGCTCGAAGCGCCCGACCGTCGCCCCCGGATACAGCACGATGTGCTCGGGCAGGTACAGCGCCTCGAAGCCGCAGTCCTCGGCGTGCTGGGCGTAGGCCATGATCTTGTCGGGGTCGACGCCGTGGTAGGGCGTGCTGTAGCTGACTGCGAACTTCATCGTCGTTCCTCCGGTCGGGCGGGCCGATGCGACGGATGGCCGGTCGCCGGCCGCCGTGGCGGCACCGTGGCGGCACCGTGGCGGCACCGTGGCGGCACCGTGGCGGCACCGTGGCGGCACCGTGGCGGCGTGTGGTCTCGCCACGCGTCGGCGGCCTCCGCATCCATCTGTCGCGGCCACGCTAGAACCTTGTCACCGGCGTCAAGGCAACTCGCGACCGGTCACGGCCGCGGGAAGCGGCTGTACCGTGTCCGGCTTCCGGCCGTACGGCGAGGTCGTGGTCCGGGGCGCGGGATCGCGGGGTGTCTCAGCGGGCGGGCAGGGTCGGGTGCGGGTCGCCGGAACCCTGGCCGGGGGCGATCGCGGCCCACCGTTCGTGGTCGCGCCAGGCGCCGTCGATGAACAGCATGTCCGGGGAGTATCCCTCCCTGCGGAAGCCGTTCCGCCGGACGAGCCCGATGGAGGCGTGGTTGCCGGGCTGGATGTTGGCCTCCAGTCGGTGGAGCCGCAACACCTCGAACGCGTGGCGCAGCACCAGGCGGAGGCCCTCGGACATGTAGCCCTGGCCGGCGGTGGGCGCGAAGGCGGCGTAGGAGAGGGAGCCGCACTGGAAACGCCCGCGGATGATGTTGCTGATATTGATGTTGCCCACGATGGCGCCGGTGTCCCGCGTACGGACCAGCAGGCCCTCGGCGGCCTGCCGGTCGGCGAACCGTTCGAGGTAGGCCTGGAACTCCCGCGGTGTGCCGGGCAGGGACATCCACGGATGGTGCAGGTCGGCACTGGCACGGACCAGTTCGAGGAACTCGTCCTGGTCGTGGCCGGTGATCGGCCGCAGGGTCACCCGCGAGGAACCCTCCCACGGGCCAGCGGAGAAGGGTTCCTCCTGTTCGGGCCTGTCGTGCTGAGTCACGAGTGGGACGGTACCGCCATCCGTGGACACGGTCGTCGCCGGAGCCGCCCCGGGCCACATGGGCCGACCGGCCTGGCCGGTCACCGATCGAGGAGATCGAGCCAGGCCGCTTTCCGGGATCGGGGTCGGGGCGGCGCCGTTGTGTCGGTGGTGGTCGTTACAGTCGCCGAACACCGTTGACCTTTTCCCGAGGAGACCGCATGACCGAGCCCGACGTGACGATGGTCAGGATCGGCCAAGGTGTCGAGCTGAGCAGGCGAGGTGAGCGAGAGGCCGCTCGGAAGCTGTTCTCCGAGGTGTGGGAGGAGATCGGGGTGACGGGCGACCCCCTGCACCGGTGCGCTCTCGCTCACTCGATGGCCGACGTCCAGGACGAGGTGGAGGAGGAGCTGCTCTGGGACCTTCGCGCCCTGGAGGCGGCCGACCTGGTCACCGACGAGCGGGCCCACCGGGCTGGTGTCGCCGGTTCGGTGAGCGGTTTCTACCCTTCGCTGCACCTCAACCTGGGCGACGCCTACCGCAGGCTCGGCGACCTCGACCGGGCGCGCGACCACCTCGAACGCGGGCGTGCCGCCGTCGGCGCGCTCGGCGACGACGGCTACGGGCAGATGATCAGGCAGGGCCTGGACCGGCTCGCCGGCCGTTTGACGACGGCCTGACGGCCCTTCAAAGCGCGAACCCACGACGTCATCCCCTGCCATGGCGCCTCCCCGCCACCGCCGTCCTCATCGGATCCGGGGCATGTCACTGACGCGTGCGCGCCACAGATCGTCCTGGGTGCCCGCCTTGTGCCAGAGCCGGGCGACGCCGTCCTGGCCGAGGTCGTCGAGGGGGACGAGGAAGTCCGTGGAGAGCGTTCTGGCGAACTCGTCCACGTCGCCGATCACCCGGGACGTCATGCCGTCGGCGCCCAGCCTGCGTAGCGTGCGTGAAAGCAGCACCAGCGTGTGGCCGTCGATCGGCCGGGCGGCCATGAGCGTGGTGACATACGCGGATCTGGGGGAGGTGGACAGTTCCCGGGAGCGGGCGGCGAAGTCGGCGATCTCGCGCGGTCGCAGCCGGAGGTCGTAGGAGGCGATCGTCCCGCCGGGGTGATGATGGAAGCGCCAGGTGTCCGGATCGAGGCGCTCCAGCCGGTACGTCAGGTCCCCCTGGGTGTGCGGTCCCTCGCGCAGCTGCAGCGGCTCGACGAACCCGTCCCCGATGCCCGCGTCGGCCAGCCAGCGGCGGCCGTCGAGGTCGACCAGCAGCGCGTTGTGGTTGCCCCACGCCGCCTCGCCCCGGGCCGCGCGCAAGGCGCCGGCCTCCACCATCGTCACCTGGAAGCCGACCGTGCGCAGCAGCATGGCCAGGCCGGTGTTCTGCTCATAGCAGTAGCCGCCTCGCCCCCGCCGCACGAGTTTGTCGAACACCGCCTCCGGTTCGAGATCGATCGGCCTGCCGAGCTGGATGTCGAGGTTCTCGTACGGCACGGCCCGCCGCCAGGCGCGGTGCAGGGCGAACAGCGTCTCCAGGTCGGCGGCCACGGGCCCCTGATGCCCGATCCTGCGGAGTATCGGGTCGATGGTCATCTCTACCCCCTAAATGAAAGAAGATCCTCCGTTTAGTCAGGATAAGTGAAAGAAGACCATCCGTATACTGTTGAAGTGAAGAACGAAAGGTCCGGCCGCGAGCTCCGAGCCGACGCCAGGCACAACCGCGAACAGATCATCGAGGCCGCCCGCGCCCTCATCGCCGAACGCGGCGCCGAGGTGCCGATGGAGGAGGTGGCTCGCCGCGCGAGTGTCGGGACCGCCACCCTCTATCGCCGCTTCCCCGACCGCGAGGCACTGGTGCGCGGGGTCGCGCTGGACGGCTTCCATCGCGTGGTCGCCATCGCGCGCGACGCCGAGGACGAGGAACCGGACGCCTGGCGGGCGCTGTCGCGTTTCGTCCGACAGGCCGCCGCCGAACTGCGGCTGGCCACCTGGCTGTCGATCTGGTTCACCAGCACCTGGGAGCAACTGCGTTCCGACCCCGAGGAACAACGGCTGCGCCAGACCCTGCTGAAGATCCTCGACCGGCTCGTCCGCCGTGCCCAGGCCGACGGCGACCTGCGTCATGACGTGGACGCCGGCGACCTGACGATGATGATGGCCCTGCTGCTGCGACCGATGCCCGGCCTGCGCGCCGAACTCACCCAGCGCGGCGTGGACCGCTACCTGACGCTCATGCTCGACGGCCTGCGTGCCCACCCGGACATCCAGCGACTGCCCGACAGTGACATCGGCCTGGCCGACATCGGCGGTGGTTGACGGCCGCGTTCCCCGACGGCCGGCCTGATCCATCCGTTCCGGCAAATATGGCCGTACGGTCGGGTGCATGAGCGTCGAGGATCAAAAAGCCGGTGGCGAAGGGAGGAGCGTCCGCCCGCCGTGGAGGCGGGGCGCGCCGGGCGGGACTCTCAGGACGCCCTGGAGGCGCGGACGGGTTCTCGCGTCGGCCGCCGTGCTGGTGGCGGTGCTGCTGGCGTTCCCCTCCGTCGTGCCCAACGCCGTGGGCAATCTCGGCAGCCTGCTGGAGACCTTCCTGCCCTGGGCAGGCCTGGCCGTTCCCGTACTGCTGGGACCGGCGCTGCTACGCCGCTCGCCCCTCGCGGTGGCGTCCCTGGTGCTGCCCGCGGCGATCTGGGTCGCGGTCTTCGGTGGACGGGTGCTGCCCGCCGACCGGGTGGCGGCGGGTGACCTGACCGTGCTCCAGCACAACGTCGGCGAGGAGAACCCCGACCACGAGGGGACCGCGGCGGCCGTGGCGCGGGCCGGGGCCGACCTCGTCGCGCTGGAGGAGCTGACGCCCGGCGTCCTGCCCGTCTACGCGAGGGTCCTCGCGTCCGGCCATCCCCACCGCGCGGTCGCGGGCACCGTCGGCCTCTGGTCCAGGTATCCCCTGACGGACCCGCGGCCGGTGGACATCAGACCGGCGGACGTCGGGCCCGACTGGAACCGCGGGCTGCGGGTCACCGCGCGGACGCCGCACGGGGACGTGGCCGTGTACGTCGCCCACCTTCCCTCGATCCGCATCCGGCCGCCGGACGGGTTCGGGTCCGGGCGCAGGGATGAGAGCGCCGCCAGGCTGGGGACGGCCGTCGCCTCGGAGAAACTGGACAGGGTCGTCCTGCTGGGCGACCTCAACGGCACCCTCGACGACCGTGGCCTGGCCCCGCTCACCTCCCGGATGGCCTCGGCCCGGGAGAGGTTCGGTTTCAGCTGGCCCGCCGCCTTCCCGCTCGCCCGGATCGACCACGTCATGACTCGTACGGCGATCCCCGTCGCCGCCTGGACCCTGCCCGCCACCGGTAGCGACCACCTTCCGCTCGTCGCGCGCCTCGACCTCTGACACCCACGGGGGCCGTGCCTTCCGGGCTCGTTATGCTCGGGCGGTGAGCTTGCCGAGAACGCTCGTACTGTGGGACATCGACCACACGCTGATCGACGCCGGCGGTGTCACCGCCGACACCTACGACCACGCGCTGCACGCCACCACCGGCAGGCGGATGGAGCACCCGGTGAAGGTGGCCGGGCGGACCGAGCGGGCGATCGTCTCCGAGATCCTCCGGACGCACGACGTCGAGGTGTCGGACCGGCTCCTCGCCTCCTTCTACGTCGCCCTCGCCGAGGCGTTCGTCGTGCGCGAGGCCGTCATGCGGGAGCGCGGCCGGGCCCTGGCGGGGGCACGCGAGGTGCTCGCGGAGCTGGCGGGACGCCGGGACGTGGTGCAGTCGGTGCTCACCGGCAACACCGAGCCGGTCTCGATCGGCAAGCTCACGGTGTTCGGGCTGGAGGGCTTCGTGGACTTCGAGGTGGGCGCGTACGGCACCGACCACGAGGACCGCGCCGCACTGGTGGCCCTGGCGCAGGAGCGCGCCGAGGGCAAGTACGGGGAGTCCTTCACCGCGCGCAACACCGTGCTGGTCGGTGACACGCCGAACGACGTCCGGGCCGGCCGGGAGGGCGGGGCGAGGGTGATCGCGGTGGCCACCGGCTTCAACGACGCGAGCGTCCTGGGCGAGGCCGGTCCCGAGCTGGTGCTGGGGGACCTCGCCGAGACCGACGCCGTCGTACGGGCCGTGCTGGGCGTGCCGGACCGGAAATGAGCCGGAATCACGCGGGCCGGGGTCACGCGGGCCGGAATCACGCGAGCCGGGGTCACGCGGGGATGAGCCGGGCGAGCCGACCGCGCAGCACCGCCAGGGCGCTCTCCGCGTCGCGCTGCCCGGCCAGCACGGCGATGCCCAGTCCGGCGGCGGTGGCCAGCAGCACGATCGCCTCCGTACGTGGGTCGAGGTCCGCCGCCATGTCGCCGTCGTCCCGTGCCTGGGCGAGCCGACCGGCCACGAACGACTCCATCGCGTCCGGTGCGGCCAGGAAGGGGTGCGCGGCCAGCGCCTCGTCGGTGACGGCCAGCACCGCGTAGGACGTGTAGGCGAGGTGGAAGATCCGGCTGCGTTCGTCAGCCGGGATCGCCTCGGTGAGGATGGCCTCCAGCACCTCGCGCGGCCGGCGCGTCCCGGCCAGCTTCGCCTTCAGCCGCTCCGCCATCTGCTCCGCGAGCCGCCGCAGCGCGAAGAGTGTGAGCTGCTCCTTGGTTTCGAAGTAGTGCTGCACCAGGTGGAGCGAGACGCCCGCCTCTGCGGCGACGGCGCGCATCGTGACGGCGTGCAGCCCGCGCGTGCCCATCACCCGCAGGAGCGCCTCGGCGATGTCGTTGCGTCGGCTCTCCCGGTTGTCGGCGCGGCTCATGCGACCTCTCCATGGACAGGGCCTCGATTAGTTGGTACAACCGTACCCTATACGTCTGTACCAATTTAATTGGGGGACAGATCATGGACGGCGGCACCCGCGCTCAGGTCGGGCACTTCACCAGCGAGGCGGCGGAACGGGAGTTCCGGACCGCCTACGACACCGCGATGACACTGTGGCCGCCCCACGACACGATCGACGTGGAGACCGGGTTCGGAACCACCCGGGTCTATCGCTGCGGGCCGGTGGCGGGGGAGCCGATCGTGCTGCTTCACGGGCACGGTGCCAACGCCTCCACCTGGTACCACCAGGTGGCCGAACTCGGACGGCACCGTCCGGTCTACGCGATCGACACGATCGACGACCCCGGCGGCAGCGTGCAGCGCAGGCCCGTGACCGGCTCCGGCGACGCCGCGGCCTGGCTGTCGGAGGTCCTCGCCGGTCTCGACCTGACCCGCGCGCATCTGGTCGGCCTCTCCTACGGCGGCTGGCTCGTGCTCAACCAGGCCGTCCACCGGCCGGAGCGGCTCGCCTCCGTCACCCTGCTCGACCCCGGCGGCCTGGAGAAGGTGCCCGCACGGTTCCTTCTCAGCCTGTTCGCGGCGGTGTTCGCGATGCGGGCGCCCGCGTCCTGGCGGCCCCCGCTGGCCCGCCTTCTGGCCGTGCACGCCCTGGTCGAGCGCTCCGAGATCATGGATCCCGTCCTGCTCGGCGCCCACGCCTTCCGCCCGCACCGCAGTCCCGCACGGCGGTTCACCGACGACGAGCTCCGCCGCGTGACCGTGCCCGCGCAGCTCATCCTCGCGGCCCGCACCACGTTGATGCGGCCCGCCCAGGCACTCGCCCGTGCCCGGCGGCTCCTGCCGCTGCGCCACTCGGAGATCGTGCCCGGCATCGGCCACGCGATCCCGTTGGAGGCGCCCGACCTGGTCACCGACCGCGTTCTCGGCTTCGTCGGCCGTACGGCGGACCAGGTCTGAGCAGCTCTGATGAGGTCCGAGCAGGTCTGAGTAGATCTGAGCAGGTTCGAGCAGATCCAGCAGGGGACGGGGAGGAGAGACGATGGCGGGCAGAGCACTGGTGCTGGGTAGTGGCGGGATCGTCGGCATCGCGTGGGAGGTCGGCGTCCTGGCCGGTCTGGCCGAGCACGGTGTCGACCTGGGCGAGGCCGATCTGGTGATCGGTACGTCCGCCGGGGCCGTGGTGGGCGCGCAGCTCGCCGCCGGCGTCGGTGTCGAGCACCTGTACGGCGGGCAGCTCGCGCCACCGGACGGCGAGCGTGCTCCCAGGACCTCGGCGTTCGGCCTGGTACGCCTTGTCTGGGTGCTGAGCCGGTCGAGGACCGCGGCCGAGTTCGGCACCCGCATGGGCAGGATCGCCCTGGCCGCCAGGACCGCGCCGGAGGCCGAACGCCGGACGGAGATCGCCCGGTGGCTCGGCGGGACACGTGAGTGGCCGGATCGGCCGCTGATGATCACCGCTGTGGACGCCGGGACCGGCGAGCGGGTCACGTTCGAGGCCGGAAGCGGGGCGGACCTGGTGGACTGCGTCGCTGCCAGCACCGCGGGACCGGGCACCCGCCCGCCGGCCACCGTCGGCGGCCGGCGGTACATCGACGGCGGCATGTGCTCCCCGGGCAACGTCGACCTGGCCGCCGGCTACGACCGCGTCGTCGTGCTCGCGCCCGTGACACGCGGCGGCGGCGTCATGAAGGGGGTGGCGGAGCAGATCGCCGAGCTGGGCCCGGACGCCGAGGCGGCGCTGATCGAGCCCGAGCCGGAGGCGTGGAAGAAGGCCGTCGGCAGAGGTCTCGGCGGCATGCTGGACCCGGCCCGCCGCGCCCCCGCCGCCCGGGTGGGCCGCGCCCAGGCCGCCCGGGTGGCACCCCGGATAGCCCGCCTCTGGAACCCCTGACCCCAACGGCTCCCCGCGAGATCGTCGCCGGCCCGCGGGTATGTCAAGGATCACCTGTGGGGCCAGACCGGGAGCCGCTTTCAGCGGGGCGGGGGCCCGGCGTGCCGGACGGAACGCGACCCCGGACCTCGTCGGGTTGGTGCCGTCGTACGGGTCGCACTCGTACCGGCGGATCAGTACGGCGAGCCGGTGGGCACCGCTCCGGTGTCGATGAGGCGGACCAGCTCGGGAAGGACCGTGCCCAGGGGGGCGTCGACGGTGAGGGTCGCGTAGTCGTCGCCTCGGGTCGGGCCCTGGTTGACGATCGCCACGGGGATGCCGAGCTTCGCGGCGTGCAGCACGAACCGGCGGCCCGACATCACCGTCAGCGACGACCCGAGGACCAGGAGCAGGCGCGCCCCCTCCACGAGCGCGTAGCACTCGCGTACCCGCTCCGCCGGGACCGTCTCCCCGAAGAAGACGACGTCGGGCTTCAGCATCCCCCCGTCGCACGCCCGGCATTCGACCACCTGGAACGCGTCCATCTCCTCTTCCGGCAGTTCGACGTCGCCGTCCGGGTTGATCGCGGTGGGCAGGGCGCCGAAGCGCGGGTTCGCCTGGGTCAGGCGCCGGTCGAGCTCCTCGCGGGGGCTGGAGTGGCCGCACCCCAGGCAGACCACGTCCCGCAGGTTGCCGTGCAGCTCGATGACGGAGCGGGCGCCGCCCGCCTGGTGCAGGCCGTCGACGTTCTGCGTGACGATGCCGGACACCAGGCCCCGCCGCTGGAGGGACGCGACGGCGTGGTGGCCGTCGTTCGGCGTCGCCCGGTTCATCGTCCGCCACCCGATGTAGCTGCGGGCCCAGTAGCGTCGCCTGGCCGCCGGGTCGCCGGTGAACGTCTGGTAGGTCATGGGGGTGTGCCGGGTCAGGGTGCCGCCGGGCCCTCGATAGTCGGGGATGCCCGACTCCGTCGATATCCCGGCGCCGCTCAGCACCAGGACGCCGCCCCCGGCCAGTAGTTCCGCCAGCGTGCTCGTACCGTCGCTCACCTCTCCATGCTGCCCCACCCGCCCGGGCCGGGTGGCCCCGGGGCCCGCCGGAGGACCGGCTCTCATGATCGCTCTCTCATGGTCGCTCTCCTGTGATCACGCTGGAGGTCATGCGCCGGGGTGGTCGGCGTCCCGTACGAGCAGGGTGCCGAACGCGACGGTGAAGAAGGAGTCGAAGGCGCTCACCGAACGGTCGGCGCGGACCGCGAGGAGGGTGCCCTCCCAGGCGGCGAGAAGGAAGCGGGCCGTCGCCTCGGGGTCGAGGTCGGGACGTACCGACCCGGCCTGCCGGGCCTCGGCGAGCGCCGCCGCGATCAGGGCGGCCCACTGCTGGAAGTTCTGCCGCACGGCCGTACGGATGAGGTCGCTGCGGTCGGCGATCTCGGCACCGAAGTTGCCGATGAGGCATCCCCGGGTGCATCCGTGCCGCACGGTCTCGTCGCGGAGGAACTCGAAGTGCCCGCGCAGGCGGGTCAGGGGCTCGACCTGACTGTCGGCGAGATCGTCCATGCGGAGCCCCGCGCCGTAGCGTTCCAGGGCGACGACGGCCAGGGCCTCCTTGCTGTCGAAGTGGTTGTAGAAGGACCCCTTCGGCGTGCCGGCCGCGTCGGTGATGTCCTTCACGCCGGCCGCGTTGTAGCCCCGGACGTGAAACTGCTCCAGCGCGGCCTCGACGATCTCCGCGCGCATGCTCTTCCTGGCCATGGTCGCCCCCTCGGCTTTCAATATGGCCGGTCGTCTTGCATGCCGTCAAGTCACGATGGAGCTCGGTTGACACCTTTAAGACGACCGGTCATATTGAAAAAGCCCGGAGCACCTCCGGGACCGTCTCGCGGGCCGTCACGGCCGCGACGAGAACGCGAACCCCATGAGGAGAGCCATGTCCACCTACCGTGCCTTCGAAGTCACCGGATCGCGGAAGTTCGAGCTCGTGGTCCGCGAGCTCCGGCGGCCCCCCGTGGGCCAGGTCAGGATCCGGGTCGAGAGCTGCGGGGTCTGTCACACCGACGTCCTCGCCGCCGAGGGGCTCCGGGCCGATCCGGAGCGGCCCCTCGTCCCCGGCCACGAGATCGTCGGCGTCATCGACGCGGTGGGCGACGGCGTGACCGGCTGGAAGGTGGGGGACCGGGTGGGGGTCGGATTCCTGGGCGGCCAGTGCGGCGAGTGCGACCCCTGCCGGAGGGGCGACTTCGTCAACTGCGCGAACCAGGACCAGGTGGGAACCACCGTGGACGGCGGCTACGCCGAGGTCGTCTTCGCCAGGGGCAGCGGGCTCGTACGCGTTCCCGAGGGCATGAGCTCCGTCGAGGCGGCGCCGCTGCTGTGCGCCGGTCTCACGACGTTCAAGGCGCTGCAGCGGGTGGGCGGCCTCCCGGGGTCGCTGGTGGCCGTCCAGGGGATCGGGGGCCTCGGTCACCTGGGCCTGCAGTACGCCGCCAAGCTCGGTTACCGCGTGGCCGCCATCGCCCGGGGAACGGGCAAGGAGGCGCTGGCCAGGCGACTGGGGGCGGACCACTACATCGACAGTTCCAGCGAGGACCCGGGGGCCGCCCTGCGGGAGCTCGGGGGCGCGGCCGCGATCATCGCGACGGCGACCAGCGGCGCCTCGATGACGCCGCTGGTCGCCGGGCTCGCGCCTCGCGGTCAGCTGGTGGTCGTCGGAGCCGCCATGGACCCCATCTCCGTCAACACCCCCGACCTCATCTTCGGGACCCGCACGATCAGCGGGAGTCTCACCGGCAGCTCGATCGAGAACGAGGACAACCTGGCCTTCAGCGGGCGGCACGACATCCGCCCGATGATCGAGACCATGCCGCTGGCGGAGGCGCCGAAGGCGTACGAGCGGATGCTGGGCGGCGAGGCCCGGTTCCGCGTCGTCCTCGACATGGCCGCGTGAGCCGACCTGTCACGGCCGGTGCCCGTCCGGCGGTCGTCGCCGGTCACCCGCGACGGCCAGTGCGTGCGCGGCCCAGCGGCCGAGTATCCGTTCCCCCTCGGCGGCCGCCGCGTGAGCGGTGCCGGGGGCCACGACGGTCCCCGGGGGCAGGTGCGGCGTGACGCGGGCGAGGGCGTCGGCGTCGAGTTCGACGTGGAACTGCAGGCCGTAGGACGCGCCGACGCGGAACGCCTGGTGCGCGTACCGATCTGAGCCGGCCAGCAGCACGCCGTCCTCCGGCAGGTCGAAGGTGTCCTGGTGCCAGTGCACGACCGGCAGTTCCGGCCCGGACGGTCCGAAGACCGGGTCCGCCAGCCCGTCAGGGGTGAGCGTGACGCTCCCGGTGCCGACCTCGATCGCCGGTCCGCGCCGTACCTCCGCTCCCAGCGACGCGGCGAGCAGTTGCGCGCCGAGGCAGACGCCGAGCACCGGCCTGCCCTGGCGTACGCACCGCGCGATGAGTTCCCGCTCGCCCGCCAGGTGCCGGTGGTCGTGGTCGTCGAGGGCGCCCATCGGCCCGCCGAGGACCACGAGCACATCGAGCCGCGACGCCTCCGGCAGGGGTTCGTGCCGGTCGGCGCGCACCACCCGCACCTCCGCGCCGGCCGAGGACAGCGCCGTCGCGATCAGGGCCGGGCCCTCGAACGGGACGTGCTGGATGACTACTGCGCGCACACGGGTCTCCTCTTCGTCGTGCCGGCTCTCTTCGCGGTCCCGGCTGCGGAAAGCGATACGTACCGGGAGGGACGGGAGCGGGCGAGTCGCCCGCCGCCCGCCCCGCCAGGTCAGTCGGCCTTGCGCAGGGCGACCTTCGGGAAGTCGAGGGGGACCTCCAGCGCGACGTTGATGTAGTTGGTGAAGAGGTTGAGCGCGACGTGCGCCACCAGCTCCACGATCTCCTCGTCGTCGAAACCGGCCGTACGCAGCGCTTCGACGTCGGAGTCCGTCACCTGCGCGCGGTTCTCCACCAGCTTGGCCGCGAACCCGAGCGCGGCGTCGACGCGCGGGTCGTGCGAGTGGCCGGCCTGGGCCTGGCGCATGTCCCCCGCCGGGACACCGGCCTTGCGGCCCAGGGCGGTGTGGGCGGCCAGGCAGTACTCGCAGCTGTTCCGGTCGGCGACGAGCACGGCGACCTGCTCGCCGAGCTGGGCACCCAGGCGTCCGCCGCCGAGGGCTCCGAAGCCGGCCCACATCATCTTCAGCGCGGCCGGCGAGTTGGCGACGGCCTTGAACATGGCCGGCGTCGTGCCGAACGCCGCGGTGATGTCGTCCAGCAGGGGCTCGGACTCACCGGTGGCGCTCTGAGCGTCGATCAGTTTGACACGGGACATCGGAGGGTGCTCCTGTCATCATCATCGAAAGATGGGTGAGGTGCCGTGAACGCGCACTGCCTACGCGCACGTCCGGACGGCCGAGACCGGAGGTCTCGCGGTCGTGATCGATGCCGATCGCCAGGGCTGCCGCTGCGTGCGCACGTCGAACAGAGTTTGCGCAGGTAGCGGGCCTGTAAACGCTTGGCTCGATCAACCGTTAGTAGTACTATCAATGCTGATCGGTGCCACGTCAAGCCAAAGTTAGGAGTACGAAATATGACCGAGGGCTTCGACGCGATCAGCGAGCCCGTCGCGAGGCGTGTAACGAGCGGCCTCTCCAAGATCGGTACGGTGCTCCGGAGCAGGGCGTGGAAGGGGGCCGGGTCCGCGGGCGTGACGCCGACCCAGGCGCAGGCCCTGGAACTGCTGCGCGGGCGGCCGACGAGTCTCGGCAGCCTCGCCGCCCGCCTGGGCGTCTCGGCCGCGACCGCGAGCACCGCGGTGGGCACGCTGGTGGAAAAAGGGCTCGTGGTGAAGGAGCCCGGCGCGAACAGGCGGTCCGTGACCCTGCGCCTCACCACGGCCGGCGAGACGATGGCGGATCGTGCGAGCGAATGGCCCGACTTCCTGAGCGGCGCCGTCGAGACGCTCGACTCCCGCGAGCAGACCGCCATGCTGCGGTCGCTGGTCAAGCTGATCCGTACGTTGCAGCAGAACGGCGACATCCCGCCGCAACGCATCTGCGTCACCTGCCGCTTCTTCCGGCCGAACGTCCACGCGGACTCCGCGAACCCCCACCACTGCGACTACCTGGACGAACCATTCGGAGATCGGCACCTACGCCTGGACTGCGCCGAACAGGTCGACGCCTCCCCCGAGCAGCAACAGCTCGCCTGGCAGCGCTTCACCTCCTCGTGGACGACCTAGGCCGGCTTCCGCGCGCCCGGCCCCACCGGGACCGGCGGCGGCGGTCACGGCCGACCGGACGCTACTCCTCGGCGAACGGCTCGTCGCTCCAGCGGAACCACGCCTCGCCGTTCCGGATGTGAAGCAGGAACTCCGCCACCGGACGATGCGGCCCTGTCAGGCGCACGGTTTCCGCGATCTCGTCATGGATCGCCTCCCACCGCTCGTAGTCCTCGTCGAGGGTGTCGAGCAGCGCCAGTTCTCGCTGGAACAGCGGTTCCACGTCAGGGAACGCGGGCCCGGCGACGAACCGGCCGCGGAGCCACAGCCCGTCCGCACCCTTGACCTCGATTTCGCCGACCAGGTCGTCCCGGCGCGTCAGTCGCCAGATCTCGCCACTTGAGCTCATCGTCGCTCCCGCCCTCCGCCGCGAGGTCCTCGCGACGGGATTCGCATGTTTCGCATGTCAGGGAAGTCTCGGCGGGCACGGTCCGCCACGGCGATCCGCGGGCCGCCGGTCGCCGGGCCGTCCCGGGCCCGGGTGGCGCTCCGCTCTTGCCGGCCCGGCGAGGGCTGCGCGTACGAGAAGGGTGCGGGTCGCCGGTGCCGGGCCGGGCGTGCGGAGGTTCCGGGGGACCTGTTCTCATTCCTCCCCGGAGAACCTCTCCCAGGCCGACTGCCGTGTCATTCCCAGGGCCGCGCCGATCCTGGACCACGTGACGCCGCGGTCGCGCAGGCGGTCGACCCATACCCGCAGGTTGGCGTCGACCTGGCTGCTCACCAGCGCGACGCGGGGCAGGAGGTCGAGAATCTGCTCGTCGGTCATGCTGTCCGGCCCGTGGATCTCGGCGGCCGCCGGGGGCTTCGACGCCTCGCTGAGGAGTATGTCCTGGCACAGCCCCACGCACTCGTTGCAGATGTACACGCCGGGACCGGCGATGACCTTCTCCACCTCGGTCTCCGCCTTGGCGCAGAAGGAGCAGTGGATCGCCTGGTCGGCGAGAGACGGAGCCGGCATGTGGTCCTCCCGGAGCGATGGTTGTCAGGCCGCGCCTGACGCGGCTAGCCGTGAATCTACGCTGTCAGGGAGTGCCTGACAAGAGGGCTCGTGAGAGAGGCGGATCTCCGGTCGGGCGCGTCAGCGGAAGTCGTCGGCGTGGTCGGCCGCCCACCGGCGGAACGGGGTGGCCGGCCTCCCGGTGAGTTCCTCCACCGTGGAGGTGGACGGCTCGGGGGCCGTCACCATCTGCGCGTACGCGCCGATCATCTCCTCCGCCGCCGCGGGTGGCCAGCCCTGGTCGAGCAGCCCGCGCAGCGCGATCTCGGGCGGGAGCTCCTCCCAGCGGATCGGCCGGCCGACGGCCTGGGCGATGGCGGCCACCTGCTCGATCTGGGTCAGGGGCTCGGGACCGCTCAGCACGTATCTCGCCCCGGCGTGGCCGGTGCCGGTGAGCACGCTCACCCCGGCGGCGGCGATGTCCCGCTCGTGGATCAGCGCCCTTGAGGCGGCTCCGTGGATCCAGCGGACGACCCCGGTGTCCCGGATCTGCGGGGCCCACATCAGGGTGTTGGCCGCGAACCCGCCGGGCCGCAGGAACGTCCACTCCAGCCCGGACCGCTCGATCAGCCGTTCCACGAGGGCGTGGGAGCCGAGGATCGAGTTCGGGTCCACCTCGGGCGTGCCCGGTGCCTGGTCGGGGACGCCCTGCGAGGAGAGGTAGACGATGCCGCGGGCGTGCTCGGCGATCGCCTCGATGGTCGCGGGTGCCGCGTGGTCGGCCGAGAGGGTGGGCCAGACGAGGAAGACCGACTCGACCCCGTCCAGGGCGCCGTCCAGCGTGGCGGGGTCGGCCAGGTCGCCGCGTACGACCTCGGCGCCCTCCGGGAGGGTGGCGGACGCGGGATCGCGGGACAGCGCGCGCACGGCGACGCCCGCGTCGAGAAGCTGGGAAACGACCTGCCCGCCGACCTTGCCGGTCGCTCCGGTGACCAGGATCATGCGAATCTCCTCCGTCGATGGGATGTCCCGACCAGCCTGCAACCTCACCTTTGGTCGAGGTCAAGGAGGAAAGGAGGAGCGGTGCCCGCCACGGCGAACCGGGGGTGGCCGATGTTTTCCC
Organism: Streptosporangium nanhuense; assembly: GCF_059358815.1. Taxonomy (NCBI): domain Bacteria; kingdom Bacillati; phylum Actinomycetota; class Actinomycetes; order Streptosporangiales; family Streptosporangiaceae; genus Streptosporangium; species Streptosporangium nanhuense. The sequence continues at coordinate 168,047 of NZ_JCADBG010000016.1, forward strand.
GGGATCCGGCCAATCCGGTGGGGCGGCGGCTACGGATCTCCGGTGAGGGGAGCGTCAGGCTCCCGGCGGGCCGCCGCCCGAGTGGCCTCCCGACCGGCGGCGGGCCCGACCGGGTGAACGGCCGCGCGGCTCGGGATCGGAGGGCCCCGGGCCGCGCGGCTTTCAGCGTGCGGCGGTGGCCTCCTCGTCGTCCGTGACCACGGCGCCGCTGAACTGCGCCGAGTACAGGCGGTGGTAGGCGCCCCGGGCGGCGAGCAGCTCGTCGTGGGTGCCGTGCTCGACGATGCGTCCCGCGTCCATCACCAGGATGAGGTCGGCGTCGCGGATGGTGGACAGGCGGTGGGCGATGACGAAGCTGGTGCGGTCCGAGCGGAGCGCGGCCATGGCGTGCTGCACCAGGACCTCGGTGCGGGTGTCGACCGAGCTGGTGGCCTCGTCCAGGATGAGCAGGGACGGGTCGGCGAGGAAGGCGCGGGCGATGGTCAGCAGCTGCTTCTCCCCGGCGCTGACGTTGCTCCCCTCCTCGTCGATCACGGTGTCGTAGCCGTCGGGCAGGGTGCGTACGAAACGGTCGACGAACGTGGCCCGCGCGGCGGCCAGGAGCTGCTCCTCGGTGGCCAGGGGGTTGCCGTAGGCGATGTTCTCGCGGATGGTGCCGCCGAACAGCCAGGTGTCCTGGAGCACCATGCCGATGTGCGAGCGCAGGTCGTCGCGGCGCATCGCGGTGATGTCGACGCCGTCGAGGGTGATCCGTCCCGAGTCCAGCTCGTAGAAGCGCATGACGAGGTTGACCAGGGTGGTCTTGCCCGCGCCGGTCGGGCCGACGATCGCGACCGTGTGCCCGGGTTCGGCCACCAGGGACAGGTCCTCGATGAGAGGCTGCTCCGGGTCGTAGCTGAAGGACACGTGCTCGAACTCGACACGGCCCCGCCTGACGGTGGGAGGCACCGGGACTGCGGGGTCCGGGGCCTGCTCCTCGGCGTCGAGCAGCTCGAAGACCCGCTCGGCCGAGGCAACCCCCGACTGCAGCAGGTTGGCCATCGAGGCGACCTGGGTCAGCGGCTGGGTGAACTGCCGCGAGTACTGGATGAACGCCTGCACGTCGCCCAGGCTCATCGACCCGGTGGCGACCCGCAGGCCGCCGACGACGGCGATGGCGACGTAGTTGAGGTTCCCGATGAACATCATCGTCGGCATGATGATCCCGGAGACGAACTGGGCGCCGAAGCTGGCCTTGAACAGCTCCTCGTTCCGCTGCCTGAAGACCTCCTCGACCTCGGGGCGGCGGCCGAACACCTTCACCAGCTCGTGACCGGTGAACGCCTCCTCGATGTGGGCGTTCAGGGTGCCGGTGTGGGCCCACTGCGCGACGAAGTGCTTCTGCGAGCGCTTCGCGATCCGCGCGGTGACGACCATCGACAGCGGGATGGTGACCAGGGCGATCAGCGCGAGCAGCGGCGAGATGACGAACATCATCGCCAGCACGCCGATCACGGTCAGCACCGAGGTCAGCAGCTGGCTCATCGTCTGCTGCAGGCTCTGGGCCACGTTGTCGATGTCGTTGGTGACCCTGCTGAGCAGCTCGCCGCGCGGCTGGCCGTCGAAGAACCGCAGGGGGAGCCGGTTCAGCTTGTTCTCGACCTCCTCGCGCAACCGGAACACGGTGCGCTGCACCACGTCGTTGAGCACGTAGCCCTGGATCCAGGCGAAGGCCGACGCCGCCACGTAGATCCCCAGGACCCACAGCAGGATCGTGCCCAGCGCGCCGAAGTCGATGCCCCGGCCCGGTACGAGGTCCAGCCCCGCGAGCAGGTTGGCGAAGTTGTCGTTGCCCGACGCGCGGGCGGCGGCGATCGCCTGCTCCTGGGTCGTGCCGGCGGGCAGCTGCTTGCCGATCACCCCGGTGAAGATGATGTCCGTCGCGTAGCCGAGGATCTTCGGGCCGATGACGTTCAGCACCACGCTGGCCACGGCGAGGGCGACGACGGCCAGGAGTTTCGGGCGGTCGGGATGCATGCGCCGCATCAGCCGTCGCGCGGACGGCCCGAAGTTCATCGACTTCTCCGCGGGCATCCCGGCCGCCCCCATGGGTCCGCGGCCGAAGCCGCCGCCTCCGGCGGGAGGGCCCGGAGGGCGCGGGCGCGTGGTCGTCATGGGCCGGTCGCTCATGCTGCGGTCTCCGCGGCTAGTTGGGACTCGACGATCTCCAGGTACGTCGGGCAGGAATCCAGCAGCTCGTCGTGGGTTCCCAGGCCGACGATCACGCCGTCGTCCAGGACGATGATCTGGTCGGCGTCGGCGATGGTGGAGACCCGCTGGCCGACGATGATGACGGCGGCCTCGGCGGTGTGCGGGCGCAGGGCGGCCCGCAGCCGCGCGTCGGTGGCCAGGTCGAGGGCCGAGAACGAGTCGTCGAACAGGTAGATCTCCGGCTTGCTGACCAGCGCCCTGGCGATGGCGAGCCGCTGCCGCTGCCCGCCGGAGACGTTCGTGCCGCCCTGCGCGATGGGCGCCTCCAGGCGCTCGGGCATCGCCTCGACGAAGTCGCGGGCCTGGGCGACCTCCAGCGCCTCCCACAGCTCCGCGTCGCTCGCGTCGGGGTTGCCGTACCGCAGGTTGCTCGCGACGGTGCCGCTGAACAGGTACGGCTTCTGCGGCACCAGGCCGATGCGCGTCCAGAGCGTCTGGGGGTCGAGGTCGCGGATGTCGACGCCGTCGACCGCCACCGTGCCGGAGGTGGCGTCGAACAGCCGGGGGATCAGGGAGATCAGTGTCGTCTTGCCGGAGCCCGTACTGCCGATGACGGCGGTGGTCCGTCCCGCGCTCGCGCGAAAGGAGATGCCGGACAGCACCGGCGCCGCCGCGCCCGGATAGCGGAACTCGACGTCGCGCATCTCCAGCTCCGCGTGCCCGCTCACCTGCCGTACGGGGTCGCCGGGCGGTGTCACCGACGACTCGGTGTCGAGCACCTCGACGATGCGCTCGGCGCAGACCGCGGCGCGCGGGATCATCATCGAGATGAAGGTGGCCATCATCATCGACATGAGGATCTGCATCAGGTACATGAGGAACGCGGTGAGGGCACCGATCTGCATCTCGCCGCTGTCCACCCGGGCGGCGCCGAACCAGAGCACGGCGATGCTGGAGACGTTGAGGATCAGCATCACGGTCGGGAAGATGAGCGCGGTCAGCCGTCCGACGCGCAGCGACGTGTCGGTCAGCGCCTGGTTCGCCTCGGCGAACCTGCGGGTCTCCTCGCGCTCCCGTACGAAGGCGCGCACGACGCGGATGCCGGTGAGCTGCTCGCGCAGCACCCGGTTGACCAGGTCGATGCGTTCCTGCATCGCGCGGAACTGGGGGACCATGCGGGTGATGATCAGGCCGATCGACACCAGCAGGGCGGGGACGCAGACCAGCATGAGCCAGGACAGGCCGAGGTCCTGACGCAGCGCCATGATGATGCCGCCGACGCCCATGATCGGCGCGGCGACCAGCATCGTGCAGGTCATCACGACGAGCATCTGGACCTGCTGCACGTCGTTGGTGCCACGGGTGATCAGCGAGGGGGCCCCGAAGTGGGAGACCTCCCTGGCGGAGAACCCGCCGACCTGGTGGAAGACGGCCGAGCGGACGTCCCGGCCGAACCCCATGGCCGCGAGGGAGCCGTAGTAGACCGCCGCGACCGCGCAGGCGATCTGCACGAGGGAGACGAGCAGCATCCAGCCGCCCGCCGACAGGATGTAGCCGGTGTCGCCGGTGGCGACGCCCCGGTCGATGATGTCGGCGTTCAGGCTGGGCAGGTACAGGGAGGCGATGGTGCCGACCAGCTGCAGCACCACCACGGCGGTCAGCGCCCACGAGTAGGGGCGCAGGTACGTGCGGAGCAGGCGGGTCAGCATGACGGCTCTTCACGTGGGACGGCCGGGCGAGGGGCGTCACGCCGGGAACCCGGCCGTTGACCGGTCTCGTCCGTCGCCCCGTTAACCGGGATCATGGGGATTTCCTCCAGGGGTGTGGGCATCAGCCTGCGATGTGAACCTTGGTTGAGGTCAAGGAGGACATCGGGGCGGGGGGTCGAGGGTGCCGGAGGGTCGGCGCCGGGGTCAGGGGAGTCGTTCGGGGGCGCCGGGGCGCAGGCGTACGCCGTCGAGCAGCATGGAGACGATCTCCGAGGCGGCCATCGGGTCGTTCTGGACGAGCCGGGGATGGGTGCACGCGAAGGTCAGCAGGTGCAGCCTGCGCGCGGCCTCGCGCGGTTCGAGCCGCAGCCGCTCGCGGGCGGGTTCGATCAGGTCGGTGAGCGCCTGCCCGATGAGGGCGCTCTCCTCGGCGAGGTTCTGGTTGCCGCGACTCGCCTCGACGGCTTTCAGCCCCATCGCGTCCACCAGGCGGAAGATGCGCGCGGTGCGCCGCTGCAGGATCTCGACCGCCTCGACGAGCCGGACGTCCAGGGGGGCCGTACGGTCGATGGCCTCCAGCTCGCCCAGCATCGGGGAGGAGTCGCAGGCGCTGGCCACGGCCGCGTCCACGAGCTCGTCCTTGGTGGTGAAGACCCGGAAGATCGTCCCCTCGGCCACGCCCGCGGCCTGCGCGATCTGCCGGGTGCTCACGTCGGGCCCCTCGGCGAGCACGAGCGCCAGGGTGGAGGCGACGAGCGCCGCGCGCCGCTCGTCGGGGGGAAGGGGAGCTGCCCGCTGTGAGGTCGAGGTCACGTCGGGCATCCTAGCCGAGGAGTGAGTGAGTCGCTCACTCATTTAAATCGGTCCAGGCGCACGGCCCCGGAGGCCTGGTTGTGCGGTCCCGGAGGTCTGGTCGTTCACGGTTCGCGGAGCGGCCGGTTCGGGGTCGGGAGGTGTGTCTGGGGTCCCTGTGGAAGAAGTGATCTTTTCCGGGGAAGTTCAGGTTCTTTTTCCGGCAAATGTAGGAAAAAGCAGCTAGAAAGCTCATCTTTCACCCGATGCGCCGGGCTTCGTCCGAGATCTAACGTCGTGTGGCAGACACACATGACGTCATCGCGACAGCCGTCTGCCTGTCGGCCAGGAGACCACCTGATGCCCCGTGCTCTCGCCCATCGCCCCTGGGTACCCGCCGCCACCGAGGACCGCGTCCAGTCCGTCCTGAAGGCCGTGACGGACCAGACCGCGTCCTCGGTACAGAACGAGATCGAAAGGCTGGTGGCCGACAACCACCGCATCCACGACATAGAGTCGGTCAACCTGAATCCGGCCACGAACATCATGAACCCGAGGGCCGAGGCCCTGCTCTCGGCCAACCTCGGGTCGCGGCCGTCGCTGGGCTACCCGGGTGAGAAGTACGAGATGGGCCTGGAGGCGATCGAGCAGATCGAGATCGTCGCCGCCGAGCTGGCCGCCGAGGTGTTCGGCGCGGGCTACGCCGAGGTGCGCGTCGGTTCCGGGGCACTCGCGAACCTCTACACGTTCATGGCCACCTGCGAGCCCGGTGACACGATCATCGCCCCTCCGGCGAGCATCGGCGGCCACGTCACCCACCACCAGCCGGGCGCGGCCGGCCTGTACGGGCTGCGGATCGTTCCCGCGCCCGTCACGTCCGACGGCTACACGGTGGACGTCGACGCCCTGCGCGAGCTCGCCGGGCGGGTACGGCCGAAGCTGATCACCATCGGTGGCAGCCTCAACCTGTTCCACCACCCCGTGGCGCGGATCCGCGAGATCGCCGACGCGGTCGGCGCCCGCCTGCTCTTCGACGCCGCCCACCTGTGCGGGATGATCGCCGGGAGGGTCTGGCCGCAGCCGCTCGACGAGGGCGCCCACCTGATCACCATGAGCACGTACAAGAGCCTGGGCGGTCCCGCGGGCGGGCTCATCGTGACCGACGACGCCGAGCTGGCCCAGCGGCTCGACGCGATCGCCTACCCGGGGCTGACCGCGAACTTCGACGCGGGCAAGACCGCGGCGCTCGCCATGACGATGCTCGACTGGAAGGCCGCGGGACCCGCCTACGCGCGGGCGATGGTCTCCACCGCGCGGCGGCTGGCCGACGAGCTGCTCGCCCTGGGGGTCCCGGTCTTCGCCGCCGAGCGCGGATGCACCCGCTCCCACCAGTTCGCCGTCCTGGCCCACCGCTACGGCGGCGGCCAGCGGGCCGCCCGGCGGCTGCGCGAGGCCAACCTTCTCGCCTGCGGCATCGGCCTGCCGTCGGAGCCGGTCGAGGGGGACGCGAACGGCCTGCGCGTCGGTACGCCGGAGCTCGTCAGGCTGGGGATGACCGAGGCGGACATGCCGGAGTTGGCCGCGTTCATCGCCCGGGGCCTGGACGAGAACGTCGACCCGGGCACCGTGGCGCCGGAGGTCACCGAGTGGCGGAGCCGCTTCTCCGGGGTGCGCTTCACGGTGGACAACCCCGCCTGAGGGAAGCCCGGCCGGCCGGGCCTGTCGTGGAGGGCCCTGTCCGGGCAGGGAAGTCCCGGCGTGACGGCGCGGCCGATGGTCGGCCGCGCCGGGCCGGCCGCTTCCGGCCCGCCCGCGGAGCGCACGCCTCGGTGATGAGCCCGAAGCTCACCCCGGCCCGGCCCCTCCCCGAACGTCGCGGAACCGGCCACGGGACAGGACGAGGGTGTCGAAGACCGGTTCGTGGCGACCGGCCTGGACACCCTCGCGACACACCCCATGTGATGACCGGCGACAGGAGCGTAGGAACACGGAGCCTCGGCTGGCCGCCCCGCTCGGCGCGTCCCGGAGATGGCGCGGTGATCCGGCACGACGACAGGACCGGCGCCCCGGCCACCGCCCCGCTCCGGAACCTCTCGACTAGAAGGGGCTGCCGGGCCAGGTGTACTGGTTACCGCGCACGGAGTAGTGCTGGCGTCCGGATTGGGGTTGTTGCTGCTGGGTGTCTGGTGAGGGGCGGTGCTGGCGTCCGGATTCGGGTCGGTGCTGCTGGCGTCCGGATTCGGGTCGGTGCTGCTGGCGGCCGGGTGAGAATCGGTGCTGCGGGCGGTCCGGTGAGGAGCGGGGCTGGTGACGGTCGGGCGAGGAGCGCTGCTGCCGGTGACCACCGGGGGACGGATCACTCGAAAGTACGGATACCGAAGCGGCTTCCTGGGGTGTCGTGTTCGCCCCAGCGGGCTGAACCGGAATCGTCATGGCGACGATGAGGCCGGAGGCGGCCAATGTGCCGATGGTGAGAACGTGCTTGAACATGTCACTCCATCCTTATGTATCTGATGTGTCAGTCCGGCATGCCGCCTGGTCCTGCAGGGCGCCACTTCGGTTTCCAGAAATATGTGGAATCGACGTCACGCAAAACGCTAGTTCAGGGATATCCGGGTGTTCGCCCCGCATGAGACAAAGCCTTGGTCCGGGATCGCCGCCGAAGAGAAGGGCCGGGATTACGCCGGGATGGAAATTATCGGCCCGCCTCTTCCGTGAATCTCACCTTAAATGCTGACATTTGAGAAAATGGCGACTGAACGGCTTTGGCCGCATGAGATCACTCTCCGCTGGGGCCGTCATACCTCTTTTGATGGCCTTTTCCGGAAATCCTGTCCGGAGAGTTCTGTTTCGGAGGACCGCCCGGCCGGTGGCCGACGCTGTCCGGGCCGGGGCGTGCGCTCGCAGGACGGTCCCGCCGGGAGGCTCTCGTCCGGCCTCTCGCCCGGAGGCTCTCGTCCGGCCTCTCGTCCGGTCATGGAGGTCCTTTCCCCACCCATGCCCCGGCCCCCGTGTTAACCGTGTGTGAGCCGGGGTAGGGCGGGCCGTGCGCCCGCCGCCGCGCGTACTCCCGCCGGTGGCCGGTTCGTGTCCGGGGCGTGGCCGTACCGGCCCGGCATGAGAGGAGAGCACGATGGCCGACGAGTCGGATCTGATCCTCGACCTGGTGTGGCAGGAGTTCCACGAGGTCGTGAACATGACGTCGGAGGAGCTGAGAGCGTTCCTGCTGGCCTCGGCGTCGGCGAACGGGGGTGACGTGGTGAGCCCCGAGGCGGCCATGCCGCCGCTCGGGCGCCAGGTGCTCCAGGTTCTCGGCAAGCGGAAGGCCGACCTGACCGCCGACGACGTCGAGACGATGCGGCAGGCCGTCGACCGCGTCGAGGACACGCTGGCCGAGGGGGCGGTCGACGAGGACGACGACGACCGGCGACGGGCGTTGCTGGAGGTCGGGCACAACCCGCTCCGGCCGTCACGGCTGGGAGGCTGACCCCGGGACGCGACCGGGCGCCGGCGGCCGCGGGCCCGTCCTAGGCGTCGCGTGCGGACCAGCGGGACAGCAGTTCGGCCTCCCTGGCGGGGGTGATGGCGGCGTCCGTCGAGAAGGACGACTCCGCCTCGCGGATCTCGCGGATCGACCGCTCCAGGGGGCGCGGGTCGAGCCCCGCGGCGCGGGCGGCGGCGGGGTCGGCGGTGTTGACCGACATCCACGGATCGCCCTCGGACCACAGGGGCAGCGACCGGCCGGTCTCGCCCTCGGCGAGCAGGAAGTCCTGGCCGACCCAGGTCAGGCTGGTTCCCGGCGGTCCGACCTCGGCCGCGATCGCCTCCAGCATGTCGCCGAAGGAGAACGGCGGGGGAGGGCTGACCGTGTGGAAGGTGCCCGGCCGCGTCTCCTCGACCATGGAGACGATCCAGGTGGCCAGGTCGCGGGCGTCGATGACCTGGATGGGGTCGCCGGGGTCGCCGGGCGCGAGGACCTCGCCGCCCCGCGCGATCCGGTTGACCCAGTAGGTGAAGCGGCCGGTGTGGTCGTGCGGGCCGATGACGTACGTGGGCCGCACGACCAGCGTCGGGAACCCGAACGCCTCGGCCGCGGCCCGCTCGCACAACACCTTCAGCGCCCCGTACGTCTCGTCCGTCACCTCCTCGGGGACCGGCCCGTCGGTCTCCGCCAGCGGCGAGTCCTCGGTGAAGCCGCGCTTCTCGGGCGTCCGGTAGACCGCGGTGCTGGAGACGAAGGCGTACTGGCCGGTGGAGAGCGCGCCGGAGAGCGAGGTCACCTGAGACGGGAAGTAGGCGCTGACGTCGATCGTCGCGTCCCACCGCCGGTCGTGCAGGACGGACAGGTCGGCGTCGCGGTCGGCCGTCAGGTGCTCGGCCTCGGGGAACAGCCCGGGGCCGGACCGGCCGCGGTGCAGCAGGGAGACCTCGTGCCCGGCCGCGAGCGCGGCCCCGGTGATGTGCCGGCCGACGAACCGGGTGCCGCCGACGATCAGGATTCGCATACCCGCCATTGTTACCAACCGGGCACGGCGTTCGCGTCGCACTCCGCCGCCCCGCGATGTCGCGGTAGGCGTCGTCCGCCCTCGCGAGCGGTCAGTGGCCGCCGAACCAGCCGGGGACGTCGAGGCGGAAGACGTCCTGGGGGGTCACGGCGCGCAGGTCGGACTCCAGGGCGCGCAGGCGGTCCTCGCCGAGGGTCCTCGCCCAGCCCGCGCGCAGGTCCTCGAAGATCCGTGCCGACCGGACGAGGCTGTCGACGCCCCGCTCGGTGAGCCGCACGATCTTGCGGCGGGCGTCGCCGGGGTCGGAGCCTCGCTCGACGTAGCCCAGCTGTTCCAGGGTGTCGACCGTCTTGCCCGCCGCTTGCTTGGAGACGCCCAGCCGCCGTCCGAGCTCCACGGCCGTGGTGCCCTCGGGGCCGATCGCCTGCAGGACGAAACCGTGCATCGGCCGCATGTCGGGATGCCCCTGGCGGGCGAGCTCCGCGTGGAGCTCGTCGATGAGCACCCGGAAGCCGAGGAAGAGCCGGAGCGGGAGCTCGAAGCCCGGCGGGTCGGCCGTCACGATCGCCTCCCGGCTCGCCGTTTCGACAATGGTGTTGTCGAGCTTAGGGACTGCCGCCGTATGTTGTCATCCAGGGAGCGGGAGGTCGCCGGCACTCGCCCGTTCGCCGCGCGGAGCGCTCACCGCGAGCGCCCGTCGGGGCGGCGCTGGTCCTGGAGCCACTTGTCCGTCTGGCGGGTCGCGTTGGGCTTGCTGGGAGTGCCGGGCGAGCGGCGGGTGGCGCGGGTCTCGGTCACCGTGAAGTCGGCCACCACGTGCCGGTTGTGCAGCAGGAAGCCGACGACGCCCGCGATCGCCTGCACGCTGTCGCCCGCGCGGGCGCGGCCGGTCAGGAGGTAGACCAGCGGTGTGGACGGCTGGTCGAGGGCGAAATGGCGGCCGTGGTGGTGCGCGTCCTGGAGCGTTCTGATCGGGATCGGCCGCGAGGTGGTGAACCACGCGGCGACCTCCCAGAAGGGATTCGACGTGTCGGGGTCGCTGGACTCCTCGTAGCAGGTCGTGCAACCCCGGCGAGCGTCCTGCCCGTGGGGGCACGCCCAGGCGGCGAGGTCGTGCGGCATGCTGCGCTCGGACATGAGCTGACCGTACCTTCCCGTACCGGGAGACCGGTGCTTCCCCCGCTCCCGCGCGCCGGGTGCCGTGTTCTCCTGCTGCTCTCCCGGTGCCCTCCCCATGGTTTCACCACGTTTCCACCGGTGCTCTCAGCGGTGTTCCCGTCGGCTCGTGGTGGGGGCCGTCACCCCTTTCCTGCTGCCGGAAGTGGCCAGTGGACCTCGATGGAGTCGTGGATTCCTTTGGGATACCTTCCTTCCTGTTCTGCGCACACTGGGGTGCGCATCCGATGGTTTCTGTGGATTCATCGTGAGCGCGCCGCGCCCCCTCGCCCCGGCGCCGCGCTGTCCCGGCGTACCCGTGGAGACATCGTCACAGGGGGATGAGGCCATGTCCGTCGCCGATCTGTCCGACGCCAGGCGGGATCTGCTCAGGCGCAGGCTCCGTGGCGAGGCCGTCGACACCGAGCGTCCCGAGATCCCGCGCAGGCCCGAGGGCACGCCTCCCCCGCTCTCCCCGGTCCAGGAGCCCGTGTGGTTCATGGAGCACTTCAACCCGGGCACCTCCACGTACACCATCCCGGTCGCGGTGCGGCTGCGCGGCCCGCTCGACGTCGACCGGCTGCGCGACCTGCTGGCAGCGCTGACGGACCGGCACGAGAGCCTGCGCCACCGCTTCCCCGCCACGGAGGACGGGCGGCCCGCGGTCCACGTCGTTCCCGCCGCGCCGGTGCCGCTGCGCCTGGCCGAGGCCGCCACGGACGCCGAGGCCGCCGAGCTGATCGGCGCGGAGAGCGCCGAGCCGCTGGACCTGGCCGAGGGGCCGCTGCTGCGCGCCACCCTGATCAGGATCGCCGACGACGAGCACGTCCTGGCGCTGTTCGTGCACCACATCGCCGCCGACGGGCAGTCGACCCAGCTGCTCTTCGCCGACCTTCTCGCGCTGTACCGGGGAGACGCCCCCGCCGCGCCCGCCGTCCGGTACGGGGACTTCGCGCTCTGGCAGCGCGGGCGGTCGTTCGAGCGCGAGCTGGCCTTCTGGCGCGGGGAACTGGCCGGGCTGCCCCACGCGGAGCTGCCCTCGGACCGGCCGCGCCCGCCCCGGCTGACCTTCGACGGCGCCTCCCACGTCCACCGGCTCGACCCCGAGCTGGTCGCCGCCCTGACCGGGCTGGGCGCGGAGCGCGGCGCGACCCGCTTCATGACCCTGCTCGCCGCCTTCCAGGTGCTGCTCGCCCGCTACTGCGGCCGGGACGACCTCGCCGTCGGCACGCCGGTCGCCGGGCGGACCAAGGCCGGGCTGGACGACGTGGTCGGCATGTTCGTCAACACCCTCGTGCTCCGCGCCCGCCTCGACGGCGACCCTGGCTTCGCCGACCTCGTCACCCGCACCCGCGACGTGGTCGTCGACGCCCTCGACCACCAGGATCTGCCCTTCACGCGGCTCGTCGACGCGCTCGACGTGCCCCGCGACCCGAGCAGGCAGCCGCTGGCCGACGCGCTCTTCTCCATGCACGACTTCGCCGTCTCCGCGAACGCCGCCGGTGAGCTGAGGGCCGAGGACTTCGCGATGGCGCCGGGCTCGGCGCGCTACGACGTCGAGCTCTACCTGGTCCCGGCCGCCGACGGCGGCATGACCGCCACCTTCACCTACCGGACCGCGCTGTTCGACGCCTCGACCGTCGAGCGCATGGCCGGGCACCTGGAGAACCTCCTGCGGGACGCCGTCGCCAGACCCGGCGTCCCGGTGAGCGAGCTGGACCCGCTGGGGGAGGCCGAGCGCCGCCTCCTCACCGAGGAGTGGAACGCCACGGCGGCCGACTTCCCCGCCGGCGCGACGCTGCACGGCCTCGTCGAGGCCCAGGTGGCGCGGACCCCCGACGCGCCCGCCGTCACCTTCAGGGGCGAGTCGCTGACCTACCGGGAGCTCGACGAGCGGGCCGCCGCAGTGGCCCGCGTGCTGCGCGGCTCGGGGGCGGGGCCGGGCTCGCTGGTCGCGGTCTGCGCGGAGCGGTCCGCGGAGCTGGTGGCCGGGCTGCTGGGCGTGCTCAAGACGGGGGCGGCCTACGTGCCGCTCGACCCCGACCATCCCGCCGACCGGCTCGCCTTCATGCTCTCGGACGCGGGCGCCGCCGTGGTGCTGACCCAGCGGCACCTGGCGGACCGGCTGGCCGGGCACGGCGCCACGGTCCTCGCGCTGGACGACCCCGCCGTCTGGGCCGCCACCGGGGATGTTCAGGGGAGTGCGGGCGAGCCGGGGACGGCCGCGTACATGATCTACACCTCAGGTTCGACGGGCAGGCCGAAGGGGGTGCCGAACAGCCACCGCGGCATCGTCAACCGCCTCGACTGGATGCAGAAGCGCTACGGCCTGACGCCGGACGACGTCGTCCTGCAGAAGACGCCCGCCGGGTTCGACGTGTCGGTCTGGGAGTTCTTCTGGCCGCTCACGACGGGCGCCAGGATGGTGCTGGCCGAGCCCGGCGGGCACCGCGACCCGGCCTACCTGCGCGAACTGGTGGCCTCGGAGGGCGTCACCACGACGCACTTCGTCCCCTCGATGCTCGGGATCTTCCTGTCGGAGGACGGCGTGGGGGACCTGACCTCGCTGCGGCGCGTCGTCTGCAGCGGTGAGGAACTCCCGGTCGACCTCGCCCTGCGCTGCCTCGCGACCCTGCCGGGCGCCGAGCTGCACAACCTCTACGGTCCCACCGAGGCCGCCATCGACGTCTCCTCCTGGCACTGCACCGCCGAGGCGCTCGCGGGCCGGACGAGCGTGCCGATCGGCGCGCCGATCCAGAACATCGCGCTGCACGTGCTGGACCCGCACCGCCGCCCGGTGCCGGTGGGCGTACCCGGCGAGCTGCACATCGGCGGGGTCGGCGTCGCCCTCGGCTACCACCGGCGGCCCGAGCTCACCGCCGAGCGGTTCTTCCCCCTCGGCGACGACCGCGTCTACCGGACCGGCGACGCGGCCCGGTGGCTGCCCGACGGCACGATCGAGTTCCTCGGCCGTCTCGACGACCAGGTCAAGCTGCACGGCCTGCGGATCGAGCTGGGAGAGATCGAGACGGCGCTGCGGGAGCGCGCGGGGGTGCGCGACGCCGCGGTGATCGTCAGGGAGGACGTGCCGGGGGACCGGCGGCTCGTCGCCTACCTCGTCGCGGACGAGCCGCCGGAGACCGCCCGGGTGCGGGTCGCCCTCGGCGGCACCCTGCCCGACTACATGGTCCCCTCGCTGTTCGTCACCCTGGACGCGCTGCCGCTCACGCCGAACGGCAAGCTGGACCGCAAGGCCCTGCCCGCCCCGGAGAAGCCCGGCGCCGCCGAGTACGCCGAGCCGGAGAACGACGCCGAGCGGGCGATCGCCGCCGTCTGGCAGCAGGTGCTCTCGGTGGAGCGCGTCGGCGCGGGCGACGACTTCTTCGACCTGGGCGGCAACTCGCTGCTGGCGATCCAGGTCGTGGCCAAGCTGCGCAGGGCCCTGCCCGAGGGCAGCCTGCAGGTCGGCCTGGTGGACCTGTTCTCCTTCCGTACGGTGCGGGAGCTGGCCGGGTTCGTCGGCGGCCCCGGCGGCGGAGGGGTGCGCCCGCTGCTCCAGCGGCTCACCCCCCGCCGCGCGGTGACGCGCAGCTACGTCTGCGTCCCGTACGGCTCGGGCAGCGCGATCGTCTACCAGCCGCTCGCCGACGCGCTCCCCGAGGACCAGGCGCTCTACGCCGTCGCCATCCCGGGCAACGACGTCGGGCTGGACGAGGAGCCCGAGGAGTTCGACGAGGTCGCCAGGCGCTGCACCGAGGAGATCCTGCGGACCGTCGAGGGCCCGGTGGTGATCTACGGCCACTGCGGGGTCGGCGCCGGTCTCGCCACCGAGCTGGCCAGGCGCGTGGAGGCGGCCGGACGCGAGGTCGAGGCCGTCTACATCGGGGCCATCTTCCCCTTCGCCCGTCCCCGCGGCCTGATGCGCACCCTGTCGCGCATCGGGGAGTTCGAGAGCCTGCGCCGCAGCCAGGGCGACATCAACTGGCTCAAGGCCCGGGGCGTCGACCTGGAGGAGCTCGACCCGGGGGTGGCCGACCGGATCATCCGCACGATGCGCCACGACGGCAAGGCGGCCGAGAAGTACTTCACCGACCTGTTCGACACCCCCGACCGGGTCCGGCTGCGCGCCCCGGTCGTCTCGGTGATCGGCGAGCGCGACCCGGCGACCGACTTCTACGAGGAGCGGTTCAGGGAGTGGCACTTCATCGCCGACACCGCGGCCCTGGTCGTCCTCGACGAGGGCGGGCACTTCTTCCTGCGCTACCGGGCCGAGGAGCTGGCCGGGATCCTGCGGGTCCACGAACGGCTGGACGCGCCCCCGGAACGCGGGCCCGACGACACCTGGTGGGTGCACGGGGTCGCCAGGACGTCGGACCCGAAGCCCGCGAAGGAAGCCGTGCAGCCCAGCATGGGGCGTTTCCTCACCTTCTCCGCGGGCCAGCAGATATCCATGATCGGTTCCGCGCTCGTCGGGTGGGCGCTGCCGCTCACGGTGCTGGTCGACTCGGGTTCGGTGACGCAGTTCTCGATCCTGGCCGTGCTCAACCTCGCCGGGCTGCTGATCTCGCCGCTGGCCGGGGCTATCGTGGACCGGGGCGACCGGCGCCGGGTGATCCTGCTGGCCGACTGCGCCTCGGCCGCCATCCAGGCGGTGCTCGCCGGGATCATCCTGTTCGGTGAGCTCCAGCTCTGGCAGATCTACCTGCTGGTCATCTCGCTGTCGGTCGCGAGCAGCTTCCAGCGGCTGGCCTACAACTCCGCGGTCCCGCAGCTCGTCCCCAAGCACTACCTCGGCCACGCGATCGGGGTCACCCAGATGGCGGGCGGCGTGGCGCAGCTGGTCGTCCCGCTGATCGCCGCCGGTCTGCTGGCCTGGATCGGGCTGGGCGGCATCGTCGCCATCGACGTGATCAGCTACGTCTTCGCGATCGCCGTCGTGCTCCTCGTCCGCTTCCCCGACACGCTGCCGTGGCGGCCGAGGGAGCCGCTGACCACCGAGATCGCCAAGGGGTTCGGCTACACCTGGAACGAGCGGGGCCTGCGCTCGATGCTCGTCTTCTTCGCGGTGCTCAACATCTTCCTGTCGCCGCTCCTGCTGCTGGTGTCACCGCTGGTGCTCTCCTTCGCGACCCTCGCCGACGTCAGCCGCGTCTCGGTGGTGAGCGGCCTGGGCGTGCTGCTCGGCGGGCTCACCATGGCGCTGTGGGGCGGGCCGCCCAAGCGGCGCTTCCGGGGGGTCCTGGTCGCGACGCTGGCGATGGCCGCGGGGAGCGTGGTCGTCGGCGTCAGCCCGTCGCTGGTGACGATCGGGATCGGCGCGTTCGCGCTGACCTTCTTCCTCACGGTCATGAACTCGATCTACACCACGATCGTCCAGATCAAGGTGCCGTACCGCTACCACGGCCGGGTCTTCGCGCTGAACACCCTGGTCGCCTGGTCGACACTGCCGATCGGCATGGGGCTGGTGGCCCCGCTGGGCACCGCCCTGCTCGACCCGCTGCTCGTCCCCGGCGGCCCGCTCGCCTCGACGGTCGGCGCGGTGATCGGGGTGGGGCCCGGCCGGGGGATCGGGCTGCTCTACCTGGTCTGCGCCCTCGGGATGGCGCTGGTTGTCGCCGGTTCGCTGCGGGTCAGGAGGCTGGTGCGGCTCGACACCGAGATGCCCGACGCCCTCCCCGACGACCAGGTGGGACTGGAGGCGATCGAGGCCCGCCGGGCAGGGGTGAACGCCTGACCGCCTTTCGACGGTCCGCCCCTTCGACGGTCCGCGCCCGAGCGCGCTTCCAGGGCGATCCGGGCACAGGGTGGCCGGGATCCGTCCGGGAGCGTTACCGGGAGCGGCGCTGGGCGGGTCAGGGGCGGTCGAGATAGGCCTTCAGGCCGCCGAGGTCCTTGTTGGCGATGAACACCGCGGCCACGAAGAGGGCCTCCTCCGCGTGCATGGTGCAGGCCCACGCCGAGTCGCCCCAGCCATCGGCGATCTTGAGCTCGGCGGGTTCGGCGCACTGCCGTCCCGAGCCGCCGAGCTGGCACAGTGCCGGACGGCCCGTCTCGCGTTCCTCGGCGGCGACCTGGCGCAGCCGCTCGGCGAGCGCGGCGGTCACGGTGCCGCGCTCGTCGGCGTCCTCGCGCAGCCGCCGCTCGGCCCGGATGGCGTGGACGGTCTCCAGACGCAGGTCCAGGTGCCGGGCGACCAGCGCGGCGAGCCCGGTCAGCACCGCCGTCTGCGCGGCGGTGACCTCACGCGGGCGCCGGTCGACGACGTCCACGGTGCCCAGCCGATCTCCCCCGGCGGTGACGATCGGGGCGGCCGCGTAGAACCGCACCCCCGGCTCCCCGCGGACCAGCGGGTGGTCCAGGGTGCGCGGGTCGAGCGCGGCGTCCTCCACGACGTACGGGCCGTCCGACAGCACCGCCGAGACGGACAGGCCGGGCTCGACGCCGACCTGTTCCACCCCGTCCAGCCCGTGGGCGGCGGCGAACCACACCCGGTCGGTGTCGACGACGCTGACCGTGGCGACGGGGGCGTCGAACACGGTCGCGGCCAGCTTGACGATCTCGTCGAAGGTTCCGTCCGAGGGGGCGCCGAGGATCTCGTGCCACCGCGGCACGGCCGGTCGCCCGGTTCCGGCGTCGTCATCGGGAGCCGGCCGTTCGCGTGGGTTTTCGGTGCCGGTGCTGTTCGGATGAGCCGGGCGTACGGTCTCCGCTTCGTCTCCGGGGGCGGACGCGGCCGGGGACGGTCCGCCGTTCGCGACGGCGGGTGGGTCGGCGGGCGCCGACGCGGATGGAGAGGCAGACACGAGGACCGCTTCCGGTAGGGGGACGGGCGGGAACCACGGGACGTCAGGGTTCTCCACGAATGACCGTAAACGGTCTTGCCAAACATCCCGAATCGATGTCTTGTTCCACCGGTGCGGTTTCGTCCGAAGGCGACCCCGGCTCCGGGATGGGGGATCGCCTGGACGGCAGGGGTACCTCCGGAGCCACCGCGACATCGGCGTATTTTGTCGTCTCCGCAGCTCATCGGGAGGAAGCAGCGATCTTGAGGGCGTTTCGAGGGCTCCGGGGCGGGCATCGGACCGGTCTGAGGGTCATCGAACGGGGGGACGCATGACGCGCGGGTTCGACGCGTCCGCTCACTACGGGCGGCGCACCGCCGACGTCCACGACGACGGCGTCACGGTGGAGGATCCCCCCGAGAGCGCGAGCGGGCCCCCGGCGATTCCCGGGTTCCCGCCCCCGACGGTTCCCGGCTTTCCGGCAGCCTCCGAGTTCCCGCCGTTCCCGCCGTCCCCGCCGT
The DNA here is from genome assembly GCF_059358815.1 of Streptosporangium nanhuense. Lineage (NCBI taxonomy): Bacteria > Bacillati > Actinomycetota > Actinomycetes > Streptosporangiales > Streptosporangiaceae > Streptosporangium > Streptosporangium nanhuense. The sequence continues at coordinate 185,701 of NZ_JCADBG010000016.1, forward strand.
TCCCGCCGTCCCTGAACTCCACGGGCTCCATGAGCGCCCCGTCGTCCCCGTCGGCCGTGCGGCCCTCGCCGCCCCCGTCGGCCTCGTCGTCCCCCTCGCGTTCGAAGAGGACCCTCCCGGCCCCGCAGGGTTCGCGGGTTCCCGGCGGCGCTCCCGCGCTGCCCGCCGTGCGAGGGCCGATCACCTCCCTGCTCTTCGAACGGCTGGTGCGCCCGCCGCACCGCTTCGGACTCCTCTCGCTCCCGCTCCTGTCGTTCCCGGCGCGGTTCGCGGGCCCGGTCCTTGAGGACGAGGACGTGCAGCTGGCCCTCTTCGTCTGCTACGAGCTGCACTACCAGGGCTTCGAGGGCGTGGACGACCGGTGGGAGTGGAATCCCTCCCTGCTGGAGGTGCGGGAGATCCTGGAGGCGCGGTTCGAGGAGGGGCTGGCGCGGGCCGTACGGTACCCGCCGGGCTCGCGGCCGGAGCAGACGCGCCAGGCCCTGGCCGAGCTGGTGGCCGCCGCCGTGGACGGGCCCGATCTGGCGGGGTTCCTCCGGGAACGGGCCGGCCCGGAGCAGTTCCGCGAGTTCGCCGCGCACCGGTCGATCCATCACCTCAAGGAGTCCGACCCGCGCACCTGGGCGATCCCCCGGCTGAGCGACCGTCCCAAGGCCGCCCTGGTGGAGATCCAGGCGGACGCGTACGGCGGCGGGAGGGCCGAGCGGATGCGCTCGGAGCTGTTCCGCGCCACCCTGCGCGGGCTGGGCATGGACGACTCCTACGGCGCCTATCTCGACCGGGTCCCGGCGGTCACGCTGGCCGTCTCCAACGCCATGTCGCTGTTCGGGCTGCACCGGCGCCACCTCGGAGCGCTGCTGGGCCACCTGGCGGCGGTCGAGATGACCTCCTCGGCGTCCTGCCACCTGTACTCCCTGGGCCTGCGCAGGCTGGGCGGCGACGAGGCGGCGAGGCGCTTCTACGACGAGCGGGCGCGCGCCGACGCCGTACACGAGCGGATCGCCGCCGACGACATGTGCGGCAGGTTCGCGACGCGGTACCCCTCGCGGGCCGGTGACGTCCTGTACGGGGCGGCCTGCGCCCTGACCCTGGACCGGCTCTTCGCCGAGCACGTCATGAGCCACTGGCGTCGCGGCGCCTCCTCGCTGCGGGAGGCGGGTACGGCGGCGAGGTCGTGACCGGCCCCAGCCCCTCCCGGACCCCGCCTTTCAGCCCCTCCCGGACCCCGCCGTCCAGCCCCTGCCGCCCCTGGCCTCGATCCCAGGACCTCGCCCCGGCCTCGGCCCCCCGTCCCGGCCCTGGCCTCGGCTCCCCGTCCGGGCCCCGCCGGCCCGTCCCGGCCCGGTTTCACGGCCGGTCACCGCCGGTGGAAGCGGCAGGGGAGGCGCCTACCTCAGCGGCCCCGCGATCCGCATGGCCTGGCGGATCACGTCGCACGTCCGGTCCAAGACCGCCAGGGGCGGCCCGAACAGCAGGTTCATCACCATCGACTCCGTACCCGGGTGCGGGTGGGTCGGGGCCAGCGCCTCGGCCGCCTTCACCCCGGCCGCCAGCGCCCGGCGCTCGGCCACGCTCGTCCGAGCGCGCAACTGGGCGAACTCGTAGCACTCCTCGGCGCGGGCGTGGGCCAGCACCGCCGCCCGCAGCATCTGAAGATGCCCGGAGAAGCCGGGATGGCCGGTGCCCAGCTTCTCCAGGTCGGCGAGCATCTGCTTCGCCTCCCTCTCCTCCGCGAGGCGGTCGCGGACCACCTCGTCCCCGTTCGGGATCCTGAGGCGCGCGTAGGGGTGTACGACCTCCTCCTCGGCGGTCTCGTGCACCGCCAGCAGCCGCACGAGACGCTCGAAGGCCTCGGCCCGCTGCGCTTCGGTGGGAGACTCCTCGACCTCGTCGAACAGATCTCTGATCATCGCGTGCTGGCGCACCAGCAGGTCCACGACGTCGTTCTCACCCATCAACTCGGGCACGGTCCGGCGGTCACTCATGAGTCCCCCTGTCGTCTACCAGGCCAGTTACCCCCACCTGGGCACCGAAACCCAAGGTTCGTCAGGGGATGCGGACGAGCGTACGTCGGGAGCCGTGCCCATCGCGCGGGCCTCCGTCAGACGGCGATTCCACCCGGACGCGCGCACGTCCTCCCGGGACCTGGGACCAGAGCCCCGGGACCCGAGCGAGCCCCGGGACCCGAGCGCGACCCGGGCACGCCGGGCGCGCCGGCGTCAGACGGTGATCCACTCGGTGACGACCGTCGCGTCCCCGAGACGGCAGCGCAGGCTGAACGGCCCGGCGGGAACATCGTCGTAGATGAACCTGCCCAGGTCGTCGGCCGTCAGCGTGACCGGCCGGCCGCCCAGGACCTCGACCTCAAGGTGGCGCGGCGGCATCAGCTGGCCCACCACCCGCCCGCCGCCGGCGGTCACGGTGATCTCCAGGTCGACGGTGAGCCCCGCGCCCTGGAAGGTCAGCATGCGAGGCTGCCCCTCACCCCGCACCTGCGAGGACCCGCTCAGGGAGTCGAAGACCAGCTCGGCCAGCTCCGCGTCGAGCGTGCGCAGCGTGTACGCCTCGACCGCGACCTGCATGAGATGCGAGGGAACGGGATCGAACAGCTCGACGGCGCGGCGCAGCTCCGCCTCCAGCTCGTCGTCGCTCATCGGAAACCCCGCGCTCATTGGAAACCTCGCCTGTCCAGAAGGACGCGCAGCCGTCGCAGGCAGCGCTGCCGGATCGGCCCGATGCTCCCGACGGCGATGCCGAGCGTCGCCGACACCTCCTGGTAGCTGAACGGCGGCGAGGCCGTGAGCAGGCGCAGCAACCGCTGGCAGCTCTCACCGAGCTCCTGGAAGGCCTGCCAGGTCGCCCGTGCCCGCTCCCGCTCCCGCTCGGCGTCCTCGGAGTCGATCACCGCCTGCTCCGGGGTGCGGTCGTCGGCGGCGCGGTCGAACGCCTCCAGGTCGCCGCTCGGCGAGACCCGCCGGGCGGCCCTGATCACCTTGATGCACTCGTTGCGCGCCGTGCTGGCCAGCCACGCGCCGACCTTCTCCGGCTCGCGGATCCGCGTGAGGTTCTGTGCGAGCCGGAACCAGGTCGTCTGGTAGACCTCCTGCGCGTCCGCGTCGCTCAGCCCGTGGGCGCGCACGACGGACCACACGAGGGGGCTGAGACCTTCCACCAGGGATTTCCACGCCGCGGCGTCGTCGGTGTCCACCGCGGCGCGGAAGAGGATGCCGATCGATTCTCGGTCCACGGTGACGTCCCCTTGCTTTCGGGACTGTCATCGTACGACGGAGGGCCGATCCACCCGCAGTGGTTTTCAGGGCCCCGTGACACTTCGCACGCTCGCCGGTGTCCAGGAGCAGGGGATGAGGGCCGGGACGGGAACCCCTCGCAGGGTGCCGCCGGAGGGCTCGCTCAGAAGCCTTTCGGCGGCGGTCCGGGAACCGACCCCCTTGTTCCGCGCCATGTAGTCGGCGATCATGCCGACCACCACGGGCGCGGAGAAGGAGGTGCCGCTCCACTCCGCCAGGCCGTCGAACACGACGCGTTCGGGCAGGGCGGCCGGCGACCCCTTCGCGTTCTCGCTGAGCTCGCCCCGGTGCTCCGGGAACTGGCAGGTGCAGTCGTAGTCGTAGCCGTACCGGCACTCGGGGAAGGTTGAGTGCTGGTAGTCGTACTCGGCGGGAGTGGGGTCCACCGCGGTGAAAGCACTGACCAGGCGCTCACCGGGCGCGTACGTCTTCACCCACGGCCCGTAGTCGCTGAAGCAGGCGCGACCCGTGCCGTCGCTCCTCAACGCCCCCACCGACACCACGGCCTCGCCGTAGCGAGGGTGGTCGGCGTAGGCCGCGGGCCAGAACCTCACGCTGTTGCCGTTGTTGCCCGCGGCCGCCACGAGCAGCGTCTCGGGGTGATCCATCAGCGCGTCCATGAAGCGTTCGAGCCCCAGGAGCGTCTGCGCGCACGTGCTCGGCGTCCCCGCGGACAGGTTGATGATGTCGGGCCACCTGCCTGTCGGCAGCATTCCGCCGAGCAGCTTGTCGCCCAGGTCCTTCTCGCAGATGGCGCCCGCGTTGACGAGCGTCCCGTGCACCTCGACGTCGGCACCGGGCGCGACGGCGCTGACCAGCCCGGCGATGAAGGTGCCGTGCCCGACGTACTGCTTGAGGATGCCCTCCTTGTCGAACTCGACCTCCTTGGTCATGCCCCGGACACGGCTCATCCACGTGTGCGACGCGTAGTTCTCCACCAGGCCGGTGTCGACCACGAGGACGGACACGGGCACGGCGCCCTCGCCGGAGAAAGCGACCACCCCCGGGTTGGGCGACCTGTCCCGGGGCACCGGCACCGGCTCGTCGCCGGGACAGCAGTTCACCGCGATGGACACGATGTGGTTCCTGGAGACCATGCGACGTTCGTTGTGACGCTCCAGGCCCTCGACGGCCCTCAGCGCGTCCGAGACGTCCCGGTCGCGGGAGCGCTCGCTCCTGTCCGGCTCGCCGACCCGGATCCTGAGCACGCCGCCCGGACTGTTGTCCCCTTCCACCCTCACGTTGTCGGCCTGGTAGTCGTCGCCGCGGTCCCGGACGAACGCGTTCCTCACCGCTGAGACGACCTCGTCGGCGTCGTCCTCGCGGGCGAGGATGTAGCCCTTCTGGTAGAGGAACATGCGTTCCGAATCCTCGTAGCCCGCGGCGAGCACGATCTCGTCCCCCATGGCGGCCTGGATCTGATCGAACTGTTCCTGGAACCTGTCTGGTGACATATTCGCCGTCCTTTGTCTCCGAGATGTCCTGACGTCGCCATGGGTTAAGAGTCGCGGGGTGCCTCACTGATACACCCCCCGGGCGGATCCCGTGGCGGGAACGGAGGTCCGGAGCCGGACAGGGGGCGCCCTCGGAGGGCTCCTCGGCATGGACGCCCTGAACACACCACGTCTAACATCGATCCGTGACCGGGGGAAGCTCGCGGATCCCGCCGCCCACGGGAGACCCGCTCTCCCTGCTGCCCCTGGTGTTCGCCCGCCCGGCGGACGCGCTGGCCGGAGCGCGGGCCGTGTTGTCGGGGTCGCCGGGGTCGCCGGGGTCGCCGGGGTCCCCGGGGTCCCCGGGGTCCCTGGGGTCGCCGGGCGCCCCCTCCCCGCACGACGCCTCCGTCGCCCACCAGGTGATCGGCATCTGGCATCGCGACTTCGGCGACCTCGGGGTGGCGATCCGCCACCTGCGGCAGGCCCGCGCGCTGGCCGCCAGGTCCGGTTCCCCGAACCGCGAGGCCGACGTGCTGGCGACCCTGGGCGCCGCCCTCATCCACGCGGGCCGTACCAGACAGGGGATGGCGGCGCTGGAGGCCGCCGTCGAGAGGGGCAGCGGGGTCACCGGGGCCCGCGTGCTGTTCCGCCGTGGCTACGCCTGGTGGGTCCTCGGCGGGCACCGCGAGGCGCTCGACGACCTGCGGCGGGCCATCCCCACCCTGCGCCGGGCCCAGGACACGATCTGGACCGCGCGCGCCCTCACGCTCAGGGCGACCGTCCACCTGGCCATGGGGTCCGTCGAACGGGCCGAGGCCGACTTCGTCGCCGCCGAGCGGCTGTGGGAGACCACCGACCAGGAGCACGACAAGGCCGACGCCGTGGAGAGCCGCGGGCTGGCGGCGTTCCGGTCCGGCGACCTGCCCGCGGCGCTGCGCCTCTTCGACGAGGCCGCCGGGCGCTACGAGGCCCTCGGCACGCCCATGTTCGTGCTGCACATCCGGCGGTGCGGGGTGCTTCTGGCGGCAGGGCTGGCGCGCGAGGCGCTGGAGGAGGCCGACGCCGCCACGGAACAGCTGAACCGCATGGGAGGGCAGACGACCCGCAGCGCCGAGCTCCTCCTGATCGCCGCGCGGGCCGCGATCGCGGCGGGTGAGCCGAACGCGGCGATCGCCCGCGCGAGCGCGGCCATCCGGCTGTTCTCCAGCCAGCGCCGCGACTGGTGGCAGGTCCACGCCCGGCTGGTGCTGGTGCAGGCCAGGTTCGCGGCGGGCAAGGTCTCCGGCCGCTCGGTGCGCGACGCCGCCGAGGTCGCGGTACGGCTGGCGGAGCTGCGCTCCCCCGAGGCGGTCCAGGCCTCGCTGCTGGCCGGACGCACCGCCCTCGCCCTCGGCTGGGAGGCCGACGCGGAACGGCACCTCGCCGCCGCGGCCAGGACCAGGGGGCGCGGGCCCGCCTTCGCCCGCGTGGACGGCTGGGTGGCGCAGGCGCTCCGGGCGGCCGCGGCGGGTCGCACGCGCGGCGTGCTGGACGCCTGCCGCCGGGGGCTCGACCTGCTGGACGAGCACAGGATGACCCTGGGCGCCTCGGAGCTGCGGGCGCGGGCCAGCGCGCAGGGGGCGGAGCTGGCCGTGCTCGCGCAGCGGGCGACCCTCGCCGGGGGGAGCCCCCGCCGGTTCCTCGGCTGGAGCGAGCGCTGGCGCGCCACCGTGCTCGCGGTCCCGCCCACCCGGCCCCCGGACGACCCCGAGCTGCTGCGCGACGTGACGGCCTTCCGCGAGATCAGCAGCCGGGTCGACACGGCGAGGCCGGGAGGCGTGCCGGTCCCCGCGCTGGAGCGCGAGCAGCGGCGGCTGGAGAAGGAGATCCGCGCCCGGACGCTCCGCACCCGCAGCGAGGGCGGCTTCGACGGGCACCGCTTCGACGCGGGCCCCCTGCTCGACGGGCTCGGCGACGGGTGGCTGATCGAGATCGTCGCCGTCGACGGCGAGCTGTACGTGCTGCTCTGCGGCCGGGGCCGGGTGCGCAGGTTCGCCGCGGGACGGCTGGCCGACGCGGCGATCGACGCCGACCACGCCCGCGCGGGCCTCAGACGGATCGCGTACGGAGGCTCGGAGGGCCGGTTGCCCGTCCTGGAGGCGGGCGGGCGCCGCCTCCAGGAGTCGCTGCTCGGTCCCGCCGTACGCCACCTCGGGGACGGCCCCGTGGTCGTCGTCCCGCCGGGCAGGCTGCACGGCGTCCCCTGGGCGCTGCTGCCGGCGCTGGGCGAGCGGGTGCTGAGCGTGTCGCCCTCCGCCAGTGCCTGGCTCCGCGCCCGGCGGATCGAGCCGTCGCCGTCGAAGGAGCGGGTCGTGCTGGTCAGGGGGCCGGGCCTGGCGACGGGCGGCGCCGAGGTCCCGCTGCTGGCCGCGCGGTACGGGGAGGCGACCGTGCTGGGGTCCGGCACCGCGGTCGCCCCGGCCGTGCTCGCGGCGCTCGACGGCAGCAGGCTCGCCCACATCGCCGCGCACGGCACCTTCCGCTCCGACAGCCCGATGTTCTCCTCCCTGAGGATGGACGACGGCCCTCTCACGGTGCACGACTTCGAACGGCTCCACAGCGCCCCGTACCGCATCGTCCTGTCCAGCTGCGACTCCGGCAGGCTGCAGCCGGTCGGCGCGAACGAGCTGCTCGGCCTCGCCACGGCGCTGCTGCCGCTGGGCACGGCCGGGATCGTGGCGAGTTCGGTGCCCGTCGACGACGAGGCGGTGGTGCCGCTGATGCTCGCCCTGCACGAGGGGCTGCGTCGCGGCCTGAGCATGGCCGAGGCCCTGCGCGACGCCAGGCTGGCGATGCCGGGCGACGCCCTCAACCGGGCGACCGGCTGGTCCTTCTCCGCCATCGGCGGGGCCTGACCTCCGCCGTCGGCGGTACCTGACGCCTCCGGCCGGGCGGGGTCCGCTGCTTGCGGCCGGGTGCGGCCGGGTGAGGCCGGGTGAGGCCGGGTGAGGCCGGGTGCTTCCGGCCGGGCGGAACCCGGTGCCCCTGGCCGGGTGAGGTCCGGCACCCGGCTGGGCGAGCCGCCCGGTGCGCCCGGCCGGCCCGCCGCGTCAGCCGACGGTGAAGAGCCTGCCCAGCCCGGCGCGGTCGCTGCTGCCGAGCCGCGCGTAGGCGTCGCACAGGTGGTTGGCCACCGTACGGATCGACACGGTGAGCTGCTCGGCGATCTGCCGGTTGGTCAGGCCCGCCGCGGCCAGGCTGACGATCTGCCGCTGGCGTGCGGTGAGTCTCGGCAGCGCGAGGTTGACCAGGGCGGAGCTGCGCGCCCCCTGGCAGGCGCTCGCCAGGGCGGAGGCCCGGTTCCTGGAGGCCTGTGAGGCGCGCCGGTCCTCGTGGATGAGGGCCGCGTGCGCGAACGCCTCCGCCGCGTGCAGCAGCAGGCCGAGGTCGGAGAGACCCCGCCCCACCTTGTCCAGGGCCTCACCGTCGCGCCCGGCCAGCGCTCGGGCGTGCCGCGCCAGCAGGGGGGCGAGGTCTCCCTCCGCGCGCTCGGCCAGCCTCCCGAGCCGGTCGACGACCAGTTCGGGGGTCCCGAGCCGCACCACGTCGTGCAGCGCGAACAGGTCGTCTCCGGGTGAGTCGTCTTCGAGCGTGTCGTTCCCGAAGGGACCGTTTCCGAGCGGGTCGTCTCCGGCGGCGCGCAGCGCGGAGCGCAGGGCCCCGTCGAGGTCTCCCTCGGCGGCGAGCGTCCAGGTCCGTGCCCGCTCGGCGGCGAGCGCCCACGACCGCGCGTCCGCGGTGGGTTCCGGCGGTGCCGGGGAGATCGGGGAGGCCGGGAACGCCTGGAACGCGAGGGATCCCGGGAACGCCGATGGTGCCGGGGAGACCGGGGGCACCGGAGAGACCGGGGATCGTGGGGAGGCCGGGGGCCGGGCCTGGGAAGCGGGCCGCCCGCGTGTGCGTGCGTCCTCGCCGAGGGCCGGACCGCGCGACAGGGCCTGCCGCGCGGTCGTCAGGTCGCCGATGTAGGCGGAGGCGTGCGCGAGTTCGGCCAGGCAGGCGTGGTGGTGGGGGGAGCGGCGCAGTCCCTCGCGGCTCCAGGCGATGGCCTCGCGGGTCTCCCCGCAGAGCCGGGCGACTCGGGCGCGCCGCGCGCAGAACTCCGGCATCGCGGGCTCGTCCCAGCCGGTGTCGTCCTCGGCCATCCGCTCGCCGACGCCGCGCGGTATCCCCGAGAGGTGTCCCGTGTACGCGCGTGCGGCCAGCTCCTCGCACTCGCCCGCCAGCGCCGCGCCCGTGGCCGTGGCCTGCGGGGCCCGGTGCGCGCCGGACGGCCCGCCCGTCCCCGGGCGCTTCGCGGCGGCCCTGAGCACCGGGCCGTGCAGCGGGTGGGCGAGCCGGACCGACAGCCGGTCGTCCACGGTGACCAGCCCCTTCGTCCGCAGGCGTTCGAGAACGCCGAAGGCCGTCCCGGCGCCCGGCGTGCCCGGGGACGGGGAGTCCGAGGCCGGCGTGCCCGAAGACAGCGTGCCCGAAGCCGGCGTGCCCGGGGACAGCGTGCTCTGGGTCAGCGGTTCACCTGACGGGGAGAATTCCGGCAGCCCGCCGGACGCGCCGAGATCCTGGAACGTGCCAAACGCGGTGGGTTCCGCTGGTTCGCCGGACATGATGAGCCTCAGCGGCCTGCCGGACGCGATGAGCTCCAGCGCCTCCCGTTCCTCCCCGTCGACGTCGCGGATCGTGTCCTCGACCAGCTCCCTGACGCGCGCCGTCATCGGGGGAGTGCCCCGCCAGGTCCACGTGCCCGACACGTTGCTCAGGTCCCCTCCGGCGTGGACGGCGACGACCAGCTCGCGCAGGAGGCGGAGGTCACCGCGGCTCGCCCGGTGCAGGCGCCGGACGGTGAGGGTGTCCACGTAGCCGCCCACCGCCCGGGACAGCAGCTCGCCGCACTCGCGCTCCGTCATGGCGGCCAGTGCGACGCGCGGCAGGAGGTTCTCCTTCCAGAGCCTGGAGACGTCTTCCGGCACGGGCACGCCCTCCCTGACCGTGACGAGCAGGCGGGTACGTCCCTTGAGCGCCAGGCGGTGGACGAGCGCCGCCGAGGAGTCGTCGAGGAGGTGGGCGTCGTCCACGACGAGCACGCGCACCCCGTCCAGCGCCTCGACCGGGTCCGGCGGGCAGAGAAGCCCCCCGGGGCGCGGGGAGGACCCCGTGAGGGACGGGGGGACGGGAGGCCTCGCGGAATCACGGAAGGTGGAAAGCCCCGCTCCACGCGTGAGGCGGGAAAGGAGATGGGCGAAGGCGGCGAACGGGGTGTTCTGGGTGTCTTGCGTTCCCGCGACCCGCGCGTGAACCGGCTCGGTCACGGCCTCGGGAACGGGCAGGGGTACGAGTACGGGTACGGTTACGGCCTCGGCGGCCAGGCGGCTCCTGCCGCTCCCCGCCGCACCGGTCACGACGACGCCCCGGCGACCGGCCGCCAGGCTTCGCCGTACGAGATCGAGTTCCTCAGTCCTGGCCGTGAAGGGCCAGGGGGACCGTGGGTTTCTCACAGCGGTATGAGCCGGGCCGCGCGTTCCTGATACAGGCGGAATCCAGCGGATCCTCCTGATGCGCGTCCGGGACCCTGTGGAATCGGGCAGCCCTCCGCGCGCGAGCCCGGGATTCCTCGTGCGCGCCCGGGACTCCCCGGCGATCGAGCGGGTCTCACCCGTGCGCGCCCGGGATTCCGTGGGAATCGAGTGGGAATTGAGTAGGCCCTACTCATGCGTGGCCGGGATTCCGTCCCCAGTCTCGTGGCATGTGGACACGGTTTCCTTGATCTCCTCACCATGCCCGCGGGCGGGGGCCCCCACGCCGCGAGGACCGCGATGAGGGCGGACGACGGCGAGCGCGGCCGGCAGTGCTCGCTCCCGTCGTACCCCGCCCACAGGCCGCCGGACGGGCTTGAGGGGAGGCGCCGCGCGGCCCTGCTCTCGGGGCGGAGGGCCTGGCTGAACGGTACGGTGCTGCACTACTGCTTCCTGGGCGAGCGGCATGACGGCGGGCAGCGCGACGCCGTGCGCCGGGGCTTCCAGGAGTGGAAGGACCTCGGCATCGGGCTGGAGTTCGCCGAGGTCGCCGACCGTACCGAGGCGGAGGTACGGATCGGGTTCCGGCGGGACGCCGGATCGTGGTCGGCCGTGGGACGTGACGCGCTGCGCGTCGGGACCGCCTCCCGCACGGTGAACTTCGGCTGGGACCTCACCGGGGCGTCCGGCAGGGGCACCGTGCTGCACCAGATCGGCCACGTCATCGGCATGGTCCACGAGCACCAGAGCCCGTACTCGGGCATCCTCTGGGACGAGGAGGCCGTCTACGAGGACTTCGCGGGGCCGCCGAATCTCTGGCCGAGGTCGCGGACGTTCCACAACGTCATCCGCAGGCTCGACGAGAGCGAGGCGAACGGCCCGGTGTGGGATCCACTGTCCGTCATGGGGTACCGGCTCGGCCCGGGGCTCATCCTGGAACCCCCGTGCCACCGGGCGGGGATCGTGCCGCCAGGCACCGTCTCCGAGCCCGACGCCGCGTTCGCCCGCCGCTGGTACCCGCCGGCGGGGGCCGAGCCGCCGCCCGAGCTTCGGCCGTTCCGTTCGGCCCCGCTCGGGACCGGGGCGGGGGAGCAGCGAGACTTCGTGATCGCGCCTCGTGCCACCCGTGACTACACCGTGGGCGTCTTCGGCGAGTGCGACACGGTGCTGGCGCTGTTCGAGGAGGTCGGCGGCGACCCGCGCTATCTGGCGGGCGACGACGACGGCGGGTGCCCGCGCAACGCGTCGCTCCGCGTCCATCTGCGCAGGGGCCGCCGCTACGTCCTGCGCGCGCGTGTCCACTCCTGCTGGGGGCCCGGCCAGGCGGCCGTCATGTGCTGGTGAGCGCCGGGGGCCGGGAACTGTCGTACGGGTGGTGCAGGATCGTCGGCGCCGGCGACGCGCCGGCGAGGTGGCGACACGACGGCGACACGGAGACGATCATGGCGGTCAGGTTTCAGGTGACCTTCGACTGCGCCGACCCCGACCGGCTGGCGCGGTTCTGGGCCGAGGCGTTGCACTACCGGCTGGAGGAGGCCCCCGAGGGGTTCGAGAGCTGGAACGACTACTGGCGCGCCGCCGGGCTGCCGGAGGAGGAGCTCTTCGACGGCTACGACTCCGTCGTCGACCCCGACGGCGTCGGGCCCCGGCTGTGGTTCCAGCAGGTGCCCGAGGGCAAGGTGGCCAAGAACCGCCTCCACCTCGACCTGCGCGCCAACGAGGACCGCAAGGCGCCTATGGCGGTCCGCGGGGAGCGGGTCGACGCCGAGGTCGCCCGGCTGACGGCGCTGGGCGCCACCGTGGCGAAAGCGCTGACGGTGGAGGAGAACGACGACTTCTACGGGGTGACGATGCTCGACCACGAGGACAACGAGTTCTGCGTCAGCTAGATTCTCGGGATTCTCGCGGCGGGCTTTTCTGAACGAACTTTTCCGAGCGGGAAAGGCGGGCCGGAACCGCGCGCCGTCATTCGAGTGAATGGTTTTCCTCGCCGTTCCCAGGGCAGGGCCCGCCTATCTGAAGGGGATTTCCACTCGCCGGAGACGAGGACTGGGAGCGATCCTGATGAGTACGCAAACGGTGTTGGCAGTGGTCAGCTGGGGTCTTCTGGGGGTCGCGTTCGTGATGGCCGCTCAGGGTGTTCACACGCTGGTGACAGGCCGGTTTCCTCCCCTGTCCACCAAAGGGGAGCGGGCGTTTCCGGTGAGAACGCACGCATGGACCCTGCTGGCTTCCGCTTTCGCCTTCGCCGTGATGGCGTTGCCGCGATTGCTGGACTGGCCGGTGGAAGTGCTCATCGTCTGCCTCGTGCTCGCCGTCGCCCTCCTGGCGGGGGTGGCCGTCGTGAGGAGGAAGGCGACGAAGGAGGCAGGCTCCACGGGGGCGCGTGACCGGGCGGTGTGACGACACCCCGCCCGACCCCGCCCCGCGCTCAGCCGCTCACCGTGGCTCCCTCCGTGGCGTCGGGCGCGGCCGGGTCGAGCCAGATCGGGCGCCAGTCGCTCAGCTCGTGGAAGCGGCGCAGCTCGGCGAGGCCGCTGAGCCAGCCCATCCATCCGGCGTACGGGGGGTTCTTCTCGTCGAAGCCGCTCTGCACGAAGGTGAGCCGCGTCGCGCCGCCCGAGCCCTCCAGCTCCCAGCTGGAGACGCCGAGGCCCGGCCATTCCAGGGAGAGGCCGCGGCCGGGCTCCAGCGCGACGACCTTCGCGGGCGCGTCGTTGGCCTCGAAGCCGCCCATCGCGAACCGCCCGCCGACGTACGGCTCCACGTCGACCTTGTAGCCGAACCACCGGCTGAACTTCTCGGAGTTGACGAGCGAGTCGAACACCTCCTCCGGCGAGCCGCCGATGACGAGCTCCTCCCGCATGACCGGGGAGGTGAAGTCGGCCTTCGGTGTGAGCTCGCGGCCCTCCAGGTGGTCGACCAGGTTCGCGCTCGACAGGTACCAGAACGTCTGCAGCGTCCCCAGGACGCCGCTGTCGGCGATCGCGGCCTCCTGGTCGAAGTGGGTCTGCGTCAGCGACACGATGGTCGACTCCGCGCCCTCCTCCTCCAGGGTGATCTCGACGGTCGTCTCCTCGCCGCCGAGCGGCCACGAGAAGCGCAGCGTGTGGTCGTCGACGTGCAGCAGGCGCTGGCGGGGCGTCTCCCCGTCGGGGGTGTGGCGCCCCCAGAACTCGTACCGGTGCGGCAGCTCGACCTCGGCGTGCTCGGCCAGCCAGACGCGCAGCTCGCCCGGGTCGGTCAGGGCGTGGTGGACTTTCTTGAGCGGTGCGGCCACGCGCGCGCTCAGCTTCATCGGCTCACTCACGGGGGTCTCCCTTGGGGTAGCAGGCGACGGCGAGCTTGAAGGCGTCCCCTTCGGCGCCGCCGTAACGGGTGAAAAGATCTTGAAGTGCCGTCTGGAGGTCGTTCAGGAACTCCTGACGCCGCTCGGGGGGCACGCGGATCTCGCCGGACACGCCGATGGACGGCAGCTCCGGCGCGGTCCTGTCGAGCGCGCCGATGTCGGCCTGGACCTCCTCCATGAGATCCAGCAGGTAACCCAGGCTCAGCTCGTCCTGGGTCGTGCGCAGCCCGATCCGGCCGACGAGACGGGGCGAGAGCCAGTAGGAACGGGCGCTCGCCTGGTAGACGCCCTCGTGGATGCCGCGCACCCTGCGCTCGGTCACCTGGGTCACCAGACCCGCCTCGACCAGGCGTTTGACGTGGTAGTAGACCCGCTGCGGGGTCTGGTCGAGCAGGGCCGCGACCTCGGTGCACGAGCGCGGCTCGGCGAGTTGCCGCAGCACCTCGATGCGCTGCGGCTTGAGCAGGGCCTCGGCCTGCTCGATCTGCTCCAGATACAGGACGTCTCTCATCGCAAAATCAACCTTGTACGTAAAAAACTATTTTGTCAATGGAGCGGAAGCAGGCCGGACGGATGGATGGCGCGGAGGCCTACCCGCCGGCCGGGGGCGGTCGCATCGTCCCCAGCAGGGTGGCGAGGGACACGCGGGCGAATCCGATCCGGGCGTCGCTCTCCCCGTACGGCAGCCACAGGGCGCCCGCGTGCAGCAGGCCCCCGCAGGAGTACACGACGTTGGGCACGTATCCCTCACGCTCGGCGTCGCCGGGGGTGAGGAGCGTGCCGGGCAGCTCGGCGACGACGCGGTGCGGCTCGTCCAGGTCGAGCAGCAGCGCGCCGATGGCGTAGCGGCGCATCGGGCCGACGCCGTGGGTCAGGACGAGCCAGCCGGACTCGGTCTCCAGGGGGGATCCGCAGTTGCCGACCTGGATCAGTTCCCAGCCGCGGCGAGGGGTGTGGAGCGGCACCGGGGTCCGCCACCTGCTGTCCTCGCCGAGGGAGGTCAGGCCGAGGGTCTCGCCGTCGGAGCGGCACAGCGCCAGCCGGCGCCCGCCCACCGGACGCGGGAACAGCGCCATCCCCTTGTTGGTGGCGGCGGGCCCGCGCAGCGAGGTGGCCTCGAAGGTCCGCAGGTCGTCGCTGGCGAGCATGCGCGAGCGGATGTGCCGCCCGTCGTAGGCGGTGTAGGTGGCGCGGTACGAGGGCGTGCCGTCCTCGTCGACGATCCTCACGAAACGGGCGTCCTCCATCCCGTTGCTCTCGGCCGCGGTGGCGGGCCAGAGCACCCGCCGCTCGATCGGGACGTCGGCGGGGAAGGTCACGGCGTAGTCGGAGGCGGTCGCCCGGCGCAGATCCTCCACGATGCCGTGCGTGGTGGTGCGGCCGAGCAGGTCGGCGGGGAGCCGGGCGACCGCCCGCTCGAAGTCGTCCTCGTCGAAGAGCTCGGGCAGCGAGCCCAGCACGGTGGCGGAGACCTCGTTGTCCCAGCCCTCGTCGGCGAACGCGGCGGCGAGCAGGTCACGCCGGTGGGAGAGGCCGTGCCGGGGCCCGGTGGTCAGCGGTCCCGAGCGGTCGGCGACGGCGAGCTCGTCGCCGGGGCCGAGCACCGCCGTGGCGAAGCCGATGGACGACAGGTGGCCCTCGCCGATCTGCCGAGTGCTGATCACCACGCGCAGCCGCCCCGGGTCCAGCCCTGACTGGTCGGGGTGGGCGACCATCGAGGGGTTGCACAACGCGGCGCCCTCCACGGAGTACTCGTGGCTGAAGTAGGCGCCGACCAGGAGGCGGACCGCCGGTCGCAGGTCGAGATGGCTCGGAACCCGGTGGCGGACCACGTCGTAGTGGTGCAGGAAGGTCGTCGCGAGGTCGCGGTGCCGGTCGCCGAACCCCCGCAGTGTCTCCTCCAGGAGCGCGGCGGTCTCGTCGTGGCCGAGCAGCGCGATGCGGTCGATGAGGGCGGCGGTCCGGCTCCGCGCCAGGGCGACGTCCTCCCCGGGCACGAACAGCTTGATGATCACTCGCCGCGGGTCGGCGGCGAGGGTCTGGTCGAGCCGGGTGGCCAGGTCTCGGATGGTCATGACACCCCGTTCGGGGGACTCGGCTCCGGGGCGCGGCTCCCTGCCGGGACGCCACGCTTTCCGGGGGAGGCGGCCAGGGCGGGGTCTCCCGCGGAGGAGGCGGCCGGGGAGCGGCACCTTCCCGGGAGGACCGCCTGGAAGGGGAAGGCGGCCGGGGAGCGGCACCCTCCCGGGAGGGCCGCCCGGGAGGGAAAGGCGGCCGGGGCACGGAACCCCGAGGGGGGCGCGGCAGGGGCGCGGCGTCCTCCGGGGAGCGAGGTCGGGACGCGACGCCGGGTGACGGTCGCGCCATATCCCGTCATGACATCCATGACATCACCCCACCGGTCCCGTGACCAGGGCAGGGCGCCCCTCAGACGACCTCACTCCGTTCGCGCGCCAGGTGCTCGGCGTGCTGCAGGGTGGAGATGAGCGCGAGGGTCGACTCCGCGCCCTGGTTCAGGTTGGGCCCGTAGAGGGTCAGGCCGTCGTAGCCCCCTCCGGTCGCGATGTCCCACATCGTCGCCCCGCGGTCGTTGGCGCCCTGGAACCACGCCCACGCCCGCCGTACCCCCACCTGCCAGGAGGGGTCGCCGGTGATGGCGCCCGCCGTGGCGCAGGCGTCGGCGAGCGCGGCGACCTCGATCGGCTGCTGGTCGTAGCGGTCCCGCGGCGCGTTCCGCCGCCAGCCGGCCACGGGTACGACCGACAGCCGCCCGTCCCTGGTCTGGATGTCGTGGAGCCAGGCCAGCATCCGCAGGCCGTCGGCGAGCATCGAGCCGTCGCCGCCGAGGTGGCCCGCCGCGATGAGCACCTCGGCGAGGGCGGCGTTGGCGTACGTCAGCTCGGGCTGCGGCCACGGCCAGCCGGGATCGGCGGAGGGGACGCCGACCGCGCGGGCGGCGTCCGCGAGCAGGTCCGCGGCCGGGGCGTGGTCCGGCAGGACGCGCAGGATCTCGGCCGCGCCGAGCCCGGCGAACACCATGGCGCGCGGGTCCGTGGACCGCCTGGTGGCGCCGAGGGCGAAGGAGTTCAGGGCCTCGTCGCGGATCCACGGGGCCGGGTTGCGGGCCGCCGCGGTGCCCAGGCCCCACAGCGCCCGCCCCCACCAGTCGCCGAGGCCGGGCTCGTCGGTCCAGCGCCGGTCGTGGGAGAGCCGGTTGTGGAAGGCGCCGGAGCCGTCCTGCGCGTGCGTGAGGAAGGCCAGGTAGCACTCCGCGAGCCGCCGCACCTGGGTGGTCGGCGCCGGCTCGCGGCTGGTGACGACGAGTCCCCGGGCCACGTCGTCGGTGCAGTAGCCGTGCTGTCGGCGGACGACGGCGTGCCTGGCGTGTTCGAACAGGCCGGTGTCGTCGCTCAGCCGCGCCAGATGCCGGAAGCCGGGCATGGCGGAGGCGACCGCGGGGGGCATGGGGGTCGGGGGGGTCACGACAGGGCCGCCGCCACGGCTGCCGGGCGTCCGGTGAGCAGGCCCCGGGCGAGGTCCTCGTAGCGCGCCGCCACGGCGGGCCACAGCAGGGTCGGGACCAGGGCGTGCGTACGGTTCCTCAGGTCCTCGGCCAGGCCGGGCTCGGTGAGGATCCGGCGCACGGCCGCGGCGAGCGCCCCGGGGTCCTCGTGCGGTACGAGCAGGCCGGGGCCGTCGGTGAGCAGTTCCACGGCGTGCGGGAAGGACGTGGCGACGACCGGCACCCCGGCGGCCACCGCCTCGATCAGGACACCGGAGGTCACCTGCTCGTGCGAGTCGTACGGCAGCACGACCACGTCGGCCGAGCGGATCAGCCGGATCAGCGACGCCTGGTCGCGGTAGACCGGGTCGAACCGCACGGAGGCGGACACGCCGAGCCGCTCCCCCATCCGCTGCAGCCGGTCGCGGTAGGCCTCCCCGTGCTGTTCGAGCACCTTGGGATGGGTCTTGCCCGCGATCGTGTACGTGGGCGAGGGGGAGAGGTCCCCCAGCAGGGCGAGCGCCCGCAACGCCCACTCGATGCCCTTGCCGGGGCCGATCAGACCCCAGGTGAGCAGGTGAGGCCGCGGGTGGCGCAGGGCCGGGACGCGCATGTGGTCGGCGGCCCCGTGCGGGATGACGGACACCTTGCCCGAGTCGACGTGATAGCCGGAGAGCAGCCGGTCACGGGCGGTGCCGGTCATGGTGACCACCGCGCCCGCGGCGTCCACAATCTGCTCGAGCAGCCTTCGCTGCCGTGGGGACGGCCTGGTCAGCACGGTGTGCAGGACCACGATGCTGGGCACCGCGAGGTGCCGCAGCAGCGGCAGGACGTCCTGGCCGTCCGTGCCGGGGTAGATGCCGTACTCGTGCTGGACCACCGCCACGTCGTACCGCTCCAGGGCGGAGGCCGCGGCCTTCCAGCTCTCCTGCCCGCTCTCCCGCCCGCCGGGTGCCCAGGTGTGCACGACCCCGGGCACGGGGCGCTCGTCGTCGGCCTCCGTGGTGACACGGACGATCCCGCCGCGGGTGCCGCCCTCGGTGAGCTGGGCCGCCAGGGCGGAGTTGAAGGTCGCCAGCCCGCACTGTGTGGGCGGGTGGGTGCTGAGAAATCCATATGTACAGGCCAACGCCATGCCTTCCGGTCATCGGCCGCCCCGGTTCACGGATGCGGGCCTCACGCGGTGAAGACGTCCATCGGTCAGCGTGGTGACGGATGGAGCTGAAGCCTGACGCCGGGGGCCGTCCTCATCGGGGCCCGGCTGCCGCGACCCCGCAGAGGACCGCGGGGGCTACGTCACCCTGACAGTATCAGGGGATTACGCTCGGTCCACTATGTCGCGGTAGATGCGTAAATAATTAGTCATCATTATCTCCGCGCCGAATCTGCGTTCGGCCTGAGCGCGGCAGTGGTCCGCGAAGGCCGGGAAAGCCGGTCGAGGTGGCTGCGCACGAGGTGTGCGTCTCCGGTCCTCCCGCGACCTCACAGATTCACCCCTCTGCCGGACTGGTAAGGACAGAGCCAGGCAAAAACTACGCTGCCGAAATTCACCAGCATGGTGTGTGGTGTCCGTCCGGCCGTTTCGGTGACCTGGAGCCTGACCACGGACCCGGCCCGCATCCAGCCCGCCACCTCGTCCTCGGTGGGCTTGTGGCCGTGCAGCCGCAGCATCAGGTCGTGGGGCTGTCCGGCGATTCGCAGGTGCAGCTCGCACGCGGGTTCGGTATCGGTGTCCGCCATGTTTCGCCGTCCAGATGTCCATATGGAGTAGACCCGGCGGAGTTGTCGGCGTCTCATCGAGCGTACTCCTCACGCCCGAGGCCACCCCGCGCGGGCGAACGCTCGCCATGATCACCCGCTCGGTTCCTGAGCCGCCGATCGGGAGCCCGGCCGATCCCCACCCCTCGTGCTCCCGAATCGGGACAAGAAAGTCATCGGGCCGGATCCGTCCACGGCATATCGCATTCATGTACGCGTTACCGCGATCGAGAAACGAAACCCGGAACAGGATTTCGCGTCCCAGGGCGACCTTCGCGCGTCATGAAAGGCCGATCGCCATCCAATCCGGTGCGATTCGCGCGCCGGGAAAATGACGCGAGCCGTCGCTGTACGGCCTTCGACGACTCGGCCTGATGTGTGTCCGGGGTGCGAGCCCTCCGTGTGACGCCGTCCGCGACGTCCGGGCCCGCATGCTTTGAAAGGGCTTGTCCCGATCGCCGACTTGGTGATTGGAATGCGTGGCAAATGAGGTGTTCCCGCCTGTCATTGAGCGGCCATTGAGCATTGAATCATTGATTCTCGTGGAAATTTTCCGCAATCCGCGGTCTCATATTCCAGCCAGTTCTTTCGGGATCATTTCTGGAAAGAGGAGAGTCATATGACCAATTCGCGAAGAATCATGGCACTCGCGGCCGCACTCGCGACGGCGGTCAGCCTCGGGGTGGCCGGTGCGCAGGCGTCGACGACGACCGAGCGGTCGTCGGCGGTGGCCGCGCCCCCGGCGCAGGAGCTCCGGATCACCCGCTTCCTCGGCGAGCAGCGCCTGCCGCACAGGTTGCGGTTCCGGGGGACCACCGTCGGCGGTCTCTCAGGCATCGACCGTGACCCCCGCACCGGCACCTGGTACCTCATATCCGACGACCGGTGGCGCTACAACCCGGCCCGCTTCTACACCGGCCGCTTCGACATCCACCCGGTCACCGGAGCGTTCACCGGGGTGAACCTCACCGGGGTCACCACCCTGCGGCGTCCCGGCGGGGGCGCCTACCCGGCCTACGGGCGGCCCAGGTCCGCCGATCCCGAGTCGATCCGCTACGACCGGTGGAGCCGCAGGCTGCTGTGGGCCAACGAGGGCGACCGGCCGGACGCGGCGAACCCCGGCATCCCGGTGTCCGACCTGTCCGTCCGCTGGTCCAGCACCGAGGGCCGCTACCTCGGGGAGCTGCCCGTTCCCCGCAACCTCAAGACGACCGCCACCGACAACGGCCCCCGGCGCAACTTCGGGTTCGAGGGGCTGACCTCCACGGAGCGGACCATCGCGGCCGTCACGGAGGGCCCGCGGTACGAGGACGGCCCGCTGCCGACCGTCAGCCAGGGCGCCACGGCCCGCATCACCGTGTGGGGCCGCGACGGCCGGGCGCGCGGGCAGTACGCCTACCCGGTCGACAAGCTTCCGGCGGCGCCGATCCCGCCGACCGGCAAGTCCGACAGCGGGGTCTCGGAGATCCTGGCGATCGACGACAACCGCTACCTCTCCCTTGAGCGCTCCTGGATCGAGGGTGTCGGCTACAAGGCCAAGCTTTACGAGATCGACCTGCGCGGTGCCACGAACGTGCTGAACCGCGACAGCCTGGCCGGACGCCCGTACCGCCCGGTCTCCAAGCGTCTGGTCTCCGATCTCAGCACGGTGCGGACACCGACGCAGAACCTGGAGAGCCTCGCCTGGGGGCCTCGCCTGCGCAACGGCGAGTGCACGCTGGTGGTCGGCTCCGACGACAACTTCGACAGCAACGAGGCCACCCAGTTCCTCGCCTTCGCCGCCCGGGGCTGCGACGGCCGTTGAGATAGCACGAGACGGCCGGTGCCGCCGCTGACCGAGAGGTGACGGCGACCCGGTCGAGAGATCGGAAAAGAACCCCGGCGTGGCCGGGACCCGTGACACGGGTCCCGGCCACACTCGTTGTCCGGCCCGAAACCTGCTCCTGTCCCCGCTCTGTCCCCGTGCCGGTCCTGGCGGTCCGCGGGGAAGACGGGGATCCCGCCGGTCCCTCCCCCGGCGGTAGCCCCCATGCTGATGGCGTGAACGAGGAACACCTGCCGATCGGGCGGTTCGCGCGGCTGTGCCGGCTCAGCGTCAAGCAACTGCGCCACTACGACGAACTGGGCCTGCTGACTCCGGCCCACGTCGATCCGGACACCGGGTACCGCTACTACCGGCCGGAACAGGCGCGCCCCGCAATGGTGATCGGCCTGCTGCGCTCCCTCGACGTACCCCTCTCCTCGGTCGGGCGGGTGCTGTCCGGCGAGGCGGGCGTGCTCGGCGGTGTGCGTGACCGCATGGAGGCCGACCTGGCACGCCGCGAGCGCAATTTCGCCGCGCTCGAACGCATCCTGTCCGAGGGCCTGCCCCGGGCGGAGGTGACGGTCGTCCGCGAGCCCGCCCGGCGGGTGGCCGTCGTGCGGGACACCGCGCCCCGGGAGCGGATCGGCGCCGTCACCTCCGCGTGCGTGGCCCGGTTGCTCGCGGCGGCGGGCGCGCCGGACGGGCCGCTGGTCGGCCTGTTCCCGCTCGACATGGCGGAGGAGGTGGCCGTGGCCGTCGCGCTGGAGACGTCCGGGGACGTCCCGGGGACCTCCTCGGACGTCCTGCCGGGCGGCCTGTACGCGTCGGCGACCCATGTCGGGGCGTACGACCAGATTCCCCTCACCACGCACGCGTTGCTCGCCTGGGTGGGGGAGCGGGGGCACACGCCCCGCGGCCCGCTGCGCGAGGTGTACGTCTCCAACCCCGCCACCACGCCACAGGACCGGCTGGTGACACATCTGATGATCGAACTTGAGGATCCCGGGTGAACCGGCACGTGGCCGCCGATGGTCATGAAGCGGTCGAGCCTGCCCTGTGCAAGTGCGGGCGCCTCCCGCTATCACCGTCGGCGGGAATGTGGAAGCCGCGACGGCATTACGTCGGTCCCAAAATGCCAAAAATGACTGTACAAAAGTCCGATGGCGATTCATCGGGATTTCTGGACTTCCCCTTTCGGGAGTCGCCTGACCGGGACCGTTCCGGCCTCGGCGGCCCCCGCTCCAGCACTTCCCGGCGCCTCGCCGCAGGTGGCCAAAAATAAGTAAATTTCTTGATTTGCTGATCTTCGAGATGTCTGCGGCACAGCTCCGGGTTCTTGGCTATCTGCCCGCTTCTTCGATTCTCATCGATCCCATCAAGTTCGTCGCCAGAATTTTGTTCGCATAATGACAAATTTAATGATTTAGCTATACGATCGCCGTTCGTGGTTGGAGTTGATCTTTCAGGAACCCGATTGGCCAACGACCTGTTCTTTGTCATGCACGACAACGCGACCGGCCGGATGAGGCTTCACGCCCGCCTGACCGGTCTGGGGCTGGCCGCCGCCGTACTGGGAGAACTGATGCTCGCCGGGCGGATAACCGTCGGATCGGAGGCGGGCCGGATCCGGCTCGTCGTCCTCGACACGGCGCCGCCCCGCGACCCGCTCACCCGGACCGCCCTGGGGCACATCGTCGCCGAACCCTCGCACCGCTTCCGTACCTGGCTGCAGTTCCTCGCCCGTACGGCGATCGCCGACGTGGCCGACCGGATGACCGGCGAGGGGCTGCTGCGCCCGCCCGGCAGGCGCCCGTCGCGAAGGCGGGTACCGGTCGACGTGAACGTCGCGGGATGGCCCGTCGGACGCGTCAACCTGGCGATCCAGCGCCGTGAGCCGCTCAACCTCCAGGACCGCGTCCTGCTGGGGCTGCTCGCCGCGACCGGCGGCAACCAGGTCGTCCTGTGGGAGCGGAACCCGGCCTACCTCTCCGCCGCGATGGCCGCCCTCCCCGCGCCGCTCAAGGAACTGATCGCCCAGACCGAGGCCGCCGTCGGCGACGCCGTCATCACCCGCCGGTGAGCCCACCCCCCTCACTCCAAGGAGTCCCCCGATGTCCGTGACAGAGAGCAGAACCGGCGCGGTCTCGGCCGCGCTGGCCCAGGACCGCCTCGGCGTGCCCTCCGTGGTCTTCTTCGTCATCTCGGCCGCGGCACCGCTGACCGTCATCGGCGGTTCGGTGACCGCCGCCTACGCCGCGACCGGCGTGACCGGCGTGCCGCTGGCCTTCCTCCTGCTCGGAGCCATCCTGGGCCTGTTCGCCGTCGGCTACGTGACGATGGCCCGCCACGTCGTCAACGCCGGGGCGTTCTACGCCTACACCGCCAAAGGGCTCGGCAGGCCGGTGGGGGTGGCGACCGCGTGGGTCGCGCTGCTGGCCTACAACGCGCTCCAGGTGGGCCTCTACGGCATGATCGGCGCGGCCGCCCAGCCGCTGATCGCCGACTGGTTCGGCAGCTCCCCGCCCTGGTGGGTCATCGGGCTGGTCGCCTGGGTGCTGACCGGGGCGCTCGGCCTCATGCGGGTCGACGTGAACGGCAAGGTCCTGTCGGTCCTGCTGCTGACGGAGATAGCCGTCGTCGTCCTGTTCGACATCGCGGACCTGATCAACCCGTCTGCCTCGGGCTACAGCCTCGACGTCTTCGACCCGTCGAACCTCTTCGTCCCCGGCATCGGAGCGGTGGTCGCGATCTGCATCGCGTCCTTCGCGGGCTTCGAGTCCTCGGTGGTGTTCTCCGAGGAGACCAAGGACCCCAGGCGCACGGTGCCGATCGCGACCTACGTCGCGCTCGCCGTCATCTCCGGGCTCTACGCCCTGTCCTCCTGGGCGATGACCGTGCCGATCGGCTCGGACAAGATCGTCGAGACCTCGCGCGAGCAGAGCTCGAACCTCCTGTTCAACCTGGCCGGGCAGCACCTGGGGGCGACCGTCGCCACCATCGGCTCCCTCCTCTTCGTGACGAGCCTCTTCGCCGCGCTGATCGCCTTCCACAACACGATCTCCCGCTACGTCTTCGCCCTCGGCAGGGAGAGGGTCCTGCCCGAGACCTTCGGCCGTACCTCCCCCCGGACCGGCGCCCCGGTCAACGGCTCGGTGGCGCAGAGCGTCATCGGGCTGGTCACGATCGTCATCTACGCGATCTTCGACCTGGACCCGGTCATCCAGCTGTTCTTCACCGTCGGGTCGTTCGGCGGCCTGGGACTGCTCATGATGCTGGCGGCCACCTCGATCTCCGTGCTGGTCTTCTTCTCCAGGAACCCCCACGAGGAGAACGCCTGGCGGACCCGGGTCGCCCCGGTCATCTCCTCCGTCCTGCTGTTCGTCGTCATCGTGCTCGTCCTGCTCAACTTCGACACCGTGCTCGGGGTGGCCCCCGACTCCCCGCTCCGCTGGATCATGCCCGCCATCTACTTCGTCGCCGCGGGACTCGGCGTCCTGTGGGGACTCGCCCTGCGGGCCGGCCGCCCGAAGGTGTACGCCAACATCGGGCTGGGCGCCCAGGCGGCCGTGGGAGGGAAGGAATGACCGAGATCATCCGCATCCGGAACGCTCCCGGAGCCGCCGAGACCATCGGCGCGATCATCGCCACCTCCTTCCACGAGCAGGAGGTCTCGGCCTGGATGATCCCGCCGGACGACGACCGCCGCCGGGTGATGCCCCCCTTCTTCTCCATGCTCACCGAGGGCGCCCTCGTCCACGGCGAGGTCCACGCGACGGCCGACATGTCCGCCGTGGCCGTGTGGTACCACAAGGGGGTCGAGCCGCTTCCCGACGTCCCCGGCCGGGCCGCCCGGGTGAAGGCGTTCGCCGGTCTCCACGCGGAGCGCATCGAGCTGATGGGCGAGGAGATGGACAGGCGCCATCCCCACGAGCCGCACCACTACCTGGCGTTCCTCGCGGTGCTCCCCGGACATCAGGGACGGAAGACGGGGACCCGGCTGCTGGAGGAGTATCACCGCGGGCTCGACGAGGCGGGGATACCCGCGTACCTGGAGGCCAGCAGCACCCGCAGCCGCAGGCTCTATCTGCGCCACGGCTACGAGGACCGCGGCGAGCCGCTGGACCTGCCCGGCGGCCCGCCGATGTATCCGATGTGGCGCCCGCCGAACCCCTGATCCCCTGACCCGCTGATCCCGGGGCGCCGGATGGGGGTCAGGCGCGGGGCAGGTGCAGACGGACCTGGGTGCCGGGCAGGCCGGTGCGGATCTCCACCAGGTCGCAGATCTGGCGGACCACCCACATGCCGTGGCCGCGCAGGCCGGTGAGGTCGGGCGGCAGGTAGCCCGGAAACGGGGTGTCCATGTGCCCGGGGTCGGTGACGTCGCAGCCGACGGCCGGGCCGTCGGTCCACAGCCGGATCTCGCCGTGCCCGCCGCCGTGCTCGACGGCGTTGGCGACGACCTCGTTGACGGCGAGCAGGAGCTTCTCGATCTGCTCGCCCGGCAGGCCGGACGTGACCGCCCACGCGTTCACCCGCTGCCGCATCCCGGACAGGTCGGCGTCGAACCGGACGGTCACCTCCGCCCCGGCGGGCGGCGGCAGGGGACGGTGGTCGGCGGCGTGGGTGAAGGCCGCCGGGTCGCCGTACTCCGGGCTCACCCGCGAGTCGCCGCCGACCAGCAGGTCCGGGTGGGTCCGACGGGCGTCCGCGACGACACGCTCGGGCAGCGTCCGCGTGTCGTAGGGGCAGACGATCCAGGCGGGGCTGCCGGCGAAGGCGAGGTTGAGCATCGCCTCGTAACGCGTCCACTCCGCCTCCTGCCGCTCGTCGCGGCCGTGCCAGACGGGCTCGCCGATGACGCGGATCCGCCGGTGGGCGGGAGAGTGGGTGTCGACGTAGGAGTTGTAGGCGGCCAGGGTCCGGCCCGGCGTGTCGTACCACCCCCGCGCGTCGACGAACTCGACCCGGTCCGCCGCGCCGCCCAGACCGGCTCTCAGCAGCTCGATGTTGGCCTCGGTGATCACGGCGAGGACCCTGTCGTCCCGCGCCAGGCCGTCGAGGCAGAAGGCGGTGGTGGCCGAGAGGAAGGCCTGGTCGGTGTCGTAGATCAGTGCCTGGTGGATCAGCCCGGAGGCCGCGTCGACGGGCTGGGCGGTGGTGCTGCTCATGCGGGGACGGCCTCCGGGGCGATTATCAGGCCGGGTGTCCGGTCCCAGCCGACCAGGCGGACGACCTCACCCAGCATGGGGGCCAGGTTCAGCACCAGGAGGCGCCGTCCTCGAGGAAGACGGGCGGCCGTCTGTGCCAGGTCGCGCAGGCCCGCCACGTCGATGAACTCCAGGCCGGCCATGTCCAAGCGTACGTCCGCGCTCGAATCGGCGTCCAGGATGCCGCTCAGCACCGTGGTGTTCCTGTGGTCGATGGTGCCGATCACCCGCAGCACCCGGCCCCCGGCGGCGTCGAAGGACGGGATGACCCGGAGCTGGCCGTCGTGGAACAGGGCGTTCATCCGCACGTCGTCCGGGTGGCTGCCGACCAGCGCGCCGAGCCGGTCGGAGGGGAACAGGCGCGTGTCGTACTGGCAGATCGCGGCCGACAGCCCCTCGGCGAACAGGGCGGTGACGCGGCGTTCGTACTGCTCGAGCTGTTCGACGCCCGGTGTGTCGCGAAGTGCCCAGCTCATCTCCCCGCTGACCCGGAACCCGGTGAACCCGGCCTCCAGGCTGGCCTCGATCTCGCGCCGCAGCGTGGTGATCATCGTGTCGGCGTCGAACCGGCCCGAGGCCAGGTAGCCGTCGTCGCTGGAGACGACGTCGAGCCGGCCCGTCCGCATCGCCGAGGTCACGTCGACCCCGGCGTCCTCCAGCCAGTGGCGCACCCGCCCCGGTGCCGGGCCGTCGGTGAAGTACACCACCCGCTCCCCGCGCTCCAGGCCCGCCGAGACGAAGGCGGAGGCCACCTCGCGCTGCTCGTCCTCATGCGAGAACGCCAGACACAGGTGATCACCCAGCTTCACGTCCTTGACATGGCGCATCACTTCACCCATCACCAGCTCGTCGGGGAAAGGGGATATTTCGGATATTTCATAGTCTTCGCCACGTAAGCCTATACAGCCCGCCCCCACCTGGAGCGGACTCGTCGCGGTGTCCGCTCCTCGCCTGGAGCGGGACCCCGTCCCCGTGTCCGGTCGTGCCGTCGGGGACGTTCACGGCGGCCGGTTGAGGGCATGCGTGGACCAGGTCGCGTTCGGTCCGCGAGAAAGGCCGTGTTTGATCCGCGAAAAAGGGCATCGCCGCCCGCTGTCGGGGTATCGCGGGGATCCGCCATCGGTGCGCGGCCAGGGAGGGCTGAGGTGGATCAACACAGGCAGGCGTTGTCGGTGCGGGTGACCCATCACGGGCACTGCAGCGTGCTGGAGGTGGGCGGGCACCTGGACTTCATCACCGCCCCCACGCTCACCGGGTATGTCAACGAGGTCTGGGAGCTGAGCGCCGGTCCCCGCCTGGTGCTGGAGCTGTCGCAGCTGACCTTCTACGACTCCACCGCCCTGGGGATCCTGGCCGGCACCCGCCAGCGCATCCAAGACGCCGCCACCGGCCGGCTCCTGTTCGTGGGCGTCCCCGACGGCCTGCGGCATCTGCTGCGACGCACCGGCCTGCTGCTCCGCCTGGAGCTGCGCGACGACCTCGAAGAGGCCGTCGCCGAACTGCTCCCCCCTTCATGACGACTTCATGAGGATAGAAAATCTGCAGTGGTCGATGTAGACATTCATGTTGAGTGAGGGTATGGTTTCTGACATCGCAAGGAACGGATCCACGAGGGCGGCGCAGGAAGCAGGCATCACGAAGAGCCGCCCGGACGAGCGTGGACAGTGGAAGACGACGTGGAAAGACGGGCAGAAGGTCGGACGTGCCAGGACCGGGCGGTTGAAGGGTTCTGACCGTGGACGCGCTGCCACAGCTGTAGAGGTGAACGACGTGCGACGTCGGACGTGCCAGGGCCAGCGCAGGTGAAAGGGTCCCGGCCGTGGACGCGCAGTCGTTGCACGGACGCATGAGGTCGAAGAAGTACACATAGCGAAGGGAGTGTTGAACGCCATCAGGATCGCCCGTCGCCGGCTGATGTTCCGCCGCACGGGTACCGCAGTCCCACGGATTGGAAGGTGGTCTACGGTCACGCATACGCGATCCCCGCATCCCCGTCCCATCGGACGGCCGAAGCGGAAGAAACGGATCGGCCCCCAGGGCCGATAGATGGTGTTGAACCTCGTGGGCCCCGGCGCTTCAAGGCGCCGGGGCCCCTGTCGGCATTACGGGAAGGTTGTATGGACCAAGCACCGACGACGGTGGCCGTCCGCGTCGAGCCAAAGCTCCGCGGCACCACCGGCAAGGCTGAGACGGCCCGCCGGGTCACCAGCGCGGGGAGGGCCGATGAGCTCGGGTGACACCTCCGGTAACCGGTTCGACGACGAGGACTATCCCGCCTACAGCATGGGCCGGGCCGCCGAGATGCTCGGCGTCACCCCGGCGTTCCTGCGCAACCTGGGCACCGCCAGGCTGATCGAGCCGCAGCGCTCCGAGGGCGGCCACCGCCGTTACTCGCGCTACCAGCTCCGTCTGGCCGCCCGCGCCCGCGAGCTGGTCGACCAGGGCACCGCCCTGGAGGCCGCCTGCCGCATCATCATCCTGGAGGACCAGCTCGCCGAGGCCCTGCGCATCAACAGCGAACTCCAGCGGAGCCGCGACCACCAGTGACGAACCTCGCCCGCCGGAGAAGGTCAGGGCCCGGTGAGGCGGCGGTCTCCACGGGTGGTGACCACGAACACCTGCCAGTTGTAGTAGGCGTAGTAGTTTCTGATGTCCCGCTTGATCTGGCGGGCGTGCAGCTGCACCGCGTCGACGTACGCGTAGGAGTGGTTGTAGGCGTACAACGCGCGCCGGTAGTCGCGCGGCGCGCCCGACGCGCGCAGGTAGTTGGCGGCGGCGAGCAGGGAGTCACGGGTGTCCTGGATGTCGCCACCCATCCCGTACGCGTCCCACGTGCGCGGCATGAACTGCATCGGCCCCTTGGCGCCGGTGTGGCTCGGTGACCGCACCCGGCCGAACTTGGTCTCGACGAACATCACCGCCGCCAGCACCTCCCAGTCGACGCCGAACTTCCGCTCGGCGTACCGGAAGTGGCCGAGCAGGAAGTCGGCGGGCTTGGCCGGCTGGACACGGAACTTCGCCGCCCCGCTGATGGGCTTGACGAGGGAGCGCAGGCCACGGCCGGCCGTCACGTTGTCCCTCGCCTCCGCGGCCAGGGCCTTCGGCAGCCTGGCGTAGGTGCGGGAGGCGACCTGCGGGTTGAGGACCAGGTGGCGGTAGATGCGCTGCTGGTGCAGGGCCAGCAGCACCACCGGCTCGGGGGGCTGCCCCTTGGAGGGGTCGCCCTCGCGCCTCCAGGTGTCGATGGCGCGCCGGAGCTCCGCGGTGGTGCTGACGAGGGAGCGGGCCAGCCGCGACGGGTCGGAGGGGATCGCCGCGTCCGGGGCGGGCAGGGCGGGGGCCGCCTGTCCGGCTGGGGTCTGCCCCGCGGGGTCCGTCGCCGACAGCGGCTCTCTCTTCGGGGCGGGAGTCGCCGGTGCGGCACCGCTCTTCGAGGCCGCGTCCTGAGAGGCGCCGCTCCGTGAGGCGGCGTTCTGGGAGGCGTCGCCCTGCGAGGTGGCGCCCTGCGAGGTGGCGCAGCCTGAGATCGCGACGACCAGGCCGACGAGCGAGGCGACCACCGGCCTGCCACGTGACCGGCCCGTGCGCGCGCCCGGCGGCCCGCCCTCCGGGACGTCCGGCTGCGCGGGCGTCGTCCGCCCGCCCGGCCGGTGGCCACGCTCCGGCCGTGAAACCTCCGCGTGCTGATCGTTCATCGGCCCCAACGTACCCGAGCGGAGGCCTTCCGGGCCGCTTTCCCGAACAACGGGACTTATCGCGAAGGAGACCGTGGCCGTCAGGCCGGGCCGGCGTGGGCGGCCAGGACGCGCCAGCCGTACTCGTCCGTGTGCACCCAGGTCCGGGTGTAGCGCATCCGTCCCGCGAACGGCTCACCGGCGAACGTGCCCTCCAGCGTGCCGAGGAAGCAGGTGACACCCGTGCTCCCCTCGACGAGCACGGTGAGGTCCTCCTGGACGAGTCTCGTCATGATCTGGGTCCGCGAGCGGTGGTTGTGCAGATCGAGCTGTTTGGCCCCCGGATGACACGCACCGTCCGGCGGTCCGGTGAAGACGAGCCGATCGTCGAGCAGCCGGTCCAGCGCCTCGACGTCCCCGGAGAGCTGTGCCGCCTGCAGGCGTCGCTCGGCCTCCTGCAACGCGTCGACGGGGGTGCGGTCGGCCATGGCGATCCTTTCCGGAGAGGACGTTCGAGAGCCTAGACGAGAACCGGCGGGAGCGGATCACCTGGCGTACGGCCTTTCGGGGAAGGACTTTGGTCCTGATCCAATACGCCGAACAGCCCTGTTCCCGCCGGAGGCGCCGGGACCATCCTGAGATGAGGGGGGAGAGCTGCACGGCTGTCCGGGGAAGGAGACATGAGGCCGGCGACGACAAGGATCCTGTTCGGATTCGTCCTGGTGATCGTGACGATGGTGGGGACCACCGTGGCGGCGGCGATCGAGGACCGGCTTCCCGGCGACCAGCGACATTGCGTTTGGTGGAGGTGACCGGGGACGAGCGGTTCGTGACGGCGCTCACCGAGGACGACCTCAACTGCCGCCGAGAAATCCTGGCGTCGATGACCACCGCAGCCGCGGAGGAGCCCGCTCCCCGGTCCTGAGGGCGCCCCCGCAGGGCTTTCAGTCCTCGCTCGTCCGTTCCGCCGCCAGCACCAGCCGCCACGTCAGCTCCCCGGAGGCGGGGACCATCGCGGCGTCCCCGGGTCCCGCCTCGGCCAGGTCGAAGACCGCGCCGAGCATCGGCTCCACCCCGATGCTGCGGTACGGCGCGCGGGCGGGGAACCCGCCGAGGTTGCGCCACAGGGCGGTGGACACCGGCACCCCCTCGGGCGCCTCCACGCGCAGGTGGAGGACGTCGGGGCCGTCCACCACCCGGACGGCGGCACAGCGGAGCACGGCTCCGGCCGCGGTGCCGTCACAGGGGCCGAAGCGGCCGAGCGGCAGGCCCAGCGGGTCGGGCCAGCGGCCCTCCAGGTAGGGGGCGCCGGGGGGCCAGGGACGGGAGAGCATCCCCGCGGCCTCGGGGAAGATCCGGGTGGGTGTCCCGGCTGGGGCGACGAGCCGGGCGCCGTCGCCGAGGTCGAGCAGGGCGTGGGCGGCCCAGACGAACGCGTACCCCGGGTCGGCCGACAGGCGGTACTCGGCGACCACCGCCCCGGCCTCCCGGGTGACCACGCGCCGCAGCTCGAAGCCGTCGCCCCGTACGGAGCCCTCGCCCGCCGACCCGCTCCAGGGGCGGCTCCACGCGTCGCCGTGGTCGGGCAGGCCGCGCACCGTGGGGAGGCACTCCTCCAGGCCGCCCGCGTCGACGAAGTCCGCGCCGGGAACCACGCTCTCCCTGGCCGGGTCGGGGCGTGACCACAGCCACTCGCGGCCGCCACCGGCCAGCGAGGTCCATCTGCCGCCGCGTCCGAGATCGAAAAGGGGGCGCAGCGGGACCGGGACCGCCACCTTCCGGCGTACCCGGTCGCCCCGGTCTCCCGCCCGATCGCGGCCGGGCAGGCGGGGGCCTTCGTCGCTCGGGTCGGCCGCGCGGAGTTCTTCGCCGCCGGGGCCGGCCGCGCGGAGTTCCTCACCGCTCGGGCCGGCCGTGCGGAGCCTCTCGTCGCTCTGTCCGGTCACGCGGAGTCCTTCACCGCGCTCCAGCCGCCGTCCACGACCAGGCACGTCCCGGTGACGTACGAGCTCTCCTCGCAGGCGAGGAAGGTCACCGCGGCCGCCACCTCCTCGGGCCTGCCGAAGCGCGCGGCGGCGGTGCCGGCCACGCTGCGGAGACGGTCCTCCTCGCCGATGTCGTCCCAGGCGGGGGTGAGGATCGGCCCGGGGAGCACGGTGTTCACCCGAACCTCGGGGCCGTACTCCACGGCCAGCTGGCGGCCCAGCGACACCAGGCCGCCCTTGGCCGCGGCGTAGGCGGGGTGCGAGGGCAGGCCTGCCAGGGCGTGCACGGAGGAGCTGAGCACGATGGCGCCCCGGTTCGCCCGCAGGAGCCCGAGGCAGGCGTTGACCGCCAGGTACGTCGCCTTGAGGTTGACCGCGATCTGCCGGTCCCAGTCGGCCTCGGCCAGTTCGTGGGCGGGTGCCCGCGTCACCGTGCTGGCGTTGCTGTGCAGCACGTCGAGCCGCCCGAACCCGGCCCGCGCCGTGTCCGCGACCCGCCGCCAGGTGCGGGCGTCGGCCACGTCGCCGGTGATCGCCAGCACCCCGGGCCGGCCGGGGCCCTGTCCCGCCAGGTCGACCGCGATCACGCGCGCGTCCTCGTCCAGGAAGCGGTCCACCACCGCGGCGCCGATGCCGGAGGCCGTGCCGGTCACCACGGCGACCTTCCCGGACAGCAATCCCCGTCCCATGATCTACATCCCCCACATGGTGTGGAGCCCGCCCGGCCGGGCGACCTCCACGATCGGCCGGGCACGCGAGCGGTCGTTCGTCGCGGACCAGTCATGTCGTCGTTCACTGCGGACCAGTCAACACGCGGCGACCGGCCGCGAGGAATGTCCATTGCGCGGTACTGCCTGGACGATCCGACGGCGTGTGCCATACTGCTTCGATGCCGATCCAGGAGGGGTTCCTCAACCAGCGGCTCACCGTCGTGCCGCGCCGCGTCGTCGCCGAGGCACACGTCGGCCCGGTGACCAGACGCCTCATGGTCACCGACTGCGGTTACTACCCCAAGGCGGCGGACCACCTGATGGCTAGGCCGAACGGCACCGAGGAGACCGTTCTCATCCTGTGCGTGGCCGGCACCGGATGGGCCGATGTCGGCGGCGCCCAGCATCGCGTCGGGTCGAACACGGCGCTGGTGATCCCGCGCGGCGTCCCGCACTCCTACGGCGCGTCCGCCGACAACCCCTGGACGATCTGGTGGTGTCACCTGCGCGGCAGCGACCTGGCCGAGCTCGTCGAGGAGATCGGCGCGAGCGCGTCCAGGCCGCTGGTCCCCATCCGGCGTCTCGACCGGGCGGTCGCGCTGCTGGACGAGATCGTCACCATCCTCGAACGCGACCACTCACCGGCGAGCCGGATGGGAGCGGCCGGCGCGGCCTGGAAGCTGCTCACGCAGATCGTCGTCGACCGCGCCATGCCGGCGCCCGGCGACCCCCTGCAGCGGGCGATGGCCTACCTCGCCGAGCGGCTGGACAGCACGGTCCGGGTCGCCGACCTGGCGTCGCTGGTCGGCGTCTCCCCCTCCCACCTGAGCGCGATGTTCCGCCACGCGACCGGGGG
Organism: Streptosporangium nanhuense; assembly: GCF_059358815.1. Classification (NCBI taxonomy): domain Bacteria; kingdom Bacillati; phylum Actinomycetota; class Actinomycetes; order Streptosporangiales; family Streptosporangiaceae; genus Streptosporangium; species Streptosporangium nanhuense. Next base: position 218,842 of record NZ_JCADBG010000016.1, read on the forward strand.
CGGGGTGCTCGCGCACCACACGGCACTGCGGATGGCGCAGGCGCGCCACCTGCTCGACACGACGGACGCGACCGTCGCCACCATCGCCCGCGAGGTCGGCTACCCCGACCCGTTCTACTTCTCCCGCCACTTCAAGCGGATGCACGAGTCCAGCCCCACCGAGTACCGCAACCGCGCCAAGGGCTGAGCCCGGGCGCCGGCCCCGGTCACGACGCCGCCGCGAGCTCGGGAGGCGAGACCGCCGCCCGGGTCACGACGCCGCCGCGGGGCTCACGACGCGAGCCCGGCCGCACGCCCGGGTCACGACGCCACCGGACGGCTCGTGACGCGGATCAGCACCGAGCGGTCCACGTCCAGCGACGGCGCCTCGACACCGGCGAGCCGCAGCACCCGGCCGGGCAGGGTCACCCCGTCGCGCTGCCACGGCGGGAGCACGGTGCCGGGCGCGGGCGGGGAGCCCGGGTGGACGGCCTCGACGGTGTAGGTCCGCTCGTCGTCGAGCCCGGGGAGCCGGACGCGTCCCGGCGGCCAGGTCGACGGGCGCTCGACGACGCTGAAGGCGTACAGCGCCTGGCTCCGGTCGGCCGCCACGACACCCTGGAGGCGCAGCGCCGCGTCGGAGAGGTCGGCGTGCACGACCTCCCCCGAGTGCAACAACTCCCGGTGCTCCTTGTGGAACGCGATCCACCTCGCGAGCGCGGCGCGGGTCCCGTCGTCCATGCCGAGCAGGTCGACCTCGACGCCGAGGTGCCCCCACAGCGCCTTCTCCGCGCGGTAGTCGAGCGGATGCGTGCGGTGGGTCGTGTGCGTCTCCTCGGCGGCGACGTGCGTGCCCTGCATCTCCGGGGGCACCAGCAGCCCGGTCCAGCGCTGGATCTCCAGCCGCTCGTGCGGGTCGTTGCAGTCGCTCGGCCAGACCCGGTCGGCGTACTCCAGCACGCCGAGGTCGATACGGCCGCCGCCGCTGGCGCACGACTCGATCTCCAGCCCAGGGTGGGCGGCCTTGAGGTCCGCCATCAGCCGGTACGCCTGCCGGACCTGCTCGCGCACCCCCGGCCGCCCGTCGGGGCCGTGCCCGGCGTCGAGCAGGTACCGGTTGTGGTCCCACTTGACGTAGGCGATGCCGAGCGAGCCGATCAGGGCGCTCATCCGCTCCAGGAGGTGGGCGTACGCGTCCGGATGGCCCAGGTCGAGGACGTGCTGGTGACGGGAGGGCAGGCCGGGGCCGTGCCCCGCGTCGAAGATCCATTCCGGGTGCTCGCGGGCCAGGTCGGAGTCGAGGTTCACCATCTCCGGCTCGAACCAGAGCCCGAAGTCCATGCCGGCCTCGCGCACGCGGGCGACGAGCGGTTCGAGGCCCTGCGGCCAGACGGCCGGGTCGACCGTCCAGTCGCCCAGCGAGGTGGTGTCGTCCCTGCGGCCGAGGAACCAGCCGTCGTCCAGCACGAACCGCTCGGCGCCGATCTCCGCCCCGCGCTCGGCGAGCGCGGCCAGGGTCGCGAGGTCGTGCCGGAAGTAGACGGCCTCCCAGGTGTTCAGCACGACGGGCCTGGGCGAGCGGGGATGCTCGGGCCGCGACCGCAGGTACCGGTGGAACCGCGAGGCGAGGTCGTCCAGCCCCACGCCCCACGAGCCGTACTGCCACGGGCTCAGGTACGAGTCGCCCCGCCCGAGCACCACCTCGTCCGCGAGCAGCGCCTCTCCCGCCGCGAGATGCCTGGTGCCCGCCGGTGTCCGCTCGGCGGCGAGCACCTGGTTGCCGCTCCAGGCCAGGTGGGTCGCCCACACCGCCCCGTGCCGGAACCCGAACCCCTCCTGTCCGGCGACGAGCAGCAGCGTGTGTTCGAGGCCCGGCTTGCCGCCCCGCGAGGCCCGGACCCACTCCCCGACGTGGAACGGGCGCCGCTGCGGCACGCGTTCGAGCGCCCAGCGGCCGGTCAGGTCGAGGACCTCCGACGCGTCCGACGGCACGGGGAGGGCCGTCTCCAGGCCGCCGACGCGGTACGGCGTCTCGGCGTCGTTGGTGATCCGGGCCCGCTGGCGTACGAGGCCACCGGCGGCGAGCACCTGGATCTCGATGTCGGCGCTCAGGCCGTACTCCGGGTCGCGCGCCGTGCAGCGCAGCACCGGGCCGCCGGTGGCCGCGCCGTCTTCGTCGAGGTGGTAGGTCGCGTTCCGGAACTTCGGCGCCCAGCGGCGGCCGTCGCTGTCGCCGACGAGCCCCGGGCGCCCGAGCCAGCCCTCCGCCAGCTGGGGGAGCACCGGCACGGGCTGCGGGTAGGTGACCGCGCTGTCGCCGATGGCGGGGAGCGCGGCCCGGTGCAGGTCCGCCAGGGCGCCGTCCGCCAGCGCGCCGAGGTCCGCTCCCCAGTGCAGGACGCGCGGGAGCCGTCCGCCGTCGACGGCGACGACGAGGCTGGTGCCTCCCGCGCGCAGGTGCACCGGTACGTCGTTCGTTTCGTTGTTCACTGTGTGATCTTCCCTGTTTTCACTGTCATCCCTTGAGCCCGCTGCTCGCGATGCCCGCGAAGAACTGCCGCTGCAGGAGCAGGAAGACGATCACGAGCGGGACGGAGCACACGAACGCCCCGGCCATGAGGGTCGGGTAGTCCGTACCGAACTGTCCCTGCAGCCCCGCCAGCCCGACGGGCAGCGGCCGGTTCTCCCCCGAGGGCGAGACGATGAGCGGCCACAGGAGGTCGTTCCACGAGTAGAGGCCGGTCAGCACGGCGAGCGCGGCCAGCATCGGCCTGGCCATCGGGAGCATGACGTACCAGAACACCTGGAAGGTGTTGGCGCCGTCGAGCCGCGCGGCCTCCTCGTAGTCCTTGGGCATGGTGAGGAAGGCCTGGCGCATCAGGAAGGTGCCGAACGCCGAGAACAGGCCGGGAACGGCGAGCGCGGGGAGGGTGTCCAGCATCCCCATGCCCCGGATCAGCTCGTACTGGCCGATCAGGAACAGCTGGCTCGGCACCATCAGCATCGCGATGAACAGGCCGAACAGCGGGCCGCGGCCGCGGAAGGGGATGCGGGCGAAGGCGTACCCGGCGAGCGCCGCGACCGCGAGCTGACCGGCGACCCGCAGGACCAGCGATCCGACCGAGACCGCGAACATCGACCAGAACGGCACGGTCGTGAAGAACGTCGCGAACGCGTCCAGGCCGAAGCTCTCCGGCAGGATCGCCGGCGGGATCCTGGTCGCCTCGGCGGTCGACTTGAACAGGGTGAGGATCTGCCAGACGAACGGCACCACCATGATCACGGCCGCGAGGACGAGAACGACGTGGATCGGCCAGGTGGTGGCCTTCTTCCGGCGTGGCTTCGAAAGGGTGGTGGTCTCAGCCATAGAACACCCACGATCTCTGGAGACGGAACTGCAGGGCCGTGGCGATCATGATCACCATGAGCAGCACGATCGCGATCGCGGCTCCGTAGCCCTGGTCGAACTGGACGAACGCCTTCTCGTAGAAGAGGTAGACGATCGTCTTGGAGTCGGCGAGGGCGGTGTTGTTCACCCCGCGCAACATGACGAAGATCAGGTCGAACATCTGCAGGGCGGCGATCACGTTGAGGATCGTGACGAAGAAGATGCTCGGGCTGAGCAGCGGCACGGTGATGTGCCGGAACTGCCGCACGCGGCCCGCGCCGTCCAGGGCGGAGGCCTCGTAGAGCTCCTTCGGGATGGCCTGCAGCCCGGCGCCCAGGATGATCAGGTTGATGCCGAGGCCCATCCAGATGCCCACCACGCCGAACGCGTAGATCGTGAACCTGGGGTCGGCCACCCAGAACTGCCCGGAGACGCCGAACCACGACAGCACCGAGTTCAGCAGCCCGAAGTCGCCGTTGTAGATGAACCGCCAGACCATGCCGATCGTGACCGGCAGGGTGACCACGGGCAGGAAGAAGAGCACCCGGTAGACCGCCCGCCCCCGGCCGACCTGCTCGACCAGCGCCGCCAGCACGATGGCGACCGGGATGCCGAGCAGGATGATCGCGGTGTAGAGGGCGGAGTTGCCGAACGCCTTCCAGAAGTCCTCGTCGCCGACGAGGTTCGCGTAGTTGTCCAGCCCCACGAAGGTGGCGGGCCCGAACGCGGGCACGTCCTGGAAGCTCTTGATCATGGTGGACAGGAACGGCCACAGGTAGAGGGCGGCCAGGCCGATCACCGCCGGGGCGACGAACGCGGCCGCCCACCAGCCGCTGGGCTGACCGACGCCCGTGCGGCGGCCGGCCGGCCGCCGCACGGGCTCCGTCGCCCTCACGGGCTTCGTCGTCACGGACGTCATCGCTTCGCGAGCACCTCGTCGACGGCGGCCTGGTACTCCGTGGCCGCCTCCTGCACGGGCTTCTTGCCCTCCCACGCTGGGGCCAGGTACTGCGCGGCGAGGCCCTGCCACTCCGACGCGTTGCCGGCGACCGGGAGGGGGACGCCGTACTCGATGGCGTCGATGAACACCTGCAGCTTGAACTCGGGCATCGCGTCGAGCCACGGCTGCTGCGTCCCCTTGTACGCGGGGAGCACCGTCCCGGTGGCGGCCTGGATCTCGGCGGCCTTGGTCCCGCCCAGGAAGGCGAGGAACCTCTTCAGCTCCTCGGGGTGCTTGCTGCCCGCGTACCCGGCGTTGCCGATGCCGCTGGTGACGGTGGCGCGCTTGACGCCCTGCGGCAGCGGCGCGACGTCGACCTTGCCCTTCAGGCCGGCGTTCTTGTGGAAGCGGAAGGCCCAGTACGCGCCGGAGAAGTACATGGCGACCTTCTGGTTCTCGAACATCGAGACAGCCTCGGTGTCCGACAGCTGCTGCAGCGTCGGCGACGAGCCGGCCGCCTGCAGGTCGGTCCAGAACTTCAGGCCGGCGACGCTCTCCGGGCTCGCGAAGCCGGACGCGGTGCCCTCGTCGTTGATGATCGACCCGCCGGCCTGCAGGATCGTGTTGTAGTAGCCGCCCTGCGGGTCGATCGGCGCCGCGACGCCCCACACGCCCTTGGCCTTGTCGGTCAGCTTCTTGGCGGCGTCCTGCACGTCCTGCCAGCCCCAGGTGTCGTCCGGGTAGGCGACCTCGGCGGCGTCGAAGAGCGCCTTGTTGTACCAGATGCCGTTGGTGTCGAAGTCCTTCGGCAGCGCGAACAGCTTGCCCTCGTAGGTGTAGGAGTCGGTGACCGCCTTGGGGTAGACGCCCGTGTCGATGCCACCGGCCTTCACCGTCTCCGACAGGTCGAGCAGCTGGCCGCCCCTGGCGTACTCGCGGAAGTGGTCGGCGAGCATCCAGAACGCGTCGGGCGCGGTCCCGCCCGCGGCGCCGACCTGGAGCGTGGACCAGTACTCGGTCCACGGCAGCGTCTGGACCTTGACGGTGATGTCCGGGTTCGCCTTCTGGAACTCCGCGGCGATCTGCTCCATCGCGGGGGTCTGGTCCTCGCTCCAGTTGGCGTAGGTGAGGGTGACCTTCTCGCCCGGCGCGGCAGCCGATCCCGACCCGGATCCGGACCCGCAGGCCGTGAGAAGTGTCGTCGCCGTGACCATCGCCACGGCCGCCATCCACGTGCTTTTCATGGTGTTCCTCTGGTTGTGCCGTTGATCGTGCCGTGCTGTTGCCGGCCGGGCGTCATCGGTTCGTAGGGGGGACGTGCAGGGTCGTGTCGACCCAGTCGACGTGCACACCGGCGTCGTCCGGTGTGGCCGTCTCGCTGCGCAGGCACAGGGTCCGGACGCCCGGCACCTCCAGGCTGAACTCCGTGACGGGCCTGCCCGCCTCGACGACGGCGGTGAACAGCTCACGGTCGTCACCGAGCACGCGGACCCTGGCACCGCCGGTCGACTCGTCGTCCACCCCGACCGCGCCGGTGAACGTCCCCACGCGCCCGCCGAGGTGGAAGCGCGCCTCCGAGTACGGCGCCGTGCCGAGCCCGCGTTCGAACCCCCGCCCCGCCACCCGCATGGGGCGGCCGTCGCCGGGGTTGCCCGCCCCGTTCGACTGGTCCCGCTCGACGGGTCCGTCGTCGTTGACGAAGGCGATCATCGGCAGGTCGGACAGGGCGTGGTCGCCGGGCGTCAGGGGTCGTACGACACGCACGTGCGACACGACAGGCACCTGAGCGTCGCCGCCGCTTTCCCCGCGCTCGCCGTCCCGCTCGACCGTCACGACGCCGAGACGCCCGGGGCGCAGCGAGGCGTCGGGGCGGACGGCCCAGCCGGTCTCGCCGACGCGGCCGGCCGACCAGCCGGGGGGAAGGCGCAACCGGACACCGGCGTCGGTCGTGATCGACGCGGTCCCGTCCGCGCCGACCTCGGCGACGGCCGGGTAGGCGGCCGGCAGGGCACGGCGCGGCCGGGGCCCGGCCCGGAACAGCTCGGTGCCCGCCGGGGCGACGACGGCGACGAATCCGCCGTCACGGGCGACCTCGACGTCGATCGCCCCGCCGGCGGTCGTGGTCGTCTCGACGAGCCCGGTCGCGGGCACCTCGCCGGTCATGGGCGACGCGTCGCCGACGATCCACACCTGGGCGTCCGCCCCCACCCCGAGCGCGTCGAGCGGCACGTGGATCGTACGGGCCTCACCGGTGGCGATGCCGCCCACGAACCACCGGTCGCCGGAGCGGCGGGCGATGACCGCGTGGCTGTCGGGGTCGCCCGCCAGCAGCACCGTCTCCGCCCAGTACGGCGCCTGCTCCGCCAGGAACCGCGCCGCGAGCGGGCGGCCGGCGTAGGCGTCGACATGATCGGCGAAGTGGGTGATCCCGCACTCGAACGCCACCGACAGCCCGAGCTCGTGCCCGTCGCTGGTCGTGCGGTTCGCGGCGCCGAACGCGACCGGCGTGGCGTCCATGCCGCCCACGACGTTGCGGGTGAACGGCTGGACGACGTTGTGCGCGGCGGTGAGCGCCTGGTTCTCGAAGAACACGTAGTACTCGGCGCCGCGGATCGCCTCGTACCCGATCACCTGCGGGAACGTGCGCGACCAGCCGCGCGGGATGACCGAGCCGTGGAAGTTGACCATGAGGCCGAGCCGCGCGGTCTCGGCGAGGATCGTGTCGTACCAGCGGTAGCGGTCCTTCGACTCCGACTCCATGAAGTCGACCTTGATCCCCGCGACGCCCCAGGACCGCCACAGCGCCAGCCTCCGCAGGTCCTCCGGGCTGTTCAGGTCGCGCCAGATCGTCCACAGGTGCACCTGGACACCCCGGCCGGCCGCGTAGGAGACGATCTCCGGCACCCAGGTCTCCTCCCACCCGCAGTCGATGAGCAGGTGTTCCCAGCCGAGGTCGGCGGCGACGTCGACGAAGTGCCGCTGCTTGTCCAGCTGCGCGCCCGAGTAGAAGTCCGACCACCACGACCAGGCCGCCCGCCCCGGCCGGACCCACGCCGCCTCCTCCAGCTCGGGGGAGGCCGCGGGCGCCAGCTCGTCGACGAGCAGCGAGGACACCAGCTCCGCCAGGGTCCCGACGAGGAGGACCCGCCACGGCGTGACGACGCCCCGGGTGACCTCGACACTCTCGTCGGCGAGAGTGAACCGCAGCGTCCGCCCGCCATCTGTCTCAGGCTCGTCCGCCTCGACGTGCGCGCCCGCGAACCGGCCGTCGATCCCCGACTCGGTGATCAGCACGTGCTTCGTCCCGTCCAGCCGGGCCAGGAACGGGAGCCCGTACGCGCCGCTCGCCAGCTCGGCGCTGCCGGCCCCGAAGCGGGGCGTCTCGTACCAGGTCTGGTAGTCGAGCACCCAGCTCCGCGACCCGGGGGGGGAGCGTGACGGCGGTGCGGTCGCCCGTGACGCGGGCGGTCCCGTCCAGGGCGGGCAGCGCGTAGCGGATCGCGACGCCGTCGCGCGCGACGCGCAGGACGACCTGCCATTCGACGCCGCCCGCCTCGCGGAAGGCGTACACGCTCTCGCGGTGCTCGTAGTCGTGCTCGCCGGCCGACTTGCCGGAGCGGGCGCGGAACCGGTCGCGGACCGTACGTTCCGAGACACGCGTCAGCTCCGCGTCCGCCGTCCCCAGCTCCGTGCCGTCGAGCACGAACCCGAGCCGGACCCCGTCGAGGACGATCTCCTCCCGCCAGGTGACGGTCAACCGCACTCCCGCGCCGGTGTTCTCGACCCGGGCGTCGACCGGACCCGCGTTCGCCGCGGGTCGGGAGCGTACTTCGTCGGTCACCACGTTCTCCATCAGATGCCGTCCAGCTGCTTGAGCGGTGCAGAGCCACCGCCACATATCAATGACGCTATCGGCCGGGTAATTCCTCGTGAAATGGGCTTTTGTAGGTAAGGGATGGACGATTCGACGGTTCAGGTGGGGCGGCGTCCGGCCGCGTCGCCCCACCCGGGGGTTCCGCCGGAAGGTCGAGGAGCATCGCCGTCCTGGCCGCCACGGCGACCAGGACTGGGCGGCGAGGCCCGGTTCGTTGCGGCATCTCGCCTCCGGTCAGGACGAGGGACTGGACGTCACCATGGCGTATTCGCTCGGGTGAGGTAACTATGAGTCCAGCCGGGAGCCGCAGGAATGGTGGAAACGGCGGTATGGCTGGACGATCCGACTATCCATCGGTGTGCCATGGGGGAACACGGGACCGGTGCTGGACTGCTACGGGATGGTTACGGCGCCCGAGCACCAGGTCAAAAGAGTGATCACACGGCAACCGGTCGGCGACCAACGATCAGCGGTGTCCGCCGGTTCGGGATCCCCGGCGCCACCCCCTGGGCCGGCGAACGCCTACCGCTGTCGTACCAGGTCCAGAGCCCTTGTCGGGGCCGAGCCCGGCACGGTGGAAAACCACCTAGTTATAGAACCGAAAGGTAATGAAAGTAGCTGCCGACGTTCTCGACGCGACGTTCGCCGCGCTGGCCGACCCGACCCGGCGAGCGATCCTGGCCCGCCTGATGGAGGGCGAGGCCACGGTGACCGAGCTGGCCGCGCCCTTCGCGATGAGCCAGCCGGGCATCTCCAAACACCTGCGGGTGCTGGAGCGCGCCGGCCTGATCTCCCGCGGCCGCGACGCGCAGCGCAGACCCTGCCGCCTGGAGGCCGCCCCGCTCAGGGACGCCGTGGACTGGCTGGCGAACTACCGCTCCTACTGGGAGGAGAGCTACCAGAGGCTGGACGCCCTGCTCGGCGAGCTGGAGCCCGGCGGAGCGAGCGCCGCAGGACAGCAGAGCCCGCGACCTGACGATGTGACGAACGTCGCCCACGACATGACGGTCGGCACGCTGCGCGGCCTGCACCTGGTGGTGAGCGACATCGAGGAGGCCCGCGCGGCACTCATCGAACGCGGTGTGGACGTGGGCCCGGTCGAGGACCGGGGCGGCGTCCACTACGCCGCCTTCGCCGACCCGGACGGCAACACCTGGACCCTTTAGTACATGCCCTGGCGCGTCTGAGGACGCTTTCGAAGCCGTTCAGTAGGGCAAGCACGTGTCTGGCCGGGGCTGAGGTGTTCCGGCTTCGATGGAGACCAGGGTGCACACCCCACCCGGGGATGGAGGCTTTCAGGCGTCCACCCCGGTGTCCGGGCCACAGCGAGCCGGTCTGTGGGTGCCGAAGTCGTGGATGGCGTCGTCGACTCGATCCGGGTTGGCGAAGGTCACCTCGATGATCCTTGCCACGGGTATGTCCTGCGCGGCAGTAGTGCGGTCCACGCGTCGCTGCACCACTCTCGCTCCGATGCCGCAGTAGCCGTCCGGCTACTGCGGATCCGGTGCCAGTTTTAGCTTTTCAGCCGCCCAGATGTCTGCGACGAGGTGAGCTCGCCGCTTATAGGCCACGATCCCGTGCCAGCGCCCCGTTCGGTCTTTCCGCCATTGCAGGAGCATGCCCTCTTTGGATCCCGAGCCGGTCGATATCAAGCAGTTTTTGATCTTCGTGTAGTCGGTTTCCAAGGGCAGACACAGGACACATCCGACCCGATCGTCCATCGTACGGAGAAGGCTGAGCTTGGACACGGTGACTCGGGTTCCGTGCCCGCAATGCTCTGCCAGATGCGTATCGGCTATCAGGGCCAGGCAGTCGTGAAAGGTGTGGTAAAGAACGTGAGGCCGGGAGCCAGGCAGAACCAAGGCTGAGCCGACAGGCGCGCGGGGGATGGCGAGGAGCCGCTGGGGCTGGTGAGTGTCGTAGAGCTCGGCCTCGTGGTCGCGAGGCTTCTGGGGGTCGAATTTACGCGTGAACCGTCTGACCATCGTCCCGCTTTCGTAGGCGTTTCAAGGTGTTGGGTGTGCGTAGACCGAGAATCTCTCATCGATCGTGAGGCTGTCGCAACGGGTTTTCACAGCCGTGGCGCTACATATATGGAGTCATCCTCGGGCCGCCGGTCTCTCCAACCGGCCACCCCATGTCCATTCACCGTGAAACACCGGCGTGACCGTTTGTTTTGGGCCGATTCCAATGCGGTGTTCCCGCGGGCGCGGGCCTGCAGGTATGAATGGGACGCCACGACGTTCACGGACGTTCGGTACGGGTGGGGTCGCCGCGTACGAGCTCGTCGTGGATGTGCCAGCGGGCGGTGGTGGCGGCGCGCCCCGCCTCCTCGTCGCCGTGCTCGATGCGCTGCCGCAGCAGTCGCATGGCGATGCCGCGGTTGAGGCTGAACCGCCGCTCGGTGTCGACCACGACGACGATCCCCGAGGGCCGGTGGGTCGCCCGCACCGCCGTGCTGGCCTTGTTGCGATGCTGACCGCCGGGGCCGCCGGTGCGGCAGGCGACGATGTCGACGTCCGCCTCCGCGAACGTCGTGCGCGGTGTGTCGACCTGGCACGGCCGGGCGACGACGTACCAGTTCTTCCGGCCCGTGCCGGTCCGGTACGGGCTGGGGGCCTGCCAGCACAGGGTTCCGGTCCAGGAGGCGGCGAACGCCTCGGCGCCGGCTCCCGAGATCCGGATCAGGGCCGACCGGTAGGTGCCGGGCCGGTCACCGGGGACGGTCTCGGCCCGATGGATCTCCAGGCCCTGCCGGGTGGCGTCGGCTTCCAGGCGGCGCAGCAGCCGGGCCAGCGCCCAGGCGCACTCCTGCGGGCCGCGCCCGGCCGACAGGAGCAGGTGGACGCTCGCCGCCGGCCTCTCGCGCGCGCTCACGACCGGCCTCGCTTCCGGCGGCGGTCCCGCTGGGGCGCGGACCCGAGGTCAGGCGTCTTGTAGGTGACCAGGGGGATCGTGGTGGCCACGGGCGTGGCCAGGTCGTGGTCGACGAGGTCGGAGATCACCTGCTCGATGCGCTTGTAGGCCGTCGGCGCCTCCTCGAAGAGCAGCTGACGGTCTCCGCACACCACCAGCGACCCCACCGGCGTGCGGCGCAGCTCCTCGACCGTGTGCTTGGCCCTGCCCCGGCGCAGGGCGTCCGCACGCGACATCTTGCGGCCCGCGCCGTGCGCGACGGAATGACCGGCGTCCGGCCCGGCGTGGGCGGCCACGAGGTAGGAGGGGGTGCCTCGCGTACCGGCGATGAGCACGTCGTTGCCGTCACCCGGCGCCGCGCCCTTGCGGTGCAGGTAGACCCCGTCGCGGATCTCGACCAGGTTGTGGCACTGGTCGACGAGCGGCTCGGCGGGCTCGGCCCCCAGGGCATGGGCGACCCGGGCGGCCATCAACCGCCGGTTGAGCGATCCCCAGCGTACGGCGGCGTCGTGCATCGCCAGGTAGGCGCCGGGATCGGGGGCCGGGCCCGCGCCGTGGACCTCGGTGTGCGCCCGCAGGATCCGCTCGCCCAGCCCCCGGGAACCGCTGTGGACGACGAGGACCAGGTCGCCTTCGGCGAGTCCGAGACGGCTCGCGTGATCCGGCTCGAAGACGGTCCCGATCCGTGCCAGCTCGACGAAGTGGTTGCCCCGGCCGACCGTCCCGAGGCCCTCGGTGTGACCCGCGGGGATGTCGCCCTTCACGACGGCCCAGGCCGGGTCGTCGGCGTCCCGCTCGGGATCCAGCGCGCGGTCGAGGTCGGGGAAGCGGGCGGCGAGCTTCTCGGGCACGACGCGCTTGAGCCTCATGGGGAACACCGCGATGCCGCAGCCGATGTCGGAGCCCACCAGGAACGGGTACAGCACGGTCGACGCCATGGCGGCGCCGATGGGAGCGCCCTTTCCCGGGTGCAGGTCCGGCATGGCGGCGACGTGCCTCATGCCGTCGAGGGCGGCCACCTGATGGCACTGCGCGAGGGCGTCGGACTCGATCCAGCTCGCGGGGGAGGCGAACACGCTGACGGTGGCCGAACCCGTGGCCGCGGTGGAGGACAGCGGGGACTCCGGCCGGGAGTGTCGCTGAGACAAGGAAACTCGCTTCCCGCAAAAAGGGGTGGGCTGACGGCATCGCGACGCGCGTCGGCGCCGTGGCATCTCTGGGGGCGGGGTGCTGTCCGTCAGATCGTCATGGACACCACGTTCCCTGAACCCGCCACACGAGGGCAAGCGGTTTTCGGCCGTGCGGACCCGTGCGTTTTCGGATTAGCACTACCGGCGTGAACGGTCGGCGGCGAGAGGGACATGAATCGAGCGGAAGCGATTCTGTCGGATAACACGGTTAGGGTCGAAAACCCCTGGCGATCTGACGGTGTTCCGTCCAACCTTCCGGGTTCCTCGTTACCATCTCCGACGGAGGCGATTCGATGTACAAGTACAGCCGTGACGAAGGAACATGGGATCAACTCACGGAGGTCGGGCTGGAGTTTCTCATCGAGCGCGCCCAAAGCCGGGTCGAGACGTCGTACGAGGATCTCAACAATGCCCTGATACAGCGAACCGGCCTTCCCGGCTTCGACTTCGGGCGGCCTGACGAGCGAGCCGGAATCGGACATCTCCTGTGGCTGATCGTGCAGAGGACATATCCGGAGACCAACCTGATGATCTCGGCACTCGTCACCCACAAGGGCGGAACCGACCCGGGTGGCGGCTTCTACACCCTGGCGACGGAGCTCAAACTGCTTCGGCCGGGCGCTTCGAAAGCCGAGAAGGACAAGTTCTGGGTGGACCAGTACATCAAAGTGCGAGAACACTACTCCGGAGCCGACCGGCCCGAGTCCTACTGACCTCTTCGGCGCGCACGTGCGCCGGGTCGAGCACCACGCGCACCACGTCCAGCAGGTCATCGTCAACGGGATGCCGCCCGCGCGATCCCACGCCCGAGTTCGTCGTCCTCAGCCGGGCGTGAGGCAGCCGGTGGAATCCTCGCAGTACTCGACGGCCTCGGCCAGGCCGAGTCCGGCGCCCTCGGCGAAACCGGCCTCGTACCTGGAGTCCCGTTATTCCTCTGGTCAGCCGGCCGGTACACGGATGGGCGGTCGCCGGTCAGAGTGGCCGGTACTGTGGCGGCATCGTGGTCTCTCCATGCGTCGACGGCCTCCCCACCCGCCTGCCGCAGCCAGGCAGAACCCTTGTTATCGGCGTCAAGGCAACTTGCGCCCGGTCATGACCGCGGGAAACGGCCGATCCAGCCGCACCGCGAAAGCCGAGGCCGATCCACCCAGCGAGGAGGGCCCACCTGAATACGGATCTCGGTCCGCGTCGCAGAGGGCTGTACTTCTGACAACATGGTCCCCAGCTCGCGCGGAGCGCTGTCGGCCCAGACGGGCAAATGCTGTCGCCACTCGCCTACAGAACCAGGCCGCTCAGCTCGTTGAACGGAGTGCGGGCCCCCGGGGCTTGCCAAGCCGCAGGAATGAGGCAAATCTCAGCTCCTCGCCGGGACCGCAGCCAGCAAGGGTGGCATGGTCTTGCGCAGTGTGGCCAGCTCGTCCGGCGACAGTTCCGGCCCTTGGGAGACGATGCCCGCAGCGATGCGGGCGGCTTCCAGTCCTTCGTCGAACCGAGCGCCGATCACAGGGTTGGCCTGTCGGCAGTTTTTCAGGAACCCCTCATGTGAAGCAGCGCTGACGTGCCTGTGGGCGAACGTGACGGTTTTACGGAGGAAAGCAAGATCATCATCTCGCTTGACGTCTTGTTCGACCAGGTGGTTCACCGCGTCCCAGCTGGCGAGTAATGCCGCACTGAAACGCATATACATATGTTTGCAGGGAGCCGGCCAGTTCCTGGGAGGTTGATAAGCCGTCGGATCGAAAGTCGGCTCCTTCATCTCGCCGTTGATGTCAGGAGTTGCTGACATGTTGTCGGCGGATGCACGCGTGGAGGCGGTTGAGGTGCCACCGTTCGTCCCGTTCGTCGGTGCGATGGCGGTGGGTGTCGTGCCGCATGCGGCCACGAGTAATCCCGCCACAGCGGCGGTGATCAACGGCTTGGGCGGGTTCATGCCGTCAGCTGATCTCGCAGCGAGTGGCCGAGTGATGCGAACGCACTATGTGATCACGATTTGTTATACGCCGCTCACACGTATCACCGATTTCGTGGACGGCCAACGACCTGCAGAAACGTCTTCAAGATCACTCCATGTGCATTCCGTGACCGCTGGCATACAGCTGCCTACGACTGCACTCGGTTACCCACGTGAGCAGAAGCGCGATCATGGATGGCCTCAGGCCAAGGGGGTGACCGCTGGTCAGAAGAGTGCCCCCGGCATGATTCGAACATGCGACACCCGCTTTAGGAGAGCGGTGCTCTATCCCCTGAGCTACGGAGGCAGGGGCTCCTAGTAAGAGTAGCGAAAGTGGCGAGTGGTTGCGCGCCCCGAGGGGGAGTTGGGGGCAGAGGATGGGTTATCGGTTCGCTGGCCTGGAGTAAAAGGGCGGCAAGTGGGCGGGTGTGGGGTGGTGGGCGAGGTTAGCGTCACGTTCCGTGATCGACAGGCGACGGAAGCGCATTCGCGGGCATCGCGCCCTGCGGCCGGTGGTGCTGTGTGGCGCGATGCTGGCGCCCGCGCTTCTGGCCGGGGGGTTGCTGGTGGCCGAGCTCACCGGCTACGAGGCGGCTGTCCAGATGGCCGACGCCGGCGCCGAGCCTGAGGGGTCTGAGGAGGCCGAAAGGCCCGGGAGATCCGAGGAGGCCGAGGAAGCCGCAGAGGCGGCGGAGGCCGAAGAGGCCGAAAGGTCCGGAGAAGCCGAGACGCTTCACGAAGACGAGGATCTCTGGGCGAAGGGTGGGGAACGGCGGGAGTTCCAGGGGGGTGGGGGCGCCTGGACCGGTTCGGCGTCCCAGCTGGGTGTCGAGGGGACAGGCGGGTCGCCGACCGAGGAGTCATTGGGGGAATCGGACGAGGAGTCGCCGGAGGAAGCGGTGGCCGTGGTGCCGGTTGTGGTCGGGCCCGTGCGAAGCCGGATGTTCGAGCCGAGGCTGGTGCCTCCGCCGTTGCGGCCGGAGCGGGTGTACGGGGGATGGGTGCCCGTCGCGGCGAAATCGGGAGTGCGCCGTACGGAGGAGAACCCCGGCGAGCCCGGCTGGCTGGATGATGCTCGTGAGACGAACGGGACGGATGGCGCGGGCGAGACAGATGTGGTCGTTCCTATAAAGACCCGCCCGCAAGGCTCCAGAGAGCCACGGAAGGTGGCATTGCCACCCCCTGTGGCACCTGAGCCCCGGGAGGAACGGAGGTCGTCACTCGCGCCACCTGAGCCCCGCGACAGGTGTTCGGCGGAGTGGAAGGGGACGTGGCTCTGGGGGGTCTGCAAGAAGCGCGGGCGGCAAGAAGTCTGACTTGTCCGGTCACGAAAAGGGGTGTTCAGCGCATAACGGCTGTGGAGAGCTGGCCCGTGCACTTGGTCAGCTGTAGTAGCGTGCGTGCCTGACCCAGGTCACGAGTTCGCAAACGGAGGGGTCGAACGTGCCACCTCGTCGATCAGCGGGTCTGATCGCCGTCGTCGCGACGATGACTTCCTTCCTGCCGGGAGCCGCTGCCGCGCAGCGGGCGCCGGCGGAGGTTCAGGCCGTCGTTGCCGCGGAGCCGGTGAATCTCACAGAACTGCGTCGCGAGGCGGAGAAGGCCGCGAAGGATCTTGAGGCCGCGACCAAGGCGCTGGAACAGCGGCGGGACCAGATCCGCACCTCCGAGAAGGAGCTCACCACCAAGCTGCGGGAGCTGCAGGCCGCCGAGAGGGCCTTCGCCCAGGTACGGCAGCCGCTGTCGGACCTCGTCGGGGTCCTCTACCAGCAGCCGACCGGTGGTGACGTGGCCGGTTTCCTGTCCGGTGAGTCCGGCACCGACACCTTGCGTGCGATGGCCGGTCTCACCCAGATCGTCGCCGAGCGCGACCTGATCCTTGAGGACAGCAGCCGCCTGCAGCTGGAGCGGGAGCGCCTGGCGGGCGAGGCACAGGAACTGCGGGCGGGCAACCTCCTCGCGGAGGCGCAGATGGGCGCCGAGATCGAGACGCTCAGGGTGCGCTCGCAGAAGATCGTGCAGTCCCTGACCAAGGCTCTGGTGAAGCTGGGCGTCAAGATCGACAAGAAGGGGCGACCGGCGGCCGGGTGCGACCCCACCAGGGCGACCTCGATGAGCGACTTCCCCAACGGGCTCATCCCGCAGGCTTACCTCTGCCCGCTCCAGCAGCGGGGCAACCAGCTGCGCGGGGACGCGGCGCTCGCGTTCATCAGCCTCAACGAGTCGTACAAACGGCAGTTCGGCAGGCCGATGTGCGTGACCGACAGCTATCGCAGCCTGGCCGAGCAGCAGTCGGTCTACTACACCCGTCCCGGCCTGGCGGCGGTCCCGGGACGCAGCAACCACGGCCTGGGACTCGCCGTCGACCTGTGCGGGGGCGTCGAACGCTTCCGCTCGGCCGAGTTCAACTGGCTGGAGACCAACGGCAAGAAGTTCGGCTGGATCCACCCCAAGTGGGCCTACGTCAGCCCCTTCGAGCCCTGGCACTGGGAGTACGACCCCAAGATCGGCTCCCTGCTGTAAGGCTCCTTGCTGTAGGAGGGGCTCGTCTGGCCCCGGTCACAAACCTGGTCACGACCGCACCCTCGACCTGTGGTTCGGGTCACGGCTCCGAGTCACCTTGCCCTCGTCGGGCGCCGTGAAATTCATCATGTGCGAGGGGCGATCGTGATGGAGAGACGCCCGCCGGCCTGGGCGGAGGCGAGCTCGGTGGCCTGGGCCGACGTGGTGGCCAGCACGATGAGCGCGCCCCGCTCCGACTCCCCGCCCGGGGTGGCCAGGACCGTGACGTCCTCGGCCGCGATGGTCGCCGGAGCATCGCCGTCCCACGTCGAGGTGGCGGCGAGCACGTCCACCACGTCGCCGGGGGAGAGCAGGCGCGCGGTCTCGGGGTCGGCGACGCGTACGGGGGTGGCGACCGTCCCATCGCCGTGCGCGGCGAGCAGGCCGGGGCCGAGCAGGCGGACGTCGGTCAGCGGCTCCCCGCGCCGCGCGGGACCCGTCAGGATCTTTCCCGCGTACGGTGTGCCGGGCCTCAGGGCGCCGTCGGGGACCGTATCGGGTCTCAGCGGGACCGGTGTCAGGTCGGCCGGCCCCAGCACGCCTCCGGGAAGATCTCTGGCGGCGGTCAGGACGGTCACGGAGGCGGTTTCCGGGCGCAGCGCCAGTACGGCGCAGCCCATCGCCAGGGCGGCGACGGCGGTGGCGATGAGACGGTGACGGCGGTCGAGGAAGCGGCGCAGAGCGCGCATGGCTGACTCCAGGGGTGGGAGCCGGGCGGCGCGGTGCCCGTGACGGGTGGGACGTCCCGGCCGAGTGGCGGCACGGGGCGTGAAGGATGAGACGCCCGGCCGGGTGGCGGCACGGGGCCCGTGGTGGATGAGACGCCCGGCCGAATGACCGTGCGGTACCTGTGGTGGACGGGACGCCCCGCCGACCGGCGGGGCTGCGCGGGGACTCTTGACGGATCCGGGTGGCTTGGACGGGAGCGGGATTCGGTCCTTTTCGAGTTTCCTCAGGTGGGGCCCACCTGGTGACGATGCCGGGATCGCCGATCACGCCGACCTCCCCGGCTACAGGGTCAGCCGGGGAGGTCGAAGGGGAGCTTGAGGCCGTCAAGGGCGTTCTGGCAGGGGCAGGTGCGCTCTTCGGGGAGGGCGGCGACGACGTCGCCGACGAGGGAGCGCATGCGGCCGACGTTGGTGGCGAAGAAGGCGAGGACCTCGTCGTGGGTGACCCCCTCGCCCGCCTCGACCCCGGCGTCGTGGTCGGTGACGAGGGAGATCGAGGTGTAGCAGAGGGCCAGCTCGCGGGCGAGGACGGACTCGGGGAAGCCGGTCATGCCGACGATCGACCAGCCGTTGCCGCTGAACCAGCGGGACTCGGCGCGGGACGAGAAGCGCGGGCCCTCGATGACCACGAGGGTGCCGCCGTCGGTCACCTCCCAGTCGGCGGAACGCGCCGTGGAGACGGCCGCCGCGCGACCCGAGGGGCAGTAGGGGTCGGCGAAGGCGACGTGGACGACGCCGCCCGCGTCGTAGTAGGTCTGCACCCGGCCCGAGGTGCGGTCGACGATCTGGTCGGGGACGACCAGGGCGCCGGGGCCGATCTCGGCGCGCAGGGAGCCGACCGCGCTGGGGGCCAGGACCTGGCGGACGCCGAGGGAGCGCAGTGCCCACAGGTTCGCCCGGTAGGGGATGCGGTGCGGGGGGAAGCGGTGGTCGCGGCCGTGGCGGGGCACGAAGGCGACCGAGCGCGACCCGATCCGGCCGACCGTGACGACGTCGCTGGGCGGGCCGTACGGCGTGGTGATCTCGACCTCTGTGGCGTCGTCGAGCAGGGAGTAGAAGCCCGAGCCGCCGATGACCCCGATGTCCGCGCGAGGAGTGACCATGGAGCCGAGGTTAGCGTCACGGGCCGGTCCCTGAGGAGCCCGGGTGACGGCCTGTGGATAACCGCGTCCCGGGTGGCCGCTCGATCGCTTTCGGCGAAACCGGCGGGACGCCGGCCGGAGGTCGTGCGGGCTGTCCCGCGACACCGAGGGCGGGGGGCGTCACCTACCCGCTTCGGCCGACGGGGCCACGGCGCGGGGCGGCCGGTTGGGCGGCCGCCCGTGAACGGCCGATCAGGAGGTGGGGAAGACGGCTCAGGAGGCCGCGGCGGCCGTGCTGCTCGCGGTCTTCGTCGACTTGGAGTCCGACGAGGACGAGGAGCTCGACGACTTCGACGAAGACGAGTCGGACGAGCTCGACGAGTCGGAGGACTTCGACGACGAGCCGGAGGAGTCCGAGGAGCCGGAAGAGCTCGACGAACCGTTCGCGGACGTCACCGTGCTCGACGACGAGGACCGGCTGTCGGTCCGGTAGAAGCCCGAGCCCTTGAAGACGATGCCGACCGCGGAGAACACCTTGCGCAGGTCGCCCGCGCAGCTCGGGCACTCGGTGAGAGCGTCGTCGGAGAACTTCTGGACGATTTCGAACTGGTTGTTACAGGCTGTGCAGGCGTACTGGTAGGTGGGCACGCGCTCCTCCTCATGATGATCCGCGCCGATTGGCACTCTAGTGGCGCGACTGCTAATGGTACGCAGCCGACAAGCTTAAACGCGAGTCGGAGTCCTCGCATTCCGTAGCCGGATCCCGATCAGATGTGGCCCGGCTTCGCTTCGGACGTGGCCCGGCCTGGTGGATCAGGGGTCGTGGGCCCTCGATTCGGCCGTATCCAAACTCCGCCTCGGATGTGGCTGGGCCCCGGTTCGGAAGCGGGCCGTCCTCGGATCGAGGGCTGCCGCACCTCTGCCGGATCCCGTCCCTCGGTCGGATCCCGCCCCTTGATCAGGTGCCACTCCTGTGATCAGCCGCCGCCCCCCGATCAGGTGCCTCCTTGGACAGGTGTCGCCTCTCCGATTAGGTGCCTCCCCGGCCAGGTGTCGCCTCCCCGGTCAGGTGCCCCGCTCGCCGAACCAGCCCGCGAGCTTGCCCTTGCGGCTGATCGCGCGCATCCGGCGTTCGACCGTGTCACGGCAGGCGGCCGTGGTCACGACCAGCAGCTGGTCGTCGACCCTGATCCTGGTGGAGTCGGTGGGGACGAACGTACGGCCGTCCCTGACGATCAGCGTGACCTGGGCGTCCGAGGGCAGCCGCAGCTCGAAGATCTCCACGCCGTGCAGCATGGACGTCGGCGGCACCTTGACCTGGAGCAGGTCGGCGTTGAGCTCCTCCAGCGGCGCCGACTCGACCTCCAGGTCGCGGGCCTCGTCGAGCGTGGTCAGCCTGAGGAGTTTCGCCACGAACGGCAGCGTCGGCCCCTGCAGCAGGGTGTAGACGATGACGATCACGAAGACCTCGTTGAACACGAACTTGGCGGTGCCGTCGGGAACGGAGGTGGCGGCCCAGGGGATGGTGGCGAGCACGATGGGCACCGCGCCGCGCAGCCCGGCCCACGACAGGAAGGCCTGTTCCCGCCAGCCCAGCCGGTCGATGCGCATCAGCCGGGCCAGCAGCGCGGAGACGATGATCGACAACGGGCGGGCCACCGCGACCAGGATCAGCCCGGCCACCAGGCCGGGCACGATCGCGGACGGCATCTCCGAGGGGCTGGCCAGCATGCCGAGCATGACGAACAGGCCGATCTGCGCCAGCCAGGCCACCCCCTCGGCGAACCCCCGCGAGGACGCGCGGTGCGGCATCCGGGAGTTGCCCATGACCAGCGCCGCGAGGTAGATCGCGAGGAAGCCGCTGCCGTGCAGCAGCATAGCTCCCGCGTAGGCGACGAACGCGAGCGCGAGCACCGCGATGGGGTACAGGCCGGAGACGGGCAGCGCGATGCGGCGCAGCGCGTACGCGCCGAGCGGGGCGACCGCCAGGCCGACGGCCGCGCCCACCACCAGTTCGAGGACCACCTCGAACAGCGCCACCCCCAGGCTGGGCGAGGTGGCGGCGCTCAGCAGCATGACGGCGATCACCGTGGGGGCGTCGTTGAGACCCGACTCGGCCTCCAGGATGCCCGCGAGACGCGAGGGCAGGGGCAGGCGGCGCAGTACGGAGAAGACGGCGGCGGCGTCGGTGGAGGCGAGGATCGCGCCGAGCAGGAGCGCGGTCCGCCAGTCCATGCCGAGGATCAGGTGCACCGGGATCGCGACGGCCGCGATGCTCACCCCCACGCCGACGGTGGCGAGCACCAGGGCGGTGGGGATGGCTCCCTTGACGTGGCTCCAGGTGGTGGTCAGGCCACCCTCGGCCAGGATGATCGCCAGCGCGATCAGGCCTATCTCCTGCGCGAGTTGCGGGTTCTCGAACTGCAACCCGAACCCGGACTCGCCCACGAGCAAACCGAAACCCAAGAAGATCAGGAGGCTGGGCAGTCCGCTCCGGTGGGCGACACGCACCGCGACGATGGCCGCGATGACGATTCCGGCACCGAGAAGCAGCCAGACGTCCAGTCCCATCTGGTCCCCTCTCTGACTCCGGGGACCATTGTGTCGCATTCGGAAGGGCCGCCACACACGGGTGGCGCGCACTCCGCGTCACGATTTCGACGCCTTCTGCCCCGCGTCCTGCGGCGATTCCGTCGGTCGGTCACATCCCGTCCCGCCGGCCGGTCACATCCCGTGCCGTGGGCCGGTCACATCCCGTGCCGTGGGCCGGTCGCCCCCGGCCTCGCCGGTCGGTCACGCCCCGCGCCTCCGGCCTGTCGCCCTTCGGCTGCGTCGGCCGGTCGCACCTCAACTGCGTCGGCCGGTCGCACCTCAGCCGCTCCGGGATCATGGAACCGGTCGTACCTCGGCTCCGTCGGCCGGTCGCGCCTCGGCCCCGCGGGGCTCTCACACCTCCGCGGCGGCGGTCTTGAAGATCCCGTCAGGGGTGGCCGCGTAGCGGACCGCGAGGTCGTGGGGTTCGGCGGGCACGCCGTCCAGCAGCTCGCCCTCGTGGAGCAGCGCCACCGTCGGCACGTTCGGGCCGACCCTGGCCAGTGCCCGGTCGTAGGAGCCGCCGCCCCGGCCCAGCCGTACCCCGGTGGTCCTGTCGACCGCGAGCGCGGGCACGATCACCAGGGCCGCGGTCCTGACGGCGTCGACACCGCGCCGGGTGTCGACCGGTTCCATGATCCCGAAGCGGCCGGGGGCGAGGGTGTCGGGGCCGTCGTACACCGCCCAGTCGAGATCATTGTCGTCGCGGAGCACGGGCAGGATCACGGTCGCGCCGTGTTTCCACAGGGCGAAGACCAGCCCGTGGGTCGCCGGCTCCGTGCCGATGGACCAGTAGCACGCGACCAGCCCGGCCATCTGGACCCAGGGCCGGTCCAGCAGGGATTCCCTGATCTGGACGGAGGCCGCGTGCCGCTTCTCGTCGGGGATCGAGGCGCGTGCGGTCTCGATCGTGGCACGCAGCGTCAGCTTGTCCACAGGTCCCTCCACTATGGTTTCGGTTATGGCCGACTTCGAAGCTGTGACGAAAGCCGTCGTTCCCGCGGCGGGCATGGGCACCCGTTTTCTTCCGGCGACCAAGGCGACCCCCAAGGAGATGTTGCCCATCGTCGACAAGCCCGCGATCCAGTATGTCGTCGAGGAGGCGGTCTCCGCCGGGCTGCTCGACGTCCTCATGGTCACCGGGAAGAACAAGCGTTCCATCGAGGATCACTTCGACCGGGCCCACGAGCTTGAGGAGATCCTGGAGGCCAAGGGCGACGACGAGCGTCTCTCGCAGGTGCGGGAGCCCGCCGACCTGGCCATCCTGCACTACGTACGGCAGGGCACGCCGCGCGGCCTCGGCCACGCCGTCCTGTGCGCCAAGCAGCACGTGGGCAACCACCCCTTCGCCTGCCTGCTCGGCGACGACCTCATCGACCACCGCGACGAGCTCCTCAAGCGCATGATCGAGGTACGCGGCACGCACGGCGGCAGCGTCATCGCGCTCATGGAGGTCCCCCAGGAGCAGGTCTCCCTGTACGGCTGCGCCGCCATCGAGCCCACCGACGAGGACGACGTGGTCAGGGTGACCGACCTGGTGGAGAAGCCCCCCGCCGACGAGGCCCCGTCCAACTGGGCCATCATCGGCCGGTACGTGATCGACCCGGCCGTCTTCGAGGTCCTGGAGAACACCCCGCCGGGACGCGGCAACGAGATCCAGCTCACCGACGCGCTCCGCACCCTCGCCAAGCGCGGCGCCGACCAGGGCGGCCCCGTGCACGGGGTGCTGTTCAGGGGGCGCCGCTACGACACCGGCGACAAGCTCGAATACCTGCGCACGGTGGTGCGGTTCGCCGCCGAGCGTCCCGACCTGGCGCCCGAGTTCATGCCCTGGCTCAAGGAGTTCCTGGCCTCGCGATGAGCTCCCTGAAATCGGTCGACGACCACCTCTCCGACATCCTCCGCACCGTGCGGGTGCTCGCCCCGCTGGAGCTGGAGCTGGAACGGGCGCTGGGCACCACGCTGGCCGAGGAGGTCACGGCTCCGGTCGCGATGCCGCCCTTCGACAACTCGGCGATGGACGGCTACGCCGTGCGGGCCGAGGACGTCGCGGACGCCCCGGTGACGCTCCCGGTGATCGACGACATCGCGGCCGGGGACGGCCGGATACAGGCCATCGGTCCCGGCATGGTCATGCGGATCATGACCGGGGCCCCGCTGCCCGCCGGGGCCGACGCGGTGGTCCCGGTCGAGTGGACCGACGGCGGCACCGCGCAGGTCGTGGTCAACCGCCCGGCGCGGCAGGGGAACGCCATCCGCAGGTCCGGGGAGGACGTGCGGGCGGGCGACGTCGTCCTGCCCGCGGGCACCGCGATCGGCCCCGCGCAGCTCGGGGTGCTGGCGGGTGTCGGCCGCCGCAGGGTTCTCGTACGGCCCCGCCCGCGGGTGGTCGTGATCTCCACCGGGGCCGAGCTGGTCGAGCCCGGCCTGCCCCTGGGACCCGGCCAGATCTGGGAGTCCAACAGCTTCGCCCTGATCGCCGGCGTCCGCGAGGCGGGTGGCGAGGGCTACCGGGCGGGCATCGTCGGCGACGACGCCGCGGGGTTCCTCGACCAGCTCGACGCGCAACTGCTGCGGGCCGACCTCGTGATCACCAGCGGCGGCGTCTCGATGGGCGCGTACGAGCCCGTCAAGGAGGCCCTCGGCCCGCTCGGCACGGTCCGCTTCGAGCGGGTCGCCATGCAGCCGGGCATGCCCCAGGGCTTCGGCGTGGTCGGCGAGGACCAGGTGCCGCTCTTCGCGTTGCCCGGCAATCCGGTCTCGTCGTTCGTGTCGTTCGTCCTGTTCGTCCGGCCGGCGCTGCGCAGGATGCAGGGTCTGCCCGAGGAGCCCACGCCGACCGTGCGGGCGGTCACCACCGGCCCGCTCCGCTCGCCCGAGGGCAGGCGCTCCTACCTGCGCGGCGTGCTCGGCCCCGGCGGTACGGTCGGCCCGGTGCGCGGGCAGGGTTCCCACCAGCTCGCCGCCCTGGCCGCGGCGAACGCCCTGATCGTGGTGCCCGAGGACGTCACCGAGCTTCCCGAGGGCACGGACGTGGAGGTCATCCCCCTGTGAACGATCGATATCGCGGCGAGGCGCCCGGATTCACCCACCTCGACGAGACCGGCGCGGCGCGCATGGTGGACGTCACGGCCAAGGACGTCTCCCTCCGTACGGCGACCGCCACCGGCAGGGTGCTGCTGTCCGCCGAGGCCGTGGCGCTGCTGCGGTCGGGGGAGGTGCCCAAGGGCGACGCGATCGGCACCGCGCGGATCGCCGGGATCATGGGCGCCAAGCGGACCCCCGACCTCATCCCGCTCTGCCACCCCATCGCGCTGCACGGGGTCAAGGTCGAGCTGGTCGTGGCCGACGAGGGAGTGGAGATCACGGCACGGGTCAGGACCGCCGACCGTACCGGAGTCGAGATGGAGGCGCTGACCGCGGTCTCGGTCGCCGCGCTCGCCCTGATCGACATGGTCAAGGCGGTCGACCCGGCGGCCGTGATCACCGACGTCCGCGTCGAGGAGAAGACCGGCGGCAAGACGGGAATCTGGACCCGCCCCTGAGCCTCTGACATCCCGTCCCCCGGTATCCCGTCCCGGGATGTCTGCTCCCTCGGCATCCCGCCTCGGGATGTCCGGTCCCGTCGGGAACATCCCGTCACGACGAGGCCCGATCTTCGAGGGGCGGGGTTCCCGGGAGGCCGGGTCCCGGGAAACCGGGCCCGCGAGAGCCTGGAAGGATGATCCCATGAGAGCTCTGGTGATCACCGCTTCCAACCGGGCCGCCGCCGGGACGTACGAGGACACCTCCGGGAAGCTGCTGGCCGAGCTGCTGGCGGAGGCCGGGTGCGAGGTGGACGGCCCGCGGGTGGTCCCCGACGGCGAGCCGGTCGAGGCGGCGCTGCGGTCCGGGGTCGCCGAGGGGTACGACGTGATCGTCACCACCGGCGGCACCGGCCTGACCCCGGCGGACCTCACCCCGGAGATGACCCGGCGGGTGATCGACAGGGAGGTTCCCGGCATCGCCGAGGCCATCCGCCACGTGAACCGGGACAGGGTGCCCACCTCCATCCTGTCCCGCGGGCTCGCCGGGCAGTCCGGTGGCACGTTGATCGTCAACCTGCCGGGTTCCTCGGGTGGGGTGCGCGACGGCATGGGGGTGCTGTCTCCCGTGCTCAGGCACGCCGTGGACCAGATCAGAGGAGGAGATCACCCCCGTTGATCCGCCTCCCCCGCTTCCATGGCACCACGGGCCTTCTTCGGGAGATGATGAGGGCGTGGATCGACTTCGTGGCTGGCCGGTGACCCTTACGGAAGGCCCGGTAGGACTTCGGCCGCTGCGGCTGCGGGACGTGCGCGTCTGGCGGGAGTCGCGGCTGCGCAACGCGAACTGGCTCCGTCCCTGGGAGCCGAGCAATCCTGAGACCCCCCTCTTCAAGACCGGGCTCGGTCCCTACATCTCCATGGCGGGAACCCTTCGCAGGGAGGCCAGGCAGGGGCTCGCGCTGCCCTGGGTCGTCACCTACGACGGCGCCTTCGCCGGGCAGCTCACCGTGGGCGCCATCGTCTGGGGTTCGGCCAGGTCGGCCCAGATCGGTTACTGGGTGGACGCCGCCCTGGCCGGTCGCGGGATCACCCCCACCGCGGTCGCCATGGCCGTCGACCACTGCTTCTTCACCACCGGCCTGCACCGCGTCGAGGCCAACATCCGGCCGGAGAATCATGCGAGTCGCAGAGTGGTTGAAAAGCTGGGATTCAGGGAAGAAGGGGTCAGACGTCGGCACCTGCACATCGACGGTGCCTGGCGCGACCACATCTGTTACGCACTCACGGTCGAAGACGCGCCGAGGGGGTTGCTCGTACGGTGGCGGCGGGCCCGTGAGGCGGCCGCCCACGGTGGCACTCCGCATGAAGAGGTTTGAAGATCTCGCGACACACCGCATCGAATGCTCGTCAAATAGTGACACGCGGTCTTACGGTGCGTGACATGAGCAGATTGAAGGCGCCGGGAGACCACGCGCGTCTTCATGCTGCCCGGAGGTGCCCGTGAGTAGCGGTGTCGTTCTCTATCTGGCGATCGTCGTCATGTGGCTGTGCGTGCTCGTGCCCATGTGGCTGCACCGCGACCGCAACACCCTGGCCGAGCCCCACAAGGACGTCGAACCGTACGCCTACGACGAGCGGGTGATCGACGAGGACTCCGCCGAGACCCTCACCGAACCCCTGCCCGTCTCCTCCGCCGACGTGCCCGCGTCTCCGTCCTCCTCCGGCTTCCCGGAAGAGCCCGGTGCCGAGGAGGCCTCGCCGGACGCTCGGGCGGCCTCCGAGACCGAGGCCCGGCCCGCCAGGCCCCCGGCGGCGAAGCCCGCCACCGGAAGGGCCTTGTCCGAGCGCCGCCGCGCGGAACTCCGCCGCCGGGGCAAGCAGGTCGCCAAGCGCAGGCGCCTGACCACCTGGTGCGTGCTGCTCCTGCTCGCCTCCGTGGTGACGGCCGCCGTCCAGATCATCCCCTGGTGGGGCGTGGCGCCCTCAGTGGTGCTCCTGGGCGCCTACATGGCCGTTCTCAGGGTCACGGTCCAGATCGACGCCGAACGCCGCGCGGCGATAGCCCGGGCCCACGCGGAACGTGCCAAGCGCGCCCGCCGCCGTGCCGCCCTGCTGGAGGCCCAGCGCCCCGTGGCCGAGATCATCGACCTGGCCGCGCTCCGCGACGAGATCTTCGATCAGTACGCGGAGACCCCCCGCCGCGCGGTCGGCGACTGACTCGCGCTCCGGATGGCGCGAGTGCCTCCGGAAGTTTGCTAATCTAGTCCACGTCTTGGGGATGTAGCGCAGTCCGGTAGCGCACTTCGTTCGCATCGAAGGGGTCAGGGGTTCGAATCCCCTCATCTCCACCAAGGTCAAGGGCCGTTCCCGCGAGTCGGGAGCGGCCCTTTTGATCTTCTGAGTGACTAACTGGGTGACTATCGGATCACTTGCTTGCTGCCGTATCAGCGTGGCGGATCAGTGAGACGTTCCCCAGGGAGTCCCTTCCGCTGAGGTAGCTGTACATGCTGAGCATCAGATCCTGTTCCTTGCGACCGAGCTCGGACAGAGCGATCACTCGCTCAATCGGATCCGTCAGGCATAAGAGGTACTCAAAGAGCTCACAAATCGGCATCTTGAAGACCCTGGCCAGTTGCTGCATCTCGTCTGCCTCGGCCTCAAGTTCACCGCGTTCGATCTTCCCCATCCGGCTCGTTTTGATGCCGAGCTGCTGAGCAAGTTCTGCCTGGCTAAGGCCTAGTTCCTTACGTTTAGTGATGATGATCTTACTAAAGTCGCTATTCATGGGCACATACTGGCGTGATCCGAGGGAGACGGCTACTCGTTGCCCGACTTTGGCTTGAATATCCTTTCTATAGCCTCGGCGCCTTCCAGGAGCATCGGGCGGAGCTGCTTGCGGTAGACGGTCTCGGTGACCGTGGTGTTGCGGTGGCCGACCAGGCGGGAGATGTTCTCCAGGGGTACCCCGGAGTCCGACAGCAGTGAGACGAAGCTGTGCCGCATCTCGCGGGGTGTCCACTCCTTCTCGTTGAGGCCGGCCTTCTTGAGCACGGCCCGGAACGAGCGACGGACGTTGTGGGAGTCGAGTTCGGTGCCGACTTTAGAGGCGAAGACGAGGCCGTTGTCCTGCCAGCCCGCGCCTGCCGCCTTGCGGGCCACGTCCTGCCGCTCGCGGTGGAGCTTGAGGGCGTCTACGCAGCGCTTCGGCATGGCCAGCGTTCGCCGGGACTTGCGGGTCTTGGTGTCGCCGCCCTCTCGGACCGAGTGCCAGACCATGACGGAAGGCGGAGTGCCGTCGAGGTCGACGTGTGACCAGGTGAGTGCCCGCAGTTCCTCCGTACGAGCCCCGAGCAGCAGCGAGAGCACGATGTAGGCGTGCAGCGCCGTGCCCTCGGACGCCTTGAGCACGGCTTCCGCCTGGTCGAGAGTGAGTGACTTGGACGGACGTCCCTCCTTTCCTCTGGGGATCTCGCAGAGCAGCGCGACGTTCCGCTTTACCTTGTCGCGAGCCTGTGCGCGGGAGATGGACCGGACGAGGATCGAGCGCAGCTCACGCAGGGTCCGCGTGCTCAGCTCCTTCGCCTTGTCGGCCAGCCAGCGGTCGATGTCATCCGCGGTGAGGTCGACGAGCTTCCGCGCGCCCATGCCAGGGATGATGTGCTTGTTCGCGAGGATCGAGCACTTGTCCACCGTCGCGGATCCTCGGCCGCTGAGCCCGAACTCCAGCCAGTTCCGTACGGCGTCGGCCACGGTGTAGCCGGTCGAGGAGACAAGGAGCCCGTCTTCGTAGTCGCGGATGATCTCCTTGAGTCTCTTCATGGCTGCGGTCTTGGTCTTGCCGCTGGCCTTCTTCACAATCCGCTTGCCCGCCGGGGTGTAGCCGACCGTCACCGAGGCGATCCAGCGTTGCCGCCCCTCGTCCCAGTGCAGCCCGCCGTCCCCACGGCTACGACGTTCGGTCATCAGACGGCCTCCCGCTCCAAAAGCGCGATGTACTCGCGGATGGCGGACGCCGGGATGAGTCGGGTACGGCCTTCCTTGACCGAGCGCAGTCGTCCCGAGCGCATCAGCTCATAAAGAACGCTGCGGCTCAGCCCGAGGCGTCGCATGGCGTCGGACACCCGGTAGAGCCGGGCCTCGGTGGTCGAGATCAGGTCAGTGGCCAACGGTTCCTCCCTGGGGTGAGATCGAC
Source organism: Streptosporangium nanhuense (assembly GCF_059358815.1). Lineage (NCBI taxonomy): Bacteria > Bacillati > Actinomycetota > Actinomycetes > Streptosporangiales > Streptosporangiaceae > Streptosporangium > Streptosporangium nanhuense. The sequence continues at coordinate 247,763 of NZ_JCADBG010000016.1, forward strand.
GAGGCGAGAGCGGATTCCCCGGCCGTGTAGCCCTGTCCGGCGTACCTCCAGTTGGCGAGGACGAGCGTGGCGGCAGGGTCGTACGGCAGTCGCTCAAGGTCGCGTGCCTGGCGGTACTCCAGGCGGACGCGACGCAGGGCGGTCATGGTGGTGGAGTAGGCCCGGCTCTTGGTCGAGAAGTGGGATCTGGCAAGATTTTCGTGATGGGTGACAGTGAGTGTTCGTGATCATGCGAGCAGGACCCGTTTTCGTAGGAGGA
>NZ_JCADBG010000017.1:0-239767 GCF_059358815.1 Streptosporangium nanhuense
CGAGCGTGTGGTGACCGAGGAGACCACCTTCACCCAGGAGCAGGCGAAGGAAGCCCTGCCCACCCGCCAGTACTGAGTCAACGGGCCGTCCCCGACGCGGGGGCGGCCCGTTGCCCGCGGGGGAGAGGGTGTCCCGGGCCGATCGTGCGCCCGGCGGTGTCGCCGAACGCGGCGCGCGCCACGTCGGCCGGCTCGCCGGAGCTCACCGGACGCGCCAGTCCTCCTTACGCGGCGGGTAGGAGAAGGTCTGGGGGCCGGCCCAGTCCTCCCCGACGACGCGGTAGTCGTGCGCGGCCTCGCTCGCGGTGTGACCGCGGCCGATGTCGACCGTGTCGGCGGTCGACCAGGCACCGCCGACCTCCTGCTCCACGGTGTAGAGGAACTCGTTGAAGCCCGAGGGGGACACGCACGTGTTGACGATGGCGAGCGAGCGTCGCCCCGCCGTCAGGTGTGGCGGGATGGCGACGACCTGGTCCCTCCACTTGTAGACGCCGTCCTCGAGCAGCGGTCGCCATTGCGCGGCCGGGGTTCCGTTGACGGTGATGGTGGCGTGCTGCAGGCCGACGCCCACATCCAGCCGGCGGACCAGCCGTACGCCCGTGTTGGCGGGGTCGACGGTCACGGTGAACCGGCTCGACCCTCCGCGGGGGAACGCGCGGCCGTCGTCGCTGACGATGTGGGCGGGACTCACGAAGTGACCGGGCACCCCTTCGGACGCGCCGTTTCGCGGCGTCGCCCGCTGAGGGATGACGAGGCTCAGGGCCACCGCGGTCGCCGGAACGGCCACCGCCGCGAGCAGGACGGCCAGGCGCCGGCGCCGGAGGAGGGCATGAGGCGTTCTCGCGTCGCCGGGTGCGGCCATGACCCGGTAGGGCTCGACACCGCGATCCTCCCTGGGCGCGACCGTCCCGGCGGGCAGCCGGCTGACACGCACCCGCTCCCACGCGCGTTCCCACGCCGGGAGCCGGTGGTCGGGGACGCGGCATCCCCGCAGGAACGCCATCATCACCGCCTTCTTGGGGAAGCGCCGACCGGCCAGCATGTCGGCGCAGGTGGCACGTGGCAGCCGCGTTCCGCCCGCCCTGTCGGCCCGTGCCTGAAGCTCCCGAAGCGACACGTCGGCTCGCGCGAACTGCTCGGCCAGTAGCTTCACCAGGTCCTCGTGACAGGCGACCGACTCCGGCCCGCCCCCGGCCGCCTCTCCCGCGAGCCGAGGGGCCTGGTCGCCCTGAGGGGTCTCGCTCATCGTCTCCCGACCCTGCTCTCTCCTGACCGGGCCGTTCGGCCTCACCGGCTGCGCCATACAGTGTACGAGCGATTACCCTTTGTGTCCGGACCCGCTGATGCGGCGTCCGGAACCGGCCGTAGCCGGGGGTTTTACCGGTGCCCGGGACGACGGCGGCCCCCTCATGGCGCCGTCCGTCCATGCGTGGGGAACGTACGGCACCGTGACGGTGTTGCGCGGAAGGGGGGAACCTTCTGGGAAGCTGAACGGTGACGATCCACCGGGAACGCGGGAACGCGGGAAGCAGGGCACCCCTGGCAGGGACGCGCCGGATTCCGACGGCCCCGGGATGTCGGACAGACCCGAGCGTCGCCGGCAGGGAGGCCCGTCGGCGGCGCCACACTCGTTTCGGAGGCATCCATGGCAGTCGGCACGGCGGGCGGGCGGCGCTGGACGATCGCGACGCTGCTCATGATCGGAGCCGTCACCGGCTGCACCACCGGCACCGATGACGGGAACAGGTCAGGCGGGGGCTCCGGCCCCGCCGTCGTCGCGAGCGGCGCGGCCAGCGTGCCGTCGGGGGCGCCGGATCTCGGCGCCGGGGAAGAGGTGGTGCGAGGAATCGACGTTCCGTGGGGGCTGGCGTTCCTGCCGGGCGGCGACGCGCTGGTCGCCGAGCGGGACACCGGCCGGGTGCTGCGGCTGACGCCCGGGAAAGCGCCCCGTACCGTGTACGAGGTGCCGGGGGTGGTCGCGAGCGGCGAGGGAGGCCTGCTGGGTCTCGCCGTCTCGCCGGATTTCGCCGACGACGGCCTGGTGTACGCCTACTTCACCGCCGAACAGGACAACCGTATCGTCAGTTTCCGGCTCGACGGAGGAGAGCCGCGGCTCGTCTTCGACGGCATCGCCAAGGCCGGGTTCCACAACGGCGGGCGCATCGCCTTCGGCCCGGACGGCCTGCTCTACGTCGGCACCGGCGACGCCGGCGAGACGTCGCGGTCCCAGGATCCAGCGAGCCCCAACGGCAAGATCCTGCGCCTGACCGCCGCCGGAGACCCGGCCCCGGGCAACCCGGCGGAGGGTTCGGCGGTGTACAGCCTCGGGCACCGCAACGTGCAGGGACTGGCCTGGGACTCGGCGGGACGGCTGTTCGCCACCGAGTTCGGGCAGAACGAGCTCGACGAGGTCAACCGCATCGAAGCGGGGCGGAACTACGGCTGGCCGGCCGTCGAGGGGAAGGGCGACACCGCCGGCGGACGCTACACCGACCCCGTCGTCACCTGGTCCACCGAGGAGGCGTCACCGTCGGGCATGGCCATCGCGGGTGGCACGGCGTACGTGGCGGCGTTGCGCGGCGAGCGGTTGTGGGCCGTCCCGCTGACCGGTGACAGCGCGGGGGAGCCGTCCGCCCGTTTCGAGGGGCGGTACGGCAGGCTGCGGACCGTACAGGTCGCACCGGACGGAGCGTTGTGGGTCACCACCTCCAACACGGACGGCCGCGGTGACGTGCGAGACGGCGACGACCGCGTCCTGCGGTTCCCGGCCCGCTGAGCCCCGGCCCGGCGCGCCGCGATGCTCGGCGACCCAGCGACAGGCCCGCCGCGTCGGGCGGGCCGCTCCGCCGTCACGAGGGCGGATCATCGCCGGGTCACCGGCCGCGGCGGCGGTCCCGGCGCCGCGCCGCACCGGCCCCGCCACCACAAGATCATATCTAAAAGATCTTCCCGTTGAGCCGGCCCGGGGGCGTCCGGCCGGATCCGTACGGGCCTGGGCGCGGGGTGGGGGAGGCCGGCGGGGCCTGGGGGGCGGTGGTGGGTAGAATTGTGGCACTCCAAGGATCGCGCTCCCCGGAAAGACGTCGCAGTAAGGGAGCGCGCCGCGCACGGTGACCGTGCCCGGTGCTGGAGGGGCGGCAGTTCCTTCCGCATGCCCTTCTGGAGGTTGGATTCCATGAACGTAGGTCTTGGCCTGCCCATCGGCGACCCACCGTCGCTGCTCTCCTGGGCCCGGCGCGCCGACGCCGGTCCCTTCACCACCCTCGGCCTGCTCGACCGTCTCGTCTACGCGAACCCCGAGCCCCTGGTCACGCTGGCGGCCGTCGCGGGGGCCACCTCGCGGATCCGCGTGCAGACCGAGGTGCTGCTCGGCCCCCTCCGCGAGTCGGCGCTGCTCGCCAAGCAGGCCGCGACCCTGGACCTCATGTCCGGCGGCCGTTTCACCCTCGGCGTCGGGATCGGGACACGCCAGGACGACTATCTCGCCGCGGGAGTTGACGTCCGGGGCCGCGGGCACCGGCTCGACCGGCAGCTGGCGACGCTGCGGCGCGTCTGGTCCGGCGGGCACTACAGCGAGGAGGTCGGCCCGATCGGCCCGGCCCCCGTCCGCGAGGGCGGTCCGGAGATCCTGATCGGCGCCTTCGCGCCCGCCGCCCTGGAGCGCGTCGCCCGCTGGGGGGACGGCTACCTGTGCGCCGCGCCCTTCGGCATGGCCAACGGGCTCATGCGCGACGTCGAGAGGTGCTGGACCGAGGCGGGACGGCACGGACGGCCTCGCATCGTCGCGCAGGTCAACGTCGCCCTCGGCCCCGATGACACCGTCCGGGACGCCACGGAGGAGATCACCTCCTACTACGGCTTCCTGGGCGACACCACCCGGGTCGTCGAGAACATGCTCACCACGCCGGAGCGGATCCGTGACGCGATCACCGCGTTCACGGACCTCGGCGCCGACGAGGTGATTCTCTACTGCTGGGCCCGTGACGCCGACCAGGTCGACCGCCTCGCCGGAGTGGTGACCTGACGGTCACGGATCTTCGAAGGCCCCTCCTCCGTGGTCGTGAGGCCGGGCTCGTGGCGCGCCGGGGTGGCGCGCCACGAGCCGTGGCTCACCGGGTGAGGGTGATGGTGTCGACGTCGAACAGGAACCCGCCGCCCCCGGTGAAGGTGAGGAACAGCGGCCCCGAGGCCGACCCGGTCAGGGAGGTGGAGACGTTCTGGAAGGTCTCCCAGCCCCCGGTGTTCGGTACGGCGACCGAGCCGAGGACGGTCCCGGTGGCCGATCCCGAGCGGACCTGGATGGTGCCGCCCGATCCGGCGGAGGAGATGCGGGCGCCGAAGGCGGTGGCGCCCGCCGTGCTGATCGAGGAGTAGCCGGCCCAGTCGCCGTTCTCGATGAACCCGGCCGTCCTGCCGCCGCTGGCCGGGCCGTGGTCGGCGATCTGCACGCCCGAGTTGGAGGTGTAGGACTCCGCCTCGGCCGTGGTCTGGATCGGGCCGGTGCCGCCCAGCTCCTTGATCCGGACGTTGCGGAAGGAGACGTCGTCGCCCGTGCCGTGGTTCTGGATGCCGATGTGCCCCTCGCGGATGCTGCGGGCCGGGTCGGTGTTGGTGAAGTCGTTGATCTTCACGCCGTTGAGGAAGACCTGGAGCCGCTCGCCCTGGACGAGGAGCTCGTAGGTGTTCCACGCCCCCGGCGGGTTCAGCGCCGCGTCGCGGGCCGCGACGTCGGCGGCCTTGATCGCGTAGATGGACCCGGTGGTGCGGTCGACCGCGTCGGTGGCGTCGATCTGGACCTCGTACCCCTTGGAGGTGTTCGTGGGGTCGGAGGCCGACATGCCCACGAAGACGCCGGAGTTGTCGTCCCCGGCGACCCGCCAGTCCAGCTTCAGCGAGTAGGAGAAGTACTTCTTCGCCGAGTACCACAGCACGCCCATGCCCCCGGTGGAGGTGAGGGTGGCGTCGCTGTTGGTGAAGCTGCCGGGGCCGCTCTGCGTCCATCCGGTGGTCGAGCCGTTGTACAGGCTCGTGTAGCCGGTCTCCGGGCGGCAGTCGGCCTTGGCCATCCCGGCGGCGTACCGGATGCCGCCGAGCAGCAGCGACCGGAAGCCCGTCTCGGTGTACGAGCTCGCCGTGTGCCCGAGCCCGGTGTAGAACGAGCGGCCGGACGCCAGCGGACGGCACCAGGTGATCGGGTGGTCGCCCATGTCGCCGCCGCTGTAGCTGCCCTCGTCCAGGTTCTGCAGCACTCGCGCGCTGTTGCGCGGGTTGGTGCGGTAGTTGTACCACTCGTCACTTCTCGACCAGGTCGCACCCAGGTGGGCGGTGGCCGCGTGCGCGCGGTCCTCGGTCCTCACCGTCGCCTGCTGGATGGCCGGGTGTCCCTTGAACCAGGCGCCCGCCAGGTTGCCGTAGAACGGCCAGTCGTACTCGGTGTCGGCGGCGGCGTGGATGCCGACGTAGCCGCCGCCTCCGTTGACGTAGGACTCGAAGGCGCTCTGCTGGGTGCCGTTGAGCACGTCACCGGTGGTGCTCAGGAACACCACCGCCTTGAAGCGCGCCAGGTTGGACGCGGTGAAGGCTCCCGCGTCCTCGGTGGCGGTGACGGTGAAGTTGTTGGCCGAGCCCAGGTCGCGGATCGCCTGGAGGCCCGCGGGGATCGAGTCGTGCCGGAAGCCGGCCGTCTTGGAGAAGACCAGCACCTGGTAGGCGGGGTCGGCGGCCTGGGCCGCGGTGGGGACGAGCATGGCCGCGCCGACCATCGCGGCCACGGCGGTCGCCAGGCCGCGCCTGACGAGCCGCCGGCTCCGGAGTCGAGAACGTTGTGACATGGGGTCCTTTCCTGACCTGGGGGATAAGTCAGGCAAGGCGCGCGCCGCCGCGCTGGTTGCCATGGTGCTCGATGCTTCATTTGCCGTGAAGAACAATTAACCGGTGCGTAACACGTGTATACCGTGTCGCGCACCCCGATGGAAGGCGGGGAACCGGCGACCGGCGAAGGTGGCGTGTCGCGGGCGGGCGCGCCGGCCGGGCGGGTGATGGGCGGCGCGCTCGCTACGGACGGGTCAGGTGACGGGGACGATCCTCGCCTCGACGAGGCGGCCCTCCTCGACGCGCAGCGTGCCCAGGGTGCCGTGCGGCTGGCGGCGGCGGTCGGTGGGCGATCCGGGGTTGAAGATGCGGAACCCGTCGTCTTCGTGGTCCAGCGGTATGTGGGAGTGCCCGAACACCACCAGGTCGGCCCGGGGGAACCGGCGCCGCATCCGGGCGAGCCGCCCCTGGGCCGTGCCGCTGTCGTGGATCATCGCCACGCGCAGCCCGCCGAGATCCAGCTCCAGCGTCTCGGGGGCCACCACGTCCGGCCCGTCGTTGTTGCCCTTGACCGCGCGCACCGGGGCGTAGGCGGCGAGCTCGTCCAGCACCCCGGCGACGCAGACGTCGCCCGCGTGCAGGATCAGGTCCGCGCCCCGCAGATGCTCGGCCACGGCCGGCGGGCACGACTTCCAGCGCCGGGGCGCGTGGGTGTCGGACAGCACCACCACGTTCATGCCTCCATGCTCCCACCGCCGTGACGGGGAGGGCTCCCATCACCGCGACAGGGAGGTTTCTCCGCCCACGACCCGGACGGCTCCGCCGGGGGAGCCGTCCGGGGGCGCGCCTAGATCGCGCGGGCGACGGCGATCGTCGACCCGCTCCGCTGGCCCGCCTCGTAGAACATGTACTCCACGCCGCCGTCGGTGCCGAAGGAGGGCGCCGCGCTGCGGCGGTTGTCGGGGGCACCGGTCAGGGGCCGGTGGAAGACGCCGAGGTGGACCTCCCGGTCGAAGGCGTTGCCCACCTCGGTGAGGAACATGTTCCCGCTGTTGCCGTGGTAGACGACGTACGCGGTGCCGTTGCGCTTGAGCAGGTGCGGCCCGGAAAGGTCGCTCTGCCCGTCGGGACCGGGCGACACCAGCGGGCTCGGGTCGAACTGCCAGTCCTTGCCGTTGGAGGACCAGCCCCAGAAGATCTTGCGGGAGCCGCCGGTGACGCCCATGAAGACCATGACGTACCTGTTGCCCAGCCCCGGGACCGTGTGCTCGAAGACCCGGGCGTAGGAGGCCTCCGTCGACCCGGGGATCGCCGCGGTGGTCAGCACCGTGCCGTGGTAGGTGAAGCGCACGCCGTCGGTCGACCAGGCCATCCGGGTGGTGTTGTTCTCGCCGTGGAAGTACATGTAGAACTGCCGGTCGGCGGCGTTCCAGATGATGTGCGGCGACGAGACGTGGCTGACCGAGTAGTGCGGTGACCAGGTGTTGGGGATGATCGGGTTGTTCGGGTACTCGGTGAACGGGCCGCCGAGCGAGTTGCCGTAGGCCAGGCAGATGCCGCCCGGCCGGTCGTGCGGGGCGTAGTAGAGGTGGTAGCGCCCCAGCGGGCTCGCGATCTTGTCGTACATGCCCCTGACGCAGGGGAAGATCAGCTCGTTGGTCGGGTTGTAGCGCAGGCTCGCCTTGTCGAACGGCGTGCCGATGTACTGGTACGAAGGAAACCCGGCGGGTCCCAGAGCGGCGGCGGCTCCTGTGATCGCCGCCGTGGCCGTCCCGGGGAGGGCGAGCCCGAGACCGCCGGCCACGCCGGCGCCGACCGCCGCGCGCAGGAGTCCGCGGCGGTCCATGAGGGGTTCAGACATTGACTGTCCCTTCGCGACAACTTTCACCGTGAGTGATGGTGAGGACGTCTCTCTGATCGCAAAGGTTCGATCAGCCGCGCTCGCTCGTCAAGGTGCTAATACGGATTATCACCGGCTGAATTTCCATTTCATGATCCCGGCCCACACCCCTTGACAGGATCCGGTGGCGGATTGCAGGATGACGTCCCAACCCCGCTAATGCGCATTATCACCAGATGGGACGCTACGGATCGTGACCTCCCCCGGCCGCCGACTCACCCAGCAGGACATCGCCCGCATCGCGGGGGTGAGCCAGACGACGGTGTCGCTCGTCCTCAACAACCGGACCGACGCCGAGGTCCGCATCGCCCCGGAGACGCGCGAGCGGGTGCTGAGGGTGATCAGGGAGACCGGATACGTCGCAGACCCCGTCGCCAGGCGGCTCGCCGAGCGGCGCAACCGCATCCTGGGCGTCTTCACCTACGAGGCGGTCTTCCCGACCGCGAGCGCCGACTTCTACCATCCCTTCCTGCTCGGCATCGAGGAGTGCGCCGAGGAGATGGGCTGGGACCTGCTGCTGTTCACCAGTGCCAAGGCCGCGGGGGAGAAGCGCCGGATCTTCAACGAGGACAGCCGGGTGCGGCTGGCCGACGGCTGCGTGCTCCTCGGGCGCGCCGTCGACCGCGACGACCTGGCCCGGCTGCTGGCGGAGGGCATCCCCTTCGTCTCCATCGGCCGCCGCGACGACGCGGGCGCCCCGGTGCCGTACGTGGGCGCCGACTACTCGCCCGCGGTGCGTGCCCTGGTCGACCGGGCGGCGGGGCTCGGCCACCGGAGGCTGGCCTACGTCGGCACCGGGGCGGGCGCCGAGTCGCCCGCCGACCGCATGCGCGGCTTCCGCGAGGCGGTGGCCGCCGTCGGGGCCGAGGGGTCGCACGTGCCGGTGACCGGCAGGACCCCCGAGGAGATCCTGGGGGAATTGACGGGCGCCGGGGTGACCGCGGCCTTCGTCGAGGAGCCCGCCGACGCCGTGGCGATCGTGCACGCGGCGGGCGAGCGGGGCCTGTCGATCCCCGGCGACCTGTCGATCCTCGCGCTGGGCGCCCCGACCAGGCCCGTCCATGTCGACGTCGAGCTCACCGGGTTCCGCATCCCCCGGCAGGAGATGGGCCGCAGGGCCGTCGAGCTGCTGGCGGAGGTGCTGGAGGGCGGCGGTGGGACGCCGCAGGAGTTACTGGCCTGCGAGCTGGTCGAGGGATCCACGCTCGCGCCGGCCAGGAGCTGATCCGACAGTGAGACCGACAAGAGCGCCGCGAGCGGCGAGAAGGCAGTGAGAACGACGATGATGGGAGAGACCCCCGACGTGGTGGAGATATCGGCGGACGCGGTGGTCGTCGGCGGCGGGCTGGGCGGCGTCGCCGCCGCCCTGGCGCTGCTGCGGGCCGGGCGCACCGTGATCCTGACCGAGGAGTACGACTGGCTCGGCGGGCAGCTGACCAGCCAGGCCGTGCCGCCCGACGAGCACTCCTGGGTGGAGCGGTTCGGCGTCACGGCCTCCTACCGGGCGCTGCGCGAGGGCATCCGCGGCTACTACCGCGACCACTACCCGCTGACCGCGCGGTCGCGGGCCTGGCGGGAGCTGAACCCGGGCGCCGGGCACGTGAGCCGCCTGTGCCACGAGCCGCGCGTCGCGGTCGCGGTGATCGAGGCCATGCTCGCGCCGTACCGGGGTTCGGGACGGTTGCGCGTGCTGCAGCCGTACCGACCGGTCGGCGCGGAGGTCGACGGCGACCGGGTGCGGGCCGTGCGCCTGGAGCACCGGGACGGGGGCGGGGAGGTCACGGCCGTCGCGCCGTACGTGCTGGACGCCACCGAGACCGGCGAGCTGCTGCCGCTGACCGGCACCGAGTACGTGACGGGGTTCGAGTCGCAGGGCGACACCGGCGAGCCGAGCGCGCCCGCCGAGGCCCAGCCGATGAACATGCAGGCCGTCTCGGTGTGCTTCGCGATCGACCACGTCGACGGCGACCACACCATCGAGCGGCCCGCCGCCTACGACTTCTGGAGGAGCTACCAGCCCGACTTCTGGGGCGACCGGCTGCTGTCCTGGCGCTGCCCGCACCCCAGGACGCTGGAGATCGTGGAACGCTCCTTCACCCCCAACCCCGACGACGACCCGCTGCTGGTGGAGGCCGACCAGCGGCTCAACCCCGGCGACGCGAACCTGTGGACGTTCCGCAGGATCGCCGCGCGGCGCAACTTCGTCGACGGCGCCTACGCCAGCGACATCACCCTGGTCAACTGGCCGATGATCGACTACCTGGAGGGCCCGGTCATCGACGTGCCGGACGCCGCCGCGCACGTGGCCGCCGCCCGGGAGCTGTCGCGCTCGGTGCTGTACTGGATGCAGACCGAGGCGCCGCGCGCCGACGGCGGGACCGGCTTCCCCGGCCTGCGCCTGCGCGGCGACGTCACCGGCGGCGGCGAGGGCGGGCTGGCCCAGGCCCCCTACATCCGCGAGTCGCGCCGCGTCCGCGCCCTGTACACCGTGGCCGAGCAGGACCTGTCGCTCGCGGTGCGCGGCGACAAGGGCGCGGTGAGCTACGCCGACTCCGTCGGGGTGGGGATGTACCGCATCGACCTGCACCCCTCCACCGGGGGCGACAACTACATCGACGTGGCGAGCTCGCCGTTCGAGATCCCCCTCGGCGCGCTCGTCCCGCAGCGGATGACCAACCTGCTGCCCGCGTCCAAGAACATCGGCACCACCCACATCACCAACGGGGCCTACCGGCTGCACCCGGTGGAGTGGAACGTCGGCGAGGCCGCGGGCGCCCTCGCCGCCTTCTGCCTGGACAACGCCACCACCCCGCACGCCGTACGCGAGGACGAGGGCCTGCTCGCCGACTTCCAGCGGCGGCTGACCCGCGAGGGCGTCGAGCTGCGCTGGCCGCAGGTGGCCGGTTACTGACCACCCGTCCGACCGGCCGCCGACCGGTCACCCACCACGACCGCCGGGGGATTCCCAGCAAGGAGATCGGACCATGAGACCATTCGGAAAGCCCGCGGCCGTCGCGCTGGCGGCGCTGCTCACCCTGACGGCGTGCGGCGGGGGAGGGGAGGCCACCCCCGCCGCGCAGGGCCCGCAACCGCTGCGCATGACGATCTGGACCTCCAACGAGGCCCATCTGAAGCTGTTCAACGAGATCGCCGCCGAGTACAAGAAGACCCATCCCGACGTCGGCGAGATCAAGTTCGACCCCATCCCCTTCGAGAGCTACACCACCACCCTGACCACCCAGATCGCCGGCGGCAACGCCCCCGACCTGGCCTGGATCCTGGAGAGCTCCGCGCCGGACTTCGTCTCCTCCGGCGCGCTGGCGCCGCTCGACGAGACGCTGGGCAAGGCCCAGGGGTACGAGTTCGACGACCTCACCCCCTCGGCCGTCAAGCTCTGGCAGGCCGAGGGCAAGCTGTACGCCTACCCGTTCTCCACCTCGCCGTTCGGGGTGTTCGTCAACACCGACCTGCTCAAGAAGGCGGGCCAGAAGACCCCCGCCGAGATGATCGAGGACGGCACCTGGACGTGGGAGAAGGTCGCCGCCCAGAACGCCGCGGTCGCCGCCAAGACCGGCAAGGCGGGCATGGTCGTCCGTGACTTCGACTACAAGGGCTGGGACAACCTCGCCACGGTGTGGGGCGGCTGGGGCGCCCGGGCCTGGAGCGAGGACGGAAAGAGCTGCGGGTTCGACAGCCCCGAGATGGTCGAGGCGATGACGTTCCTGCACAAGTCGACCTTCACCGACAAGGCCTTCCCCGGCCCCGGCACCACGGCCGACTTCTTCGCGGGCGACTCGGCGATGACCATCACCCAGATCTCCCGCGCCTCGCTCCTGCAGGACGCGAAGTTCGGCTGGGACCTGGTCCCGCTGCCCGCCGGGCCCAAGGGCGAGTACTCGGTGATCGGCCAGGCGGGCCTGGGCGTCTTCAAGAAGTCCGCCAACGCCGCGGCGGCCACCGACTTCCTCGCCTTCTTCACCAACCCCGCCAACTCGGCCAAGCTCGCCGCCTACTTCCCGCCGCCCCGGGCCTCCCAGCTCACCGCGGACACCCTGGCCAAGAGCAACCCGCTGCTCAAGCCCGGCCAGCTGCAGAAGGTCGTGATCGGCGGCATCGAGAAGGGCGTCGTCAAGCCCAACCACACCGGCCAGGCGGAGCTGTCGCAGACCGTGCGGGCCGCGCTCGACCCGCTCTGGCAGCCCGGCGCCGACGTCAAGGCCGTGCTGGGCGGCGTGTGCGCCAAGATCCAGCCGATGCTGGGCGCGTGACGTGGCCGCGTCACACCCCGGATCCGCGGTGACCGGCCGGGCCGACGCCCGGCCGGTCACCGGCGGGCCGGCCGCGAGGGGCGGCGACCCGGTCCGCCGGGTTTCCCGGAACGCCGGAGGCCGGGCGTTCTGGACCGTGCGCCGCCGCGACAACCTGGTCGGATACCTGCTCGTCGCCCCGCAGCTCCTCGGCAGCCTGCTGTTCGTGCTCCTGCCGCTCGGGCTCGTCCTGTGGTACAGCCTCCACGAGTGGAACGTGCTGGCCGGGACCTTCGAGTTCGTCGGCGGGGAGAACTACGACAAGCTGCTCGCCGACGCCAACCTGCGCGAGGTGCTGGGGGGAACCGCCCTGTTCTCCGTCGGCCTGGTCGTGCTCAACCTCGGCCTGGCCCTGGTCCTGGCGATCCTGCTCAACCAGCGGCTGCGCGGGACCACCTTCTTCCGTACGGTGTTCTTCTCGCCCGTGGTGGTCTCGCTGGTCGCCTGGACGATCGTGTGGCAGTTCCTGCTGCAGGACGACGGCGGTCTCAACGGCCTGCTCGCCGCCGCCGGGGTCGACGGCCCCAACTGGCTGCGCGGTGAGGGCACGGCGATGCTCTCGGTGATCGTCGTCCAGGTCCTCAAGAACGTCGGCCTCAACATGGTGCTGTTCCTGGCCGCCCTCCAGGGGGTGCCCGCCCAGCTCTACGAGGCCGCCGAGCTGGACGGCGCCGGGGCGTGGACCCGCTTCCTGCGGATCACCGTCCCCCTGATCAGCCCGACCATCCTGCTCACCTCGATCATCACCGTGGTGGGGTCGCTGCAGGTGTTCGCGCAGATCGCGGTGCTCACCCAGGGCGGGCCCGGCATGTCGACGACCGTCCTCGTCTACTACCTGTACCAGCAGGCTTTCCAGTTCCATCACTTCGGGTACGGCGCGACGCTGTCGGTCCTGCTGTTCGCGATCGTGGCGCTGCTCACCGTCGTGCAGTGGCGGATGCGCAGAAGGTGGGTCTTCAATGAAACGTGAGATACCGGTACGGCTGAAGACGCTCCTGTACGGCCTGCTGTGCGTGTTGTGCGTGCCGTTCGTCTTCCCGACCTGGTGGATGGTCACCTCGTCCCTCAAACCGGTCAGCGAGATCTTCGCCTTCCCGCCGAGGCTGCTGCCCGCCGACTGGGACTTCTCGGCCTACGGGCAGGTCTTCGAGCTGCAGCCCTTCGCGGGCCAGTACCTCAACAGCCTCTACATCGCCCTGATCGTCACGGCCGGCACGATGGCGGTGGCGGCCATGGCCGGGTACGCCTTCGCGCGCATCCGCTTCCCCGGCCAGAACGTGCTCTTCGTCGTCGTGCTGCTCGGGCTGCTCATCCCGAGCGAGGTCACGATCGTCCCGCTGTTCCAGATGTTCCACGGGCTCGGGCTGACCGACACCCACTGGCCGCTGATCCTGGTGCCGATCCTCGGCGCGCCCGGGGTGCTGGCCACCTTCATCATGAGGCAGTTCTTCATCAGCCTGCCCGGCGAGCTGGAGGAGGCCGCCCGGGTGGACGGGCTCGGCAGGTTCGGCACCTTCTACCGGGTCGCGCTGCCGCTGGCCCGCCCCGCGCTCGGCGCCGTCGCGATCTTCACGTTCCTGCACAGCTGGAACCTCTACCTCGAACCCATCGTGTACCTCTCCTCGCCGGAGAAATTCACCCTCCCGCAGGCGCTGACCCAGTTCGTCGACGCCTACGGCGGGCCGATGTGGAACGTCCAGCTCGCCGCCGCCTCGATGACCGCCCTGCCGGTGCTGGTGGTGTTCGTGCTCGCGCAACGGCAGTTCATCGAGGGCCTGGCCCACACCGGCCTGAAGGGCTGAGAGCCTCCTTTGGCGCTCACCGGCCTGCGAGCCTCCCCCCGGCGCTCACCCGCCGATCGCGTCGAGCTCCTTGAGGGCGTCGGCGGGCAGCTCGACACCGGCTCCCGCGACGTTCTCCCGGAGATGGGCCCGCGACGACGTACCGGGGATGAGGAGGACGGTGGGCGAGCGGTGCAGCAGCCAGGCCAGGGCGACCTGGAAGGGGGTCGCGCCGAGCCGGGTGGCGACGCCGTCCAGGACGCCGGACTGCAGGGGGCTGAACCCGCCGAGGGGGAAGAAGGGCGTGTAGGCGATGCCCTCGCGGGCGCAGTGGTCGACGAGCTCGTCGTCGGCGCGGTTGGCCAGGTTGTAGAAGTTCTGCACCGACACGACCGGGGCGATCGACCGCGCCTCGGCGAGCTGCTCCGCTGACACGACGCTGACGCCGAGGTGCCGGATGAGGCCCTGCTCCCGCAGCTCCGCGAGCACGGTGAACGGCTCGGCGATCGAGCCGGGGGCGGGGTCCGTCAGGTCGCCGACCCGGAGGTTGACCACGTCGAGCGCGTCGAGCCCGAGGCGTTCGAGGTTCTCGTGGACGGCGGTGACCAGCTCCTCGCGGGACAGGGCCGGCGGCCAGGACTTGTCGGGGGCGCGCCGGGCCCCGACCTTGGTGACGATGCGCAGGTCGTCCGGGTAGGGGTGCAGGGCCTCACGGATGATCTCGTTGACGACGTACGGGCCGTAGTAGTCGCTGGTGTCGATGTGGGTGATCCCCAGCTCGACCGCCTCCCTCAGCACCGCGATCGCCTCGTCGCGGTCCTTCGGGGGTCCCCAAACACCTGGGCCCGCGAGCTGCATGGCCCCGTAGCCCACCCGGCTGAGGGTGAGGTCTTCGGCGAGCTTCAGGCTTCCACCGGGTAGTGGTGTCGGCATTGTCGGTCCTCTCATCGGTTTTCATGATCTTGAGGTTCTTCGTGTTCCTCATGTTCTTCGTGGTCTCGTGACGAGGATCGGCCGTGCGAAGCCCCGGAGCCGGTCGTCACCCGCTCGCCACGGCCGTTCCCCGCCGCCGGTCCCGCCGCGACACGGTCACGCGGGCCGGCGGCAGGGCCCCCGGCCACAATCGAAGTGTCCGCCGGCCGCCCACGGGCAGGAAGTGCCCTGGTCATCCTGGGAGTGGCAGGACCAGGCTGGTGAACAGCCTCCTTGCCACCGGAATGCGTACCCGCGCTTCGACCTTCATACCGAAGGCTCGAGGGGGAGGGCCCCCGGGGTCTGAGCGTGCCCCAGGGGCGCCTGACGGGATGAGCTCCGCCGTGCCTTGATCTGCCGGCGCCGACCGGCAGGAAACCGGCCCGAGGCGTTCAGGGCCGGGCCGGGTCGTTCGTCGTGTCCGCCCGGTCGGGCAGGAAGATCTCCTCGATGGTCAGGCCGAAGACGTCGGCGATGGTGAACGCCAGGGGCAGGCTGGGGTCGTACCGCTCGGTCTCGATGGCGTTGATGGCCTGCCGGGAGACCTGGCACCGGTCGGCCAGGGCGGCCTGGCTCCACCGGCGGGCCGCTCGCAGTTCGCGCAGTCGGTTCTTCATGGGGACGGCGCCTTCATCGGTGCAGGCGGATGCGCAGGTCGGCGATCATGAGCCAGACCGCCACCCCGCCGATGAGGATCAGCTGCGTGAGCTGGTGGAGCCGGATGACGCCCGTGGCGTCGAGCACGGTGGCCACCTGCAGTGCCACGAGGACCGCCGCGAAGGCGACGGCCATGCTTTCCAGCTGGATCTTGCGCAGGTACTCGTCCGCGCGCCGGAACGCCCGCAGCAGGACCCAGGCCACGGCGAGCGCGAACACGGCGGTAGCCGCGATCCACCAGGCCTTCTGAGCGGTGCTCTGGTCGGGATCACTGCCCAGCGCCAGGGCCACAGGGCCCAGGGCGGCCACGGGCAGGCCGTCGATGAGGGCCGCGCGGCGGGCCGCGCGCGTCACGTGATCTTGCTGATTCGCCATGACACGAAGGTAAAGCGGCCCTTCCATACAGTCAAGTGTCCCTGACTTAATGGAAGGTGTGCCTTACATTCATGGCCATGTTGAACGTGATACGACCCCTGAGCCTGATTCGACGCCCGATGCCCGGCGCTGCCGCGGCGTCGGGGCCGCCGGCACGATGAGCCGGGGCGGCGCCGATCGGGAGCCCGCTTTCCTGCCGCGTTCCGGAAGGTTCCGGGAAGTCCTGGAGGGTTCTGGAGAGTTCTGGAGAGTTCCGTGAAGGCCGGTCGGTCAGGTCCGGGGGTCCACGTGGATCTTGGGGCCGGGGCCGGCTCCCGCCGGGCGGGAGCCGGCGAGGATCTCGCCCACCTCGTCGAGCCCGACGACGGCCGCCACCAGCGGCCGGGGGTCCACCGCGCCCGAGGCGTAGTGTTCGATCGCCCCCGCCAGGCCGGGCGAGGCGCTCAGGATGCCGACGGCCGTGACGTCCTTGAGCACCAGCACGCGGGTGTCGACGGCGCTGGGGGTCGGCGCCAGGCCGATGTAGACCACCCGCTTGCCCGGCTCCACCAGGTCGGCGGCCAGGGAGGGCAGGCCGGGGGCGGTGGAGGCGTCGATGACGGCGTCGAACGGGAGATCGGGAAGCCTGTCCGAGGTCCAGGCCCCGTACACCCCGAGGGTGCGGGCGAACTCCAGCGACGGCTCCGACAGGCCCAGGACGTGGACCTCCGCCCCGTGGGCCAGGGCGAACCGGGCGGCGAGCAGGCCGATCGTCCCCGGCCCCATCACCAGCAGCCGGTCACCGGGGGCCAGGGCCGCGGCCTCGACGGCGCGCAGCGCGTTGCCGCCCGGCTCGATCATGGCGCCGGCCACCGCGTCGACCGTGTCCGGCAGGACGTGCAGCGCCGTGACCGGCACGGGAAGCCTCTCGGCCAGGGCGCCGGGCCACCCGCCCCGGATGCCGATCTCGAAGCGGTCCTCGCACACGTGCTGCAGTCCGCCCAGGCAGCGGCGGCACCTGCCGCAGCCGAGCATGGTGTCGCCGGTGACGCGGGTGCCGATCCAGCCGCCGTCGACGCCCTCGCCGACGGCCGAGACCGTCCCGCACCACTCGTGGCCGAGCCGCATGGGGTAGCGGGCGTTGTCCGCCTCCTCCAGGTAGGCCATCTCGCCGCTGAAGAACTCCATGTCGGTGCCGCACACCCCGGCCCGCTCCACGTCGACCACGACCTGCCCGGGGCCGGGAACCGGCGGCTCGACGTCCAGCACGGCGAAGCGGCGGGGCCCGGTCACGACGAACGCTCTCACGGGTGGAACCTTCCAGACGGCGCCGCCGGGTAAAGCCGGAGGTACAAGAATCGGGCTCCGTAGACTACCGTTCGGCAAATGGGACTGAGAACGTGACGGCGGACCGGCGCAGTTCGCAGTGGTACGCGGGAACCGACCGCAACGCCTACATCCACCGGGCCTGGATGCGGCGCGGACTGCCCTCGCACGCCTTCGACGGCCGCCCGCACATCGCGATCGCCAACACCGCCTCCGACCTCACCCCGTGCAACACCCACCTCGACGAGGTGGCCGAGAGTGTCAAGAGGGGCATCTGGGAAGCCGGTGGCGTCCCGATGAACCTGCCGGTCGTCTCGCTGGGCGAGACGCTGGTCAGGCCCACCGCGATGCTGTGGCGCAACATGGCCGCGATGGCGACCGAGGAGATGCTGCGGGCCAACCCGATCGACGGCGTGGTGCTGCTGGGCGGCTGTGACAAGACCATCCCGTCCCTGCTGATGGCCGCGGCCTCGGTCGACCTGCCCGCGGTGGTGGTCCCCGGCGGGCCCATGCTCACCGGCACCTTCCGCGGCGTGCAACTGGGCTGCGGCACGGACGTGTGGCGGCTCAGCGAGGAGGTCCGCGCGGGCACCCTCACCGAGCAGGCGTTCATGCGCTCGGAGTCGTCGATGATCCGCAGCAGGGGCCACTGCAACACCATGGGCACCGCCTCCACCATGGCCTGCGTCGCCGAGGCGCTCGGCACCACCATCCCCGGCATGGCGGGCACCCCGGCCCCCGACAGCCGCCTGCTGGAGGGCGCCCACGAGACCGGGCGGCTCGCCGTCGAGCTCGTCGAGCGGGACCTGCGCCCCAGCACCCTGCTGACCAGGGGCTCCTTCCTCAACGCGATCGTGGCGCTGGCCGCCGTCGGCGGGTCCACCAACGCGGTGGTGCACCTGCTGGCCATCGCGGGCCGCCTCGGCGTCGAGCTCTCCCTCGACGACTTCGACCGTACCGGCGCCGGGGTGCCGCTCCTGGTCGACCTGCAACCGGCGGGCCGCCACCTGATGGAGGACTTCCACCGCGCGGGCGGCCTGCTGGCCGTGCTGCGCGAGGTGCGCGACCTGCTGGACCCGGACGCGCTGACGGTGACCGGCAAGCCGCTGGCCGACCACCTGGACGACGCGCGGATCTGGGACGACACCGTCATCCGCCCGCGCGACCAGCCGCTGCAGGAGGCCGCGGGCATCGCCGTCCTGTACGGCGACCTGGCCCCCTCCGGGGCCGTCATCAAGCCCGCCGCGGCCTCGCACGACCTGATGCGCCACCGGGGCCGGGCCCTGGTCTTCGACAGCGTCGAGGACATGCACGCGCGGATCGACGACCCCGATCTCGACGTGGACGCCTCCTCGGTGCTCGTGCTGCGCGGGTGCGGCCCCAAGGGCTACCCGGGGATGCCGGAGGTCGCCAACATGCCCCTGCCGGCCAAGCTCCTGGAGCGCGGGGTGCGCGACATGGTGCGGATCTGCGACGGCCGGATGAGCGGCACGGCGTACGGCACGGTGGTCCTGCACGTGGCGCCCGAGGCCGCGGCGGGCGGGCCGCTCAGCCTGGTGCAGACCGGTGACCCGATCATCCTGGACGTCGAGGCCAGGCGCCTGGACCTCGACATCCCGCCGGAGGACCTGGCCAGGCGCCATCCCTCGGAGGCCATGCGGACGGCCTTCGCCGCGCCGTCACGGGGCTGGGAACGCCTCTACGTCGACCATGTGATGCAGGCCCACCGGGGTGCCGACCTCGACTTCCTCGTCGGCTCCAGCGGCGACGGGGTCGCCCGCGAGTCCCACTGAGACGGCTGAGACGGCTGAGATCGCCGGGGGCGTCGGGGGTGCTGACGCCGCGTGACGGGCCGGGCGGGTCCGGGGGCCGGTGTCCGGCCCGGGCTCCGCGCCGTTCCAGAACCCGTCGATGCCGATCAGCCGCCGGTAGCGGGAGTAGGCGATCTCGTACCGCTCCCGCTGGACGCCGGGCGGGAACGGCCGGGTCCTGAACGAGCGGCGGACCACCTCGCGCAGCTCGGTGAGGGAGCCGAGGCGGCCGTCGGCCATCGCCTGGACCAGCAGGTTCCCCACCGCGGTCGCCTCCACGGGGCCCGCGAGCACCGGCCGCCCGGCGAAGTCGGCGACGAGCCCGCAGAGCGTGTCGCTGGCGGCCCCGCCCCCCACGAGATGCACCGCCTCCACCCGCCGGTCGCTGAGGAACTCGGCCTGCTCCAGGGCCCACCGGTAGGAGCACGCGAGGCTCTCCAGGACACAGCGCACGGTTTGCGCGCGATCGGCGGGCGGCACCTGGCCGGTCGACCGGCAGTAGGCCGCGATCCTGGCGGGCACGTCACCCGGTTCGAGGAACCACGGGTGGCCGGGGTCGATCAGCGGGCCGAACGCGGGCGCCGCGGCGGCCTCGGCGACCAGGTCCGCGTACGAGGTGCGCACCCCCCAGGCCCTGCGGCACTCCTGGAGCAGCTGCAGGCCGTTGAGGGCGCGGGTGAAACGCACGGTCCCCATGACGCCGCCCTCGTTGGTGAAGCCCGCCAGCCTGGCCGCCCGGCTCGTGACCGGCGCGTCGAGCTCCAGCCCCGCCAGCGAGCGGGGGCCGCAGGAGACGTAGCCGACCGAGCCGGAGGAGACGGGAAGCGCCGCGGCCGCGGAGGCGGCGTCGTGGCCGGCCACCGCGACGACCACGGTCGCGCCGGGGCCCTTCCCGTTCCTGCTCCTGCGGCCGTTCCCGCCGTCCCTGCCGTCCTCGCCGCTCCCGCCGCGCAGCGGACCGGCGACCGTGCCGGGCTCGGTGAGCCGGTGGGCGAACAGGTGGCGGGGCAGGCCCAGGCGGGTGACGATGCTGTCCGCCCACCGGCCGGTCCTGGCGTCCAGCAGCTGGCTGGTGCTCGCGATCGTCCGCTCGGCGAGCATCTCGCCGCTCAGCCATAGCGTGAACAGGTCCGGGATCATCACCAGGTGGTCGGCCGCGTCCAGGAGCGGTGACCCGGCGTGCGCCAGCAGCTGGCAGGCCGTGGTGCCGGGGCCGGGGCGGACGCCGGTCAGCTCGTAGTGGTCCTGCCAGGAGACGAGGCCCGCCAGGCCGGAGGTGTAGGGGTCGAGGTGGTGGCGGGGGTTGGCCAGCAGCCGCCCTGCCCGGTCGAGGAGCGCGAAGTCGCCGCCCCAGGCGGTCACGCCCACGCTGGTGAGGCGGCCCCGGGAGGCGGCCAGCGCGATGCCCCCACGAGCCTGGGTGAGCAGCCCCAGCACGTCCCAGTACAGGCCGTCGAGAACGCGGACGGGCCGGTTGGCGAAGCGGTGCGCCTCCCGCACCACGAGCCGCTCACCATCGAATTCGCCGGTCAATACCCGGCCGCTCTCAGGTCCGAGATCCACGGCCACGTAGACGGGCACGGTCCAAGGGTAACCAGAAACTCTTTCCTGACATGGGGGATATATCAGAAATGATGGATGAAACTATCTGAGGTTTCGCCTTTCTCTCCCAGTCCGGTCGCGCGGGCTTTCCTCCGGTTCCTGACGGCTTGGTCACAGGGCCTTTCCCCGGCCCTTTCGCGACGGCCTCTTCGCGACGGCCTCTTCGCGACGGCCTCTTCGCGACGGCCGCTCCCGGTTCACCCGCGCGGGGCGTACATGATCAGAGCGACCCCCGCCAGGCACACGCCCGCGCCGATCAGGTCCCACCGGTCGGGACGGAAGCCGTCGGCCAGCACCCCCCACAGCAGCGACCCGGCGATGAACACCCCGCCGTAGGCCGCCAGGACCCGGCCGAAGTTCGCGTCCGGCTGGAACGCGGCGACGAACCCGTACGCCCCAAGAGCGACGACCCCGGCGGCGATCCACAACAGTCCCCGCTGCTCGCGGACCCCCTGCCAGACCAACCAGGCGCCGCCGATCTCGGCGACGGCCGCCAGCGCGAACAACAGCAGTGAACGGGCGATCGTCATGCCCGGAAAAGTATCGGAAGAACAGCGGCCCCCCGCGACCCGGACGTGTCCGGGTCGCGGGGGGCCTGTTACCGGGCCACCTGGCGGCACCGCCCCCGCGGTGCCGTCACGTGCTCTCTGGCCTGGCCCGCTCCCGTGCGGCCAGGTGAACTCCGCTACAGCTCGCAGTTGACCTCGGTCTCCCCGGTGCAGGTGTCGGAGTCCGGTCCGCCGTCGGTGGTGTCGTTGCCGCCGTTGCCGTTCAGGACGTCGTTGCCGCTGCCGCCGACGAGGATGTCGCGGCCGGACCCGCCGGAGAGGCGGTCGATGCCGGCCGAGCCGAAGATCTCGGCGAACAGGGAGGTGTTGTTGCGCACGGTGTCCTCGCCGGGCCTGACGTTGACCGTGATGGTCGAGACCCCGGAACAGGAGGCCGTGTTGGGACCCTGCTGGACGCATCCGGCGCCCGCGGTCACCGAGTGCAGGCTGGAGGTCACGTTGACCTTGCCGTTGAACGGGTTGATGTCGATGCTGTCGTTCCCGGTCGTGCCCACGACGGACATGTTCCCGAACGAGCCCACCGTGACGGTGGCCCCGGCCGCGTGGGCGGGGGACGCGAGGACGGCGGTGGTGGCGAGCCCGGCCAGCGTCAGGGCCAGAGCGGTGATGTTGCGACGCTTACGCGACATGATGGTGATGCCTCTCGGATCTGTGAACTGCGAACGCCTTTATGTAAGCGACCATTCGGGGGGCCGTCTGCGTCATAGTGCGCACACGTGTGTCCTGCGCGGGGCCGTGGCGCTCGGATGGATTTCCGATACGGCGACAAAGGGCTGCAATTTCCGCAATTCACCAGCCTGATTGGCGGGAGGCTTTCCGGGTCCCTGGATTCCCGGAGCGAGATGACAGGGAGGCCGTCCGCGTCCCGCCGTGTTGTCCCCTCACGCGCCGGGGGGCCGTCGGCCCTCGCCGGCGAGGCCGGTTCGTGCCCGTTCGCGCCTGTCCGTGCCTGTCTGCGTGCATCCGCGTGCATCCGCCAGGGGGCAGCGGCCGATCAACCGGCCGACGGACCGACGGACCGACGGACCGACGGACCGACGGACCGACGGACCGACGGGTCGGCGGGTCGGCGGGCTGACCGGCTCGTAGGTCTCCGGGCCCCCGCTCCCAGCCCGGCTCCCGGACCGGCTCCCGGCCTCCTCGCTCCCGCTTCCGGAGCGGTCTGGGGAGCGGGCCGAGAACGGGGAGTTCCCGGCCGTGCCAGGTCCAACCGGGTGCCGAGATGGTTAAAACGTGGCAACGGATGACGGCCCGGCCGCCCGGCCGTGGACCCGGCGGGTTTCCCCGCGGGGCCGGGCCGCTGGAGGCGGAGGTCGTGTAACGCTAAGGAAACGGCACGTTCATGTGCCATTGACACCTACCGAAGCTTGGTTCTACTGTCCAGCTCAACCGGTTAAATCGTTTTTTCGTAGGAGTCCGACCACCCCCCACTTCCTGAGGAAGCGCTTATGTTCACTGTTTCGCGAAGGTCCGTTCCCGCCGCGATGGTGGCCGGTCTGCTGTCGATCGCGCTCGCGGCCTGCGGTGGTGGCACCACCAAGGACTCGGCGAGTTCCGCGGCCCCGGCGGCCCCCGCGTCCTCCGCCCCGGCGAAGGCCGATCCGAACGCGCCGATCAAGGAAGGGTTGAAGATCGCCTTCCTGCCGAAACAGATCAACAACCCGTACGAGACGATCGTGGACAAGGCGGGTATCGAGGCGGCCGCGGAGTTCAAGGCCGAGGCCAAGGAGGTCGGCCCCTCCGACGCGTCCGCCTCCTCGCAGGTGTCGTACATCAACACGCTCACCCAGCAGGGGCACGACGCGATCCTGATCGCGGCCAACGACGCCAACGCGGTGTGCGGGCCGTTGCAGCAGGCGCGGGCGAAGGGGACGAAGATCGTCTCCTACGACTCCGACGCCTCCAAGGAATGCCGCGACCTGTTCATCAACCAGGCCAACTCCGAGGAGATCGGCCGCAGCCAGGTGAAGCTGCTGTCGGACCTGATCGGCGCCAAGGGCGAGATCGCGATCCTGTCGGCGACGGCGAACGCGACCAACCAGAACACCTGGATCGAGTTCATGAAGGACGAGCTCGGCAAGCCCGAGTACAAGGACATGAAGCTGGTCAAGGTCGCCTACGGTGACGACGACGACCAGAAGTCCTTCCAGGAGACCCAGGGCCTGCTGCAGGCGTACCCGGACCTGAAGGGGATCATCTCGCCGACCACGGTGGGCATCTCGGCGGCGGCGCGCTACATCTCCGGTTCCAAGTACAAGGGCGAGGTCGTCCTGACCGGGCTGGGCACCCCCAACCAGATGCGCCAGTTCATCAAGGACAAGACGGTCGAGAAGTTCGCGCTGTGGAACCCCAAGGACCTGGGCTACCTGGCCTCGTACGCGGCGGCGGCGCTGGCCTCCGGGCAGATCACCGGCGCCGAGGGCGAGGTCCTGAAGGCGGGCAAGCTCGGCGAGCGGACGATCGGCAAGGACGGGGAGATCATCCTCGGCCCGCCGTTCACCTTCGACGCCTCCAACATCGACCAGTTCGACTTCTGACGCCGTCGGCGCGGCCCGTGCCCGGGAGGGGGCGGGCCGCGCCCGAGAAAGGCCATCCCGTGCAGCGTGTCTGCTTCCTGCTGAAGGTACGGCCGGAGCGCCTGGCGGAGTACCGCGAGCGTCACCGCGCCGTGTGGCCGGAGATGCTCGACGCCCTGAGCGCCACCGGCTGGCACAACTACTCGCTCTTCCTGCGGGAGGACGGGTTGCTGGTCGGCTATCTGGAGACCGAGGACTTCGAGGCCGCCCGCGAGGCCATGGCCGCGACCGAGGTCAACGCCCGGTGGCAGGCCGAGATGGCACCGTTCTTCGAGAGTCTCGACGGCCGCCCCGACGAGGGCATGGTCTCGCTCGAAGAAGTCTTCCACCTCAAGTGATCGGGGACCGATTCATGATCAAGGATTCGCTGCGGGCGCAGGTCATCGAGACCCCGTCATGGGCGTACGGCAACTCGGGCACGCGGTTCAAGGTGTTCGCGCAGCGGGGGGTGCCGAGGGACCCGTTCGAGAAGCTGGCCGACGCCGCCCAGGTGCACGCGTTCACCGGGGTCGCGCCGCAGGTGGCGCTGCACATCCCGTGGGACCGGGTCGACGACTACGCCGCGCTGGCCGCGCACGCGTCGGATCTGGGGGTACGGATCGGGGCGATCAACTCCAACGTCTTCCAGGACGACGACTACATGCTGGGCAGCGTGACCCACCCGGACGCGCGGGTGCGTGCCAAGGCCCTGGCGCACCTGCTGGACTGCGTGGACATCATGGACGCCACCGGTTCCGGCACGCTGAAGCTGTGGTTCTCCGACGGGATCAACTACCCCGGCCAGGACGACATCCGCGCCCGCCAGGACCGCCTGGCCGAGGCGCTGGGCCGGGTGTACGAGCGGCTGGGCGAGAACCAGCGCTTCCTGCTGGAGTACAAGCTGTTCGAGCCCGCGTTCTACGCCACCGACGTGCCCGACTGGGGGACGGCGTACGCGCACTGCCTGAAGCTCGGTCCCAAGGCGCAGGTGGTGGTCGACACCGGCCACCACGCGCCGGGCACCAACATCGAGTTCATCGTGGCGTTCCTGCTGCGCGAGGGCAAGCTGGGCGGCTTCGACTTCAACTCCCGCTTCTACGCCGACGACGACCTGATGGCCGGAGCGGCGGACCCGTTCCAGCTGTTCCGCATCATGGTCGAGGTGATCGGCGGGGGCGGGTTCACCGAGGACGTGGCGTTCATGCTGGACCAGTGCCACAACATCGAGCCGAAGATCGCCGGGCAGATCCGGTCGGTGATGAACGTGCAGGAGGCCACGGCCAAGGCGCTGCTGGTCGACCGCGAGGCGCTGGCCGCCGCCCAGTCGGCCGGGGACGTGCTCGGGGCCAACGCGGTCGTGATGGACGCCTACAACACCGACGTGCGGCCCCTGCTGGCCGAGGTGCGCACCGATCTGGGACTGGACCCCGACCCGATGGCGGCGTACGCCAGGTCGGGCTACTTCGAGAAGATCGCCGCTGACCGGGTCGGCGGCGCCCAGGCGGGCTGGGGCGCCTGATGCCCGCGTGTCCGGCGCCCGGGCGTTCGGGGCCCGGGCGTTCGGCGCCTGTGAGCTCGATGCCTGTGAGCTCGGCGCCCGTGGGCTCGATGCCCGCGCGCCCGATGTCTACGCGCTCGGTGCCCGCGCCGGCGCCGTGTGAGAGGAGAACGCCGTGACCGCCGCGCTTGACCGGGTGACCGCCCCGCGCACGAAGGTGGGACTCGTGGCCGGGGGGCTGGGAGCCTACTGGCCGCAGTTCCCCGACCTGCTGCCGCAGCTGCGGCGCTCCTCGGAGCGCGTCGCCGAGCGGATGCGGGAGCTGGGCTGCGACGTTGTCGACGTGGGGTTCGTCTCCGACGCGCAGGAGGGCGCGGTCGCGGCGGAGCGGCTGCGCGAGGCCGGTTGCGACGTCATCGTCGGCTTCCTCACCACGTACATGACCGCGACCATGTTGCTGCCGGTGGCGCAGCGCAGCGGGGCGCCGGTGCTGCTGATCAACCTGCAGCCGACCGAGTCGATGGACCACGCGAGCTTCGACACCGGCCAGTGGCTCGCCTACTGCGGCGCCTGCCCGCTGCCGGAGATGGCCAACACCTTCCTGCGGGCCGGCATCCCCTTCCGGTCGGTGTCGGGCTACCTGGAGGACGAGCGGGCCTGGGCCAGGATCGGCCGGTGGGTGCGGGCGGCCGGGGTACGCGCGGCGCTGCGCCGGGGCAGGCACGGCCTGATGGGCCACCTGTACCCGGGAATGCTGGACGTGGCCACCGATCTGACCCTGGTGCCGGTGAACTTGGGCGGGCACGTGGAGGTCCTGGAGTTCGACGACCTGCGCGTGCGGGTGGAGAAGGTCACCGACGCGCAGGTGAGGGAGCGCGTCGAGCTGGCGCGGGAGGTCTTCGAGCTGGACGGGTCGGTCAAGGACGACGACTTCGCCTGGGCGGCGCGAGTGTCGGTCGGCCTGGACCGGCTGGTGGACGACTTCGCCCTCGACAGCATGGCCTACTACCACCGGGGCCTGGAGGGGGAGATCCACGAGCGGCTGGGCGCCGGGATGATCCTGGGGTCGTCCCTGCTGACCGCCCGGGGCGTTCCCACGGTGGGCGAGTA
This sequence comes from Streptosporangium nanhuense, assembly GCF_059358815.1. Classification (NCBI taxonomy): domain Bacteria; kingdom Bacillati; phylum Actinomycetota; class Actinomycetes; order Streptosporangiales; family Streptosporangiaceae; genus Streptosporangium; species Streptosporangium nanhuense. The sequence goes on from NZ_JCADBG010000017.1 coordinate 26,254, forward strand.
CGAGCTGCGCACCTCGCTGGCGATGCTGGTCATGGACCGGCTGGGCGCGGGCGGGTCGTTCACCGAGCTGCAGGCGCTCGACTTCACCCGCGGCCACGTGGAGATGGGGCACGACGGCCCGGCCCACCTGGCGATCAGTGCCCGGCGCCCGCTGCTGCGCGGGCTGGGCGTCTACCACGGCAAGCGCGGCTGGGGCGTGTCGGTGGAGTTCGACGTGGCGCACGGCCCGGTGACCGTGCTGGGACTGCTGCAGCGGCGCGACGGGACGTTCGCGTTCGTGGTCTCGGAGGGGACCACGGTGGAGGGGCCGCTGCTGCGGATCGGCAACACCACCTCGCGGGTGGACTTCGGGTGCGACCCGGGGGAGTGGACCGACGCGTGGAGCGCGACCGGGATCTCCCACCACTGGGCCCTGGGCACCGGCCACCGGATCGCCGACCTGCGCGCGGTCGCCGACCTGATCGGCGTCGACGTCATCGAGGTGCGGCCGTAGGACACGGGCACGTCGAATCCCGGGGGCGCCCGGCACCTTCAGGGACCTTCAGGGACCTTCAGGGACCTTCAGGGGCCGCGTGCCCGGCTGTCCCGCTCGTCGTGCCGGTGTCCGGTCGTGTCGACGTTGGGTCGTGTCGATGTTCGGCGTCTCGTCGTCCGGCCGTCTGCCGTCCGGTCGTCTCGCCGTCCGGTTCGGGCGACGCCCCGTCAGGCGAGGCGTCGTGCCCGTGCCGGGCACGGGCGCGCGGTCAGCGGGCCGCCACCCAGCCGGCCACGGTCGTGACCTCCGCCTGCTGGGGGAAGACCTTCTCCGTGAGGACCCGGTGCACCTCCGGGTCGTCGTCGAGGCACCCGTCGGCCAGGACGGTGAGGCCGAAGTCCAGGTCGGCGGCCTGGCGCAGGGTGGACAGCACGACGCCGCCCGTGGCGATGCCGGTGAGGACGAGGTGGTCGATGCCGCCGGCCCGCAGCACCACGTCGAGGTCGCTGCCGGAGAAGCCGCTGACGCGGCGCTTGGTGACGACGATGTCGCCGGGTTCCGGCGCCACGTCCGGATGGATCCGGGTGGCCTCGTCGTCGCCGCCCGCCCCCCTGGCGTGCGCGAGCGGGCCGAACATCTTGTTGCGGGTGCTGACCTCCGGGTATCCGGGGCGGAACCCGACGACCACGTAGACCACCGGAAGGCCACCCGCCCGGGCGGCGCCGATCGCCTCGCGCAGGCGCGGCAGGTAGGCGGGATCGGGGTAGCGGTCGACGACGACGCGCTGGACATCCATGACGAGGAGGGCGTGCTCGGCCACCGTCATCCTTTCGTGTGGCCTCTGTACTGCGGGCCTCTGTGCTGCGGAAAATAAGTCATCAGCTGATTACTTGGTAACGTAACCATGTTCCAGGGGTATGTCAACTAGTGATTACTTAGCCCCGGCGCTCCGTCGTCCGAGCCGTGCCGCGACGGCGCGCCGGGGTTTCGTGCGGGACGACGTGCGGAGGAGGTCGCCGGTGGCGACGAGAGGAACCGGCGGGCCCGCGGACGGCGACGCCGATCCGCCCATCGCCGGACGGCTCGCCGGACGGTCTGCCGGACGCCGGCCGGGCGCGGGCTCCGCGGCGCCTTCGGGTGACGCCGGCCCGTCCGTCGCGGGACAGCCTGCGACCGCAGGTCTCGCGCCCCCTTCGGGCGACGCCGACCCGCCTGCCTCGGGGCAGCCCGCCTCGGGTCCCCGGCGGCGGGACGCGGCGGCGACCCGCCAAGCGCTCCTGCGGGCCGCCCACGACCGTTTCACCCGTCTCGGGTACGACCGCACGACGCTCCGGGACGTCGCCGCCGACGTCGGGGTCAACCTCGCGCTCATCAAGCGGTACTTCGACTCGAAGGAGGGGCTGTTCAAAGCGGCGCTGGCGTCCACCCCCCGCTTCCCGGGAGGTGGGGACGGGTTTCCCCGAGACGGTGCCGCGCTCGCGGAGGCACTCAGCCGCCAGCTGTCGGCCGATGCCTGGCCGGAGTTCGGCGAGCACCCGGTGCTGATGTTGTTGCGCGTCTCCGGCGACGAGCGGGTGGACAGCCTGCGCAGGCAGGCCCTTCAGGACTTCAGCCGGCAGGTGCTCGAAGCCTCGGGCGCGCGGCGGGAGCCGGCCGACGAGGAAAGCCTGCTGAGGGCGCAACTCGTGGTCGCGCTCGGCGTCGGCGTCGCCGTCGTACGGTCGGCCGTCGGGTTGCAGCCCTTGCGTGACGCGACCTCCGACGATCTGGTCGGCCCGCTTCGCGACGTCGTCGGCAGTCTGCTCGCGCCTCCGGACTGACCACGCCCGGACCCGCCCCGGTGCCCGGACCGGCCTGCCCCTTCCCGGCCGCCGGAGGGCTTCGGAGGGCTTCGGAGGACTTCAGCCCGGCGGCTCGGACCCGGATTCCCGAGCCGGAGCGGGAGCCGGTAGCGGTGCCGAGGGGGCGCGCAGCGGGTCGAGGCGGCGGATCAGCTCGATCGCCGCCTCGATGATCCGCTCCGCTTCCTCCTCGCTGTCGCAGGTCGCCACCTCGCGGCCCGCCTCGCCGATGACCGACGTCAGGACGGCGACCGTCAGGCGGTCGAGGGAGGTGGCGCCCGCGCCGAGCAGGACACCGTTCTGCCGTACCCACTCGCGACCGCGCGTGCGGCGCATCAGCTCGAACCCCGGAGGCCCGCCCCCGTCCATGAACAGCCTGGCCAGGTCCCGCCGCTCCCACGACCCTTCGAGGAAGGCGCGGGCGCCCACGACGAACAGCTCCAGCGGGTCGAGGGTGCCCGACCGGCGGGCCTTCGACACCGCGGAGGCCGCGTTCTCCTCGTGCTCGGCCTGGTGCTTCTCCCACAGCGCGAGGAACAGCTCGGTCTTGCCGCCGAAGTGGTGGTAGAGGCTGCCGATGCTCAGGCCCGCCCGCTCGACGACGTCGGCCACCCCGGCGTCGGCGAAACCGTGCTCGGTGAAGACCTCCCTGGCGGCACCGAGCATGCTCGTACGGGTCTGCGCCGTGCGACTCCACTCCCAGGCGCCTGGCTTGCGTGTCATCCGCCCCTCCCGCTGAAAGCCTCCGGAACCCCGCCCCGCCCGATGACGTGCCGTGGTCAGGAGGGGCTGGGAATCCCGTTGCCGCGGAACCCGCGTCCGGCCAGCACCTCGTCGAGGGAGGGGACCGGTACGGAGTCGCGCGGGCCGGGCTGCGCGAGCTGGACCAGCACGCCCTGGGCCTCCTTGGGGTGCAGGAACACCTCGCGCCACCTCGGGTCGCCCAGGTTGAGGCCGTGCAGGCGGTAGCCGCGGTCGGTGAGCAGAGAGACCGCGAGGTCGATGTCGTCCACGTGGAAGTTGAGGTGGTGCACGCCGCCCCGGCCGCGCGTCAGCTCGAAGAAGCTGTCGAAAAAGGTGGAACCCTCAAGGGGCTCCATCAGCTCGATCTTGCTGCCGCCCGGGTAGGTGAGCTGCAGGGCCCGGTAGCCGCCGAGCTGGTTGTCGCCGCCGCTGCGGAAGGTCCCGCCCAGCAGGTCGTGATAGATCGGCAGGAGGTCCCTGATCTTGGGTGCCGCGACGGCGGTGTGGTCGAAGACGGCCCCGAGTTCCCGGAGGTCCGGTGAGACGTCGTGCACGTGGGCTCCTCGCGGTCGGGGCCGGGAGATCGGCCAATCCTAGAATTGCATTCTAGTGGTCTCGCCCGGACCAAGTGCATCGCGGGACGGGCGTCCGGCCCGCCTCCACGCGGCGGCCTCTCCACGCAGTCCGGCCCGCCTCCACGCGGAGGCCTTTCCACGCAGGAGGAGCGCCGGGCGAAGCGTCAGGGGGAGGCGGACCAGAATACCGGGCGGAACACCGGGGAAGGCCGGCTTCATCGCTGAGAGGTGCATTCGTGTTCGTACGAGAATCGGCCTCATCTCGATTACCGGGGGCGGGTCCGGATCTCATCGGCCATTCTGGACTTCAAGGTCACCTGCGCGGGACCGGCCAAATCTGACAGCGCCGTGTGCGACGTCGCCGTCTTCGCCGACAGCGGCGGCGGTGTCGTCGGCAAACGGCCCGGCGCCCGAAGGAGATGGAACAGGTTCTCGACCGCCTGGAGCACATCGAAACAGCCGCCAATCGAGCGGCAATCGATCGTTCATTGCCCCCTCGGATACTTGCGGGAAACCGGACCGTCGATTCGGGCGGCCATGCCGGCGCGTAACGCCTATCGGGGGCGATTGAGGCAGACAGTTATTCGGCTCACATCGACCGAAAGGACCCCCATGTCCGAGCAGGCGAGCACACCCACCTTCGCCGACCAGGTGCCGAAAAAGGATTTCTCGAAGTGGAGCTTTGCCACTCGAGTCATCCTCCAGACCTATATCAAGGATCGCGTGCCCGACCTGGCCAGTAAACGAGACCCTTTCAATGCGATCGAAACGAAGCTGAAAAGCCTGGAGTACGCCATTTCCTACTCCGGCAAGGCCGAGAGCAAGGCTCGCGAGGAATTCATCACGTGGCTGGTGGAAAAAGACACGGGCAGCTGGGTCGCCTTCATGACCTATGCGGTCCAGTTGGAGGCGCTGAAGGTTCAGGACAAGGAAAGCAAGGACAAGCTCTCGTTCGCCTCCGCAGCGCTGACAGAGGCGCGGCACCTGACCGGGAAGTACGGCGCGGGTTCGGGCAAAAAAGCCGGCACGGTGATCGCCGTCGTCAGCTACGCCGGGACGGGAAAGACCTGGTCGGGGACGAGCGGAGAATATGTCCTCGCCTCGAAGAAGAACTCGCTCATGGAGACGGTCTTGACCGGTGTGATCCAGGTGGAGGATTGGCCGATCACCGCGTGCGCGGAAGTCGCCGCGATGAACAAGTACCTCAACAGCACCGGCATCGCCGAGATGGCCAAGATTCCCAAGGGCATGCTCTACTTCCATGCTCAGACCTGGAACGCCACCGCTGGAAAGTGGCAGGCCCGCTCCGCGTGCAAGAACTGCGACCAGTGGCTGACGAAGATCGGTGCGGCCCGGATCTGAAACCCGCCCTCGCCGCTGCGGTGGCGCCGGGTGACAAGCGCCATGGTGATGAGCGTCGTGGTGACGAGCGCGGCGCACATGCCCACAACCGGCCTGTCCAGGTGGTCGTGACCGCTGCGGAGCAGCGGTCACGACCGTCTCACAACCCGAACTTCGGATCGCCTTGTCGTAACACCCCCGCCCGGAGCCGGCATCGCCATGCCCGGCGACGCGAACTCCGACCTCCACCGGCGCCCTGGCATCACCCGGGCCTTCCCGGCCCCCCTTGACCCTTCGGCGCGAACGAAGATCCTCCGGATGTTTTTCTCGTCCGCGGCACGGCCCGCCTCCTGGCGCGAGAAGGCCATCCGATGCACCGTTTACCTCGGCCGCCACGGGTAGGCGGGGGGTCACACACATCGTGATGAGGAGAGCCCGCACATGACGAGTGAAGGACTGTGGAGCTATCGCGAGGGCGTTTACGGTCCCGACGAGACGATGAGCGTCATCGGCTTCGACGTGGAGGCCGTCGACGGCAAGGTCGGCCTGGTGGAGGAGGAGAGCAACGTGACCGACGACAGCTACGTCGTGGCCGACGTCGGCTCGTGGCTCTCGGGCAAGAAGGTCGTGCTCCCGGCCAGCACGGTGATCAGGATCGACCGGGACGAGCGCAAGATGTACATCTCGCGGACCAAGCAGGAGATCCAGGACGCTCCGGAGTACGACCCGGCGACGTACCGGCAGAGCGTCTACCGCCAGGAGCTGGGCGGCTACTACGGAACCTTCTCCGCCGCCCTCTGACCGGTACGGCGGCGAGACGGCGCGGCACAGGGACGACGGCGAACCGAAGACGACGGCGAGCAAGAGACAACGGCGAAAAGGTCTGCGAACAGAGAGGCGTGGCGCGAGATGCCGACGATAGGCCTGGTGGGAACGCTGGACACCAAGGGGTGGGAGTACGCCTGGCTCCACGACCGGTTGCTCGCCCTCGACTGTGACGTCGTCCTGGTCGACGCGGGCATCGGCGAGGCGCGGGTGCCCGCCGACGTCGCCAACGACCGGGTCGCGCTGGCGGCCGGGGCCGACGTCGCGGCGCTGCGAGCGGCCGGTGACCGGGGGGCGGCCGTCACGGCGATGGGCGAAGGCGCCGCCGCAGTCCTCGCCGAGCTGTACGCCCAGGGCCGTCTCGACGGCGTGCTCGCCGTGGGCGGCAGCGGCGGGTCCTCGATCGCGGCGCGGGCCGTCAGGGACCTGCCGATCGGCCTGCCCAAGCTCATCGTCTCGACCATGGCCTCCGGCGACGTGTCCCCCTACGTGGGGACCAAGGACGTCACGCTGATGTACAGCGTCGTCGACCTCGCCGGGATCAACCGCGTCTCCGCGCGCGTCCTCGGCAACGCCGCGGCGGCCATGGCCGGCATGGTGAGCATCCCGTCCCCGGTCGTCGAGGACGACCGCCCGCTCGTGGCCGCGTCGATGTTCGGCGCGACCACGCCGGCGGTCGACGCCGCCAGGGAACGGCTGGACGAGCTCGGTTACGAGGTGCTGGTCTTCCACGCCACCGGATCCGGCGGGCGGGCCCTGGAGTCGCTGGTCCGGAGCGGCCTGATCTCCGGCGTGCTCGACCTCACCACCACCGAGCTCGCCGACGACCTGGTCGGCGGCGTCCTGTCGGCCGGCCCCGACCGGCTGACCGCGGCCGGAGCGCGCGGGGTGCCCCAGGTGGTCGCCCCCGGCGCGCTGGACATGGTCAACTTCGGTCCCCGCGACACCGTCCCCGAGCCCTTCGGCGACCGCCTGCTGTACGTCCACAACCCGACCGTGACCCTGATGCGCACCACGGCCGAGGAGATGGGCGAGCTCGGCCGCCGGATGGCCGCCAAGCTGGGCGCGGCCACCGGCCCGGCCGTGTTGTTCGTCCCGCGCGGCGGCGTCTCCGCCCTCGACGCCGAGGGGGCGCCCTTCCACGACCCCAAGGCCGACGCGTCCTGCTTCGAGGCCCTGGCCGAGGGGCTGCGAGGCTCGGCCGTCGAGGTCGAGGACCTGAACCTGCACGTCAACGACCCCGCCTTCGGCCGCGCCATGGCCGACCGGCTACACCTGATGATCGCCGCGAGGGCCACAGTATGAGCGGTATGAGCGGTACGGACGGTGTGACCCGCGAAGGCGTCGTCACCGGAGGGGCCGGGTGAACCGCGACGACGTCCTCGCCAGGCTGCGCCGTACCGTCGCCGCGGACCGGCCGATCATCGGCGCGGGCGCCGGCACCGGGCTGTCGGCCAAGTGCGCCGAGGAGGGCGGCGTCGACCTGATCATCATCTACAACTCGGGCCGCTACCGGATGGCGGGCCGGGGCTCGCTCGCCGGGCTGCTGCCGTACGGCGACGCCAACCAGATCGTCGTGGAGATGGCCGCCGAGGTGCTTCCCGTCGTCAGGGACACCCCGGTGCTCGCCGGGGTGTGCGGCACCGACCCGTTCCGGCTGATGCCCAGGTTCCTCGACCAGCTCGCGGCCATGGGCTTCGCCGGGGTGCAGAACTTCCCGACCGTCGGCCTGTACGACGGAGTCTTCCGGCAGAACCTGGAGGAGACCGGGATGGGCTACGACCTGGAGGTCGAGATGATCGGGCTGGCGCGCGAGCGCGACCTGGTCACCGCTCCCTACGTCTTCGACCCGGACCAGGCGCGGGCCATGGCCGAGGCGGGCGCCGACGTCCTCGTCCCGCACGTCGGCCTCACCACCAAGGGCGGCATCGGTGCGGGCACCGCGCTCTCCCTGGACGAGGCGGTCGAACGGGTCCAGGCGATGCGCGACGCCGCCGTGGCCGTCCGTCCCGACATCCTCGTCCTCTGCCACGGCGGCCCCATCGCCGAACCGGAGGACGCCGCACACGTGCTGGCCCGCACCGAGGGCGTGGTCGGCTTCTTCGGCGCGTCGTCGGTCGAACGCCTGCCGACGGAACGCGCCATCACCGACCAGGTGCGCGCCTTCAAGTCACTGAAATTCCGGTAGGGCTTGGTCACCTTGGGGGCGAGGGTGCATTTCCCGTATGGGAGACAGGGATGACACCACAAGACCTCAGCGCGTGTTTGAGAGGTGATCATTGGGGTGTTTTGCCAGGTGGGTATGGGTGAGGCATGACACGAGACCGCTTTTTACCCCTCTGATCTGACCGATAAGAAGTGGGCGCTGATCGAGCCGCTGCTTCCCGTCCCGCACTGGGATGGCCGCCCGGACAAGCACGCGCGGCGTGAGGTCGTGGACGCGATCATGTACGTGCGTACCGGCTGCTCCTGGCGGCAACTACCGCTGACTTCCCGCCCTGACAGACCGTCTACCGGCACTTCGTACGCCGGGAAGATCAAGGAGTGACCCGCCAGATCGTGGACGTGCATCGTCGTGCACATCGTCGCCAAACCTGCCGGTCAGCAGGGTTTTCGGATGCATCCTCGGCGGTGGGTGGTGGAGCGGGCGCTGGCCTGGCTGATGGTTTATCGGCGGTTGGCCCGTCTACTCGATCGCAGCCCCCCACAAAGGGCCGGCGTTCCTCATGGCCGAGTGCCTCACCGGGATCACGATGACGCCGCAACTGCTGGGGGAGTCCACCTATCTGGGCGGAGTCGTTCCCGGATCGAGGTGAGCAGGATCCGTCGTCTGCAGCTCCCGCGAGTCGGCAAGCGGACGGTGGATCACTTCGCTGCACGCTCCCGCAGGTTTCACGGGGGTACTGTTCTCCGCGGGCCTGCCGCACCAGGCCGTCAGAATGAAAAGCCTCCTTGTGAGCTCTGGCCGGGAGAACCTCCGACACCTCCGCTTCGAAGCATCGGCTCAGCATTCTGCGTCTTCCTGCTCCGGCCGTTAGGGTTCATGAATGCTGCTGACAGTGCTTGGCGGATGCGGTGCATGGCCGGGAGCGGGCCAGGCCTGCAGCGGTTATCTCGTGGAGCACGACGGGTTCAGGCTCCTCGTCGACCCCGGATACGCGACGGTGCCGCGGCTGCTGGAACGGGTCACCGCCGATCAGGTCGACGCGGTGTTCGTCAGTCACGGACATCCCGACCACTGCGCCGATTTGAACCCGCTGTTGCGGGCGCGCGCGTTCCGTGACGATCCGCCGGCTCCCTTGCCGGTGTACTCACTGCCCGGCGCCGTGGACGCGGTGCTCGCGCTGGACCCCCCGGAGATGCTGACCGATGCCCATGTCCCGCGCGAGTTCACCGTCGGCGACCGGATCGACATCGGCCCGTTCCGCGCGCAGACCCGTCTGCTGCCGCACTCGGTGCCCAATGCCGGCGTACGGCTGACGGCGGGCGGGCGGGTACTCGCGTACACCGGCGACACCGGCCCGAGCCCCGAGGTGGTGGAGCTGGCGCGCGGCGCCGACCTGTTCCTGGCCGAGGCCACCTACGCCGACCGGGTCCCGGAAAATTCGCGGCGCAACCTGTCGAGCGCCCGCCAGGCAGGCCGGCAGGCCAGGCAGGCCGACGCCCGGCACCTGTTGCTGACCCACCTGCAGCCGGGTACGGACGCCACAGCCGCGCGAGCCGCCGCCGAGGCCGAATACGACGGCGAGATCGGCGTCGCCACTTCCGGTCTCACCGTCGATCTTTCCTGAGCACGTCCTCCCCGGGCCTCGAACGCCTCGCGTGGTTCTCCGGCTTCCAGCATGCGGCGCACGTGGCATGGGACGGCGCCGTCCACGCCTTCTTCCTCGACACCCTCGTGACGAGAAGAGCCCGGCGGCACGGAAGCGGAAGCGGAAGGGTGCCGAGGATCGATGTATGACCGACGACCTCGACACCCCTCTGACCGCACCGTACGTCAGGACCGATGACCGGCTCATCCAAGCCGACCGTCACGCTCGCCATCCGCGAGCGCGTGACCTCGGGCGGCCGTCCGCGGTGATGCCGCGGTCTCCGATGGCCACGCTCGGCGGAGGCGGGCGGGCTGCGGGGGAAACTCGGCCCGCGTCAGTCCAAGTAGTCGGTGACGGAGTCCTCGCACTCGTTCCTGAGGTCGTTCTCGGACTGCTTGCAGCCTTTCCAGGTGAACTTCTGCCTGCTCACGTCGTCGGAGATGGACACGCTGAATTCTGTGGTCCCTCCGTTGCACGACGCCCCGTTCGTGTAGCGCCAGTTCGATGAGCCCTTCTTGTACATGGCGTACACCGTCCAGCCGTCTTCGCAGAGGCCGTCTCTCACCGTGAAGGAGTTCCGGCCTTTCGCCATGTTCGACGTGCCGGAGTTGAACCAGACCATGCCCGCCACATTGCCGGCCGCGTGGTAGACGTTCATGCTGCTGGTGGCCGCGTGCGCCACCCCGGTCGATGTGATGGTCATGGCGGCCACACCGAGCACGACCATTGCTCTGGCCACGTTGAGACGCTTGGGCATCACTGCACCTCTTCCTGTTCTCCGTATCCCGGGCGTGGCCGGACGCCTTCCCGCGGATCATCGGTGACGCTGTTCACACTGGAGTTCGACAAGCTGAACAGCCGCGCGTCATTTATGGCGGATCAACGGTTCGCGATACCGCCGTAGGCGTCGAAGCAGGTGTTGTAAACCCTCACCTTGTAGAAGCCGTACAGTCCGAATATTCGGCCTGAGCGCTTGTTTCCAGTGCCGACATATCCTTTTCCGACGGTTGCGCCGTTCGCCGCGTCGTAAACCGTGAAGTCGGTGCCGCAGAACGGGGGCGCGATGATCTCGTACCAGATCCAGTGTTCCGCGTGGGCCTGCACCGCCGCGGAGGTGCAATGAGTTCCGGCGGCACGGCACCACTGCAGTTCCCCGGCGGCGGACGCCGACGCTGACGCCGGACCCTGCATCCCCAGCACGAGTGCCGCGACCCCGACCCCGACGCCGAGACGCTTGAAGATTCCACGAACCGACACCCGCATCACTCCTTTATTCGAAATCTCGGTCAAGATGCCGCGACAATCGCGGCGGTCGCCATTTCCGCTGTCCTGATCGGCAGATGCGTGCGGCAACTGTTCCTTTCATCGTTTCGCCCCTCATGTCAGGTTCTTTCGAGGGGAAGAAGGTTCCCGAAGATAATCACCGCTCGGCTGAGATCTTGGGAACCTGTAAGCTTCCAGTACTACATCTGTAAATCATGTGGTAAGGGGTCGCCTCGCCGGCGGTGGCGGGCGATCGGGGCGCGTGTCCGGTGGACTTGCCGGAATCCGGGCAGGTTGACCTTGGGCTTCGACATTCCCGACGCGGTACGGGGACACGGTCGCCGGTGCACCCCTGTGAAAGACCGTGAGGTCGGTGCCCCGCGCTCGATCGTGACTCTGAGAATCGAGCCGATCGGGATCGGGCCACGGCCTTGACGGTCTGTGAATTTCCTTAGTCCGTTCCGGCTACCTTGCCCAGGTGGTGGCCGCGCAGAAGGAACGTGACGCCAGGTGAGCGCTGACGCCGACCGACGCCGGGAGTCGGGCGCGGACCAGGGAAATCCGAACGTGAGCGGCACGGCTCGGCAGCTGACTGGAGGTCGCGTGGAACATCCGAACATCGGCGGTAAGGGCGTCACGAAGGATCCCGAACGGCCTGGCGGAGGGTCCGCGACCGTGACGCCGATCGCCGCGGACCTCACGTTCGCGTCGCGCCGGCGCACCGCCGATCGTGTTTTCCGCGTGACGTTCGCCTACACGGTCGTTCTGACGATCCTGTGGCTCTCCATGCTGCTGAGCGGGGGTGGAGGCACCGGATTCTTCAGGCGGGACCAGTACGAGGTCAACGCGGAGGTGGTGTCCCGCATCGTCTTCTCGTTCCTGTTCTTCACCGTCCTGTGGGGGTGGATCTGGTACGGCGTGAAGATCTGGCTCCTGCGTTCGTTCGTCGGCATGACGAAGGAGGACAGGCGGCTCAGCTTCAGGTCCCGCATGCAGGAGCCGTACGATCTCGACTCGCTGCTCGCTCGTTACCCGGAGCGCCGGATACGGATCGCCGACATGATCGGCCGGCGGGGACGCACCGCCCTGATCGCCGCCACCGGCTTCGCGTTCGTCTACATGGGGATGCTGCTGGATCCCGGCGGGAATCCGGCACAGCCCATAGAAGACCACCTGTTCGACGCGATGATCTTCAGCTGGGTGTCCCTCGCGCTCTACTACTCGAACGGGTTCCTGGCCCGGGTGCACTACGGGGCCCAGGCGCGCATCATGGACGGCGTTCTCTCCCGCGCCAACCTGCTCCTGGTCAGCCTGCTGTGGAGCCTGTTCAAGTTCATCATGCTTCCCATCGGCACCCAGCTTGGAGCGGTCTTCCCGCAGGATGTCTTCCCGGTCCTCTTCATCCTCATCTGGGGTTCCTACATCGTCAGCGACTCGATGTCGGAGATCATCGGGTCCATCTACGGCAAGCAGAAGCTCAAGGTGTGGGGCCTGGGCGAGGTCAACCGCAAGTCGGTGGCGGGCACCTGGGCCACCTTCGTCAGCGCGCTCCTGTTCTCCGGCGGCGTCGTGCTGGCCCACGGCCTCGCCGGGCCCTGGCTGCTCCTGGCACTCGCCCTCGCCGTGTCCAACACCGTTCTCGAACTCTTCTCGCCGCGCGGCACCGACGACTTCACCATGGCGACCGGGAACGCCCTCATCTGCTGGGGCTTCGGGCTGTGGGTCTTCTGAGTGTCGACGGCACCGGCGGTCACGGCCGCCGGTGCCGTCCGGGACTCGTCCCCGGGCCGGCCGTTCCGCCGGTTTAATCCGGTGACTTCGGTGTCGATGAGCGTGATCATGGGACGTGGCACCCGTGAGGCCGAGGCCCCGAAGAAAGGCGAGCAGATGAAGATCGTCGTCGACGACCTCTCCGGTCCGGAGATCGCGGAATTTCTCGACGAGCATGTCCAGGAGATGCGAGCCGTCACGCCCCTGAAGAGCAAGCACGCCCTCGACCTGGATGAGCTTCGCCGGCCCGAGATCACGTTCTGGTCGGTGATGGACGGTGACAGCCTGGTGGGCTGCGGTGCGATCAAGCGGCTGGACGCGGGCCACGCCGAGGTGAAGTCGATGCGCACCGCGCCGGCGCGCAAGCGGAGCGGAGCCGCGTCCCTGCTGCTGGAACACATCATCACCGAGGCCAGGAGCATGGGATTCACCCGGTTGAGCCTCGAGACCGGCGCGAGCGAGTTCTTCCTGCCCGCCCGGAAGCTGTACGAGAAGTTCGGGTTCGACTACTGCGAGCCGTTCGCGGACTACCGGTTCGACCCGTACAACGTGTTCATGACGAGGGAGCTCTGAAGGGTCTCGGTCCACGCGTCCCGACAGGCCCGGGGGCCTTCGGCGTTCAGGTCGCCGGGTTCAGGACCCGGGTGAGCCAGTCGTCGCGCGTCCGGCGTGCCGTGGCCGAGAGGCGCACCTGGGGGTACAGCGCGTCGAACCCGTGGAAGCCGCCCGCCCAGATGTGGAGTTCGGCCTGGCCGCCGGCGGCCCAGATCCGGGTGGCGTAGTCGACGTCCTCGTCGCGGAAGACCTCGGCCGTGCCGGCGTCGATGTAGGTGGTCGGCAGGCCCGAGAGGTCGTCGGCCAGCGCGGGGGAGACGTAGGCGGGCACGTCCCGGCCGGCGAGGTCGCCGAGGACCGATCGCCATCCGAACTCGTTCATCTCGCGGGTCCAGACGCCCTCACCGCCGGAGTACTGCCGGCTGGAGGTGGTGATGTTGCGGTGGTCGAGCATGGGGCAGATCAGCACCTGGGCGGCGATCGGCGGGGTGCCGCGGTCGCGTGCCATCAGCGTGACACCGGCGGCGAGGCCACCCCCGGCGCTGGCGCCCGCGACGACGATGCGGGCGGGATCGACGCCCAGCTCGTCGGCGTGCTCGGCGACCCAGAGCAGGCCGTGGTAGCAGTCCTCGACCAGCGTCGCGCCGGTGGCCTCCGGCGCCAGCCGGTAGTCCACGGAGACCACGACGGCACCGAGCAGGTCGAGCCAGTCGAGGGGGATGTCGATCTGCGAGAAGCGGTCCCCCATGATCATTCCGCCGCCGTGGATCCAGTAGACGCACGGTGCGGCCGTGGCGCGGCCGGTACCGGCGGGGCTGAGGATCGACAGCGGGAGCCGCGTGCCGTCCGGGGTGGGGACGGTGAGCTCCCGGCGGTCGACGGCCCGGCCGTCGAGGAGGGTGTCGATCGGTGTCGACGGGAACTCGCGCAGCTGGGCGAGCACCTCGGGGCCGAGCGGGGGCATGGGCGGCATCTCCGCGAGCAGCGCGCGCAGTTCGGGGTCGAGGGCGGGGCGTGTCGGTGCCATGGTGGGATCCTTTTCGTCAGGAGGGGGAATCGGCCGGGGTTCTCGGAAGGCGGGCCGGGGTTTCGGAAGGCGCCGGGGTTCTCGGAAGGCGCCTGGGATTTCAGAAGGCGACCGGGTTCTCGGAAGGCGGGCCGGGGTTTCGGAGAGCGGCCGGGGTTTCGGAGAGCGGCGGGGTTCTCAGAAGGCGGCCTTGCCGCCGACCGGCACCTCGTCGGCGTAGCGGGACTCGCCGGCGAGCAGCGGCTGGAGCTTCGCGACCAGCGCCCGCGCCTCCTCGGTCGCGAAGAACCTGCCGTGGGCCTCCTCGCTGGTCCAGCCCTCGGTGACGGAGACGGTGTCCGGGTCGCCGGCCGAGCGGCTGACCAGGAAGACGACGCAGTCCTCGTTCGGCAGGGACGGCGCGTCGAGCAGGAACGCGACCAGCTCGTCGCCCTTGCCGGGCCGCGCTGTCATGGTGGCGTGGAAACCGTGGCCGACGGTCATGGGGGTATCTCCTCGTTCGTGGAGCACTCTCGCACTCCGGGGATTTCGATGAGTCCATGTAACCATTGCGACCTGCGGAAACGTTAGAAGGATGCTCCTGTCCTCTTGCCTGATCCTCTCGTTGTGGGGAGCATCGGATCTGTGCTTCACTCGGGTCATGGACCTCGACGAGCTACGCGCCCTGCTCGCCCGCCACGCCCGGCCCGACATGACCACCGCCGTCGACGGCGTCCTGGTCTCGAAGATCGATCGGCCGTCGCCGCCGTCGCCGGAGATGTCGGGCACGGTGATGGCACTCATCGCGCAGGGCGCGAAACGCATCGCGCTGGGCGACCGGGTGTACGAGTACCGCGCCGGGCAGTATCTCGTCGCCTCGGTCGACATGCCGATCACCGGCCACTTCACCGAGGCGAGCCCCGAGCGGCCGGCCATGGGCTTCGGCCTGATCCTGGACCCGGCCACCGTCGCCGAGCTGTTGCTGCGGGCGGCCCCCGGCGACCTCCCGGCCGGTGGCGGCACGCCGTCCGGCATGGCCGTCAGCGACGCGCCCGCCGCGCTCGTCGACGCGGTGGTCCGGCTGCTGCGCCTGCTCGACCGGCCACGCGACGTGGCGGTGCTCGCACCGCTGATCAAGCGGGAGATCCTCTGGCGGCTCGTCACCGGCGAGCAGGGCGCCGTCGTGCGCCAGCTCGGCCTCGCCGACAGCAACCTCTCCCACATCGCCCGCGCGGTCCAGTGGATCCGCGACCACTACGCCCGGTCCTTCCGGGTGGAGGACGTGGCACAGCTGTCCGGCATGAGCGTCTCGGCCTTCTACCGCAATTTCCAGGCGGTCACCGCGATGAGCCCCATCCAGTTCCAGAAGCAGATCCGGCTGCAGGAGGCCCGGCTCCTGCTCGCCACCCGTCCCCGCGACGTCACCGGCGTCGGTCACAGCGTCGGCTACGACAGCCCGTCGCAGTTCAGCCGCGAGTACCGCCGCCAGTTCGGCGCCTCGCCGAGCGAGGACGCCGCGCGCCTGCGCGGATCGGCACCCGGCACCGCGCCGGCCCTGGTGTAGGAGCCGGGCGAGGAACCGTCCGAGGAGCCGTCCAGGAAGCCGGGCGAGGAACCGTCCAGGGAGTCGGGCGAGGAACCGTCCAAGGGGCTGGACGGGGAGCCGGACGAGGGGCCGGGCGGGAGCGTCGCTGAACCTGCCCGTATCCAGGTGCGTAGCTGGGGGTGTCAGAGGCGCGCACGTCCGTCAGGAGGCCCAGTTGGCCGGTTCCACCGATCGCAGCCGAGCGCACACCGCCGCGCACAGCCCGTCGTACTTCTCCCTCATGCGGGCCGCGCCGGAGCAGCCGGAGCAGGGGGAGGAGCTGGTCGACTTCTGTATCCCCTGCAACCCGTACTTCCCCACGCCCGAGGTCTTCGGCGTCCTGGAGCACAACCTCAGCACGATCCTGAAGTTCTATCCCAGCGACGCCGACACGATCACCGCCGAGCTCTGCGGGGTGCTGGGGCTCAACCCGCAGACCGTCGTGATGGGCAACGGGTCGACGGAGCTGATCACCTGGATCGACCACCTGCTGGTCAGGGAGAGCCTGGCCATTCCGATCCCCACGTTCGGCCGGTGGACCGACCAGCCGATGGAGACCGGCAAGCGCGTGGACATGTATCCGCTGCCGGAGAACCAGGGGTTCGCGCTGGACGTGGACGCCTACGTCAACTTCATCCGGCACCGCGGCTCCCGGGTGGCGGTCATCTGCAACCCGAACAACCCCGACGGGGGCTACCTGCGCCGCCACGAGGTCATCGCCCTGCTCGACAGGCTCGTCGACCTGGACCTGGTCGTGGTGGACGAGTCGTTCATCGACTTCGTCGACGCCGAGCCGTACCCGAGCGTCGCGAACGAGGCGGCCATCCGGCCCAACGTGGTCGTGCTGAAGAGCCTCGGCAAGAACTTCGGGCTGCACGGCATCCGCTTCGGCTACATGGTGGCCAACCCCGCGCTGGCGGCCAGGGTGCGGCGCGCCCTGCCCAAGTGGAACCTGAACTCCTTCGCCGAGACCGTGGTCTTCATGATCCGCCAGCACATGTCCGAGTATCTGGACAGCCTCCGGCTGCTCGCCCTGGACCGCGAGTCGATGCGCTACCAGCTGACCCGGGTCCCGGGCCTGACCGTCTTCCCCTCCCAGGGCAACTTCCTGCTGGTACGGCTCCCCGGGGGCAGGGACGGCGCCGCCCTGCGCGACCAATTGCTCGACGAGCACAACCTGTTCGTCCGCGAGTGCGGCAACAAGCTCGGCATGACCAGCCAGTTCATGCGCCTGGTGGTCCGGCCGGAGCGGGACGTGCGGCGCCTGATCAGCGGGCTGTACGCCGTCCTCTACGAGAGCGGGAACAGGTCGCTGAGCTCCGTGCCCCCGCCGCTCCCGGCACCGGCGCCGATCCCCACACCTTTGTACGACCCGCTGCCCGCGTCGCCCCTGCACGCGCAGACGCCCCTGTACGAGGGCGACCGTCGCTTCGACCTGCTGTCGTCGCTGCCACCCTCCATCTGAGACGCCCGGAGGTCCCGGCTGTCCCAGCCTCAGCCGCGCCGGGGCGGGCGGGGCAGGAAACCGCTGGTCCTGGCCAGGTAGTCGGCGTACTCGGGGCCGCGATGACGCGCCATCCGCCGCTCCAGCAGGGCCTTTCCGCTCTTGTTGACCAGCATGTGGGTCATCAGGAGCGGGGAGACGACCGTCAGCAGCGCGGCCCAGTGGGAGCAGGCGATCAGGAACAGGCCCCACCAGACGACGGCGTCGCCGAAGTAGTTGGGGTGCCGGGTCCAGGCCCACAGCCCGCGGTCCATGACCCTGCCCCGGTTGGCGGGGTCCGCCTTGAACCGGGAGAGCTGGTGGTCGCCGACCGCCTCGAACAGGAAGCCGACGCCCCACAGGGCGACGCCGATCCAGGTGACGATCCCGAGCGGCGCGGTCTCGTACATGGCGACCTGCACGGGCAGCGACACCACCCACATGATCGAGCCCTGCGGCCAGTAGACGTTCTTGATCACGTACGGCACCACCGGGCCGGTGTTCCTGCGCATCAGCGCGGTGTAGCGCGGGTCCTCGCCCTTGCCGTGGTTGCGCCGGTGGATGTAGGCGCCCAGCCGTATCCCCCAGATCGCGGTGAGCGCCAGCACGACGATCCGCCGGGCGTCGAGGCCCTCACCGAGGATCTGGGAGGTCACGAAGCTGACCGCCGCCACGACGACGAAGCCCAGGCCCCAGACGGTGTCGACGAAGCCCTGGTTCCGCGTGCGCAGCGCGTAGGCCATCGTGGCGAGCATGGTGAGCAGCACGGCCACCGCCGTGACCACCAGGTTGATCAGCAGGCCTGTCAACGGTTCATCTCCTCTGCGAGGTCCAGGAAGCCGTCCTGGGCGTTGGCGTAGCGGTGGGCCGGGCCCTTGCGGCTGCGGTCGAGAAGCTCGGCGAGCCTCGCGGGAGTCAGGCCGCCCTCTTCCGAGGCAGCTTCCGGGCCGGACTCCGCGCCGGTCTCCGGGGCGGTTCCCGAGACGCTTCCCGAGGTGCTTGCCGAGGTCAGGACGGTGCCCCACTCCACGGAGTCGGCGGCGCGCAGGCCGCCGCCCGCCGCCACGATCACCTCGCCGTTGAGGGTGCTCCGGGGGTCGCAGAGCGCGGCGACCACCGGGGCGACCGCGCCGGCGTCCATCAGGTGGCGGTGCTCGGCCGCCATGCCGCTCTCGGTCATCTGGGTCAGCGCGTAGGGGAGCAGGACGTTGGTGAACACCCCGCGCCCGGCGCCCTCGGCCGCCACGGTCCGGCCGAGGGCGATCACCGCGCCCTTGCTCGCCGCGTACGCCGAGACGGTGGGCTCGCCGTGCAGCCCGGCGGTGGAGGCGACCAGCACGATCCGGCCGTGGCGCCGCTCGCGCATGACGGCCGAGCAGGCGGCGGCGACCTGGGCGGTGCCCAGCACGTTGGTGCGGATGACGGCCTCGAACGCCTCGGGGGAGGACTTGTGGAACATCGCGGGGCCGCTGACCGCGGCGCTGGTGACGCAGGCGTCGATCCCGCCCCAGGTGCCGAGGGCCGGCTCCACCAGGCGGCGGGCGGTGGCCGGGTCGGCGACGTCGCCGTGCTCGGCGACGGCCTCGCCGCCCGCGTCCCGGATCTCCCGGACCACGTGGTCGGCGGGGCCCAGGCCGTTCTCGTCGACGACCCGGTTGCGGTTGTTGACCACCAGGCGGGCGCCCAGTCCGGCCAGGTGCAGGGCGAACGCCCGTCCCAGGCCCCGCCCACCCCCCGTGATCACGATGACCTGCCCGTCGAGCGATCCCATGCGCCGCTCCTCCCGTCGCCGTCGTCAAGTAACTCTTTTAAATGTAGTGAGAGGCTCGGGGGGCGGCAATACTGTCCCGAAGGAGTTTTTCCGCACGGACCTGGACGGACGGTCCGGGGTCCGTTGACGGCATACTCTTCTTGTTGTAGTAAGAAACGGACAGCAGACGGATCTCAGCGAGGAGGCGCGCCATGCCGGACGCGGTATGGATCCTGGGCGGCCACCAGAGTGACTTCGCCCGCAACTGGTCGCGGGCCGGTCAGGGGTTCGCCGAGCTCACCGGGGAGATCGTGAGCGGCACCCTCGACGACGCCGGCCTCGCCCCCTCCGACGTGGACGTCATCCACGTCGGCAACGCCTTCGGCCAGCTCTTCACCGGACAGGGCCAGCTGGGCGGCATGCCCGCCACCGTCGAGCCCGGGCTGTGGGAGGTCCCCGCCGCCAGGCACGAGGCGGCCTGCGCCTCCGGCGGCGTCGCCGCGCTGGCCGCGATGGCCGACATCGAGTCCGGGCGCTACGACTGCGCCCTGGTCCTCGGCCTGGAGCTGGAGCGCACCGTGCCCGGCGACCTCGCCGCCGGGCACCTCGGCGCCGCCGCCTGGGTGGGCCACGAGGGGCAGGACGCGAAGTTCGTCTGGCCCCACATGTTCAGCGCCCTCGCCGACGAGTACGACCGGCGCTACGGCCTCGACGACGCCCACCTGCGGGCCGTCGCCGAGCTCAACTTCCGCAACGCCAGGGCCAACCCCAACGCGCAGACGCGCGGGTGGACGTTCACCGAGGCCAGTTTCGCCGCCGACGACGAGGCCAACCCGGTGGTGGAGGGCAGGCTGCGGCGTACGGACTGCAGCCAGATCACCGACGGCGGCGCCGGGGTGGTGCTGGTCGGGGAGCGCTTCCTGTCCCGTCACCCCGGACTCGCGCGCGAGGGCCGCCTGGCCCGGGTGCTCGGCTGGGGACACCGGACCGTCGGGCTGCCGCTGGCGGCGAAGCTGGAGCGCAGCCGCGACCAGCCGTACACGCTGCCGCACGTGCGCAACGCGGTGCTCGACGCGTTCTCCCGCGCGGGCGTCGGCGGCGTCGACGACCTCGACGGCATCGAGACGCACGACTGCTTCACCGTGTCGCAGTACGCCGCGATCGACCACTTCGGCATCACCGGGCCCGGCGAGAGCTGGAAGGCCATCGAGAACGGCGACCTGGAGATCGGCGGGCGCATCCCCGTCAACCCGAGCGGCGGTCTCATCGGCGGCGGCCACCCGGTCGGCGCCACCGGGGTCCGGATGCTCCTCGACGCCGCCCGCCAGGTCACCGGCCGGGCCGGTGCCTACCAGGTCGAGGGGGCACGCCGGTTCGGCACGCTCAACATCGGCGGCAGCACGACCACGACCGTCAGTTTCGTCGTCGGGGCCGAGTAGGCCGGGCGAAGTGGCGGGCACTCCCGTGCGGTCCGGTCACACGAGGGCCCGCGCGGTCCAGTCATACGAGGAGAAGACAAATGGACGTCGAAGTCGTCGGGCGCGTGCTGTCGACCCTGCCCCAGGACGACGACCACCCGTACCGGACGGGTCCGTGGCGGCCACAGACCACCGAGTGGCGCGCCGAGGACCTGCAGGTCGTCGAGGGAGAGATCCCCGCCGACCTTGACGGGGTCTACCTGCGCAACACCGAGAACCCGGTGCACCCCGCACTGGAGCGCTACCACCCCTTCGACGGCGACGGCATGGTCCACGTCGTCGGGTTCCGCGACGGCAAGGCGTTCTACCGCAACCGCTTCATCCGCACCGAGGGGCTGCTCGCCGAGCGGGAGGCGGGCAAGCCGCTCTGGGCCGGGATCGCCGAGCGGCCCGGCGACTCCCCGCGCCAGGACGGCTGGGGAGCCAGGGGCCGGATGAAGGACGCCTCCAGCACCGACGTCGTCGTGCACGCGGGCGTCGCGCTCACCAGCTTCTACCAGTGCGGCGATCTCTACCGGCTCGACCCGCTCACCCTGGAGACGCTCGGCAGGGCCGACTGGGGCGGGGCCTTCCCCTACGACCTGGGGGTCTCGGCGCACACCAAGGTCGACCCGCACACCGGGGAACTGCTCTTCTTCAACTACGGCACCGACGAGCCGTACATGCACTACGGCGTGGTCGGGGCCGACAACCGGCTCAGCCACTACGTGGAGGTCCCGCTCCCGGGGCCGCGCCTGCCGCACGACATGGCCTTCACCGAGAACTACGCCATCCTCAACGACTGTCCCATGTTCTGGGAGCCCGAGCTGATGGCCAGGGGGCGGTACGCGGCCAGGTTCCACCCCGAGCTGCCGACCCGGCTGGCCGTCGTGCCCAGGCGCGGGGGCGGCCGGCCGATCCAGTGGTTCGAGGCCGACCCCACCTACGTGCTGCACTGGGTCAACGCCTACGAGGAGGGCGACGAGATCGTCCTGGACGGCTTCTTCCAGGACGAACCCGAGCCCAAGGACACCGGCGAGGGCGGCGCCTACCAGCGGATGTTCCGCTTCCTCGCGCTCGACCGCATGCAGACCCGGCTGCACCGCTGGCGGCTGAACCTGGTCACCGGGCGCTGCGGGGAGGAACGGCTGACCGACTCCGTCACCGAGTTCGGCGTGCTCAACAACGCCTACGGCGGGCGCCGCCACCGCTACGCCTACGCGGCCACCGGGCTGGAGGGGTGGTTCCTGTTCGACGGGCTGGTCCGCCACGACCTGTTCACCGGCAACGAGGAGCGCTTCGGCCTGCCCGCCGGGGTGTACGGCAGCGAACCCGCCATGGCGCCGCGTGTGGGATCCTCCGCCGAGGACGACGGTTACCTTGTTACGCTGACCACCGACATGAACGAAGATCGTTCCGAGTGCCTGATCTTCGACGCGGCCAGGGTGGTCGACGGTCCGCTGGCCAGGCTGAGGCTTCCCGAGCGCATCTCCAGCGGCACGCACGCCACCTGGGCGGCGGGCGACTCGATCCCCGGCTGGCGGGACGCCGACTCACCGGCTCACGCCCTGAGGCTGTGACCGGCGTGACCCGGCCCGCGAGGGCGGGAACCGGCGTCGCCGGTCCCTCCGGCGCGGACGCCTCCGGTCGCGTGGCCGCGGGGGCCGACGTCCCCGCCGGCCACGACGCGCCGGGGACGGACCGCACCGGTCCCGCCGTGGTGGGGACGGAGCTCACCGGCCCTGCCGTGGTGGGAATGGAGCGCACCGGTCCCGCCGTGGTGGGGACGGAGTCCGCCGGTCCCGCCGTGACGGGGGGCGCGGTCGCCGGTCCCGCCGTGACGCGGGCGCAGGCCGCTCCCGGACCCGGAGCTCCGGGAGGGGAAGCGGCGGCGAAGGGCACCCGGGACCGTGGCCTACAGGAGACGCGCGTGCTCGTGCACCCCATGGACCGTCCCACGCAGCTCCCGCCCGGGCACACCAACGCCGTCGGCCTCACCCTGGGGCTGATCGGCGACGAGTGGAACCTGCTGATCCTGCGTTACGCGCTGCTCGGGGTGCGCCGCTACGGGGAGTGGCGGCAGGAGCTTCCCATCTCGCACGCCGTGCTGACCCGGAGGCTGGCGTTCCTCACCGAGATGGGCGTCTTCGAGCGGGTCGAGTACCAGAGCAGGGCCAAACGGTTCGAGTACCGGCTGACCAAGCGGGGCCGGGACCTGTGGCCGATGCTGCTGTCGGTGTGGGCGTGGGAGTCGCGCTGGGTGCCCGAGCACCAGGAGTCGCTGCCCAGGATGGTCCACCGGCGCTGCGGCCGGGAGTTCCTGCCCATCCTCACCTGCGCGGCCTGCTCGCGTTCGGTACGGCCCCGCGACATTGTTGGCGGTTTCGGGCCGAGCGGCACCTGGGAGCGCTCGGTGCCCGCCGCCACGACCCGCCGCCGCTCCGGCTCCACCGCCGACGGCGGCGCGGGCATGTTCCCCGAGACGATGGCGCTGGTCGGCAACCGCTGGTCGGCGGCCATCCTGGGCGCCGCCTTCCAGGGACTGCACCGCTTCCGCGACTTCGAGCAGCGCCTGGGCGCCCCGCCCACCATCATCGCCGACCGGCTCCGGGTCTTCTGCGAGCTCGGTGTCTTCGAGCAGGTCCCCAGCGCCGAACGGCCGGACTGGCTCAGCTACCACCTCACGGAGAAGGGGCGGGCCTTCTTCCCGGTGACGATGACCGGCATCGACTGGGGACAGCGGTGGTTCCGGGCGGCCGAGGGACCCGCCCTGGTCTACACCCACCGGGCGTGCGGGCGCGACTTCCAGATCCAGCTGACGTGCGACGCCTGCACGGCACCGCTGCGCGGCCACGAGATCGTCGTGCAACGCCCGGCCTGAAACGGCCGGGCGGGCGCTCGCCCGGGCCTGACAACCCAACAACCCGACAGGAACCGGACGGCGACGCCCGGCTCGCGAGAAGGACCGACGGCGACGCCCGGTCCGCGTGGAAGGGCCGGACGGCGACGCCCGGTCCGTGTGAGAAGCCGGGCGGCGACGCCCGGCCACGAAGAGAGAAGGACGACCATGCCCCCCGCCCCCACCCCCGTCGCCGATCTCCTGCGCCTGTCCGCGAGCCGCGCGCCCGTCGCCGTCACCGGTGACGGCTGCGCCGCCACCTAGGGGGAACTCGCCGAGCGCTCCGACAGGGTGGCCGACGCCCTGATCGCCGCGGGCCTCGAACCCGGCGACCGCGTGGGGTACGTCGACCGCAACGCCACCGAGTACTTCGAGCTGCTCTTCGGCGCGGCCAAGGCGGGCGTGGTGCTGGTCCCGCTCAACTTCAGGCTGGCCGGCGGACGAGCTGCCCGCGGCCCGCGACGCCGACTTCTTCGCGCTCCGGCAGATCGTGTACGGCGCCTCGCCCATCACCGAGAGTCTGCTGGCACGGGCGGTCGCGCTGTTCGGCGCCGAGTTCTTCCAGTCGTACGGCCTCACCGAGACCATCGGCGTGACGACCCTGCTCGGTCCCGACCAGCATCTGCCGGACAACCCGGTCAAGGGGCGGCTGCGCTCGGCCGGGCGGGCGGTGCCCGGCATGGAGGTGGCGATCCTCGACCTGGAGACGGACCGGCCCGCCGACCCCGGTGTGGTGGGCGAGGTCATCGTCCGGGGCCCCTGCGTGACGACCGGCTACTGGCGCAACCCCGCAGAGACGGCCGCCGCGTTCCTGTCCGGCGGCTGGCTGCGCACCGGCGACGCCGGGTCGATGGACGGCGAGGGCTACCTCTACCTGAACGACCGGATCAAGGACATGATCGTCAGCGGCGGCGAGAACGTCTACCCCGCGGAGGTGGAGAGCGCCCTGGCCAGGCATTCCGCGGTGCTGGAGAACGCGGTGATCGGCGTCCCCTCCGAGCGCTGGGGCGAGACGCCCCTGGCGGTCGTGGTGCCCCGCCCCGGCCAGGAGGCCACCGAGGAGGAACTGCTCGCCTGGACCCGCGAGCGGCTGGCCCACTACAAGTGCCCCACCGCCGTCTCCTTCGTCGACGCGCTGCCCCGCAACCCGTCGGGCAAGGTCCTCAAGCGCGAGCTGCGCCGCCCCTGGTGGGAGGGCACCGACCGCCAGATCGGCTGACCCGCGGGCGGCAGACGACCGACGCGCTCGCCGCCGTCCTCGCCGAGGAGACCGGAGCCGCCCCGGACGACGGGGAGGGCGAGGCGACCCGGGAGGCCGTCGCGGCGCTGGACGCGCACGGCCACTCCTACCGGATCCTTCACGTCGCGGTGACCGGCATGCGCCACATCAAGATCCGCCGGAAGGGGCGGCAGCCGAGCGGCTGAACCGCACGACCGAACCGCGCGGTCCGGCCTCGCCGTCATCGGTGTCCGGGCGGTTGAACCGCGCGGTCCGGCCCGCCGTCACCGGTGTCCGGGCGGCTGAACGGCACCGCACGGCCCGGCCCGCTGTCACCGGTGTCCGGGCTCATGACCGGGCGCCCCTGCCGCGCATGATGACCGCGAACGCCGGGACGCCGATCAGCGCGGTGAGGATGCCGACGGGTACCTCGCGCGGGGAGAACAGCGTGCGCGCGGCGGTGTCGGCCCACAGCAGGAAGATCGCCCCGTACAGCGCGCAGGCCGGTAGCAGCACGCGGTGGCGGGCGCCCACCAGGAAGCGGACGGCGTGCGGGACGACCAGGCCCACGAAACCGATGGCGCCGCTCGCCGCGACGAGGACCGCGGTGCTCAGCGCGGTGGTGACGAGCAGGACGAGCCGCGTCCTGCCCAGGGCGACGCCGAGCGAGGCGGCGGTCTCGCGCCCGAGGGCCAGGGCGTCCAGGGCAGGGGCGGCGGCCCAGCACACCGCCAGGCCGGCCCCCGCCACCGCCGCGCAGAGGACGGCGCTGCCCCAGCTCGCCGAGGCGAGCGAGCCCAGCAGCCAGAACGTCACGCCGCGGGTGCTCTGCGCGTCACCGGCCCAGATGACGACCAGGCTGGTCAGCGCGCCGAACAGCTGTGAGACCGCCACCCCCGCCAGCACGACGCGCAGGGAGCCGCCCGGTGTCGCGCCGGCGAGCAGGAGCACGCAGCAGAAGGCCGCCAGGCTGCCGGCGAAGGCCCCCGCCGTCAGGGCGGCCGCGGTCCCCGATCCCAGGCCGAGGATCAGGACGGCCACCGCCCCGGTCGACGCCCCGGAGGAGATGCCGAGCAGGTAGGGGTCGGCCAGCGGGTTGCGGGTCAACGTCTGCAGGACCGCCCCGCACACGGCCAGGCCACCCCCGACCAGCGTCGCGAGCAGCACCCGTGGCAGGCGCAGCTCCCACACGATCGCGTCCCGCAGCGGGCTCGGCGGGTCCACCGGGAGGCCGAGGTGCGCGGCGACGCTCTGGAACACGTCGCCCACCGACAGGCCCGCGGCCCCGACGGTCACCGCGAGCGCCACCGACAGCGGCAGCAGCACCAGCCCCGCGCCGCCCACCGGGAGCGCGCGCCGCCGCCCGGCCCGTGAGACCGTGACGCCGTCCCGCCGCGCGGTCCGTCGCGTCGCGACGGCGTCCCGCCACCGCGCGGCCCGAGAAGGCGTGGCGGCCGCCTCGGGTCCGGAGGGCAGGGCCGTCGGGGTGGTACGCGCGAGGTCGTCAGAGGTCATCGCCTACCCCGGCTTCCCGCGGGAACCCCGAGTTCCGGTGTCGCGGAGGTACGCGACAGGTCGTCAGAGGTCATCGGTGGTCAGCGCCGGGCGAAGACGACGTAGTCGTCCAGGTACTGCCAGACGGTTCCCACCTCGGTGAAGCCCGCCGTGCGCAGCGCCGCGAGGTGGAACTCCAGCGGTGCGTGGGGCTGCGGCGGGCGGTCGGCGAAACGCCGCTCGCGCTCGGCTACCAGGGGAGCCAGCTCGGGGTGCTGGGCGGCCACGGCCCACCACCGCTCCCACGTGGCCGCACCACCGGCGAAGGCCGCCGCCTGTACGGCGGCGTCGTGGTCGGCCGACAGCCGTCGCAGCACCGGATGCCCGTCGCCGAAGCGCAGATGGTCGGCGTTGAGGAGCACGGCACCGGGCGGCAGCAGCCGCGCCAGCTCGGCGTACACCTCCAGCAGCTGCCCGGGGGAGAGCCAGTGCAGCGCGGTGGAGGTCAGCACCGCGTCGAAGCTCCACCCGGGCAGCGCCGACGACCAGCCCGCGTGCGCCAGGTCGGCCTCGACCACGACGGCACGATCGTCGTGGCGAGCCAGGACCGAGCGCGCGAGCCGGGTCAGCACCGGGTCGTGGTCGACGGCCGCGGCGCGCGCCCGGGGAAAGCGGCTCAGCACGCGGTCGGCGATCGAGCCGGGCCCGCAGGCCAGGTCGAGCACGGTGGGACCGTCAGGGCAGTGCAGGCCGAGCACGTCGAGCATCACCTGGAAGCGGTTCTCGCGGTGGGCCACGTAGGCGGCCTGCTGCTCCTCCCAGGAGGAGAACAGGTCCCGCGAGGTCACGGAAGCGGTGGGGGTGGTCATCAGGGTCTCCGGGAGGATCGGTGGTGCGGTCGTGTGGTCCGCGGTCGGTGGCCTGCGGTCGGCGGGGTACGGGGTCGGTGGGGCGCGGGGTCAGCCGTAGAGGTCCCGCAGGCCGCGGCCGACCTGTTCCACGGCGCCGACGCTCCTGATCGAGGGGTCCATCGCCGATCCGGGGACGACGACGAATCGGTTCTTCCTGACCGCGGTGAGCCGGGAGGCGACGGGGTCGGAGCGCAGGAAGCGCATCTTGGCCTCGGCGCTGTCGCCGTCACCGCCACGGGTGAGGTCGGCCAGCACGATCACGTCCGGGTCGCGCTCGGCGATCTTCTCCCAGCTGCCCTCGGACCACTGCTGGTCGATGTCGGAGAAGGCGTTCCCCGCGCCGAGGAACGTGCCGATGGTGTCGGGCAGCCCGCCGCGGCCCGCGATGGCCGGGGTCTTCGTCCCGGAGTAGTACCACATGAGTTTCACGTCCGGACTCGTGCCGGTCGCAGCGCCGGTCGCGCCCCCGGTCACGTCCCTGGCCGTGGTCCTGGCCGCGTCGAGGCGCTTTCGCAGACCGGCCACCACGCTCTCGCCGCGCTCGGGGACACCGAAGATCTTCGCGATGTCGCCGATCTCACCGAAGATGGCGTCGAACGTGACGGAGGAGGGGATCAGGCCGGGGTCCTCGCAGTCGTTGGAGGAGAGATAGGCCGGTATCCCGAGCCCGGCCAGGTCCTTCCTGGTCCCGCCGGCGTCCGGCGCGTAGGCGGAGGCGCGCATCGAGTAGACGAAGTCCGGCCCGGCGGCCAGCAGGGCCTCCCGGCCGGGATACTGGGCGGCCAGGACGGGGACCCCGTCGTAGTCGGCCTTGAGCTCGCCGAGCACCGGGTCCGTCCGGTACGCCGTGCCCGCCATCCGGTCGGCGAGCCCCAGGGTCAGCATGATCTCTGTCGCGTTCTGTTCCATGGAGACCGCCCGGCGCGGCGGCGCGGCGACCTTGAGGGGCAGGCCGCAACTCGTCAGCTCCGTGACGACGGGCGCGGCCTCGCGGGCGGCCCCGGTGGACGTGCCACTCGCGCTCCCGCAGGCGGCGAGTGTGAACAGGAGGGAACCCACTATGAAAATGGGAACGGTTTTCATAGTGGGCGACTGTACAGCACGGGGGAAGGTGCCGAGAGGGGAGGGGGCGCACGCTCGCCCGCTGTCGCGGGGGCGGGGGCGGGGGCGGGGGCGGTCGAGCATGGGGAACTCCGGAGCGCGACGGTGGTTCCCGCCGGACGACACGGAACCGGCTCCCGCCCTCCGAGGAGGGCGGGAGCCGGTTCTCGCGTGGTCAGGAGGCGGGCGGTGGCGCGCTTCCGTTGTAGAACGGGTTCTCGGGCAGCCGTTCGGGCGTGACGAGCAACCGGATCGTCCCGGCCTTCACCTGCCAGGCGTTCCAGACGGTCCAGTCACGTCCGACCCGATCGGCGGGGAGCGGCTCGAAGGACAGCCCGCCCGTCTTCGCGTCGATCCGGATGACGCTGAACACCGTGGCCAGGTCGCGTTTCCGCGCCTCGGCCAGGATCTCGTTCACCGGACGGCCGTCCCTCAACCGGACTCCGGCGAACATCTCGCCGGGGGCCATGGCCAGGTCGAAGTTCGCGTACTCCTCTTCCGGCCTGGCCTGGCGCCCCAGCCTGACGTCCACCGTGCCGGTGAAGCCGGAGGGAATCCGCATCACCATCACGCAACCGGCGTCCTTTCCCGGCTCGCACCCCTTGGGAGCCGTCCCCATCGAGAGGGCGACACCGCCGAACCGGGGACCGTAGGGGTCCGGTGTCCTCCCCTCGTCTGGTCTGTCGCTACCTGTGATCATCATTCCCATGATCTTGCCCACGCTGCCCCGCGAGACGGGTACCGGTCGCAGCCTGATGTTCAGGCCGACCGCGCGGAACGCCTCGGTGTACCTGGCGTGGTCGGCGAACGGGTCCTTGATGCGGGCGACGTACTGCTCGCCGTCCAGCGCGATGTCGACGGCGGAGTTCGCGTAGCTCGTGGCGCTCCCGCCGCGCAGCAGGCCGGGGCCGACGACGACCCCGGCGATGAGCGCCCCGGCGACGACCGCCCCGGTCACCAGGCGCGGCCTCCACGACTCTCGGCGCGGCGGCGAGACCGCGGGGGCCTCGGACCCCGATCCGGACATGATCGACGTCAGTAGCGCCCGAGCCCCCGCGGCGGACGCCTGACCGGCCAGTTCGTCGTCGCGGACGCGGGCCGGCAGGCCCACCGTCCTGTCGGTGTTCTTCATGAGGACCTCCACGTCGGGACCCGCGCGGTCCGGCTCATCGGTGTGAATTCGATCCCGGCCTCGGCCAGCTCGTACGAGAAGCGCCTGCGGGCCCGATGGAGCCGGATGCGTACGGCGTTGCGGGAGCGGCCCGTGACGAGGGCGATCTCCCCCGCGTCCAGGCCCTCCCAGGCCACGAGCGACAGCAACTCGCGATCCTCGTCGGACAGTTCACGAAAAATCCGTCCTATCGCCTTGAGCTCCATCTCTTCCCCGGGCGGGGACGCGTGGGCGTAGAGATCGGCGACGTTCTCACGCAGTACCGTCTGGTGGGTGTGACGGCGTATCAGCCCCCGGCGGTGATTGGCGAAAACGTTGCGCGCCACGCCGTACAGCCACAGCCTGGCCTGCTCGCCGGGCGGCAGGTCGTCCACCCGGCGCCACGCGATCTCGAACGTCTCGGCCACCACGTCGGCCGCGTCCTCCGGAGAGTCGCAGCGGCGCATCGCGTAACCGAGGATCTGTTCGTACGTGTCGAGGTAGACCTTCTCGAACCAGGCTCTTCGGTCGTCAGGCACGGGCGGTTCCCATGGCAGGACGCCTCCTCGGTGATGGGGGTTGCGGACACCCCCTCATGTCCGAGGTGCCGGCATCATTTCATCGGAATTCGAAGGGAAACGGCTGTGCGCCATCACGTGAGGAAGGCGCCCTTCGCCGTCGACGGACACGGTGCCACGGCGCCGGTGGCGGACGACACCACGGCCGACGACCCGAAGGGCCGCGCGAAGAACCGGCGCGCGGAGGTCACATTCTCTCGCTGACCGGCATTCCCACCCTCCGGCGCGGGACGCCGGGGCACGGGACGTTCCCTAGCCGGTGGCCGCTGCCCGGCCGATGCTCGTCTCGACGCGCTCGACGGCGAGCATCGCGCCGAAGGCGAGCAGGTGCAGCAGGCAGTGGTCGGTGTGGCGGTCGGCGCGCCAGCGGGCGACGTCGTCCTCGGTGATCTGGTCCGGTGCCAGCGCCGCGAGGATCGCGAGGGTCGCCCCGGCACGGTCGCCGGGTGCCAGGGTGTCGAGTGAGGTGGCGGGCCACCCGTCGTCGGCGGGAAGATACCGGCCGAGGTGACGGCCGACGGTGTCGCGTACCGCCGCGCGGGCGTCCTCGGACAGCAGGAACCCGCCCTTGGCCGCCGAGTCCCGCAGCGCCGCGTAGGCGGGGCCGACGGGATGTTCCCCCGCCCAGGCGGGTGCGGGCCCGGCGGCGCCGTCCTTCAGCAGGAGAAGGCCGTCGCCGGAGGCGCGCGGCTCGACGGCGCGGGCGATCGGCGCGCCCTCGAAGGGCCGCGCGGTGTCCGACTCCCGCATGCCGCCGGGAAGCAGGTGCTCCGCGAGCAGGATCAGGACCATGCGGTTGACGAAGTGCAGCGCCAGCGCGGTCCCGATGTACTCGGGGGCGAGCGCCTCGGGGACGGGCGGCGCCGCGAGGACCTGGGAGCCCGGGGAGCCCGGGGTGCCGGTGGCCCTCGCCCACCGGACGACGGCCGCGACGTCCTCGTCCGCCGGATCGTCACCGCGGCGCAGTGCCCGCGCGACGTCGCCTCCTCCGGACAGCTCCAGGAAGACCAGATGCCCGGCCACGTCGTACTCGCACCGGTTGACCTGGGAGACGGAGACCGCGACGGCCTCCTTGTTCCGGCGGGGAGCGGATCCGGCCAGCAGCGACTCGCGCAGCAGTGCCCAGCCGGGGGCGAGCAGTTCGGGCGCGGGGGACATCATCATGACCGCCGGGCCGATGCTGCTGAACTCGGCGTCGACCTGGTCGTAGACGGCGGCGACCTGTCCGTCGGCGGTCTCGGGCGGCACCGGGGTGATGTGGCGGAAGAGTGAGGACATCGGACGATCCTTTCGCCGGTGGAGGGACGTGCCCGCGCGCACCGGGCCGGGACGCCTCCTCCCGAACGAGCGCGGGTTGTGATCGTCGCCCTTGTGACGGCTCGCGGTCGTGGTGCCCTGGGAGGCTCTTCCGGCTACGCCGCGGAGAGTAGGGGGCGCGACGGGACTACCGCACCGGGATCAGCGGGACCACCTCACCGGATCGGAGGCCGCGTCAGGCGGCCCTCCGCGACGCCGTGCAGCGACCTTCGTTTCTGACACAGGCCGTCGCTAGCTTGGTGGGGACGTCAACGAGAGGACACGAAGATGGACGGCAGGCATCCCGCACTCGCGCGGCTCGACGTGCTCGTCGGAAGGTGGACGGTGCAACCGAAGGTCGACGGCGTCGGCACCGCGTGGACCGAGTTCGCCTGGCAGCAGGGCGGCGCGTTCCTGCGCCAGCACTCCGACGCCGACCCGATCCCGCCCACAGCGCCGAACCCGTGGCGGGACCACGCGCCGTTCCCCACCACCGCCGTGATCGGCCTCGACGACACCGCCGGGGAGTTCACCATGCTGTACGCCGACGCCCGGGGCGTGCACCGGGTCTACCGCATGACGTTCGCCGACGACCTGTGGACGATGTGGCGGGACGCGCCCGGGTTCAACCAGCGCTTCACCGGCACGCTGAGCGCCGGCGGCGACACCGTGGACGCGCGGTGGGAGATGTCGGAGGACGGCGTGACCTGGAACCTCGACTTCGAGCTGACCTACACCCGCGTGCGCTGAGGGCCGGGCGTTCGCGTTCGCGCGTGTCGGAGGGCCGTGCCCGCGCGTGCCGAGGGGGCGGCACGACCGCGTGCGGCGGGACACCGGCCCGCGTTCACCTGGCGACGCCCCTCCGGGTGACGTCCGGGGCTCAGCGCCGACCGTGGTCCCGGCGGAGGCGCGTCTTGAGGAGTTTGCCGCTCGCGTTGCGCGGCAGCGCGGTCACGAACGAGACGTCGGCGGGGCACTTGAAGTGGGCCAGGCGCTCCCTGGTCCAGGAGATCAGCCGCTCGGCGGTGACCGGTTCCGTGCCGGGGCGCCGGACGACCACCGCGTGCGGCACCTCGCCCCAGCGGTCGGAGGGCACGCCGATCACGGCCACCTCGGCGACCGAGGGGTGGCCGGTCAGCACGCTCTCCACCTCGGCCGGGTAGACGTTCTCACCACCACTGACGATCATGTCCTTGATCCGGTCGTGCAGGTAGAGGTAGCCGTCGGTGTCGAAGGAGCCCCCGTCGCCCGTACGCAGCCAGCCGTCGGGCAGGATCGTCGCGGCCGTCTCCGCCGGGCGCCGCCAGTAGCCCGCCATCACGTGCCCGCCGCCGATCAGGACCTCGCCCCGCTCGCCGGGACCGAGGTCCTCCAGCGTCTCCGGATGCACCACGCGCATCGGCACGCCGTGCATCGGGCGGCCCGCCGACAGCAGCCGTCCCTCCAGGCCGGGTTCCGGCAGGTGGTCGTCGGACGCAGGACGGTCACGCCGCCGGTCGACTCGGTGAGCCCGTAGCTCTGCAGGAAGCGGCAGCCGATGGACTCGGTCGCGGCCCGGATCACCGGCAGCGGGATGGGGGAGGAGCCGTACACGACGATCTTCAGCGCCGACCAGTCGTACTCCCGCACGCCGGGCAGCGCGACCAGCCGCTGGATGAGCGTCGGCACCAGGGCGGCGTGCGACACGCGCCGCGAGATCAGCAGGTCCCGCAGCTCCTCGGGGGCTGCGCGCGGGCTACGGCCAGGCGCGGGTCCTGCACGGCGTCGAACTGGAGATCGGCGAGGGCGAGGCGGTGGTGGTGCTCGGCGCGAACGGCGCGGGCAAGACCACCACCATGCGGGCCCTGGCCGGGCTGCTCCCGTACGAGGGAACGATCCAGCTGGAAGGGCCGTCCCCTCGGCGGGCTGTGCCCCGACGCGGTCGTCTCCCGGGGCGTCAGCCTGGTCCCGCAGGGGCGAGGCACCTTCCCGCACCTCACCGTGCTGGAGAACCTGCACGTCGGCGCCGCGCTCCGCAAGGACAGGGCGGGCATACGCGAGGACGTCGAGCGCTGGTGCTCGGTGTTCCCGGTGCTCGCCGAGCACACCGGGCAGGCCGCGGGCACGCTGTCGGGCGGCGAGCAGCAGATGCTCGCGGTGGCCCGCGCCCTGATGAGCAGACCCCGCCTGCTGCTCTGCGACGAACCCAGCCTCGGGCTCGCCCCGCGCATCGTCGCCGAGCTGTTCGACATCCTGGCGGCCGTCAACCGCGAGCAGGGCGTCTCGATGCTCCTCGTGGAGCAGAACGCCGAGCTCGCGCTCGGCCTGGCCCACCGCGTCTACCTGCTCGAAGTGGGCCGGGTGATCGCCTCGGGAACCGCCGAGGAGTTCCGCGGGCTACAAGAGGCCCTCCAGGGTGTTCGTCGTCGCCGAGCTTCCGCGCAACGCGGCCAGGAAGGTACGTAAGGAGGTGCTGCGGCAGCGCTTCCAGGACACGGACGGCTCCGCCTGATCCTGATCCGGGTGTTCCCCGGTGGTACTCGTCACGGCTTCGCCTGTCCCGATCCGGGTGTTCCCCGGCGGTACTCCTCACGGCTCCGTCGGCCCCGATCCGCGCGTCCCCGGCGATGCTCCCCATGGCTCCCCATGGCTCCGCCTGCCCTTGAGCTGCGTATCCTCCCATCGGTACCTGCCATGGCTCCGGGCCGGTCCTGATCGTGCACCCCTCCCCGGGCAGCCGCCCACGAGCAGACCTCGCCTTCCCCCACGGTCCGGGCGCCTGAGCCGGTGCCCCGGACCGTGGTTGGGAAATCGCACACCGTATCCTGGGTGTGCTTCCTCGCGTAATGTGTGAGGTATTGGGCACTTCGTGTCACCGGATACTTACCGAGCGCGGAAATCGCCGATCGCGTGAAATCCGTGCCGCACGTGCGGCGGCGGTCGGCGGCAATCAACGGTCACGGCCCCTTTGTGGCCGGGTCGTATCCGTGAACCGCCGCTTCCTCCGGCAAGCGGGAGATCGCTCGCATTCCGCCAAAAATCAGTATGGAATAGGGGAAAAGCAGGTCGAGGCCGGTGGGGTCGGGCGCCGCGACCTCGACGGGCGGCGGGTTCTCAGCGTGTCCGGCTGGTCGCAGCCTGCTTCCGGACCGCTCCAAGGGTGAGGGAATCCTCGGGACGCCCGGATGACACGAATTTCATTCGGATTTGTTTTGTGAAGAATCTTCAGATGAAATGCATGCCGATAGGTTGATTCCTGACCCATAATCGCCGTCAAGAACATGGGGATCGGGAAAAGGGAGCGCTGCGTTGCACGGCAGAACCTCTCCGCTGTTCATCGGCCGGAAGCGGGAGCTCGACTTCCTCGAGGAGGCATGGCGGGAGGCCGGTCGCCGTGACGCGCGGGTCGTGGGTGTCCGGGGCGCCTCGGGGATCGGCAAGACCGAGCTGGTCGAGCGCTTCCTGCGCACCGTGCCCGGCGTGCGGACCGTTCGCGCCTTCGGCGACGAGGACGCGCTCGCCCACCCCTGGGGGGTGCTGGAGCAGATCGCCGAGCAGCTGCCGACCCCGACGCTCGCCAGGACGCTGTCGGGCCAGTCCGAGGCCGCCTTCGTCGGGCAGGCCCTCGCGGCGGAGCTCGCCGCCGCGGACGCGCTGATCGTGGTCGTCGACGACGCGCACTGCGGCGACCGGCAGTCGATGGCCGCGCTCCGCCTGGCGGCCCGGCGCCTGCGCAACGCCCAGGTCATGCTCCTGCTCGTCCACCAGGCTCCCGGGTACGCCACGGGAGCGGCGCCGGACGCCCCCCGCCTGGAACTCCACGAGGGGTGGGAGCGGATCTTCGACTCGTCGCAGGGGCGCCTGCTCCAGGTCGAGGGGCTCCCCGCCGACGACCTCGTGAGGCTCGCCGTCGCGACCGGGCACGACGGCCTCACCCCCTCCGGCGCCAGGAGGCTGCACGAGCACACCGACGGCAACGCGCTGCACTCGCTCCTCCTGCTGGACCAGGTGGAGATGCACTCGATCAACTTCGGCAACGGCCCGCTGCCCGCCCCCCGCGGCATGACGCAGGCCGTCGTGTCGCGGCTCGCGTCGTGCGACCGCCGTACCCGCGAGGTCGTCGGCGCGGCGGCGGTGCTCGGCCGCCGTTTCGGCCTGACCGACCTGCGCGCGCTCTCCGGCGTCGCCGACGTCACGACGCCCCTGGAGGAGGCCGCCGCCGCCGGGCTGGTCAAGGAGATCCCCGGTACGGGCGGGCAGGAGTTCGCGTTCACCACCCTGCTCGTCTGGGACCGCATCTACTACGACTCCGGCGTCGAGCGCCGCCGTGCCCTGCACCGCAGCGCCGCCCTGCTCGGCGGTCCCGGCGCGCTGTGGCACGGGATCGCGGCGTCCGGCGGCGGTACGGACGGCGAGCTCGCCGCGCTGGCCCAGGAGGAGGCCCAGTTCCTGCTGTCGCGCGGCAGGCTGCCCCTGGCCGCGGTGTACGCCCGCCACGCCGCGGACCTGACCCCGCCGGGACCCGACCGGCTGGCCCGGCTGCTGACGGCCGCCGAGACCCTGCTGGTCTCCGGTGACGCCACCGTCGCCAGGCGCTACGAGAACGAGATCCTCGCGGCGCCGCGAGGTCCCTGGCGCGACTACGTCGCCGGTTACCAGGCCCTGATCTCCGGACGCGTCGCGGAGGCCAAGCTGCTGCTGGTCCAGGCACTGGGCGCCGCGGGGCGCGACAGGGCGGAGAGCCCGCACACGCCCGCGGACCTGCGGGCGCGCATCGCGGCCCAGCTCGCGATCATCGGGGTGGTGGAGATCTCCTACCCCGAGATGGTCGAGTACGGCACGGCGGCCGTCGCGGCGGGCAGCCACGAGCCGTGGGTGCGCGCGTTCGCCTGGTTCGCCCAGTCCCTGGGCTGGACCCTGGCCGGACGGGCCGAGGACGCGCTGGCGTCCCTGGCGGACGCCGACCTGCCCGGTTCGGTGGCCGGGCTGGACGGGCTGGTCGCCAGGGGGATGATCCGGCTGTGGACCGACGACCTCGAGGGCGCGTCCGCCGACCTGCGTGAGAGCGTCGCGCGGGCGACACGCGGAGAGGCGCTGCGGGTCGGCCAGGCACTCGGCTTCCTGGGCGAGGCCGAGTACCGCCGGGGCAGGCTCGACGACGCCGTCCAGTTCACCAGGCTCGCCGTCGGCGACGCCGAGGAGAACGAGCGGGTCTGGGACTACGCGATCCTGCACTCCCTGGCCTGCTACCCCCGCGCGGCCCGGGGCGAGTGGGACCGGGCGCAGGAGCACGCCCGCCAGGCCGCCGACTGGGCGCCGGTCGTCGAGAGCAGGGCGAGCCTCGCCTACGCGGCGGGCGCGCGCGCGGCGATCGCCCAGGCCCAGGGCGACGTCCAGCGGCTGCTCAGCGCGGCCGAGGCCATCGAGCTGCACTACGACTCCCTGGAACCGGGCACCCACCTGTTCGGCCCGATCGGCGCCGACGCGCTCTCCCTGCTCGGCCGGGTCGACGAGGCGGACGCCGCGCTGGAGGTCTTCACCGGCAGGGCCGCGTCGAGCGGGCGCCGCTCGACCCTGATGTCCATCGCCAGGGTGCGGGGCCAGATCGCCGCCGCCCGGGGCGACCACGCGGGCGCCGTACGGGAGTGCGAGGAGGCCCTGTCCCTGGCCCGCGAGGTGGGACTGCCGATCGAGGCCGGCAGGATCGACCTGGTGATGACGCGCTCCCAGCACGCCCGGGGCCGCCACGCCGAGGCGGAGCGGCTGCTGCGGCGGGCGCTGGTCGCCTTCAACCGCACCGGCGCCGCGGCCTACGCCGACCTCGCCCTGAGGACGGCCGGGGAGCTGAGGCTCTCCGTGGACGGTCCCAACGCCGCCTTCAGCAGTCTCACCGGGGCCGAGCGCGAGGTCGTGGCGATGGTCTGCGAGGAGATGACCACCCGTCAGATCGCGCAGAAGCGCTCGGTGGCGATCAGCACCGTGGAGACGCAGCTGAACCGCATCTACGCGAAGCTGAACGTCACCAACAGGGTCGAGCTCCGCGCGGTCCTGTCCGACCCCGACGAGTAACCGGCTCCCGATACCCGTCCCACGCCCCACGCTCGCGGCGCGCGAGGAACGGCGCCGCGGCCGTTCCGGCGTGCACGAAACGGGCCTGTAGGTGTACGGGAAGCGGGCATGTCGAGGTATGTCATGGCATCCGTAGGGGTGGTACCTGGACGCTTTTCCAGGTCCCCGCGACTACCGTGAGCGCTTGCCAGAGCGCCGGGAGAGCGGCGCCGCCGACAGGAGGCCGGAATGCGGTTGACCATCGACGTCCAGAGGACCGCCACCGGTCACATCGCCGGGACGGTGGAATCCGATGACTCCGCGCCGCCCGTCCCCTTCCACGGCGTCATCGAGCTGGTCACCCTCCTGGAAACCCACCTGGACGGATGACCGCGGGAGAGGGCGCCGTGTGCTCGGCGGTGCAGGAGGCAGACGTCCATGGAGTGTCAGGCCAGGGGGGAGAGCATCAGATGGGCACCACGTCCCACCTCGGGAGGGAACTCGGGAGGGAGCACAGCCGCCGGCCGGTGGCGGGTCGCGCGTACCGCCGGCCGCCGGCCGTGACGGTCCCGCGAGCCGCACGGGTCGTGCGGGTCACGCGGGGCGCGACGGCCGGCCGGGCCGGGGGGAACGGTCGCGCGGGAGCGGTCGGAGTGGTCGGGGCGGTCGTGTGAACGCCACCATGACGGCCTTCGTACCGTCGAACGACAACGGCCACGACCTGCTGGACAACTGGATACGGCCGATCTGCGCGAGGCTGGGGGTGCGCCTGGCGGTCGCCCTCCCCGGCGCCGACCAGACCACCGCGCTCGCGGCGCAGCGGGCGTCGACCTTCGTCCTGTGGGACTGCTCCGTCGAGGGACCCGAGGACGTCTACGCGGCCTTCAACGCGCGCGCCAAGCTCGACCCCGGCAGCATCGTCGTCAGCCGCACCCCGCTGCCGCGCAACGTGCTGACCCGCGCCTGCCACGCCCCCGTGCACGGCGACACCCTGGGCAACGCGGAGCTGGGCGAGTGGCTGGAACGGCGTCTGCGCCGCGTGCTGGGCACGGTCCGGACGCCCGCGTCGCGCCTGCCCGAGCCCCGGGAGCACTACTGGATGTTCGACAACCCGGCCGACTACTTCCTCAGCTTCCACGGCGAGCGGCGGCGGGAGGCGGGGGAGTGGCGCGCGGCCTTCGAGAAGGCCCACTCGGTCACCGTGCGGACGGTGCCGCCCCGCGAGTACTCCTACCCGGCCGAGGTGGTCACCCGGCAGCAGATGTGGGAGGGCGTGGCCCGGCTGATGTACGAGATCATCGCGACGGGGCGGGCGATCGTCCATCCCGCGCCGGACTACTTCTCGTCGTTCTGGACGGTGAGCGAGCTGCTGGCCACGCTGTGGCTGCTGCCGCGCGGCTCCACGCCCCCCATGATCACCTCCGCGTACGTCGCCCGTCCCTCGGGCGGCATCCGCAAGCTGGAGCACCTCACCTCCCGTACCGTCCTGGGCGTCCCGCTGCTGGGCGACGCCCACGCCGACCGCTTCGCCAGGCTCATCAACACCTCCGACCCGATCACCACCGCCCCGCGGATCCGCAGGTCTCCGGAAAGCGGGGGACGCGCCGTCACCGGGACGGTGAAGCAGGTCGGGCAGCGCGACCCCGACCTGGCGGCCTCGCGGTTCTGGGACGAGATGCGGGTGCCCTGCCCGGTCTGCGCCCCCCGGGGCCGGGCCGCCGCGAAGGTCGACTGGGACCGGCACATGAACCTGTCGTGGGACGAGCGCGGAGTGGACCACTACGGCTACTTCACCGCGCGGCGCGAGGAACTCGGCACCGGGGGGATCCGCTGCCCCGGGTGCCGTACCAACCTGAGGCTCGTCAACGACCACGGCGTCCGCACGCTCTGGACGCCGCTCCCCGAGGGAGAACCCGAACGGGACCGGCCGGTCGTCCAGTGCGACCCCGTCTGGCAGGTCCTGCCGGACGGGCCGCGGGGCGCCGGGCCGCGTTCCGCGAGGAAGGACGTCGACGCCGTTCTCGATCTTCAGGACAGGGGGGTGGGTGCCGAGACGAGGTGGGTCTCGGCGCACAGCCCCGTCTAGCGGGGTGAGGGCCCTTCGGGGCTCGCCACCCCACGGATGGGAGCGTTCCAAAACGCCGGGCGACCAGGTCGTCGCCACCGACGGCCCGGTTCGGGAGGGTCCGGTGAAGGTTCGTGGAGGTTTCGGTGAGAGGAGGGTTCGGTGAGAGGGGGCGAGACGGATCCCGTCGACACCGCTCAGGAAGAGTTCCCACGCTCAAGGAGAACGGATGCACGCCATCGCTTCCCGGTCCGCGGGCCGGGGTACCCGGGGAAGGCCCCGGTGAGGGCGGAAGACGGCGGGGGAGCCACGGGGCCTCCCCGCGAACCGCATGACGACGCGGCGGGGAAGCCGGTCCGGGACCTGGACCCCGGCCCCGTCACCGGGGACGCCGTCTCCGGTCCCTCCGGAACGCCCGGTCCCTCCGGCGCGCCCGGTGTGTCCGGCGGGGCCGCGGAACGCGAGCGCCGCCGGGCCCTGGCACTGAGCCGTCGCTCCGGTGAGCTCGCGGCCTCCGGGCGCCACGAGGAGGCGCTCGCCGCGGGCGAGGAGGCGCTGGAGATCGCCCGGCGGCTGGCCGGGGACGACCGTGACACCTACCTCCCCGACCTGGCCCTGTGCCTGGCCGGGGCGGCGATGCGGTACGTCCGCCTGGGCCGCAGGCACGACGCGGTCCACGCGGGGCGCGAGGCGGTGGTCGTCAGGCGCGAGCTGGCGCGGGCGCGTCCCGACGAGTACCTGCCCCACCTCGCGGGTTCGCTGAACGGCCTCGCCTGCGACCTGGGCCGGATCGGCATGCCGGAGGCCGCCCTGGAGGCCGCCCGCGAGGCGGTCGGCATCTACGAGGGCCTCGCCGCCCGGAGCCCGATGGCACACGAGCCGAGCCTCGCGATGGCGCTGCACACCCTGGCCCAGCGCACGGCGTCGCTGGGACGGCTGGAGGACGCCGTACTCCACAGCACCAGAGCCGTCTCGATCCGGCGGCGGCTCGCCACGGAGAACCCGCCCGCCTACTCGGTGGCCTTCGCCACCGCCCTGCACGGCCTCGGCTGGCAGCTGGCCGCGCTGGGGCGCCGCGAGGAGGCCATCGCCGCCTACGCCGAGTCGGTGACGATCCGCCACCGGCTGGCCCGCTCGGAGAACGCCCAGGGCGCCGACCACGACTACCTGGCCGCCGTGGCGGGGGAGTGGGCGGACCTCCTCATGGACGCGGGACGCCTGCCCGCCGCCATGGAACCACTGGAGATCGCCAGAACCGCCTCCCTGCACGCCGGTGACACCGAACGGGCGAACCGCCTGGCCGCCCTGATGGAACGTGCCGGAAGCAGCCGCGTCTGAACCTCCGCCCCCCGTACGGAGGGACGGACCCGGGGGTGAGGACGAGATCCGCGTCCCGCGCGGGAGGAGGGGACTCGCGCGGGCCGGGGCCCGCGTGCGGGAGGGGAGACCCGCACGCGGGCCATGAGCCGGCCGAGCGGGCGACCCGCAAGCGGACGTCGTGCCTGGGATCGCGCGCCGGACTCCCGCCGGCCGACGGGGCTGAGGGCCGGTTCGCGGCCGAGCGCCCGGCGGTACCGCCGCGTCCGCGGCGTCACCGGCCGGGAGGCGCCTGGCACGTATCACCCGTGACCTGACGCCGCCATTGCCAAGCAGGTCGGCAATCGGGATATTGACGATGTGACTGACGACGCGCCCGAGCTGATGCGCGCCGGGGTAGCCCGGTCGGTGCGTTCGGCGGGGGCGCGGGCCAGGCGGTGGACGCCGCCCGTGCTGCTCGCGGTGCTGTCCGCGGGGGCGTTCGCGCCGTTGCTGGCCTTGGGGGCGTCGCCACTGCTGGCCGCCGGGCTCGGCGCGATGGCCGCGGTCGGCGGGAACGTGCTGACCGACATGGTGAAGGCCGGGGTCGCCAGACTGGGTGACGGCGAGCCCTCCCAGGACGAGATCCGGGACGAGCTGGAGCACCGGTTCCAGGAGGTTCTGGCCGGGGACGGCGCGGACGCGGCGGCGCTGCGGGCCGAGCTGGCCCGGGTGCTGCGCGAGTTCGGGCTGGTCGGCGCGGCGATCGAGGCGGCCGTACGGAGCGGCGACCAGGACCTGCAGACGGCGCTGACCGCCGGACTGGCCGAGCTGGGCGCGGAGTTCGCCTTCGTACTGTCCGACGTCGAGGGCCAGCTACGGCTGCTGAGGGAGGGCGTCGACCGGCAGCGCGCCGAGCTCCAGGTGGCGGTCGGCCTGCAGTACCGGCAGGCGACCGACACCCGGCTGCTGCTCGACCAGCTGGCGGTGATCGAACGCCGGACCAGGCGGGCCGGGGAGACCGGCGCGCGCGACGGCGCGAGGTGGGCCGACGGCAGCCCGTACAAGGGGCTCGCGACCTACACCGAGGCGGACGCCGAGGTGTTCACCGGGCGCGAGCTGGTCACCGCCCAGCTGGTCAGCACCCTGTCCGAGCGGCTGACCGGGCCCGGGCCGCTGGTGCTGACCGGCGCGTCGGGCGCGGGGAAGTCGTCGCTGCTGCGCGCGGGCCTGTTTCCGGCGATCGGGCGCGGCGACCTGTCGGAACCGGCCGCGCGCTGGCCGAGGCACATCCTGGACCAGCCGACCAGGTCGCCCCTCGTCGCGCTGGCCACGCTCCTGGCGAGCCTGGCGGGGCTGACCGTGCCCGCGGTGCTCGACGCGCTCCGGGCGGCTCCGGCGGACGCGGCACTGCTGGTCAGGCAGGCGGTCGGCCCGGCGGGGCGGCTGATCCTGGTCGTGGACCAGTTCGAGGAGATCTTCGCGATCGGCGGCCCGGACGCCGACACGGAGCGGGCCGCGTTCGTGACCGCGCTGCACGCCGCCGCGACCGTGGCGGAGCCCGGCGAAGCGCCCGCCGCGCTGGTGGTGATCGCGGTACGGGGTGACGTGATCGACCGGTGCGCCGCGTTCCCGCAGCTGCTCGAAGCACTGCGGAACGGGCCGTTCGTACTCGGGCCGATGACGGAGGCCGAGCTGCGGACCGCGATCACCGCGCCCGCCGCCGCGGCCGGGCTCGAGCTCGAACCCGGCCTGGCCGACACCATCCTCGGCGAGCTGCGCGCCCCGGCGGGCGGGTACGACGCGGGCGTGCTGCCGCTGCTGTCCCAGACCATGCTGACGGTCTGGGAGCACCGCGACGGCGACCGGCTGACCAGCCGCGGGTACGCGCGCACCGGCGGCGTCACCCGGGCCGTGGCGACCAGCGCGGAGCTGGCCTACGACGGCCTCGACCCGGCCGGGCGGGAGCTGACCCGGCGGCTGTTCCAGCGGCTGACGGCCGTCTCCCCCGACGGGCGGCTGACCCGCCGGACGATGTCCCTGACCGACGAGCCGGGGCTCGCGGAGGTCCTGGAGGTCTACGCCGGGCGGCGGCTGATCGTGGCCGACACCGGCTCCGTGCAGATCGCGCACGACGCGCTGCTGACGAACTGGCCCCGGCTGCGCGGCTGGCTGGAGGCCGACCTGACCGGTCACGCGCTGCGCAGCCAGCTGGTCGACGACGCCGCCGACTGGGACGCCAGCGGCCGGGCCGCCGCCTACCTGTACCGGGGTGAGCGACTGGCCGCCGTCCTGCACGCCAGGTCGCGCTGGCGGGACGACCCGCCGCCCGGTACGGCCGCGCTGTTCCTGGACGCCGGGATCCGCGCGGAGACCCGGAGCCGGCGGCAGCGCCGCCGGACGCTCGCCCTGCTCAGCGGGCTGCTCGTGGTCGCGCTGCTGCTGGCCGGGGTCGCCGTGGTCCAGGTGCGGTCGGCGCGGCAGGAGCGGCAGACGGCGCGGGAGCAGCAGCGGGTCGCCATCGCCCGGCAGCTGATCTCCAAGGCGGAGGCGGCGCTGGACACCGACCCGCGCACCGCGCTGCTGCTGAACGTGGCCGCGCACCGGATCCATCCGGACGCGGAGACCTACTCCGCACTCCAGCGTGCGATCACCACCACGCCGTACGCCGGGCAGCTGACCGGGGTTCGCAGCAGGGTCTCCTCGATCGCGTACGCGCACAGCGGGCGTTATCTGGCGGCCGGTTTCGACTCGGGTGCCCTGATGCTGTGGGATCTGCGCGATCCGCTCCGCCCGCGTCAGGTCGGCACGCCGTTCGCCGATCCCGGCAACGCCGAGATCTACGCACCGTACATCGGCATCCTGGGATTCTCCGCGGGCGACGACCGGCTGATCAGCGGAATCCCCGGCGGGCCGGTGACGATCTGGGACCTGGCCGATCCGGCACGGCCGCGGCGGCTGGGCCGGAAGGTGATAGGCGAGCCCCAGCAGCAGGGAGGCGCGTGGCTGTCGCCGGACGGGTCGATGCTCGGCACGTCCAGCGAGAAGACCCCCGGGCTGCAACTGTGGGATCTCTCCAAGCCCGGCCGGATCCGCAGGCTCGGACCCCGGCTCGACGCCCGCACGCGGATCAACGAGCTGGCGTTCTCCCCGGACGGCGGCCGGATCGCGATGGCCGGGAGCGCCGTGAGCGACGAGGTGACGATCTGGGACCTCAGGCGGCGGCAGCGGCTCGGCGCCCTGTCCAGGCGGAAGGACCTCCCGGGCGGCTTGGCGTTCTCCGCGGACGGCGGGCAGCTCGCCGTGGGCGGCTGGCTCAGGGGAGTGGCGCTGTGGCGGGTCCGCGATCCCGCCGCCCCGCGGGCCATGGGCACGATCCCGGTGTCCGCGATCAGGACGGCGTTCGCCACGCGGGGCACCACCCTGGCCGTGTCGGGCCTGCGCGACACCGGGGTGGTCCTGTACGACACGGCCGACCCCGGCTCGCCCCGGCAGACCGACCGGCTGCTCGTGGACGCGGACCTGAGCGCCCTGGTGTTCTCCCCGGACGGCCGGATGGTCGCGGGCGGCGACAGTGGCACCATCTTCTGGGACGTCCGCAACCCGACCAGGCCACGCCGCCTGGCGCTGATCCTCGACCAGTTGCAGGTGCTCGGCCTCTGGCGGGTGAGGGACGGCAGGGTGCTGGCCGTCGTCCGGGGATCCGGGGTCCAGCCCGAGCCGGGTCCCCAGGATCGGCTGGCCGTGCAGGAGGCCGGCGGTCCTGAGGGCGAGAGAGGCGTCAGGCTGTGGGACATCACCGACCCGGCGCGTCCGCGGCAGCTCGGCTCCGCGCTGATCGGGCACCGCGCGGACGTGGGCAGCGCGGCGCTGTCGCCGTCCGGGGACCTGCTGGTCACCGGCGACACCAACGGCGCCGCGATCCTCTGGGACCTCGGCGACCCCGCCCGTGCCCGGCGGCTGGGCGACCCGTTCGCCCCGCACCGCAGCCACGGGATCAGCCTGGCGATCGCCCCTTCGTCCGACATCATGGTCACCGGCGGCATCGAGGGGAACGCCTACCTGTGGGACCTCGGCAACCGGATCCTGCCCCGGCAGCTGGGCATCGCCCTGGCCGCCAACCTGGAC
Organism: Streptosporangium nanhuense; assembly: GCF_059358815.1. Classification (NCBI taxonomy): domain Bacteria; kingdom Bacillati; phylum Actinomycetota; class Actinomycetes; order Streptosporangiales; family Streptosporangiaceae; genus Streptosporangium; species Streptosporangium nanhuense. The sequence goes on from NZ_JCADBG010000017.1 coordinate 70,900, forward strand.
GCCGTCGGGCACACGGTGTTCTCCGCCGACGGTGACACGCTGGCGATCTCCGGCACCCGGGGCGACGTCGTCCTGTGGGACCTGCGCCCGATGTACGACCTGCGCGACCGGCTGGCCGCGACCGCGTGCCTGGTGACCGGCGGCGGCCTGAACCGCGAACAGTGGACCCGCTACGCGCCCGCCCTGCCGTACCAGGACATCTGCGCGCGCTGACCGGGGCCGGCTCCTCGCGGCAGGGAGCAGGTTCGTGACCCCGGCCCGGATGACCCCTCCATCACCCCGGCCGGGGTCCTACCCGGCGACGGGCCGGGTGCTCTGACGGTCGTGAGCGTCGTCGTGAGCAGGGGCGTGAGCGCGGTCGTGGTCGTGGTCGTGGTCGTGGTCACGGTAACGGTCGCGGTCGCGGTCGCCGGGGAGCCTGCGGGCGGAAGCGCGGGCGCGGTCGCGAGCCGGGATCGCCCCCGTCACGCGAAGCATCCGCCCACGCCCAGGCGGGCGCCCCGGTTGAAGGCGCCCAGGCGTTGCGCGGCGGTGCCGTGGTCGCTGACGTCGGTCCAGGGGGTGTCGTCGGCGTGCGCCCGCAGGGCCGCCGAGATCTCCTGGGTGTCACCGGTCTCGAAGTACAGGATGCCGTCGTCGGCGGCTCCGAAGAGCGCCGCCCCGGCGAGGCAGTCGGCCTGGAGTTCGAGCTGCCGGGACACCAGTCTCTCGGGGATGCGGGCCTGGACGACGTGGCTCCACTCGTGCGCGATGATCAGATAGACCCAGGCGTCCCCCTGCTGGTATCCCATCCGCATGAGGTCGACGTCCCACGCGACGAAGTCGTAGGGCGGCCAGCAGTACAGGGCGTTGTCATCGGGAAGGGGATGTCCCTGGCACGTCGGCGCGTCGCCCCGCGCGCCGTCGTACGCGCCGAGAACGCGCGGGGGCGAGTATCTGCCGGGGAAGAACTCCGACCAGTGCGTCGCCCAGAACCGGTTGATGGCGTACTGGGCACTGCGGATGTCCGCGTTGATGTCGTCGAGGCTTCTCGCGTCGGAGGCGCTCACCGGGGAGTTCGCGCCGGTCGTGGCGGCCGCGGTGCCCGGTGGGCCCGGCAGGCCCGCGATCAGGACGCCGGTGAGCAGCGCGACGAGCGCGAGACGGGTGGTCGTCCATCGTGAAGCGGCCATTGGCTTCTCCCCTGTCGCTTGCGGCCACATACCGGATCAGTGGTCTGTCGCGGGGTTTTCAGCGAGGCATGGTCACCATATGGGGAAAGGTAATACGAGAGAAGCACTATCGCGAGATCGTATGGAATATCCAGTCAATTCGTCTCTGGATTCGGGGGATTAGCGGCAAGTCGTAAATCAGCGCGAAGCGGGAGCCGCCCCCGGAAGTGCCCTCCCAGCAGCCAAGACTCCTGAGCGGGGACGACCGATCCACCCGGCGGACCCCGGCCAGAAAGAATCGCGGGCACCTCGACCCGCGTGCTCCGAACCTCCGCGACGGTCGTCCGCCGGTACCGCCGGTACCGCCGGTGGGGAAGGGCCACTCGACGAGATCCGTCACTGTCCGTGCCCTTCGGGTCCGGCTCGGGGCGGTGGGGAGTCTCGCGCGTTCGCCCCACAAAGGTAAATCGTTCCATTCACCGGCCCCGCCGCAGGTGAGATCTCCGGGCGGAAGCCGAAACTTCCCGTTTCCCCGGTGAATTCGATTCTCTCGAATTCGCGGCCAAATGGAGAATGACTCCGTTCGGTAGCCGGGGAGGCGCTGGAAGAGTCCAGGCCAATCCGGTTTTCAGATCGGTAAGCTCGCTTATCGGAGTGTCACGGGTTGTCGTTCCCGCCAGATTTCACGGTGACGCTCCGTGTTCGCCGGCGGCGTGGCGGCTCCGGCCCGCACCGCCTTCCCGGAGGAGACGGGCGGTGGTCCCGCCGTGGTGGCCGCGGGAGTCCCCAGGAGTCGCCGCCGGATCGCGGCGCCGCGGGCGGCGGCCGCCGGGACGCCGATCTCGCCGGGAGGGGCGGGGGGACGGCCGGGGCGGCGGGCCCCGCCGGTGGCCGCGACCAGGGCCTCGCGGCCACCGGGCGGGCGCCGTGTCACCCCCGGGTCACCCCGGCCCGATCACGCTCCGCCACCGGGCGGCCCGGGGTGCGCCCGGGACCGTTCTTCCGGCATCTCCCGGACCGATCTGGTGTCTGAGCTGGACAAACTCGCGCACCGTCATCAGTGGACCGCTCCGGCCGCGACGTCCGGGAGGGCGAGCTCACCGGCGAGTCTCTCGCCCTCCTCCGGCGGCCGGACCTTCCCGGCGTACGACGACGCCCGGTGCGCGGCGGGCGGATCGACTCCCGGACCGATGCGGCGGAAGCCGGCGGGACCCCACGCGCCGGCCCGGGACGCGCGAAGGGCCCGGCTCCTCAAGGAGCCGGGCCCTTGGACCTATGTGTGGTTCACAACGGGTCCGCCGCGGGTGCTAGCGCCACGCGGTGAAGTGCCACTTGTTGGGCTGCGACCAGGTACAGGTTGTCACCTGGTATCCCGAATCCCTGACCGCGTAACGCCAGTAGTTGCAGGTGCCCGCGTCCGAGTAACCACCGTAGAACTTGCTTTCGGCGTGGGCCACGCCACCAAAGGATAAGACCGTTCCGGCGATGGCGAAGCTGGCGAAGCCGACGACCGCTCTTTTCATGAGACCCATGCCTTGGACCTTCCTGTAGACCCCCGTGGGGAATTGCCCTTGCACATTGATCTTTAACTAGAGATCACAGATATGCAAGACCGTCTTTGAAATTCGGCGCCCGGCGTCAATCGATCGGCGGGTGAAAGGCAACGGAGCGTGATCGGGCCGGGATGGCCGGGGCGACGTCGCGGATCGCGCGTGCCGCCGCCCGCCGCGGGGCGGACCACAGCCTCCACCGAACCCGGACCGCTTCACCTCCGGCGACCTTCCGCGGGCGCGAGGAGGCGCGGCGCGGCCTCGCGTCGACGCTCGTCCACGACGAGGGGTACGAGTCGCGGGGGGCTGCGCGAGCACGGCCTGCCGGGTCCTGACGGTGTGGCCGACCACACCTATCTCGCCCGCGACCTGTGCGCGACCCTCCGCGAGCACGGCGAGGTCCTGCTCGACCTCTCCCGCAGGCCAAGCTGACCACACGCGGCGCCGAACCGGTGGTCCTCGGTGACCCGGTGACCCGGTGACCGTCGCGCTCGGCCAGCTCGTCACGGCGGCGGTCACCGCCACGGCGGACGGCACCTGGCCGCGGCCCGGGATCTGCCCGGGCCCCCGACCGCCAGTGGGTCTTCCACGACCGATCCCGTCCCGGCAGGGCCCGATGGTGCTCACCGCGCCTGTGCGGCAACCGCACGAAGGCACAGGCCTGCCGCCGTCGAAGCCCGGCGGCCACCGATCCGGTCACGCAGGCAAGGCCGACATGAGATGAGGGCGTGCCGGGAGTGCTGTCGACAAGCGTGCCGTCAGCCGACAACCGGGTCGATCGCCCAGGCCAGGAGGGGTTTTCTGAGAGAGGACGAGTGACCCGAACCGTCACGGTCCATCCGCTCACCTACACGCGTGCCGGCATGCCGGTCTCGCTACGGGCGGCCGGCGACGGCCAGGTTGACGCCGAGGGCGATCAACGCGGTTCCGGTGAGCCCGTCCACGGTCTTGCGCACGACCGGCTTGGCGAACAGCCGACGCAGCGCTCCCACGATGTTGGCCACCAGGAGGAACCACAGTACGGTCCCCGCCACCGCGATCAGCGACAGCACCAGCGCGTCGCCCAGCCCGGCGTCTCCGGAGACGAACTGGGGCACCAGCGCGATGAGGAACAGCGCGGCCTTGGGATTGAGCATGTTCGTCAGCAGCCCCTCGGTGAACGCCGCCAGCGGGCCGCGCCTTCCCGGATCGGGCAGATCCAGCCGCAGGTCGCCGCCCTCGCGCAGAGCCGCGCGCCACGCCTTGACCCCGATATACAGCAGGTAGCCGGCCCCGGCGACCTTGACCACGGTGAACGCCACGGCCGACGTCGCCAGCAGAGCCGCGATGCCGCTCGCCGCGGCCAGCACCCAGACGAACACCCCGACCGAGATCCCGGCCGCGGCCGCCATGCCGTACGCGCGGCCGGACACGGCGGAACGCCGGACGACCACGGCGAAGTCGGGCCCGGGCGACATCGCCCCGAGTGTCATCACACCGGCGAAAGCCACCATCTGCGTCAAATCCATCACGGTGGCCACTGTAAGGGGTCCGTTCCCGCCGGACCCGGCGAGCGGAGCAGCGTCGACGTCGCGGAGTGGGCGCGCCGCGCAGCCGGCCGACGTCATCCGCGTGCGGATGGAGAACATCCCGCCCGGCGACGCGGCTATTCGCGTTCGGAGAGGCGAAGCTTTTCGTGAACGGCCATGCCGATGATCTTGAATGGGAACCGGACACTTCGAGGAGCCGCGAGACCATGTCCTGTCTGACGATCGATCGCTGGTTCGATCATGACGGCGTTCGTGGAGTGCGCGGAACGGCGAACCCCGGGAAAGGGCAGCTCGGCCTGGTCGAACTGTAGTAGGACATGGCGGCGGCGAGCAGGCCCAGGCCCCACAACGTGTAGCCGAACATCTCCATCGACACCTTCCAGAATGGAGCTTGGGCCAGGTTGCCCTTACCAAGAAACCACGCCGTCATCCCGGCCACGCCGAAGTAGCCTGCCAAGCCCGCGCCGACCGGCAAAGCGGCTCCGAGCACGAGCCATCGCGGCACATCACCTCCCGCCAGCGGTACCACCCAGCGTGGCCAAATCCTGCCGAACCGGTGCACCAGCGCCAGTGGCAGAAGAGTGCCGGCCAGGATCAGCGAGACGACGAAGATCGCGAAGGGTGTGCCGAGCGCGAACGGCAGCGGCTTTTGCGTCATGATGGAGTCGAGGACCAGCGCGCTCAGACGAGCTGCGCAACCAGCGATCGCGATGTAAGCGGCGAGGTAGGCCCACCGTGGTGTGGGATCGGTGCGCCGCTCCGGCGAACGGCCGTGGACTCGGGCGCAGTGGGAACAGGCCCGCCGGACCCTGCGCTGCTCGGCGACGGCACACGCCAGCGTCAGCACGCCCGCCGTCGCTCCGGCCGCGCGGGTCAACAGGCTCCCCCAGTGGTCCACCTGGCCGAACAGCATGGTGACAAGGCTGATGGCGAGCATGTACGAATAAACGATCAGCCCGGCCCCGATCACCCACGCCAGCGCCACCAGCGTCCATCGCACAGACACCGCCCAGCGGTGGCCGATCCCGGCGGCGATCACTGAGCACACCGCTGTGGCCATGAAAGCAAGCGTCACCGCCATCCACCGGCCGGGCGAGAACGCCTCCTCAGGAGGAGCCGACGGCGCCCCTGAATCTGTCAGCCACCACACGTGGGCCACACCGTAGAGCGTGCTCCACACCGCCGCAACGAACGGCCACCTGCGCCACGGGCTCAGCGTCTCGTCTCTCATCCGCACTCCTCGGCCTCGTGACGCGATGATTCGACGAAGCCTGTCCTGTCGGACCTGTGACCTCGCTGAGGGACGCTGAGAATTCCCTCAACAGCGAACCGTCCCCGCTGGCGTTGAGATGCCGTTGAGAAACGCGCACCAGCCCTGAACCGACGAGAAGGGTGCCAGCGTCGAACTGGAACGGTGAGGCGTAGGGATGCTCTCTCGCCTGGCCGTGGATCGCGCGCGGCCACGGCTGACGGACCTCGGGCAGCCGTGCCGGTGTGTGGTGGCCGTTACCGAGCCCGCTCAGGCGACGCCTGCGTCACCTCGAAGGACTGCACCTGATCGATGGCGGCGGTCAAGGCGTCACGCAGCGGGGTGGCGTCGCGGGCGATCTGAGCGAGCAGCATGCCCCCCTGCATGGCGGCCAGCAGCAGGTTCGCCAGCTGCGCGGGGTCGGCGTCGGGGCGAAGCCGGCCTTGGTCGCGCATGCGATCGAGTCCGGCGCGCAGCACGTCTTTCCAGCGGTCGAAGTCGGCGGCGAGCCGGTCGCGGACGTCGAGATCGGCCTTGACGATCTCGGCCGCGAGGGAACCCAGCGTGCAGCCCTCCTGGCACACACGCTCGTGGGAGACGTAGAACGCGGCCCACTGCCGCAGGGCGTCGATGGTGTCGAACCCCGCGAAACTCGACCCGGCGTGCAGGTCGAGGATTTTCTCCGTCTGCCACTCGATCACCGCGAGCACGAGACTTTCCTTGTCCGGGAAGTAGTGGGTGAGCTGTGATCCACTGACGCCCGATGCCTTGCGCAGCAGCTCGTTGCTGGTGCCGTGCACGCCCTGGGTGTAGATCAACTCCGCCGCGTGCTCGATGATGCGTGCCCTGGCCGCGAGCCCCTTGGCCGTGAACTTCGCATCGGCCCTTCCAACGCCCATGGAACAGAGCGTACTCCAATATTGGGTTTGACAGCCCAATCTGTGTCCGGTTTACTGGGCTGCGTAGCCCATAAAGTCGGAAGCCCGCATCCATGACCTGCGTAAACGGTGAGTGAGACCGGCAGGGGGACCGTCGGACGGATGCGGCGACGGTCGGCACGACACCATCCATCTGGAGAGGACACAGCCATGTCCGGTACCACTTCGCGCGAGCGCTATGAAGCCTTCGCCGCCCTGCACGAGCGGAACGACGTCTTCGTCATGCCCAACGCCTTCGACGGGTTGTCGGCCGCGGTGTTCGCCGAGGCGGGCTTCAAGGCCGTCGCCACCTCTTCGGCCGCCTTCGCCGCCACCCTCGGCCGCCTCGACGGCCGCCACGCGATCAGCCGCGACGAGCACCTCGCACACGCACAACTGCTCAGCCGGACAAGCGGGCTCCCCGTCAACGGCGACTTCGAGGACGGCTACGGCGACACCCCCGACGACGTCGCCGCGACCGTCAAGGCCGCCATCGCCGCGGGCCTGTCCGGCATCGGGATCGAGGACACCTCCGCCGACCCCGACCACCCCATCCGCGACTTCGACGAGGCCGTCGAGCGCGTACGCCACGCCGCCACCGCGGCCCGGGGACAGATCGTGCTGACCGGCCGCACCGACAACTTCATCCAGGGCCGGCCCGACCTGGACGACACCGTCCGCCGCCTGACCGCCTTCGCCGAAGCCGGCGCCGATGTGCTCTTCGCCCCCTACCTGCCCGACCTGGACGCCGTCGCCACCGTCGTCAGGGCGGTCGCGCCCAAGCCCGTCAACGTACTCCTGGGATGGTCGTCGGGCGCCTTCACCCTCGACGACATCCGGCGGGCCGGCGCCCGCCGCATCAGCCTGGGGGTCGACCCCTACCTGCACAGCCTGAGCGCCCTGCGCGCGGCCGCCGCCAAGCTCGCCGGAGGCGACCTCGCGGCCCTCCCCGCCACGATGGGCCTGGAACTGCTCCACACGCCGTAGTGCGCCTCGACGGGCGAGCCCGCTCACCGGGTCCCGAGAGAGTCCCGGCTCGCCTGTCGAAAAGCCCGTACGACTCGACGAGTAGCCGGCGCGGGCGACACGGCATCGTCGGACACCGGCAGGGAGAAGCCATGAGTGATCGAGAGGTGGCGGGCGTCCCCGCCGGAGGGCTGGCGGACGTCCTCGCCGAAGAGCTGAGCGTCGTCTTCATCGGCATCAATCCCGCACCGCTCTCCGTCGCGGCCGGGCACAGCTTCGCGACCCCGGGAAACCGGTTCTGGCCGGCCCTGCACGCCTCCGGATTCACCCCGGCCGTCCTGCGGCCGCAGCGGGAACGAGACCTGCTGGACCTGGGACTGGGCATCACCGGCATCGTGCGCCGGCCCACCTCCCGGGCCGACCAGCTGACGCCGCGCGAACTGGCCGACGGTGGCCGCGACCTGACGCGGCGCCTGCGCGCCTTCTCTCCCCGCTGGGCGGCGTTTCTCGGCGTGAGCGGATACCGTGTCGCGTTCGGCGCGCCCCAGGCCCGCGTCGGAGCCCAGGCCGGCACGATCGGCGGGGCGCGGGTATGGATACTTCCCAACCCCAGTGGCCGCAACGCTCACTTCCCGCCCGCGGCCCTGGCGGCGGAGTTCACCCGGCTGCGCCACGCGACAGGACTGCCCGACCGATCCGCGCGCCCCGGATGACCCCTTACGCGCACGCGTGCGAAACGGGATGATCCGGCCCGGTCGTGATCTCACACGATGCCGATCACGTGAACCTCTCGTCTCGGACCGCAACGATCGAGAGACGAGCCGATCACGACGCGACGGTGTCGGCCGATGTGGCTGCGTGCGCCCGCCCGAGCGACCGCGCTGTCGCTCGTACCGCCCGTCTTGAGCACGCCCCGGGCAAGGGAGTGGCCCCTACGGTCAGCTCGCCGGGGGAGCGGTGCTCTCGCGGACGACGAGGTCGGTGGAGAGCTCGACCCGGCGGGGCTCGGGGGACTCGCCGCGGGAGATGCCCAGGGCCATCCGGGTGGCGAGGAAGGCCATCTCCTCCAGGGGCTGGCGGACCGTGGTGAGCGGCGGCCAGGCGGACCTGGACAGGGGCAGGTCGTCGAAGCCGACGACGCTCAGGTCGTCGGGGACGCGCAGGCCGCGCTGCCTGGCGACCTCGAAGACGCCGAAGGCCTGCAGGTCGCTGCCGGCGAAGACGGCGGTGGGCCGGTCGGGCAGCGAGAGCAGGGTGTGGCCGTGGTCGTGGCCGGAGCCGACGAGGAAGTCGCCGTGCAGGATCAGCGCGGGGTCGACCTCGACCCCGGCCGTCTCCAGCGCGGCCCGGTAGCCGTCTATGCGGGCGCGGCTGCACAGCACGTCGGGCGGGCCGCCGATCATGCCGATCCGGCGGTGGCCGAGCTCCAGGAGGTGCCGGGTGGCGGTCAGGCCGCCCTGCCAGTTGGTCGCGCCCACCGACGCCACGCCGGGGGCCGGCTCGCCCTCGGGGTCGACGACCACGAAGGGGATCGAGCGGGCGTTGAGCCGGTCGTACCGCTGCGCCGAGAGCCGGGAGCCGACGATGATCACGCCGTCGGTGCGGCGGGCGGCCAGCCGGTCGAGCCAGTCGCGGCCGGGGCCCGCGCGGGTGTGCAGGACGGAGATCACGATGCTGGCCTCGGCCTCCGAGGCGGCCTTCTCCGCCCCGCGGACGAGTTCCATCGCCCAGGGGCTCTCCAGCTCGGCGAAGATCAGGTCGATCAGGCCCGCCGGGCCGTCGGCGGCGGTCGCGCGCCGGATGTAACCGTGCTCGCGGAGGAGGCGCTCGACCCGCCTGCGGGTCTCCGGCGACACCTCGGACCTGCCGTTGATCACCTTGGAGACCGTGGGCGCGGAGACGCCCGCCTCCTCGGCGATGCGGGCGATCGTCACCCGGGGCTTAGCTGGCATGCCCGGCAGCATATCCGAAACCTTTCGGAGTGTGGCCGGTGGCCTGGGGATACACCTTCTCCCTTCACCAGGGGCCTCTCACCCGGTGAGCCGGCCGCACATGAGCACTTTCCCCGCGTCCCGGACGGAAAATTTTTGCGATTGACAGAAAAGTTAACGGGCTCGCGTCGCGGTTGTGAGCGCCACGCGCGGGGATCTCGGCCCCCGCCGCCCTGACCACCGGTGGATCACCCGCCCCCTCGCGGCACGGCGGGGGCGAGCGGCTCGGAAGCCGTGCCCGCCTCTCGCGAGGCGGTGAGGAGGGCGAGCGGTGTCGCGGCGGCCCACGCCTGGGGGGAGGAGGAGTGCGGGTAGGGCACCGGGTCCGGATGCTCGTCGCGCCCGTACCCGGCCATGACCTCCGGCAGCCGCCAGTCGTGCCCGGCCGCCGCCCGTACCAGGCCGTGGGTGAGGGCCCCGGCCTGCTCGGTGAGCCCGCAGCGCGCGAGGCCGAGCACGATGACGGCGTTGTCGTGCGGCCAGATGCTGCCCCGGTGGTAGGAGAGCGGGTGGTAGGGGACCTGGCCCGAGGCGAGCGTGCGGATGCCGAAGCCGGAGAAGAAGTCGGGCCGCAGCAGCCGCCGGCCCACCGCCCGTTCCTCCTCCGGTGCCAGGATGCCGGACCACAGCAGGTGCCCGGCGTCCGAGGCGAGCGTGTCGACCCGCCGGTCCTCACCGTCGAGGGCGAGCGCGGGGAAGGCGTGCTCGGGCATCCAGAAGTCGCGGCGGAAGCGGTCTCGCAGGTCCGCGGCGGCCTCCTCCAGGAGGCCGGCCCAGCGCGGGTCGTCCCACACCGTGCGGGCGAGCCGCGCCGTGCGGACCAGGGCGTCGTAGGCGTACCCCTGGACCTCGCAGACCGCGAGGGCGCCCTCGGCCAGGGTGCCGTCGGAGAAGCGGATGGCGTCGGCGGAGTCCTTCCAGTTCTGGTTGACCAGGCCGCCGCCCGCCGCGTCGGAGGTGTAGCGGAGGTATCCGTGCCCGCCGAGGCCGCCGTCGCGGAACATCCACTCCACCGCCGCGCGCGCGTGCGGTTCGAGGCGCCTGGCCGTTCCCGGGTCGCCGGTGGCCGTGGCGTGGGCCTCCAGCAGCACCAGGAAGAGCGGGGTGGCGTCGACGCTCCCGTAGTAGCGGCCGTAGGGGACCTGCCGGAAGTGCGCGAGCTCGCCGTGCCGTACCTCGTGCACGATCCTGCCCGGCTGCTCCAGGCGGGCGGGGTCGTTCCGCGTCCCCTGGACGGCGGCGAGGGCGAGCAGGGTGTCGGCGGCCAGGGCGGGCCGGTACGGCAGGGCGAACAGCGAGGTCAGCAGGGAGTCGCGGCCGAACAGGCCGAGGAACCAGGGGACGCCGGCCGCGGGCACCCGCAGCGCCTCGCCGCCGGGGCCGAGGGTGGGGACGCGCAGCCGCGCCAGGTCGGCCAGCCCCTGCTCGCAGGCCCTGGCCAGTTCCTCCCAGGAGGTGAGGTCGCGAGGGCGGGGACGCGCGCCGACGAACTCGCCGGTGTCGGCCTCCAGCCGTTTCCGCACGGTGCCGGGGGAACCGGGCGGGGTCGGTTCCCCCGCACCGTGCGGGACGGCCAGGGCGGTGAGCCGCAGATCGGCCGTGTCGTGGGCGGGCAGCGCCAGCCGCCAGGTCAGGACGCGGCCGGTGCCGTCGTCGGCGTCGGCGTCGGCGGGGCGGGTCCGGTGTGGCGGCGGCGCCGCGGCGACGGTGGTCCGCGAGGACCAGGTCTCACCGCGCCGGTAGTGGAAGGCGACCCCGTCGGGCGTGTCGTGCGCGGTGCGGCGCGCGCCGGGTTTGTCGTACGCGCGGTGGTCGGCGCGCAGCTCGAACTGGTCGGCGAAGTCGGCGTCCACGTGGAGTTCGAGCTCCACGACGATGGGTTCGCCGCTGTTGCTCACCAGCCGGACCTGTTCGGTGAGGGCGCCCTCGGCCACCGCCTGCCGCCGGAAGACCGTGTAGGCGGGAGGGTGGTCACGGGTGCCCGCCGGGGTGAGCACGCAGCCGTCGCCGGAGGAGGTCAGCAGGGTCAGCGGGGTCGGCGGGGTCAGCGGGGTCGACAGGGGGGCCGTGCCGCCCGCGGTCGGCGGGGCCGACTGGGCCGACGGGGGCGCCGTGCCGCCCGCGGTCAGCAGCCACCGGCTCAGGTGCCGGGCGTCCTGGACGAACAACCCGTCCGTCGCGGGGCCCCGGGTGCCGTGGATGTCCCCGTGGGCGGTCACGGCGGCGAAGGTGCCGCTGTTGACCAGCAGGCGGCCGGCGCTCATCGGGTGGAGCCCTCCCCGCCGGAGCCGCCGGTCCCGAACGTGTCACCGGAGGAGTCGAGCAGGTCCAGGGCCAGGGCGGCGGTCCAGCTGAAGCGCCGGACGCCGCGCCCCTCGCCGGTGTACGGCTCCAGGTACTCGGCGAATCCCGTGCGGTGGGCCGCGTCCAGGGCCTGCGCGCGCAGCCGGCCGGCCGTCGCGGCCTCGTCGTGCCGCACCAGGCCGCGGTGGACCAGCCAGGCCATGTTGAACCAGCTGGGACCGCGCCAGTAGCGGCTGGCGTCGAACTCCTCGGCCGTGAGGTCGTAGCTGGGCACCAGCCGGACCTCCCCCAGGCGGAAGCGCGGCCCGAGGGCGGTCCGCACCAGGGCCGCGGCGACGTCATCGGGCAGGCCCGGGACGATCAGCGGGACGAGCCCCGACACGCCGTACCCGGCGATGGGCTCGTCCGTCACCAGGTCGCGGGGGAGGAAGATTCCGGCGGCCGGGTCCCACAGGCGGTCGAGCAGGGCGTCGGTCGCCGCCCCGGCCCGCAGCCGGTGTGCCTCCTCGTCCGCGCCGACCACCCGGGCGATCGCGGCGAGCGCGTGCTCGGAGGCGATGAGCAGGGCGTTGAAGCCGGGGTCCTCGACGGCGAAGGCGTGCGGGGTGCGCGCGTCGTCGTAGGCGTGGTCGCGGTAGGTGGCGGCCAGGCGCACGTACCGCGCGTAGTCCAGGTCGGTGGGCCGGTCGGCGGGGGAGCCGTGGTCGAGGTCGGCCCGGCGGAAGGATTCCCGCGGCGCGGGCTCGACCCTGGCCAGGGCCGTGTCCCAGCTCGGGCTGTTGTCCAGCCCCGGCTCCCACGGGTGCACCACCGCGGCCAGCCCGCCGCCGCCCAGGTCCCTGGAGCCGGCCAGGTAGCGGTGCCAGGCGGCGAGCCCGGGATAGACACGCGGCAGAAAACCGCGGCGCCGCGACTCGGCCGGGTCGGCGAGGTGCACCAGCCAGGCGGCCAGGGCGTGCACGGGCGGCTGGACGATTCCGGAGGTCTCGACGCTGGAGGGCGCGCCCGTGGCCCGGTCCGTGGCGGAGGAGCGCCAGAAGTCGGGGCTGGGGAAGTAGGCCCCGAGCGGCACCGACGGGTTGAAGACGATGTGCGGGATCCGGCCGTCGCCCCACTGCGCGCCCAGCAGCGTCTCCAGCTCGCGCTGGGCCCGGCGCGGGGCGATGTGGCGCAGCCCGATGGCGACGAAGGCCGAGTCCCAGCTCCACTGGTGGGGGTACAGGGCGCGCGAGGGGACGGTCGAGGCCCCGGTCCAGTTGCCGAGCAGGACGTGCGTGGCGGCCCGGCGCAGGTGGGCCGGGCGGCCGGTGCCGGAGGCGGCGGCCGCTTCGAGGACGGCGGTCATCCGGCCGGCCGATGCGGGAAGGAGGCGCGCCGCAGGAAGGGCGGGATCGAGCGCACGGCCCGCACCGGGTCGCCGGTGAGCCTGCACTCGACCGCCAGGTAGCCGTCGTAGCCGATGGCGTCCAGGGCGCTCAGCCAGGCGGGCCAGTCGAGGTGGCCGGCTCCGGGCTGCATGCGGTTGGAGTCGCTGACCTGGGCGTGGCCGACCAGGGACGCGGCGGCGAGGATGGAGGCCGCGGGATCGGTCTCCTCGATGTTCATGTGGTAGCTGTCGATGCCGATGCGGACCGAGTCGAGGCCGACGGCGCGGATCAGGTCGGCGGCCTGCTCCAGCCGGTTGACCATGTGGTCCTCGTAGCGGTTGAGCGGCTCCAAAAAGAGCGTGACGCCCTCGGAGCGGGCGTGCTCGCCCAGCTCGGCGAGTCCCTCCAGCAGCACCTCGCGGTCCCGCTCCTCGCTGCGCGGCGGCTCGAACGGCGGCAGCCGCCGCGAGAACATGCCGTAGGAGGCGGGGGTCTGGGCGCCCAGCCCGCCGAGCTCGCCGATGACCGACAGCTGCGACTTCATCTGCTCGATCGCGTCGCGGCGCAGGTCGTCGTCGAAGGCTCCGAAGAAGTGGAGCATGTCCACGCACACGGTCGGCATGACGACGCCGTCGGCGAGGGCCTTGCGCAGCTCGGGCAGCCGCTCGCGGAAGTGGAAGTCCCCCTTGGCGCGCAGTTCGATGGCGTCGTAGCCGGCGTCCCGCGCGAATTCCCACTTCTCCTGGAGCGTCTCGCCGGGAAGCAGCTGCTCCTGGCAGGCGATTTTGAGCATCGTTCGTCAGCCTCTCAGAACTCCAGGACGACCTGGAGCGCGTCGGCGGGACGCTCATCCAGGAGGACGTATGCCTCGGCCGCGTCGGCGACCGGGACGACATGGCTCACCAGGGACTTCACGTCGACCTGGCCTTCGGCGACGAGCCGCAGGAAGGTCTGCTGCAGCCGGTCCACGCTCCAGCGCCCGGCGAGCTGCGGCGGGACCCCGCCGATCTGGGAGGAGACGATCTGCACGCGGTTGTGGTGGAACTCGTCGCCGAGCCGCAGCCCCACGCCGTCGCCCTGGTAGAAGCCCGAGGCGACGACGCGACCGCCCACGGCGACCGAGCGGACGGCCTCGTGCAGGGCCGCGTGGGCGCCGCTGATCTCGATGGCGACGTCGGCGCCGAGCCCGCCGGTGGCCTCGCGGATCCGCTCCGCGACGGCGTCGGCGCGCGCGTTCAGGGTGCGTGCGGCACCGTACTCCTCGGCCTTGGCGAGGCGGGAGTCGAGCGCGTCGACGGCGGTGACGCGGGCGCCGCTCAGCTCCGCCAGCCGGGTGGTGATCAGGCCGATCACGCCCTGGCCGAAGACGGCGACGTCCTCGCCGAGGTGGAGGTCACCGGCGAGGACGGCGTTGTAGGCGATGGCCCCGACCCTGGCGAAGGCGCCCGCGAGCGGGGCGAGCCCTTCGGGGAGCCGGTGGCCGATCATCCTCTCCGCGGGGACGAGGCCCTCGCCGCGGTGCCCCCAGATGCCCCACACCACGTCGCCGGGCGCGGGCAGCCCCGGTGTGCCCGCGAGTTCGGGGGAGACCTCGACGACCTCGCCGACCTCGGAGTAGCCCCAGCCCGCCACCGGGTACGAGATGCCGGGCCCCGCGTCGCGGAAGATGCGGGCCTCGGGGTCCCAGGTGCGGGTCAGGTAGGGGTTGGTCCCCCGGTAGGCGGTGAGTTCGGTGCCCGCGGAGATGCCGGAGTACAGGGTCCGGACGCGCAGGTGGCCGGGCGGCAGGGGCAGCGATTCGCCGGTGGCGATCTCCACCTGGCGGGGGCCGGTGAACTGGACGACACGTTCCACAGGAGCTCCGGAAGATCGTTTTTGTGTATCCATTGGACAAATACAGCTGGCTTGTGTCGAAGATAGCCCAAACTTAGGTCTTGTCAATAAGCAAAAGTGGTGCTCTGATGCAACACGTACGAAACACAGCGGCAGTGAGGAAGATCTATGCGCAGGCGGTCTCGAAGGTCGAGGGCACTGGCGGCCGCCGTGGCCGTCGCGCTGGGAATCGGGCTGATGTCCGGTTGTGCCGCGGGAGGTGAGAGCGCCCCGGACAACAGGATCACGGTCTGGAGCCTGGAGAACCTCACCCCCCGCATGGAGGTGACCAAGAAGATCGTCGCGGCCTTCGAGAAGGAGAGCGGCGTCCAGGTGGACCTGGTCGGGGTCGACGAGGGCCAGCTGCCACAGCTGATCATGTCCGCGGCCGCCGCGGGCACCCTCCCCGACGTCCTCGGCGGCGTCCCGCTCGCCTCGATCTGGCAGATGTACACCAACGGCCTGCTCGACACCGCGGCCGCGGGCAGGATCGTCGAGGGGCTCGGCGCGGGCACCTTCAACCGCAACGCGCTCACGCTGACCGGCGACGGCGGGGCCACCCGCCTCAGCGTGCCCAGCGACGCCTGGATGCAGATCCTCGTCTACCGCAAGGACCTGTTCGCCAAGGCGGGACTGCCCGCCCCCGACTCCTACGACGCCATGCTGCGGGCCGCGAAGACCCTGAACACGGGCGACGTCAGCGGCATGTCGCTGGCCACCGACCCGAGCGACGTCTTCACCCAGCAGAGCTTCGAGGACCTCGCGCTCGCCAACGGCTGCCGGCTCGTCGGCCCCGGGGGCGACGTCGGCCTCGACAGCCCCCAGTGCCGGCAGACCTTCGCCACCTACCACCAGCTCGCCGCCGACTACGGCGCCCCGGGCACGCAGAGCGTGGACTCCACCCGCGCCACCTACTTCGCCGGCCGCTCCTCGATGATCGTCTGGTCCACCTTCCTGCTGGACGAGCTGGCGGGCCTGCGCGCCGACGCGCTGCCCAGCTGCGCGCAGTGCGCCCAGGACCCCGGCTTCCTCTCCGACAACAGCGGGATCGTCACGGCGCTGAAGGGGCCGGGCGCCGCCGAGCCCGCCCAGTTCGGGGAGATCGCCTCCTGGGCGGTCACCCGGACCGCCGAGAACGCGGCCTCGGAGAAGTTCGTCACGTACATGATGAGCACCGGGTACGAGGGCTGGTTCGGCATGGCCCCCGAGGGCAAGATCCCGGTCCGCGACGGCACGGCCGAGGAGCCCGACAGGTACCGCAAGGCCTGGCGCGCCAGCGACGTCGGCGTCGACACCAAGAAGCCGATGCAGTCCGTCTTCTCCGCCGAGCTGCTCGACGAGCTCGCCTCCGGCGTGAGCGACATGCGGCGCTGGGGCCTCACCGAGGGGCAGGGCGCGCTGGTCGGCGCGACGCTCGGCGAGCTCCCCATCCCGAAGGCGGTCGGCGCCATGACCTCCGGCCAGATCTCCCCGGAAGAGGCCGCCAGGGAGGCCGACGACGAAGTCACGGCCCTGCAGAAGTCCCTCCAGTGAGCCCCCGCGGCCCCCGTCCCCCGAGGAACCCACGATGAGCACCACACAGGGCGCCGAGCGGCGCCGACCCCCCGAGACGAGCCCCGAACCCGAGGTCCGGCGCGACAGGCCCCTCACCCTGGCCCAGCGCGAGAACAGGACCGGGCTGGCCTTCGTGTCGCCCACCGTGCTCGTGGTCCTGGTCGTCGTCGTCCTGCCCATCGCCTGGACCGTGCTGCTCGCCTTCCAGCGGGCACGGCTGATCGACATCCAGGGCATGGGTCTGCTGTCCAACTGGACCTGGGACAACTTCGCCGAGGTCTTCACCTCGCCCGGCTTCTGGCCCTCGCTGTGGACCACCCTGGTCTACACCGTGGGCAGCACCGCCGGGTCGATCGCCCTCGGGCTGGTCGCCGCCCTCGCCCTGCGCCGCCCCTTCCGCGGCCGGGCACTGCTGCGCGGATCGATGCTGCTGCCCTACGTCGCGCCCGTGGTGGCCGTCACGTTCGTCTGGGAGATCGCGCTCAGCCCGCAGTTCGGCATCGTCAACGAGCTGGGCACCCGCCTGCTCGGCTGGGACAAGCCGATCGCCTTCCTGTCCACCCGCTCCCACGAGATCTCCCTCCTCGGCTGGGACGTGGAGCTGCCGCTCGCCCTGCTCACCGTCATCGCCTTCGAGGTCTGGCGCTACTTCCCGTTCGCCTTCCTGTTCCTGCTCGCCCGCCTGCAGGCCGTGCCCGCCGGGATAGAGGAGGCCGCCACGGTGGACGGCGCCACGCTCACCCAGCGCTTCCGCCACATCCTGCTGCCCCAGCTGATGCCGGTGATCGCGCTGCTCTCGGTGCTGCGGTTCATCATGACGTTCAACAAGTTCGACGACGTCTACCTGCTCACCGGGGGCGGCTCGGGCACCGACGTCGTCGCCGTGCGGGTCTACGACTTCCTCACCGCCCGCTACGACGTGGGAGCGGCCGCCGCGCAGGCGCTGGTCCTCGCGATCGTCCTCGCCGTGCTGCTCGGCATCTACTTCAAGTTCTTCGCCAAGAGGGTCCAGGAGGAGGCGTCATGAGCCGCGCACAGCTCGAGGAGAGGATCTTCGCCGTCCTGCGGTGGGTCGTGATCGCCCTTCTCGCGATCGCCACGCTCTTCCCCTTCTACTACATGCTGCTGCTGTCGGTGAAGCCCATCGACCAGCTGCTGCTCGACCCGGGCCGGCTGTGGGTGAGCCTGTCGGAGCTCACCTTCGACACCTACCGCAACGTCCTGCAGTCGGTCGACGACGGCGGCCAGGGTTTTTTGAGGATGCTCGGCAACTCCGCCCTCGTCGCCCTGGCCACCGTGGCGCTGACCCTGCTGGCCTCGGTGCCCGGCGCCTACGCGGTCAGCCGCCTGCGGTTCCTCGGCGGACGCCAGGTCAGCGCGGTCTTCCTCGCCGTCTACCTCTTCCCCTCCACGCTGCTGGCGGTCCCGCTGTTCGTGATGTTCGCGAAGATGGGCCTGCAGGGCAGCCTGACCGGGCTCGTCATCGTCTACATCGCGCAGACCGTGCCCGTCTCCATCTACATGCTGAAGAACTACTTCATCACCATCCCCAAGAGCGTCGAGGAGGCCGCGGCGCTCGACGGCTGCTCGCGCACGCAGATCCTGCGCAAGATCGTGCTGCCCCTGGCCGCGCCCTCGCTCATGGCGACCGGCCTGTACGTCTTCATGATCGCCTGGAACGAGTTCCTCTTCGCGCTGCTCTTCCTCGCCGCCGCCCCCGACCAGTGGACGGTCTCGCTGGGCCTGCAGCAACTCGCCAACGGCATCGAGGTTCCCAAGACGGTTCTCATGGCGGGGTCGGTGGTCCTCACGATTCCCGTGGTAGTTCTTTTCTACGCCGCTGAGAGACTCCTTACCGAGGGCCTCACCAGCGGTGCGGACAAGAGCTAGAGCCGAGGAGAGACACACCGGATGGCAACGCCCTGGAGCACCGCAGGCCACCTCCTGGAACTGATCCGCACCGGGCAGGCGCGCACCCGGGGCGAGCTCCAGCGCGTCACCGGCCTGTCACGCTCCACCGTCGGCCAGCGGCTCGACCAGCTCTTCGAGGCCGGCTGGCTGCGCGCGGTCCCCGGCGGGCAGTCGACCGGCGGGCGTCCCTCCAACCTGCTCGAGTTCGACACCCGCCACGCCGTGGTCCTCGCCGCCGACCTGGACGTCACCCACGCCCGCGCCGCCGTCATGGACCTGGCGGGCGGCGTCCTGGCCGAGCACGCCGGGGCGCTGCCGATCGAGGACGGCCCGGAGGTCGTCCTCGACCGGCTCGGCCTGTGGTTCGCCGACCTGCTGAGCGCGGCCGGGACCGCTCCAGAGGCGGTCTGCGGGGTGGGCCTGTCGCTCCCCGGCCCCGTCGACTCCTCGCTGGGACGGGTCGTACGGCCGCCGATCATGCCGGGCTGGGACGGATACCCGGTCCCCGAGCGGACGCAGCGGTCGCTCGCCCTGCACGCCGGGGTGGACGCCGCCGTCCCGGTCCTGGTCGACAACGACGCCAACCTGATGGGGCTGGGCGAGCAGCGCCACGCCTTCGCCGACTGCTCCGCGTTCGTCCTGGTCAAGGTCTCCACCGGCATCGGCGCGGGCGTCGTCGTCGACGGCAAGGTCTTCCGCGGCATCGACGGCGGCGCCGGCGACCTCGGCCACATCCGCCTGCACGACCAGTCGGAGGCCCGCTGCATGTGCGGCTCGTACGGCTGCCTGGCCGCCGTCGCCAGCGGACGCGCCCTGGCCGGGCAGCTGGCCGCCCTCGGCGTGCCCGCCCAGTCGGGCGCCGACGTCCGCGCCCACCTCGACGCCGGCTCCCCCGACGCCGGGCGCCTGGCCCGCGAGGCCGGACGGCGCTGCGGCGAGGTGCTCGTCACCGTCGTCACCCTGCTCAACCCCGGCGTGCTGATGATCGCCGGAGACCTGGCGGAGACCCACTTCGTCACCGGGGTACGCGAGCTGCTCTACCAGCGCGCCCTGCCCCGGGCCACACGCAACCTGCAGGTCGTCACCTCCCGGCTCGGCGACCGCGCCGCGCTCGCCGGGGCCACCGCGATGGTGGTCGAGCACCTGTACGCCCCCGACCAGGCCGACGCCCGCCTCGCGGCGCCGGCCCGTCCGCACCACCGCTCACCCGCCGGAGTCGAATCGTGAACACCGTCACACCCGTCGAGGTCGGCCTGATCGGCGCCGGACCGTGGGCCCGCACCATGCACGCCCGGATGCTGGCCGCCGGCCCCGAGACCCGCCTCGCCGCCGTCTGGGCGCGCCGCGACACCGCCGCCCAGGAGATCGCCGAGCAGTACGGGGCGGTCGTCGCCGGCACGCCGGAGGAGCTGTTCGACCGGTGCGAGGCCGTCGCGTTCGCCGTGCCCCCCGCCGTCCAGGCGGAGCTCGCCGTGCGCGCGGCCAAGGCGGGCAAGGCGGTGCTGCTGGAGAAGCCGCTCGGGCCCGACCTCGCGTCGGCGCGCGCGGTGGCGGACGCCGTCGCCGAGGCGGGCGTCGTCTCGCAGATGGTGCTGACCAAGCGCTACCACCCCGCCACCCGCGACTTCCTGCGCCGCGCCGCGCTGCTGGAGACGACCGGCGCCCGCTCGTGCTACCTGCACGGCGCCTTCCTCGGCGGGGAGTTCGCCACCGGCTGGCGGCTGGAACAGGGAGCCCTGCTCGACCTCGGCCCGCACCTGCTGGACCTGCTGGACGCCGCCGTCGGTCCCATCGTCGCCGTCCGGGCGACGGGCGACCCGCGCCGCTGGGTGGAGCTGACCTGCGAGCACGAGAACGGCGCCGTCAGCCAGGCGTCCCTGTCGGGCAGCGTGCGGCTGCCCAGGGCGCGCACCCGGATCGAGCTGCTCGGGCCGGAGGGGGAGCTCGTCTTCGACACCTCCGGGATCGACCACGAGGAGTGCTGGCCCATCCTGCGCGCCGAGTTCGCCGCCGCCGTGCGGTCGGGCCGCCCGGGCGAGCTGGACGCGGCCCGTGGCCTGCGCCTGCAGGAACTCATCGACGCCGCGACGCGGCACTGACCACGGGCCACTGACCACGGGCCACTGACCACGGGCCACTGACCACGGGCCACGGGTGGCTGACCACGGTCGCGCCCGTCCCGCCGGGTGTGACCGGCCACCGGCTTCTCGCCGTCGTGCCGGGTGCGGCCGTCGTGGCTGTTCACTGACTCCTGCCGTCGCGCCGGACACGGCTGTTCACCGGCTCCTGCCGTCGCGCCGAGCACGGCTGCCCGCCGACTCTCACCGCCGCCGGACACGGACCTCCGCCGACCGCCCCGAGACAGGGCGGTGTCCGGCATGCCCTCACCTCTCCCCTCGGTGAGTGTGGCGAGGCGCGAGGAAGAACCTCTGCCCGGATGAGAAAAAATCGTACCGATCCGTATAGCCATGACAAGATGAATCCGCGACCGGAGCTTTACGTGGATGCATGGGAGCCGCGGTGGGTGACGACCTCGACATGGACGAAGCGGGCCTGCGGGCCGAGCTGGAGTCCTGCGACCCCGACGACCGGCTCGGGGTGATGACGGACCTGGCGCTCGCGCTGGCCGTTCGCGCCGACGCCGGCGGGCCCGGTGCCGGCCGCGACCGCGAGGAGGCCGTGGAGCTGCTCGGCGGGGTGCTGGAGGAGCTGCTGCCCGGCGACGAGGAGACGGTCCGGGTGGCGGCGGTGCGCGGGCAGCTGCTCGCCATGGTCGCGCTGCCGGCCGGTGACCCGGAGCGCGTCGCCGAGGCGATCGCCGGCCTGGAGGGCGGCGTCGCGGTCGTGCCGCCCGACGACCCCCTGCGGGCCGCGTCGCTGTACTGGCTGTTCTTCTGTCTCCTGGCCCGCGACGGGGACCGGCCGCCCCTGGAGACGCTCGGCCGGCTGGCCGCCCTCTCCGGGGAACTGGTCGGGCTGATGCCCCGCGACGATCCGGACCGGACGGAGATGATCGCGCGTCACGCCGGGGTGCTGGCCTACCGCCTGGAACACCACGGGGTCGCGCCCGGCGGCGACGGCCTTCCCCTCGGTGTGCTGGCCGAGGCGTACGCGTCCCTGGAGCCGGGCCCCTCCCGCCGCGACGTGGCCAGGAGCCTCGCCGCCCTGCACGCCGCCCGCGCGCCCCTCCCGTACGGTCCCTCGCCCGAGCGGGACGCCGCGGCCGGATGGCTTCGCGCGGCGATCGAGGAGCCCGCGCCCGCCTCCGCCGAGCTGCACGCCTACCTCGGTCACCTGCTGATCCGCGGGATGATGCCCGCCGAGACCCCGGCCGATCTCGGCGCCCTGGGGTTCGCGGAGGCCTGCGCGCTCGGCGCCCGGCTGCGCGGGAACGGTCCCCCCGGCGCTCTCGCCGAGGCGACCCGGCACCTCACCCGCGCGGCCGAGCTGGCCCCCGGCGACCCCGCGGTCCTCGGCCTGCTGTCGATGGCGCGGATGCTCGGCGCGGAGTCGCCCTCCGGCGTGGCCGAGGCCCTGGCCGGCGTCCGCGCCACCGCGGAGAACCTCCCGCCCGAGGACCCCCGCGCCGCCATGGCCGCGGCGACGGCCGCCCTGATGAGCGTCGAGACCGACCCGGAGCCTCCCGGGGGAGAGGCCCTCGACCGCAGGATCGACGAGCTCCGGGAGGTCACCGCGGCGTCGGCGGCGGGTCACCCGCTGCGGCCGGTGCTGTCCGGGCGGCTCGGCGAGGCGCTGGCCCGCCGGGGTGAGCTCTCCGGCCGGGTGGACGACTGCGCCGAGGCCGTCGGCGCGCTCCTCGACGCGCTGGCCGCGATGGAGGGAGACCACCCCCTGCGCACGTCCTGCGCCCGCGCGCTGTCCCGGGCGGTGCTCGCCGTGGCACGGCTCGACCCCGCCCACCTCGACCTCGAACGGGTCGTCCCCGCGCTGCCGGAGATCTTCGAGCCGCCCTCCGGACCGTTCCCGCTGGACGAGGCGCGGACGTGTTACCTGTTCGGCGCGGTGTACGGGATCGGATCCGTCCGCCTGGCCGACACCACCTACTTCGAGAGGTCGATCTCGCGCTTCAACCGCGCGATCGAGCTCACCCCCGAGGACTCCCCCGACCGGAAGTGGCTCCTCTACCTGGCCGCCGGGATCCTGCTCGACGGCTACAGCCGCGACAGGGACCTGCAGTATCTGGACGCTGCGCTGCACTACTACGACCGGATCGGGCGGCTCGACCACGACCTCGCGGAGCCCGCGCTGGCCATGGGCCGCGGCCTGGCCAGGTACCTGCGCTCGATGCACGAGACGGGGGAGGAGAACGCCGAGGCGGGCATCGCCGACCTGGAGCGGGCGCTGTCCCTGGTGCCCGACGGCCTCCCGTACCAGGAGAGCATCACCGCCGGGCTGGACGCGATGCGGCTGAGCCGCGGGAAGGAGGCCCCCGGGCCCGCCGACCTCGCCGCCCTGCTGAGGGTGCTGGCCGCGGCCGAGGCGGCCGATCCCCGGCTGATCCCCGGCAGGGACATGGTGATGGACCTGACCAGGGGATACACCATGATCGGCATGAGCGGGGCCGCTCCCGGCCGAGGTTCCCTCGATGAGGGGATCGCGCTGGTGGAAGGGGTGGTCAGGCGCCTGGAGGAGGTGCCGGGTCACACCTCCGAGGCGTTCGCCTTCAACGCCCTGGCCGAGGGCTACCACGCCCGGGGCGACCTGGCACGTGCCGTCGACGCCGCGCTCAGGGCCGTGCGGGCGCGCCTCACCGGCGTGATGCTGCAGACCGGCACGGGCCGGGTGCTGGCCATGTCGAAACAGGTCGCCGACGAGGCGTTCCGGGCCGCCCGGTGGGCGCTGGCCACCGGGCGGCCGGCCACGGCGGTCGAGGCCCTGGAGCTGGCCCGGGGGATGACCCTGCACGCCGCGACCTCGTCCGCCGGCCTGCCCGCCCTGCTCAGGCAGGCCGGGCAGGAGTCACTCGCGGACGAGTGGGAGCGCCATCCGGCCGGCGGTCCCGACGGCGGCGACCTCTCTCCCTGGGACCTCCCGGCGAAGGGCGCGCGAGACGCCTCGCCCGGCGGAGCGGGGGAGGAGGCGGGCGGGCGGCCGTACGGGACGGAGGCGGGCGACCCACCCGGCGCGGTGCGCGAGGGGGAGGGGGAGGTGCCGACCGTGCGGATCCCCGACGACCTGCGCCGCCGCGCGGTGCTCGCGCTCGCGCGGGCCGATCCCGCGGGGCTGCTCGACCCTCCCGGCGTCGACGAGATCGCCGCCGCGCTCGCCGCCACCGGCGCGGACGCGCTCGTCTACCTGCTCCCGGCCTCCGAGCACGGGCCGGGCCTGGCGCTGCTGGTCCTGCCCGGCGGGCGGATCGCCGAGCTGCCGCTGCCCGCGCTGTCCTCGATGGGCGCCGTCGCGTCGTACGCCGCCGCCCATCGCGAGCTGCTCGCCGCGCTGAGGGGCGGGGAGGCGCCGGAACGGGCGCGGGAGCGCTGGCGCGCCGCGCTGGCGGCCGTGTGCGCGTGGGCGTGGACGGCGGTCATGGAGCCGGTGCTCGCGCGGGTGACGGCGTACGGCGCGACACCCGGGATCGTACTGGTGCCGTGGGGAGGGCTCGCCGCGGTCCCCTGGCACGCGGCTGGACTGCCGGGCCGCGACGGGGGCCCGGGACGGCAGGCCTGCGAGGAGGCCGTCGTCTCCTACGCCGCCTCCGCGCGCCAGTTCGCCACCGTCGCCTCGCGCGAGCCCGCGGCGTACGGGGAGGCGCCGGTGATCGTCTCCGACCCGGCCGGTCCGCGCCTGCGCTGGGGGCGCCGGGAGTGCGAGGAGATCGCCCGGCTCTTCTATCCGGACGCGCAGCTCCTGGGCAGGTGGAGGAAGGGCGGTTTCCGCGCGGAGGACGCGGGCGAGGCCACCCCCGGGGCGCTGCTCGGCCGCATGCCCGGCACCGGGCACCCGGCCTCGATGCTGCACCTGGGCTGCCACGCGGAGTCGTCGGCCTCGGCCGCGGAGTCGACGCTGCTGCTGAGGGGCGAGGGCGGGCGGCTGACCGTGGACCTGATCCTCCGGCAGGCCCGCGACGGCTCTCGCGACGCCCCGGGCCCGCTCGTCGTGCTGTCGGCGTGCACCAGCGACCTCGCCGAGGACGACCACGACGAGTCGCTGACGCTCTCCACGGCGCTGCTGGCCGCCGGGGCCTCGGGCGTCGTCGGCTCGCGCTGGGCGATCGACGACGACCCGCGGACCGCCCTGATGATGGTCATGTTCCACCACTTCCTGCGGGACCGGGGGGAGCGGCCCGCGCAGGCGCTGCGGCGCGCGCAGGCGTGGATGGTCGACCCCGGGAGGAAGGCGCCCGGGGCGGTGTCGGCGGAGCTGCTCCTGCTGGCCGGCCAGCGAGATCTGGCCGACCCGGCGATCTGGGCGGCCTTCACGCACCAGGGGGCTTAGGGGAGTGGGGAGGGTTGAGCGTCACGCCGTAACCGTGGAGCATCGCGCTGAGCTCGGGGTGGAAGAGGGGGTCGTCCAGCTCCTGCTCGCTTCCCGGGACGGCGCGGACCGCGCCGGCGCACCGGTCGCCGAAGAGCATCACGGCCTGCCGGGGCTGGTCCCGCTTGGCCTGCCAGAGCAGGCCCTGCGGGGCGCCCCGCCCGTGCCAGTCGCGGCCGTGCAGCCACATGGCCCAGCGCCGGGTGATGTCGTAGTTCTCCGCCTCGGTCTGCACCAGCCACTCGTCGGAGCAGATCGCGGCCAGGTGCCGCCGGTCCTCCAGGTGCAGCAGGCTCAGGTCCCTGGTCAGCTCTATCCGGGCGAGGGCGAGCTTCTTGATCCTGGCGCGGACGACGGTGCGGCGGCCGGTCGCGGGATCGGCGAGGAGGCTGCGCACGATCGTCTCCATCAGCGCGGTCGTCCGCTCGACGGCGGCGTAGAGATAGGGGTAGAAGCGGACCGAGGTGCAGTCGAAGCGGCCTCCGCCGATCTTGCGGTCGGCCGGTGTCGGGTTGAAGTCCTCGACCTTGTACTTCTTCGGGTGCACCCGCCAGAGCAGGGTGCCCGCGGGCAGGACGTTCACGACCGCCTCGCGGCGGCACTCCCCGGGGGGAAGCTGCAGGGGCACGGTCAGATCCTTTCGAGTTCGGCCTGGGCGGCCGCCACCAGGTCGTCGTCACGCCCGCCGTCCAGGAGGGCGGCCGGGGCGCCGCCGAGCCAGGCGTTGCCGCCCAGCCACCAGTCGGCGACCCCCCACGGGTCGTCCTCGACGTCCAGCAGCCGGTTGACCAGCAGGACCAGGGGCCTGGCCCGCCCCGAGGAGTCGAACTGGAAGGCCGGCACCCGGTCCGTGCCGTCGGGGGCGCGCAGCCGGACGAGGCCGGGATCATGACCGTCCAGCACGTCGCCGGGGCGGTGCGAGGGGGCCGTGAGCAGCCGCTCGCGCACCGAGCGCAGCAGCTCCGCCGGGGTCGCGAACGTCTCGGGGGACCCGGGATCCCGGGGGGCGGGCTCTCCGGGGGGACCGTCCGGCGGGCCGGGGGACTCGGGATCGGGCTCTCCGGAGGGCCGGTCCCCCGGCGGGCCGGGGGAGCCGGGGTCCGGCGCGTCGGAGGGGCCGAGGCCGATCCTGAGCGCGTCGAGCGCCTCGGCCCAGAGTTCCGGGACCGGCGAGAGGTCGCCGGGGGTGGCGAGGCGGGGGCGGGCGGTGACGGCCCGCCGGACCGGGTGGTCGGGAGGGAGCGACGGCTCGACGAGGTCGGCGAGGTCGATCGCCAGCTCCTCCAGCTCGTCGGGGTCGTCCGTGGCGCCCACCTCCGCCAGCAGCGCGTCCAGGCGGCCCGCCAGGGCCGGCCCCAGGCGGTCGCGGACGTCCTCGATGTGTTCCACCAGCGCCGTGATCAGTAGTGGTCCGTCCATCTTCCCTCCTCGCAGAAGGTTCTTTACTTGCCACAAGCATAAGAGGAATCTATTTATATAGTTTCATACAGTGAGGAAGGGAGATCCGGCATGACTGGGGACGAGGTCACGAGGCTGCGCGCCATGCGTACGGAGGTGGCCGGGACCGGTCGCGAAGCCGGCTGGCGCCGGGCGCTCACCGAGGCCGTGCTGGCCAGGTGGGGCGGCGAGGGCGTCTTCGGCGCCGGGAGCCGGGAGGATCTCGACGAGGCGGCCGGCCACGCGGCCTGGCTCCTCTCCCACGACTGCGACCACTGGTCCTTCGCCCTCGTCGGGCGCGTGCACGAGCTGCGCTGGGAGGGCTTCGGCGACCCGGCCGACCGCGACGTCGCGATCACCATGCTCTCCGAGGCGGACGACCTGCGCGGCGAGAACGCCTGGTTCAGCACGGCCGACCACGCGGCCCTCGCCGAGCTGCTGCTCGGCCGCTACGCGGACCGGGGCGTGCCCTACGACCTCGACCTGGCGCTCGCCCGGCTGAGGGCGGCCCTGAACGGGTGCGACCACCCGCGGTCGGAGCTCTATCTGCGCTACCGGCTGGGCATGTCCCTGGCCCTGCGCGCCACCGGTCCCGGCGCGGAGCCTGCCGACCTCGGCGAGGCCGTCGAGCTGCTCACGAAGGTGCTGCCGGACCTGCCTGACGGCGACCCGGTCGCGCACCAGACGGCGTTCGTGCTGGGCAGGCTCCTGCGCCGCAGGGGGCTCGCCAACGGCAGCGCCACCGACCTGGAGGCGGCGCTCGCGCACCTGCGGACCGCCGTCTCCCTCGACCCCGGCGACACCGACGCGGCGGCCCTGCTCGGCATGGTGCGGCTGGCGCTCGGCCACGCCTGAACGCCGGTTCCCGGGAGGCGCGGCGGACGGATCGCCCGCCCGGTTCCCCCTTTTCCCGCTCCTTTCCCGGCGGTGCCCGGCCGTCGCCCGGTCGCGCGCGGGGGTGCGGCGGGGCTCGGGCCCTCGCGGGCCCGCGCCGGTTCTCGCGAGCCGGACGCGCCGCGGTCTATCGCGTTCTCCGGTGAAGATCAAACCGAATATCCTTCTTTATTATGTGGCTAAAGTAACCGGAATCCAGATTTAAGGCTTTTTGCTAATATGTCGAAATTCGGGCTTTTGACGTGCGATGTCCGGGTTGAGATTGGTGTGACGTGCGGTTATCCAGGTGAAACGCGCCCCGCCTCCCATGTCTCATTTATCACGATTTTGGGGATAAGGCGTGATTTCGATAGGTATAGCTGACTATAGAAAGTTCGCATAGCCATCTCTTAACATTATTGTTATAAGTATGGTCGTTATTGGGATTCTTTGTGCGCCGTAGAGTGTTGAAGCGCTCCCTATTTGATCAAACACTCTCGAAAGTGCGATATAGGCGTGCTAAATCTGATGCGCTCGATGAGTCCACTGATGGTGTCCCTGCTCGGAGCGGCGGTCCTGCTGGCCGCCTCACCCGCCCGGGCGGCCACCGCCCCCGAGGAGCCCGAGACCACCCCGCTCGACATCGTCGTGGCGGTCGACGAGTCCGGCAGCCTGACCCCCGACGACGTGCTCAGGGAGATCGAGGCGACCCAGACGATCGCGCAGAGCGGTCTCAACCCCCGCAGCCGGGTCACGGTGATCGGCTTCGGCAGCAACAACGGCCTGGAAGGCCAGGAGCCGGCCTCCGAGGTGTGCCGTCCCACGGTCGTGGCCGGTCCGGAGAACCTGCAGTACCTCGCCGAGTGCGCCGCGCGGCTCAAGCGGCGCACCGCCGAGCAGGGCAACGACACCGACCACGCCGCGGCCCTGCTCAAGGCCATGTCCTACTTCCGGGACGGCTCGCCGGAGGGCGCCGTGAAGGCGATCTTCCTGCTGACCGACGGCCGCCTGGACGTCTCCAACAGCCCCAACTACGGAGATCCCGCCGACCGCGAGGCGGCGGCCCAGGAGGTGATAGGGCGCGAGCTCGAGGCCGCCCGCAGGACCGGGGTGCAGATCTGGCCCCTGGGCTTCGGCAAGGCCGACAAGGCGAGCCTCGACGCCTTCGCCGCAGGGGGCTCCCAGCAGGCGTGCGACGAGCGCCCCGCGTCGCGCCCGGTCGCGCGCGTCGTCGGCTCGGCCGGTGTCGCCAGGTCGCTGCACGAGCTGTTCGCCGCCGCCGGCTGCTCCGGTCTCGGCGAGACCACCGACGGAGAGCTGTCCGGAGGGGAGACCAGGGACCTCCAGGTCACCATCCCCCGGATCGCCACCGACGGCACGATCACCGTCACCAAGAACGACCCGCGCGTGCGGGTCGACTACTTCGACCCCAACGGCACCCCCGTCACCAGGAGCGGCACCTCCGACGGCTCGCGGTTCGAGCGCAGCGGCGAGAACGGCCGGACCGAGGCGCTGCGCATCCGCGATCCCCGCCCCGGCGTGTGGAGGGTGCGGCTCAGCGCCCCCGAGGGCATGGGCAGGCAGATGGTCACGGCGACGGTGCTGTGGCAGGGCGCGGTCAAGTCCTACATCGTCGTCGAGCCGCCCAGCGCGCAGGCGGGCCAGTCCCTCATCGTCCGGCTCTCGCTGCGCACCAGGAAGGAGACCGTCGTCGACGGCGGGCTCCTGAGCGGGTTGCGCTTCACGGCCCAGGCGTCCGGCGCGGGGCTCGCGGCCTCCGCCCCGGTGGTGCTGCGCGACGACGGCCAGGCCCCCGACCACGTCGCCGCCGACGGCGACTACGCGGGCTCCTTCACCGCCCCCTCGGCGCCGGGCACCCTCACCTTCACCGGGAAGGTCGAGGGGGAGGGCCTGCGCGCGGGGCAGGTGACGGTCCCGGTGAACGTCAACCCGGCCGGGACGGTCCTGCAGGCGAAGGTGGAGTTCGACGCCCCCAGGGAGACCTGGCCCGGCGCCCAGGTGCCCGGCACGATCACCGTCGGCAACGCCACCGGGACCGCCCGCCGGGCCCGCCTGGTGCTGGAGGGCGCCCCGGGGGCCAGGGCCGTGATCTCCCAGAACCGGCCCTTCGAGCTGCCGTCCGGGCAGAGCGAGACCGCCTTCCACGTCACCTTCCTGCCCGAGACCGCCCGCGGCGGCACCAGCCTGACGGTGCGCGTCGTGGACGACGCAGACCCGAGGATCGTCTACGGCAACGGCCGGCTCAACCTCGCGGTCAGGGACGCGCCGGGGTTCGTCGAGCGCTACCGCTGGGTCCTGCTCGGCGTCCTGGCCGTGCTGCTGGCGGCGGCCGTCGCCCTGCTGCTGGTGCGGCACGGACGCCGCGTCAGGGCCGACGTCCGCCGGCTCGCCGCCGAGCTGTGGCGTGACGGGGAGAGGGCGAACGCCTTGAAGGCCCCCGGCAAGTGGGCCGACGAGTTCCGCTTCGTCATCCGCGACACGGACACCCCCTCCCCGCGCCTCGACCACCCGTCGAGGCCGGGCGACCAGCCGTACGTCATCCGCCTGGCGAGTCCCGGCTTCGCCAGGCTCCGCACCCCCGACGGGGAGCGGATCGACATCGCGCTCGGCGGCCAGCCGGAACGGCTGACCGGCGAGCTGTCCCTGGCGCTCAAGGACGGCAGGGGAGCCAGGAACGGGACGGGCGGCCCCGGCTTCGGGCCGGGAGGACCGGGCGGACCGGGAGGACCGGGGGGCGGGCGGGGAGAGCCGGGAGGGTACGGATTCGGCGGCCCCGGGTTCGGCGGCTCCAGCTCCGGCTTCGGCTTCGGCTTCGGTCACGGAGACGGCCCCGGTCCCGGTCCGGGGGGCCCGCCACCCGGCTCCGGCCCGTCGGGGGCGGGCGGGCCGGGAGGTCCCGGGGGCGGGGCGGCCGACCCGTGGCTGTGAACGCCAGGCGATCAGAACATGCGAAAGGGGGCGACGAGCCGTGGTCGTGAACGCGGTAAGCGATCGGAACACGCGAGAAGAGGACGTTCAGCAGTGACGATGAAGCTCTATCAGCCGGTTCTGTTCGTCGGGCTCGGGGGCACGGGCTGCCGCATCGGAGCCGAGCTCGAACGCAGGATGCGCGAGGAACTGTGCGGCCCCGACGGCACGCAGTTCATGAGGAGGCGCGGCCAGGCCGACATGCTGCCCTACCAGCTGCCCTCGTGCGCGCAGTTCGTCTACGCCGACGTCAACCAGGCCGACCTCGACCGGCTGCCCCGCCGCGTCGTGCCCGGCGCGCAGCACGAGCCGGCCGTCCACCTGAACGCCCACTACGTCCGCGACCTGGTGCCGCGCATCGAGACCTACCCCGAGGTCGCGCTCAGCCTGCGCCTCTCGGCGGGGGAGGTCGTGGAGAACTGGCTGCCCCCCAAGGAGGGCGAGCCCCGCGTCGCCCCGCTGCAGCGCGGTGCCGGGCAGCTGCCGACCGTCGGCAGGGCCGCGCTCTTCGAGACCTTCCGCGACGGCGTCACGCCCGCGGTGCGCGACCTGCGCCGCGCCGTGGGCAACCTGGCCAGGTCGGGGGAGGACCTCTACGCCCTCGGCGGGCAGCCGCCCGAGGCGGTGGACGTCTTCGTCGCCTTCTCGGTCGCGGGCGGCACCGGGGCCGGCATCTTCTACGACTACCTCCACCTCATCGGCAGCGTGTTCGCCGACAACACGCTCAAGGCCAAGATCTACCCGCTGGTGCTGATGCCGTCGGCCTTCCCCGAGGGCATGGGCGGCGGGCGGCCCGCCCAGCTCAACTCCGGGCGCGCCCTGCTGGACGTCTTCCGGCTCGTCGACCAGCAGAACGGCGGCGACGCCGAGCGCGACCTGCACAGCAACGACACGCGCGGCAAGGTCGACCCCGACGACATCGCCGTGCACTACCCCCTCGAGGGGCGCGTCAAGCTGGCCCCGTCGACCGTGCAGACCGGCTTCCTGTTCTCCCGCCCGCTGGGCGCGGAGCCGGAGGACCTGCACCGCGCGGTGGTGTCGCTGGTGCTCTCCCTGATCAGCACCGAGCTCGACCAGGGCGAGAGCGGCAAGGGTACCGACCTGCACCAGTCCTTCGCCGACAGCTTCATCAACGCCAGCGTCGACAGGCAGGTCCCGGCGGAGAACGGCATCGGCAACAGGGGCGTGTCCACGGCGCTGGTCGCCTCGCTGACGGTCCCGGTGGACGAGCTGGCCGACATCGTCGCGGGCCGGCTGCTGCGCACCGCCGTGCAGGAGCTGTCCGTACCGCTGGGCAACACCGAGGTCAACCGCCAGCACATCGAGGCGTTCTTCACCGCCGCGGGCATCCACCCGGTGTTCGCCCGGCGCGGCGAGCCGTTCGCCGAGCCCCCGCCGGTCAAGGGGGCCCGCAACGTGGCCGTGGCGCTCAACGACCGCGCCGACGGCATGCGCTGGAGCCTGCGGGAGCTGGAGGAGCGGCTCAACCGCGAGGTGCCGCAGATGGTGACGAAGTTCGAGCCCCGCGCGGCGTTGAACGAGCTCCTCACCCACCTCGACGTCTTCCACGTCCGCCGGGTGCTGTTCGGCAGCTCGTACGCCACCTCCGAGGTCGACCGGATGGGCGCGTGGGGCCTGATGAGGAGGCGCGCCGAGGAGCCCGCCGCGCCCGAGGGCATGGGCGACGTCCCGCCGCTCGCCCCGCCGATGCGCGACCGCTTCTTCGGCCTCGTCAAGGTCAAGTGGACCGAGAGCGCGCCGACCTACACCCGCGACTACCAGAACATCTGGTACGGGTGGCGCACCCACCTGGTGTGGAGCCGCCCCTGGGCGGCCCAGACCCCCCGGTGGCGGCGCGTCATGGACCAGGTCGACACCGGCCTGACCCGGCTGACCGACGTGCTGAGCGAGTACGCCCGCCAGGACGCCGAGCGCTTCGCCAAGCGCGCCGACGACCTCTACCGCCCCCGCGTCGGCGTCTCCTTCATGCTGCCCGCGGGCGGGGGCGACATGGAGCAGTTCTACCGCAGGGTCGTCCGCCAGATGCTGGAGCGGCGCGTCTCCGAGGGGCAGCTGCAGCCCAACTCCACCGAGGCCGACCTGCTCGCGCTCCTCATCGGCCCCCACGGGTGGCGGGAGGCCTACCGGTTCGGCTGGGAGGAGAACGACCCGCAGCAGGGCGTGTCGCTGCTGCGCGAGCAGGTCAAGCGGGAGGTCAAGACGTTCCTGCGCTCGGCCGAACCAGGCCACGGGCCGCTGCTGCCCAAGCTGGCCGACCTGCTGTCGGAGGCGGCCGGGTTCGGCAACGGCGTCCTCGCCGAGGACGAGCTGGGCCAGTTCCGCGGCAAGCTGGCCGGCCTGGTGCCCGCGGGGTTCACCCCCCAGGGCGGCGGCCCGCTGAAGGTGCTCGTCTCCTACCCGGCGGGGGCGCCCAACCCGGCGATCGAGGGCTACCTCAAGGGGGCGCTCAACCTCCCGGCGGGGCCCGGCATCTCCTACCAGTTCAAGCCCACCGAGGCCGAGTCGATCGCGGTCGTGCTGTTCCGCACCTCCATGGGGGTGACCGAGGTCAGGGAGGTCCGCGAGGTGCTGCGCCTGTGGGCCGACGCGCTGGCCAACCCCGAGCCCCAGGACTACCTGCGCTGGCGCCAGCGCACCGGCTACGACTTCGGGTACCTCATCACCCGCGAGGAGCACCGGGTGGAGGTCCTGCACCGCCTGCTGTGCGCGATGTGGAACGGCCGCGTCGGCGTGGAGGGCGACCCGGCCTCGCCCCGGCGCATCAGGGTGGAGCTGCGCGGCGGCGTCACGATGACGCTCGGCCTGACCCCGATGGAGAACGCCTCCTCCTGGGGAAGCCTGCTGCGCGCGTACGAGCTGTGGACCTTCGCCGACAACGCCGACATCAGGGGGCAGTTCTGCGCCCAGCTCATGAAGGAGCTGCCCCGCGACCTCGCCGGGCAGCCCGAACCGCCGGACGACCTCTACCTGATCGTCCGCGGCCTGGCCACCGAGCAGGCCGCCCGGCTCGACAAGATCCTCAAGGATCCGGAGACGGCCAACCGCTCCCGGGCCGAGCAGTACCGCGGCTTCTGGGCCCGGACGATGGAGTCGGCGCTCGACCACCGCTTCGCCGGGATCGAGTCGCCGATGCGGGCCACCCTGCGGAGCCTGGAGACCGCCGTGCAGCGCTGGAACGGCGACAGGAGCGGCGAGCGGTGAGCGCGGCCCAGGCCGGGGCCGGCAAGGTCGTCGTGCACGACCTCCGGGGCGAGGACGCGACGGGCGCCGTGCGGGCCTGCCGGAACCTGCTCGACGACCGCTCCAAGCCCGATCTCACCCTCCTGCTCGTGATCGACGACGCGCACGCGCTCCTCGACCACGAGAGGGCGTACGAGACGCTGCTGACCGCCAAGCGGATCGACGACATGCTCTGCGTGGCCGTGGGCCCGCCGGCGGCAGGGCGGCAGGTCCTGCGGCTGCCCGGCACGATCGGGCAGGGCACCGGGGTGATCTGGGTCGGCGACCGGACCGGGGTCGACTGGCCGATGGCGGCCGCCTCGGCCGCCACCATCCACACCGGGCCGGAGGACTCGGGGCTCCACCCGCTCGTCGGGGTGCTCACCATCAGGCCGATCTTCAAGCGGGTGTGCGAGCTCGTGGGCCACGTGCCCGGCGGGGTGGCCAGCCCCGGCCTGCGCCTGGTCGGCACCTCCGCCGACGACTCCGGGTTCCTCTCCGAACTCGCCGCGGCGCTGACCCGGCTGCTCGGGCCGGGCTCCCCCGACACCGCGGCCCCCGCCGACACGTTCGACGGCTACCGCTCCCCGGCGCGGGACCTCGTGCCGATGGACCGTTCCGGCAGGCAGGCCGTGATGGAGGACCGCTGCCGCAGGGCCGCGGAGGAGGCCGACCAGGCGCTGGAGGAACTGGCCTCCCCGCTCTCGATGCTCGCCCCCGGCGCGGCGGCGCGGGCCGCCGAGCGGGTCGTGCACGCCGGGCGGGAGCTGGGCCGCCACCGCGAGCTGGTGGAGCGCCTGTTCGCGGAGGCCCACGCCCCCGGCGGCCTGACCCCCGCCCAGCGCGACACGCTGCGCGAGCACGGGGTGCTCCTGCCCGCCCCGCGGACGACCGGGGTCACCGACGGTCTCGGCGAGGCCGTCGAGGGCTACGTCGCGGAGAGCCTCGCCCGGGGCGAGACGCTGCCCAGGCTCCGCGACAACCTGCGGCGGCTGGAGCGTGACGTGAGCCCCAAGGGCAGCGGCTCCCACGTCCCGCGCATCGAGGAGGCGTGCCCGAAGGCGCTGGCCGACCGGCTCGGGAATCCGGCGCCGCCCCCGCCCCCCGAGCCCTGGCTGCCGCTCGCGGGCCTGCTCGCCGCGGGCGCGGCCTCGATCGCCGGGGGCGTCACCGGGCTCGTCGCGGGCGTGGCCGTGTCGGCGTTCTGGACGGTGCTGGTCGCGATGAGCGTCGTACGGGTCCCGGGTGCCGCCCGGCACCGGGGCGGGATCGCGCTGAACGCCGCCGCCGCGCCGGCGGGCACCGCGATCGGCCTGGCGGCGGGCGGCCTCCTGGAGCCGCCGGTGGCCGTCTCCGCCGGGGCGTTCGTGGTCGGCGTCGCGGTCGCGGTCATCGCGGCGTGCCTGTCGTGGCGGACCCGCGTCGTGCAGTGGCGCCTGGCGACCGGCCTGAACGGCGCCCCCCACGCGGCCGAGGCGCTGACCACCCTGGTGGGCGTCGTGGCGGCCGAGGAGTGGTCGCGGTGCGCGGCCAGGCTGGAGACGGCCGACGCGATCACCCGGGCCCGCGCGGCGATCGCCGGCGTGGCCGACGGGCTCGGCGAGCGGGTGAAGGCGCTCACCGGACACCCGGGCGAGGGGCCCGGGACACGCCGCCGCGGGTCCGGCACCGGGCTCTCCCCGGTCGTCGGCGCCCACCTGACCGACCTCGTCCGCCGGGCGCTCGAACCTCGCTGGCAGGTCCTGTCGGCGGGCAGCGCCGCTGGACACCAGGAGTCGGCGCGCGCCGAGACCGGCAGGCTCCTCGACGTCTGGGAGGGCCACGTCGCCGGCCACGGCCCCCTGGACCCGCCGCCCTTCGCCGGCTCCGAGCGCTCCCGGTGGCCCGGCCGCTCCGACGACGACCTCGCGGAGATCCGGGCCGCGGCCGGGCACGACCCGCGGGACACCATGTGGCAGCTGTGCGCCGCCGCCGACCTCTCCCTGCTGGACACCGGCGTCGTGAACCCTCCCACCCTCCGCTTCGCCCCCTGGACGGGCGACGCCGCCGGCCGCGGCTTCCCCTCCGACACCCGGTGGGTCTCCGGGCCGTACGCCGGATCGATGCGGCTGGTCCCGGTGCGCTCCGGCGCGGTCAGGCGCGAGTGGTCGGCCGACGGCGGCGAGCGGGCCGGCGACACCCGGTGAGCGCGGAAGCGGCGCACACCCGATCGAGGAAGGATCCTCCCGATGACCGCTGACCCGCCCGAGCGGCGGCTGACCTACCGCGACGTCCAGGGGCGGCGGATCGAGTCGCGGGCGGTGCCCCTGGCCGCGCCCGCGCCGCTGCCGGGCGTGCCGCTGCTCGCGACCCCGCTGCGGGAGGAGACCGAGGGCGGCACCCGCGAGGTCCTGCGGATCACGGTCTCCGGCGACGACCGCGCGACCGGCTACGAGTGCCTGGACAACGAGATCCTCGCCGGGCTCAGGCTGGCCGGGTTCGCCGGCCGGGCGCCGTACCCACCGGAGCTGAGCCGCCTGATCGGCTACGAGGCCGACTCCGCCGAGCCGTTCGCGCTGCTGCACGCCTACCGGGGGGAGCCGGCCCGCGCGCACGCGGGCCGGCTCCTCAACGAGGAGCGGCGGGACTTCCAGACCGGCCTGCTCACCGGGCTGAGCTGGCTGGCCGCCGCCGGGATCGCGCACCGGGGCCTCGACCCCGACCGGGTCCGCTGGGACGGCGTCGCCGCGCAGATCACCGGCTTCGGCCTCGCCACCCTCGTCGGCACCCCGCGCTCCGCGGTCGGCGCGTTCCCCTGGGCGGCGCCCGAGCAGCGTGCCGGCCGGGTGTCGGGACCGGTCACCGAGCGGGACGACATCTGGGCGGCGGGACGGGTGATCTACTACGTGCTCACCGAGGAGGAGCTGACCGACCGCGCCCAGCTGAGCGGCACACCCGAGCTGGAGGAGACGCTGAGCGGCGTCTTCGCACCCCCGGAGGAACGCCCCCTCGCGCGGGAGATCCTGCTGGAGCGGCTGAGGGCGCCCGATCCCGTGCCGCGCGGAGCCGGGGGCGACCCGCTCCTGGCCCGGGGCAGGGCCGACTTCTTCACCCACCGCGAGCGCAAGTCCTCCCAGGTGCGGCGCGAGGACCCTCCGGGGCCGCCCGCCGAGCGCCCCGCCCCCTCAGGCCGCAGGGCCAGGCGCGGGCTGGGCCGTTTCCTGGGACTGCTCGCCCTGCTCCTCGCGTTCCGGGAAAGGGGGTGAGCCGGTGAGCGCGCGGACCGCCGTCGACCAGCTGGTCTTCCACCGCTCGGGATCGGCCTTCACCCTGGCGGGCACCTCGTTCTTCGGCCGGGCGTCCACCCGCCTGTGGCAGCGCAGGCTCGAACCGTGGCTGGGTTCCCCGGACTCGCCTCCCGCCGGTTCCCCGCGCGACGGGCGCCCGTCCAGGAGCCTGTTCTACGCGGTCTTCGCCGACCAGGCCGCGCTGGTCAGGCGCCTGCCGGGCGCCGCCGACGGGCGCGACGCGGCGCACGTGCTCGTCGGGCCCGCCAGGACCCTGACGGCCGGTCTCGCGCTGCGGCTGCACCGGGCGAGCTGGGTGCCGGCACGCGGGCCGTTGCCCGCCCCGATGCCGAGACTCATGGCCGCCGACCTCGCCGCGTCGCAGCTGGAGGAGGAGGCGCTCCACCGGCTCGCCCGCTCCGGCCGCTCCTGCGAGCGGCTCGTGTCGCTGCTGACCCGGTTCCTGTCGGGAGCCTCGGAGGCGGTCGTCCCCCCGGTGGGCGCCGACGCCCACGAGGACACGCCCTACGGCGTGCTGTGGGGCCTTCGCGAGATCCTCGGCCTGCTCACCACGGGCGTGGCCGGCGCGGAACGGTGGTCGCTCTCCTTCACGACGTACGAGCCCCGGGGGAGCGGGACGACCCCCAGGCCCCCGGGGCCCGGGGTCTTCGCCCGCTTCGAGGAGGGCGCGGCCGAACCCCCGCCCGACCCGCTCCACCGGCGGATGGCCATCGGGCTCGTCACCGCGTACGCCGACTCCGGCCCCCGCGGGCTGCGCGAGACGCTCGGGCAGCACGCGGTGCTGTCCGCCACCGACCTCGGCGGCCGTCTGAAGCGGCTGGCCAACCTCTGGCCGGCGCCCCCGCCGCCCCCCGCTTCCGACCACGGAGAGACGTACGTGAGCGAGACGAACGAGGCCCCCGGGGCGGCGCGGGAGGAGACACGCGGCCGGGAGGTGACGTGCCCGATCTGCCTGTCCAGGCTCGACTGGCACAAGCTGCCGCTCTTCCGCTGGGACGCCGGGCGTTCGGCGTACGTGCCCCTGGAGGTGCCCGCCGCCGCCAGCCCCGAGCAGCGCACCCGCGCCATGATCAACGCGCGTGTCGAGTGTCCCAACCCCACCGAGGAGACCGACCGCCACTTCCTGCCGGCCGCGTACGGGCGCCACGGCACCCCCGTGGTGCTGGGGTTCGTCGGGACCAGCCAGGCGGGCAAGACCCACCTGCTGACCGCCATGGTGGGGGCGATCAAGGATCTGGGCGCGTTCGGCGTGACGACCGTCCCCGTCGACCTGGCGATCCACGGCGACTACACGGCGAGCAACGTCGAGCCTTTCCTGACGCGCTCGGCCGTGCTGCCCCCGACGCGCGAGCGCGTCGTCAACTTCGTCGACGCCTTCCTGATCGGCGAGAAGGGCCGCGAACCGCAGCCGGTGGCGCTGTTCGACGTCGCGGGCGGCGAGCTCACCAGCATCGACGAGGCCAAGCGCTTCCTGGACCTCGCCGACGGCCTGATCTTCGTGGCCGACCCCGACCTGTTCGCCGACGAGGCGACCCGCCGCGTGGGCGACCCGACGTTCAACACCGTTCTCGACCTGCTCTCGGTGTCCGGCCGTCTCCCGCGGGTGAGCGCGGCCGTGGTGCTGAACAAGGCGGACCTGGTGCGGTTCGACGACCCCGTGGCCCTGTGGCTGCGGCGCGACGTCACCGGGCTCGACGCGGACGCCTCGCTGGAGGAGAGCGCCGACGTCTACGCGTACCTGCACGCCAGGGGGGCGCAGGCCTGGACCAGGCCCTACCGGGAGTGCCCGCGCGCCACGTTGCACGTCGTCTCGGCCACCGGCCCCGGCGGCAGGTCCGGGGCCGACGGAGTCTACCCGCGCGGCGTGTCGCCGCGCCGGGTGCTCGGGCCGCTGGCCGCGCTCCTGGCCATGACCGGGGTGCTGAGCGGCGACGAGGCGCAGAGGGTGGGGGTGTGACGTGGACGGTCACGACCGGGTCCAGCAGATCGAGTTCCGCTGGACCCCGAAGGGGCCCTGGGGGCACGCCGACTTCGCGCCGATCGCCTCGTCGGACGGCGAGGGGCTGGTGCGCCGCTGGTCCTCCCTGCTGCTCCCGCTGGCCCGCCTGCCCGAGGCGCCCCGCACGGACATGAGCGGGGCGCCCGCCACGAGCGTCGTCTACAAGGTCTTCGACGACGGCCTCGCCGCGCTGCTGTGGCGGTCCTGGATGCCGGACGCGACCCCCATCCACAACGGCACCGCCGAGCGGCACGCCCTGGTGACCCGCGCCCTCATCGGGCCGGAGAGCATGCTGCCCCCCGCCACCGCGCTGACGATCTGTTACCGGGACGTCACGCCCGCCGAGCTGGGGGCGGTGTGGCCGGGAGACCGGCTGCCGTCCTTCGCCCCCGGCGAGCTCCCCGACGGCAGGTCCGGAGCCGGGGCCCAGCTGGAGGAGCTGAGCCGGAACGAACCCGGCCTCGTCCCGCTGGTGGCCGCGCTGCTCCGCGACCCGTCCAGCCCGATGACGGTGATCCTGCCGCGGGAGGAGACCGGCGGGCGCCGCCTGATGCGCCCGCAGGCGACCCTCCTGTGGGGCCTGCTGCACACCGCCGGACCGCTGCTGGAGGGGCGGCGCGAGTGGCGGTGGTCCTTCTCCACCTACGAGCCGCGAAGCCACGGCACGGAGACGGGGACGCTGCCGCACGTCGTGTTCGGCTCTCCCGGGCAGACGGCGACCGCCCCTCCCACCGTCATGCGCTCGGAGAACGTCGTCCGCCCCCGCGACCTCGACGATCCCGGATCTCCCGGATCTCCCGGGTCTCCCGGGTCTCCCGGGTCTCCCGGGTCTCCCGGGGCTTCCGGCGCGGCCGGCGACGGGGTCGAGGGCCTCGCCGAGCGGCTGGTGGCCGCCTACCGCGAGCTCGGCGGCGCCGAGCTGGGACGCAGGCTGGAGGGCGCGCGCGCCGGCCGCGACCGCCTCGACGACCGGATCGGCGCGCTGGCGGACCACCTGCCGGAGTTCTTCCCCCGCCCGGGCGGGCACGCGGCCGACCGTATGCGTACGGGTGAGTGGGCCGGCGAGTGGGCGGCGGGGCCCGTGGACGAGGACGCCGACGGGTGGACGAGCGGGCGGGCGGGTGAGCGCGTGGCCGGGTGGGCCGGTGCCCATGGCGCGGACACCGGCGGTGACGGGCGCGCCGGACACGGCGCGGGCATCCGCGACGAGGGGTTCGACGGGCGCGATGACGGGTTCGGCGGGTACGGCGCGGGCGTCCGTGACGACGGGTTCGGTGGGCGCGGTGCGGATGTTCGTGATGACGGGTTCGGCGGGCGCGGTGCGGACGTCCACGACGACGGGTTCGGTGGGCGTGGTGCGGATGTTCGTGATGACGGGTTCGACGGGTGCGGTGCGGAGGATGACGACGATGAGGGGACGCGCCGGACGCGCTCCATGAGCCGCCCCGGCTTCCCCGGCTTCCCCGGCCGCCCCGGCTCCCCGGTGGCGGCGGGACGCGCGGGTGCGGCGCCGCCGCTGCCGGGTGGCGCGGCGCGCCGGGGCGACCCGCGCCCGCGGCACCTGCCCGCCCTGTTCGACCAGGCGGCGAACGCGCGCGGGGCCGAGGAGTTCCGCCGGGTGATGGAGCTGATCGAGACGATCGCGGCGCGCGGGCCCGAGCCGACCGCGCGGGACACCGCCGCCGCCCGCGGGGTGCTGCGGCGCCACCGCTGGTTCGTCCCGCAGCTCACCAGGTACGACCCCGCGACGGTGGTGCCGCGCCTGACCACCCTGCTGGGCCTGGTCGTCATGCACGACCGCGCCGACCCCCGGCTCCAGCGGCTGGTCTTCAGGTGGGCGGGCGACCCGAGGGTCCCGAGCGCCGTGGTCATCGCCCTGATCGCCGTCTCCGACGCGACCGGCGACCACGCGATGCGCGCCCATCTGGAGCGGGGCATCGTCCGCCGCTGGTGCCTGGACCACGGCGTCTACACCGTGGCCGACGACCTGCGGGAGGCGCTCGAGCCGCCGCCCGCCCGGGGGGCGGGCGGGTGGCTCGCGTGGCTGCGGCGCCGCCGGCCCGCGTGGCTCCGGTCCGAGGCCTTCCGGCGGTTCGTCGTCTCCGACCTGGCCTCGCTGCTCCTGGCCGGCGTCGTCGTCTGCGTCGTGATCCTCGTGGTCGTGCTCCTGACGGGCCTCCTCTGACCCCGGAGACCTCCGGGGTCTCCGGGATCTCCGGGGTCTCTGTCCGGGAAGGGGAGGGCGGGCGCGGGACGTCAGCTCTTGCGTCCCGCGTCCCACGGTGGCGTGACGTAGGCGCGGTAGGGCCGCAGCACCACGTTGAGCCACGCCAGCCCCTCCGGGCCGTCGAGGTCGACGTGGAGCGGGGCCGGGGACAGGGGCAGGGAGCCGCACCGGTCGCGGAACAGCACGATGCTCCGGTGCGGCAGGTCGCGGCGGGAGATCCAGTCGAGGCCCGCGGCCGTCGGGTCCACCCGGCGCAGCCAGTGGGCCCAGCGCCGCGTCGCCTCGTACTCCGTCGGCTGCGCCTGGATCAGCCACTCGTCCTGGGCGGCGGCGGCCAGCGCGGGCGTGCTGGACAGCGATATCAGGGGCAGCTCCCGGCTGGTCTCCACCAGCGACAGGCGCCGCTCGCGCACCGTCTCGTACGGCAGCAGCCTCAGCCCGTCGTCGTCGAAGGCGACGGAGCGCAGCAGGCACTCGGCCAGGGCCGTGCTCTGCCCGTAGGCCAGGTAGCAGTGGTCGTAGCGGTCGTCGGCGGTGCCGTCGAAGCGCCCGCCGCGCAGGCCGGGCCTGGGACGCAGGCGGGTGAACTCGTCGCACGCGCGGGCCCGGTCGTGCACCCGCCACAGCAGCGTCCCCCTGGGCAGGAGCGTCCGGTGCGGGGCTCCCACGTGGTCGGCCGGAGGTTCCCGGTAGGGCACGTCAGTACTCCTCTCGCAGTGCCCGGGCCGCCTCGACGACGAGACGGTCGTTCTCCCCCGCCGCCCCGCCGGTGCCGACCAGCCGGGCCGGTACGTCGCCGAGCAGGGCGTTCCCCCGGAGCCACCAGTCGGCCGCGCCCCACGGGTCCGTCTCGGCGCCGAGGACGCCGTTGACGGTGAGGACGACGGGGCGGGGGACGTGTCCGGCGCCGAACTGGAAGCCCGGAAGCGACACCGTGCCGTCGGCGCGGCGCAACCGCAGCAGGCCGGGAAGGTCCGGGTCGACCCCCGCCGCGCGCAGCTCCTCCGGGGGCAGGGAGGGCGCGGCCAGCAGCCTCTCCCGTACCCCCCGGATCTCGTCGTCGAGGTCGAGTTCGGCGAGGTCGGGGAGCATCTCCCTGAGCCGCTCCAGCGTGGCCGACAGCTCCCGGGTCGCGGGTCCCGCGCGGTAGTCGTCGAACTCGGCGGCGATGGCCCTGCGCAGCGGGTGGCCCACCGGCAGCGAGGTCCGCACCAGCTCCAGCAGCGTCGGCCAGACCCGGCCCGCGGACTCGTCCGGCTCCGCGGCGATCCGGTGCAGCAGCGCCCGGACGCGCGCCCAGACCGCCTCGTCCAGCCTCTCGCGCAGCTCGTCGAGGCGGCCGACCAGCAGGGTGACGAGATCGTCGTCGTCGGGCATCCCGCTCTCCTATCTTCCGTGGTGGGTGAAGGCCGCCCACACGACGGGACTCGCCGTGTCGAGGTCGTCGAGCCGGTCGGCGATCTCCGCGGGCATGCCCTCCAGCCTCGGCGGGGGAGAGGCCAGCATCCACAGCTGGGCCGCGCGCAGGGCGCCCGCGGTGTCACGCGGGTCCCGGGCCAGGAAGTGGTGGAAGGCGAACATCAGCGCGGGGGTCCGCGGGTCGTCGGGCAGCAGCCAGCGCGAGCCGACCACGCCCGCCGCGCCCGCGGCCAGGAACGCGGTCGCCAGCGTGAGGGTCTCGTCGTGGTCGCGGTCGGACAGGTCGCTCGTGCAGCTGGAGAGCACCACCAGCCCGCCGGGGGAGTCGGGCGGGCGCCGCCCCAGGATCTCCCCGACCGTCAGCCGCTCCCCGCCCGCCAGGACGAGGTGGGACGACGACGGGGGATCGGCGGAGACCGCGTGGCAGGCCAGGTGCGCCATGGAGGACGCCAGCCCCGCGAGCACCTCGGCCGGGGTGCCGGGCCCCTCGGCCCCGTCGAACCGGCCGTAGGAGACGGCCTGCTCGTAGAAGGCGTCGCGCAGGGCCAGCGCCTCCTCGCCGGACCAGCGCAGGTCGGCCGTGGGGTCGCCGACCAGGAGCGGCGACCGTCCGAGCGGGAGCCGCTCGCGGGCCGCGGCACGGGCGAACTGCCGCCCGGAGGCGGCGTAGGAGAAGCAGGCCCGCGACAGCGCGGGGCTCCCGTCGTCCGCGACGGCCGCGTGCCAGGGCACGATGCCCAGCATCCCGGTCGGGACGAGCACCACGCGACCGGGCGGCACCTTCTCCAGCAGGCCCGCCATCGCCGCCGTCCACGCCCACTCGCACAGTCGCCGCAGCTCCCCGTGCCAGCGCCGCCTGGCGGCCTTACCCTCCTCGCCGCCCTTGTCGTCGACGGCGCGGAACGCGGTGTGGGCGGCCGCGTAGTCGGCGACCGGTCCCTGCGCGCGCAACTCCGGCAGCTCGACCGGGACGAGCTCCCCGTCGGAGCCGAGGATCAGGGCGTACCCGGGCAGCAGGTAGACCAGCGAGCCCACGCCCAGCCCGCCCATCGCCGCGGCCAGCTCCTTCGGCTCGGGCGCCGAACGCAGCTCGGTGTACGCGCCCGTGTCGCGCAGCACCGCGAGCACCGCCTGCCGCAACTCGTCCGGCGGGTCCGACGACACCACCGCCCGCATGAGCTCCTCGGCCGTCCGCCCGTCCGGGGTCCCCTCGCCGGGGACGCCCTCACCCGTCGCGGGCCCGCGCGGGCCCTCCCACCTTCCCGGCGGGCGGGCGGCCGCCCAGGCGGCGGCCAGGTCGGCGTGACCGCGTCCGGCGAGGAGGTCGTGGAGGCCGGTGCCGCCGGCGGTGGCGTGCAGCACCAGGCCGCGCCCCAGCTCCAGGGCCTCGACGGCGGTGGCGGGAAGGCCGCCGGCCAGGGCCCAGCCCGCGACGCGGTGCGCCGCGTCCGCCGCGCCGCGCGCCACGGTCAGGCCGTGGGAGGGCTCCGCCTGCAGCAGCACGTCGTCGGCGCGGGCGCGCAGCCCGGCCAGGCCGGTCGCGATCGCCTCGCCGTCCCGGCCGGCCGCGCGGTAGGCGCCCGAGAGCTCCTCCAGCACCGGTGCCAGCGCGGTGCTCGTCCGCCCGGCCTCCAGCTCCCGGCGGGCGCGCTCCAGGTGCGCG
Source organism: Streptosporangium nanhuense (assembly GCF_059358815.1). Taxonomy (NCBI): domain Bacteria; kingdom Bacillati; phylum Actinomycetota; class Actinomycetes; order Streptosporangiales; family Streptosporangiaceae; genus Streptosporangium; species Streptosporangium nanhuense. Next base: position 114,889 of record NZ_JCADBG010000017.1, read on the forward strand.
ATCGCCTCGCCGAGGTCGTTCGCGGCGCCGAGCCGCTCGTGGCGCAGCCGGTACGCGATCCCCATGGCCCACTCCAGCCGGGGAGCCAGCCCGGCGGGCACGTCGGGGAGGCCCTCGGCCCTGCCGAGCAGCTCCATGCCCCGGTCGAACCCGCGGTCGTCGCCGGAGAGCCCCCGGATCAGCCAGGCCATCCCTCCCCTGGCGAGGAGGGCGGGGCGGTCGGCCGGGTCGGTGGTGGCCGTCTCGGCCGCTTCGATCATCAGCGCGACCCCGGCCTCGATCTCGGCCCCGTCGTTCCGGGCCGCGCCCCGGAACGTCCGGGCGGCGCCGAGCATGCCCGTCACCCGCCCGCGCCAGGGGTGGCCCTCATGTACGGCCGAGAGCGTCTCGCCCATCAGGTCGACGGCCCGGTCGAGCTCGTCCGGGTCGCGGACGTGCATGGCCCGGACCGCGCCGGTCAGCCCGATGACGATCCGCAGCGCCAGCAGGTCCCGGTCCCGGCCGACGGGGCCGGACACCGTTCCCGGCGCGTGATCCCGGCCGGAGGCGTCCTGTCCGGCGACGTCCTGCAGGGCGATCACCCGGTGGGCGTGGGTGAGGAAGAAGCGGGCGGCGTCGGCGTCCTCGAGGCGCCCGAGGAAGGTGTGGCGGTCGCTGAGCGCGGCGCCGAGGACGCCGACGATCAGCGGTGCGAAGGAGTCGTCGGCCGGGATCAGGGCCGCGGCCCCCTTCAGGGTCTCGACGGCCTCCTGGAAACCGGCCCGGCCGCCGTCCTGTTCGGCGCGCAGGAGCTCGGCCATGCCGAGCAGGAAGAGGTCCTTCGCACGGTCGGCGGGGTCGGCGGCGTCCCGCCTCCCGGCCTCGATCCGCCGGGCGACCTCGATCACCTTCTCCACCCCGCCGTGCGTCGGCCGGAAGGCCGTACGGCTCAGCAGTGCCCCGCCGACCTGCCTGAGCGTCTCGTCGTGGAACGGGTGGCCGGGACGCATCGTCTCCAGCGCCCGCTCCAGGTACTCGGGGGCGGCGTCCAGGTCGGCGTCCGACCCCGTCCGCTCGGCCCGCATGGCGTGCGCGAGCCCCAGCTCCCGCAGCAGGATCGGCAGCAGGACGTCGTCCTCGTCCCCCCGCTCGACGGCCGAGCTCAGGGTCTCGATGACCACGTCGATCTTCTCCGGCTCCGGGTCCAGGCGCAGGTCGGCCGCGCCGAGCAGGGCGGTGAGCGCCGCGGCCCGCGGGTCGGTGGCCGGCGGGCGCATCAGTGCCGAGGCGCGGGAGACCGCGGCGAGCATCTCGCCGAAGTCGACCCGCCCCGAGCTCAGCCCGCCCAGCCCCCGGATGAGGGCGGCGAGGGTCAGCAGCCCATTGGCGTGGGCCCTGAGCTCGGCGGGCGCGCCCTCGTCGGCCGCGAGCGGGGACAGGTGTTCCACCGCGGCCGTCACGTCCCGCGCCGAGTCGAGACCCGGCGTTCCCGCCCCCATGAGCGCGCCTATGACGGCGCCGAGGTCGGGAGGTCCTCCGCCGCGCATCTGCGCGGGCACGATCCGGAACAGGCGCAGGAGACCGGCCAGGAACCGGGCCGCCCGGGTGTCGCCGGGCCCCAGCGGCATCAGATCCCCGAGACGCCGGACGCCCCCGGCGTCCCGGGGACCGCCCCGCGTTCCGGGAGCGTGCGAGCTCTGCTCGGGGGTGTGGGAGTTCTGCGAGCCGCGCGGGCTTTCGGGGGTGTGGGAGTCCCGCGAGGTGCGCGGGCTCCCGGAACCGCGAGGCTTCCCGGGGGTGCGCGGCCCTTCGGGGGCGTCCGGCGTCCCGTGGGCGCGCGGGCCGCCGAGGCCGGGATCGGCCGGGGGACCGGGCACGTTCCCCGGGGCCTCGTCGAGCGTCCCGTCGAGAACCGCTTCGAGCACGGCGATCGCGCCGTCACGGTCGGCGGCGGGACCGTCGAAGGCCAGATGGCGTAAGGCCAGCATGCCGCCGTGCAGGAAGGCGGGCCGCGCGGCCCGCGGGCCGAGCAGCTCCGACGCCGAGGCCAGCACGTCCACCGCCTCGTCCAGAAGGCCCGGGTCGCCGCCCCGCACGCGCGTCGCGAGGGCGTCGCCCAGCTCGTACAGCAGTCTCCCGCGCGTGGCGGGGCTCGCGTCCGGGGGCAGCGCCGCCAGCCGGGCGCGCAGTTTCGCGACGGTCTCCTCCACGCTCACGTCCGCCTCCTCGCGGTCGTCGTCCCGGCCGCGGCCGTGTCTCCGGCGTCCACCGGCGCGTCCTGTACCGGGTCGTGTGCCGGGTCGTGTGCGGGTTCGTGCGGGGTGTCCCGCGCGTCCTGGCCGGACGGGAGGCCGGAGCCGTCCCGGGGAGTCTCCTCCTCGCGGCGTACCAGCACGATCGAGATGTTGTCGCGCCCGGAGGCGTTCATCGCCAGGGCCCAGAGCGTCTTCACGGCGTGCGTGTCGTCGCGGGCCCCGGCCAGCGCCTCCTCCATCGCGCCGACGGGCACCAGGTCGCTCAGGCCGTCGCTGCAGACCAGCCAGCGTCCGGTACGGATGTCGTGGCCGCCGTGCACGTCCAGGTCGCCGTCCCCGCCGCCTATCACCTGGGTGACCAGGTGCGTGGGCGGCGCCTGGGCGCCCGGCTCGGCCGCCAGCGGGGAGTCGTCGACCGACAGCTGTCCCAGGTAGCGGTCGTCGAGCCGGTAGACCCGCGAGTCGCCGACGTTGAACCACAGGGTGCCGTCCGGCGTGAACAGCAGACCGGCGAGGGTGGTGCCCATCCCGGACAGCTCCGGGTCGCGCAGCCCCCGGGCCGTCACCTCCCGGTCGATCCGCCTGACCAGCCCGGCCAGCGCCTCCAGGTCCTCCAGCGCCTCCGGGTCCTCCGCGGGCCCGGACCAGCGGGCGAGCGCCCGTACGGCGTGGCCCGCGGCGACCTCGCCCGCCGCGTGCCCGCCGAGCCCGTCGGCGACGGCCACCACCAGGGGCGCGCTCAGCGAGACGGCACAGGTCAGCGGCTCCGTCATGGAGATCTCCACGGCGACGAGCCCGGCCACCGCCAGCGCGTCCTCGTTGCGGTCGCGGACCGCGCCGCGGTGGGTCATCGCGGTCGCGACCAGCCGGTCACCCATCGGACCGCTCCGTCAGTCTCACCGTCGCCACCACGTCGGCGGCCAGGCGCAGGACGTCACCGTCGTGCAGGAAGGTGCGGACGCCGGGCCCGGCGGGCACGTCGTTGACGTAGGTGCCGTTGACGGAGCCCTCGTCGAGGACCCACGCGGCCCCGTTCGGCTCGACGCCCAGGACGGCGTGCCGCCGGGAGACGTTTCCGGCCGCGCCGAACACCGCGGCGTGCGGCCCGTCCGGCGCGCGGCCGAGCACCGCGGACCCGCCGGGCCGTACGAGCACCCGGCCGCCGGGGAACACCAGCAGCAGGGTCCGCGGCACGTCCCTGCGGGTTCCGGACGCCTCGTCCGCCGGTGCGGCGGGCCGGGGCCGGTCGAACGGGACCAGGCACCCCACGCACACCAGGTTGTCCGGATCGGGGATCTCGGCCCCACAGCGCGGGCAGGCCGCGTCGGCCGCCTCGGCAGGCGCCGAAGGCGACGGCGAGGGCGACGGCAGCGGCCCGCTCCCGGTCGCCCCGCTCAGCTGGGAGCCGCCGCAGGCCGGGCAGAGCAGGACGCCGTCCGGCACGGCCTCCCCGCAGTAGAAACAGCTCAGATCCGCCATGAGGCCTCCTCGATCTCCACTCCCGACGCGCGCACCAGCTCGGCCGCCCGGTCGAGGTCGTCGCGCAGGGGTACGCCGATGAGGTGGACGTTGCGTCCCTCGACGCTGACCTGCATGCGAGGGGCACCCTCCGGCTCGCGCCCGTAGCGGGCCCGCCCGAGCGGGGTGACGGGGTTGATCACCTGGTTGGCGGACCCGCGCAGCCAGCCGCCGTCGGGCTTCCCGCGCACGTAGGGCCCGCTGATCACGGCGTCGCAGAGGTCGACGACCCGCGACAGGCGGGGCCGGGCGCGCAGCCGCGCGAACGTGTAGCCGGAGTAGGCCAATACGTCGACCTCCCGCCCGCCGCGCCAGCGGTGGATCTCGCCCAGCAGCGCCAGCACCGCCTCCGGCTGCTGGAACGGCTCACCCCCGGAGATCGTGATCCCGTCCAGCGGGCCGCGCAGCGACGACAGCCAGCCCATCACCGTCTCCACGGCGACGGCCCTGTCCGGATCGGGGTCCCAGGTGTCGCGGGAGGCGCAGCCGGGGCAGGCGATGGTGCACCCCTGTACCCAGATCCCCGCGCGCACGCCGGGCCCCAGGGCCGTGACCGGGTAGTGGCAGCGGTTCAGCAGCAGGCTCGTCACAGCAGCTCCAGGGTGACCGTGGGGCCGTCGCGGCGCGTCGCCGCGACCGTCACCGCCTCCGTGTGGCCCTCCGGCAGGTCGAACAGCGCCCTGGCCAGCGGGTTGACGAAGAACGACTCCAGCGCGGTGCCGATCCCGCGCCCGCCCTTCTCCAGGTCGGCGGTGCACCACCCGCGCAGCGTCTCCCTGGCCTCCTCCTTCAGCCGCACCTCGATGCCGTGCTGCTCGCTCACCGCCCGCAGGATGTTGGCGAGCTGCAGGTCGAAGATCCGTCCCGCCGCCCCGGGCCCGATGAAGTCGAAGACGACGACGTTGTCGCCGAAGCGGTTCAGCAGCTCCGGCCTGCCCAGGACCCGGTTGAAGTGGTCGCCGATGGCCGCCCTGACGACCTTCTCCATCTGCTCGTACGGCATGCCGGGCTCCACCAGGGCCCCCTCGGCGCCCACCACGCCGAGGTTGGAGGTGAAGATGAGCACGCACTCGGAGAAGTGCGTCGTGTTGCCCCGCCCGTCGGTGAGCCGCCCGTCCTCCAGGACCTGCAGGAACTTGTCCAGGATCCGCGGGTGCGCCTTCTCGATCTCGTCGAACAGGACGACCCGGAAGGGCTGCTGGCGCACCGCGTTGGTCAGCTCGCCGCCGGCCTCGTGCCCGACGTATCCGGGCGGCGCGCCGATCAGCCGGTCTCCCGCGTGCTCGGCGGAGAACTCGCTCATGTCGAAGCGCAGGTACGCCGACTCGTCGCCGAACACCAGGGCCGCCACCGCCTTGGCCAGCTCGGTCTTGCCGACCCCGGTCGGCCCGGCGAAGAACAGCACCCCGCGCGGCCGTGACGACGACTGCGCCGCCTGGGCGCCGGACAGGCCCAGCGCGGCCCGCTTGAGGATGTCGAGGGTCTTGGTGACCGGCGCGTCCTGGCCCACGATCCGGGTGGGCACGCTTCTCTGGCCCGCCTCGATCCGCCGCCGCAGGAAGCCGCGCCGCCACGGGCTGTCGAGCACGCCGAGCTTGTAGGTGCGTACCGCGTCGGGCAGCTGCTCGAAGGCCAGGCCGCGGTCGCGGGCCAGCCGGGTCACGTCGATCATCTGCTGCAGGGTCAGCCCCTCGGCCTGCTCGGCGAAGGCGTCGCACACCCCGCTCGCCGGGTCGCCCACGCTGAACGACCCGGCGAGCAGCCGGGCCGTCTCCTGCCGGTCGCCGAAGTCGGGGGCGGGCACCCCGATGGGCCGGACCCGCTCGTTTCCCGCGGTGAACCAGGACGGCAGGTCCTGCTCCCGGTCGACCAGCCAGACGACCGGGTTGTACAGCGGCCCGGGACGCCCGGAGCCGGGGACGAACAGTGGGGTCGCCGTCCGCGAGAGCTTCAGGCAGAACAGGAAGAAGTCGCGCTCGGCGGGATCGAGGTGCTCGGGGCTGAGCACCAGCCGGGAGGCGTAGTCGACCACCATCGCGGCCCGCACCGGCCCCTCGCCCTCGCCCTCCCCGGTGCCGCCTCCGTCCCGGCGCGACTGCTGCGGCTGCGGCCTGGCGAAGGCCGTCAGGTCCGTGCGGAGCCGTGCCAGCGACGGGGGCTGCCCGCCCGGCCTGCCGCCCAGCAGCCGCGACGCCGCGGCGGCGGCCTCCGGCGTCTGCGGGTGGACGCCGAGGCCGTCGACGAGGTCGAAGGTGAGCATGCACCGGTGGCCGTTCGGTTCGAGCACCCCCCACAGCAGGTCCCGCAGCGGTCTCAGCTGCGGTGGCCCGCCGGCCGGGCGGACCAGGAAGTGGTCGCGGAGGTTGCCGTACAGGACGTAGTGCGACTGGACGGCCAGGGTGGCGTCCAGCTCCTGCGCGAACGCGGGCCCTCCCGCGAGCGGCGTCGTCATCACGGGCGCTCCCTGCTCCTGGTCTTGCGCTCCTGCCCGGCCCGTTCCTGTGCGGGGCGGGCCTTTCCGGCGCCGGTCGTGGGCGCCGGCCTGCTCCCCGGCGGGACCAGGTGCCGCAGCGAGGTCGCCACCCCCTGGTCCGCCAGGCGCTCGCGGGCCTGGTCGAAGGCGTCGCACCACTCCTTCTCGTGCGCGGCGTCGGAGGCGTCCGAGGCATCGGAGGCGGGGACGGTCCTGACGACCATCGAGCGCACCTCGCCGCCCTCGCCCGTCACGAGCATCACCGCGTGCTCGTCCCACCCGTCCTTCGACAGCCGCAGCGGGCGCAGCGTCTCGAAGCCCTCGTCGACCCGGTATCCCAGCCCGCCCAGGGCGTCCAGGAGGCTCCGCCGGACATGGCGCTCGTCGGCGGCGGCCACGGCGGCCGAGCACTGCGCGCGCGCCTCGGCCCGCAGCCGGGCGTCCATGCGGCGCCGCCCGGCGACGACGTCGGCGAGCTGGGCGCGCAACGGCTGACCGGCCCCCTCGGGGGCGTCGGCCTGCAGGGCCTGGAGCAGCCTGGCCGCCTCCACGGCAGCCTCCCGCCCGGCCGTGGCCGCCGCGTTGGCCAGCTGCACGCGGTGCCGCACGTCCACGACGCGGGTGCGGGCCTCCACCGGCCCCGCCGCCGCGGCCACCGAGAGGGCGGCGGCGCGGACGGCCTCCCGGTCCTCGCGGGAGACGTGCGGGGAGAGCCGGGCGAGCACGCGGGTGAGCGTGCCCGCCAGCTCCTCGGCCGCCGCGGGCCCGCGCCACGCCTCGGGAACCGCCGGGTGGCGTGCCAGCGCCTCGGCCAGCTCCCGCGCGGAGCCGGGCGAGCCGCCGGGGAGCGCCGCGCCCAGGGCCGCGGCCAGGTCGCCGAAGACGGCCTCGGTCAGGACCCGCGCGGTGAGGGCCTCCAGCTCGCCGTCCACCCGCCGCATCAGCTCGTCGGCCTCGCCGCACCAGCGCAGCAGCTCCCCGGGATCGCGGCCCTCCGGTGCTACGGGCTCGGGCAGCAGCGCGGCGAGCCCGGCCGCCTCGCCCGCGGGTGCGCGGGCGCATGCTTCGGCGAGCACCGCCAGCCGGGCGTTCCTGTCGAGGACGCCCGAGGCCACGGCCGACCACGCGCAGGCCGACCTGTGGGCCTCCTCGGCCCTGGCGACCACGCCGTTCATGTGGTCGCCGAGCGCGGCCACCCCGTCCAGCGCCATGGTCGTGCCGGCGAGCGCCGTACGGGCGGCGAACCCGGCGGCCACGACCGCCGCCACCCCCGCGACCTCGGCGACGACGAAGACCTCACCGCTCATCTGTTCTCTCCCGTGGTCGTGCGTCGTGCGCGCTCCAGCTCGCCGCGCCAGGCGTGCACGCGCCGGTAGGTCCACACCGCGTAGGCGACCGCCACCCCCAGGGGCAGGATCATGAACTGCACCAGGGCGCCGGCGACGCCCACGACGAGGAACACCAAGAACCCGAAGGCGATCACTGCGACCAGGCATCCACCGCACCCGGTGGAGGCGAGGTCGCCGAGCCCCCTGAGCACCTCGGCCGGGCCCCTCGCGCCCGCCGCGACGCGGCCGAGCGGCCGCAGCAGCGAGTATCTGGGGTGGTACTGGCTCCCGATGCTCGTGGCCACGGCGGCCTCCCCGCCACCCACGCCCAGCCAGATCAGCAGCATCACCCCCAGCTGCCACTCGTGGCCGGGGCTCGTGACGGGGATCAGGAACAGCACCCAGGGCACCGAGAAGCAGAGCAGCGACATGCCGGCCCACCCCAGTGCCCGGGGCACCCCCGCCTCGCGCTCGGCCTCCATCTCCCGCCAGCGCCGCTCACCGGCCTGCCGGGCGGCCTCGTGCTGTTCCAGGCGGTGCCGCTCGCCCTCGGACGCCGCCCGCGCGACCCCGGAGGACAGGTACGCCGCGAGCAGCCACAGCACGTCTCCGGAGGCGGCCAGCTCCTCGAACCACGGCACGGGCACCGGCATGGCGGTTCTGGCCCGCCGCACCTCGCCACGCAGGACCTCCGAGGCCGCCTCCTCGTCGATCGCCAGCGCCAGCAGGGCACTGCGGACCGGGACCTCGTCGAACATCGCGCCGCCCGCCCGCCTGGTGCCCGCGCCGGCCGCGACCCGGTCGGCGAGCGGGCCGAAGCCGGACTCCAGCCGGCGCCACCGCTCGTCCACCTCGCGCAGGTCCTCGTGGCCCGTCAGCTTCGCCAGCACGGGCAGCAGGCGGTGTCCCCACAGGTCGCCCATCGCCGGTCCGCCCTCCCCGGGCCTGGCCAGGGCCGACAGGGCGAGTTCCAGCAGGCTCTCGCGGGTCACCGCCATGCCGCGGTAGATGGGCGGCAGGTCCGGGTCGAGCCAGTGGAGCAGGTGCAGGAGCTTGACGTCGGGCGGCAGGGGAGCGGTGAGGCGGTGGTCGAGGAGATCCTGGAGCCCCTCCACGTCGTCGTGCTCGGGGTCGTCGAACTGCCTGAGCCAGTCGCGCAGCGCCCGCCAGCCCTCGCTGGGCCGCTCGGGGGTGCCCATGCTCACCAGGTAGCGGCGGGCGGCCTCGTCCCAGTTCGTCGCCATGGCGCGGGCCAGCAGGCCGCGGGCGGTGTAACGCTCGCCGAGGAACGGCAGCGGCCGCACGGCCCCCTCGTCCCGGGGCACGACGTCCTCGGGGACCGGCGGCGACTCGCCCGCCAGCCACCGGGTGACCTGCTCGGCCCCCCACCGCGCCGCGGGGTCGCGCAGCAGGAGCCCGCGGCAGAGCAGCCGCAGCCGGGGGTCGGCGACGCCGCCGACGTCCATGGTGTTGCTCATCAGGTGGTACGAGACGGCCCTCTCGGTCATCCCCTGGAACGGAGACCTCCCGACGGCCATCTCCAGGGTGAGCATGCCGAGCGACCACCAGTCCCACGGGCGGGAGACCGCGCCGCTGAAGGACTCCGGGGGCGCGTAGGCCGTGGTCCTGGAGGAGGTGCCGAACACGAGGGAGGTCTCGATGCCGCGGCTCAGCCCGAAGTCGGCCAGGGCGAGGTCCAGCGGCCGGGAGGCGCGCACCAGGACGTTGGCGGGCTTGAGGTCGCGGTGGACGATGTCGTGCTCGTGCAGCGCGGCCAGCGCCTCGGCCAGCTGCCGGACGGCCTCGGCGACGAGGTCGGCGGGCCAGGGGGCCTTGTCGGCGAGCAGGTCGGCCATGGTGCCGCCGGGGACGAACTCCTGGAGCTCGAAGTCGCGGCCGCCGTCGTCGCCCGTCCTGAGGATGCGCACGATGTGGGTCGTGCGCATCTCCCGCACCCGGCTCCAGACCCGGCGGTCCGCGCGGAATCCCGGGCGGTAGAGCTTGACGACGAACTCCTCGCCGCGCGCGTCCGCGACGACCATCAGGTCGGCCTCCGCGCCCGCGGTCTCGACGTGCCGTACGAAGGAGTATTCGGCCGCGAGCGACTCGGGGAGGCCCCACGCGGCGACCGCGGGGCGCGGCCCGTCGCGCCGCGTCTCCGCGGCGCCGGGAGGCGGGTCCCTGCGTGTCGCCGGAACGGCGCCGATGGGCGGGTCCCTGCGCGTCGCCGGGACGTCGCCGAAGGACGGATCCACGCGCGTCGCCGGAACGTCCTCGGGGGGAATGGTCATGGTGGACTCCTCGCTCCACGGGGCCCCCGACCCGTTCACCGTCGGTCCGACACTATACGCGGATCCGATTTTTCGCGACGTTTTATGTATAGCCAGCATCTATAGCTGAGTTAAGAAAACTTCCGCTCGCACATGAAAGACGCCCCGGGCACGTCAGGAGATGACGTGCCCGGGGCGCTCGGAAGACCAGGTGCTCCAGGTTGCGGTGAGAACAGTCAGACCTCCGTGAAACGCGCGGAAGGCCGGAGCGGGACCGTCAGCCGTCCTCCCAGAGGCGGTCCTCGGGGGCGCTCGACGGGGGCTCGCCCACGCGGGTGGCCACCGACCGCGCCTCGGCCAGCAGCGGATGCCCGTCGCCCAGGGCGGGCCGGCCGTGGGCCAGCGGACGGCGGTCGAGCAGCGGCGCCAGGAGCGGCGCCACCTCCTCCACGCCGCCCGCGCTCATCCGGCGCAGCGCGAGATCCAGCCGCCCGGCCAGCACGAGCGGGTGGGAGGCGTCCAGCGACTCCCTGCCCAGGGCGACGAGCGCCGCGCTCGCGGCGTCGGCCTCGTCCCTGTGCCCGAGGGCGTGCGCGGCGCGGGCGGTCAGCAGCAGCCGCTCCGCCTGGCCGGGGAAGTCGTCGTCCATGCCGCGCTCGGCCTTGGCGAGGGTCGCCAGGACCCGCGCCGCGCCGGTCGCGTCGCCGAGGACCAGCTGCGCGGCGGCCTGGGCGCGCAGCACCGGCCGCTCGGGCGGCAGCGCGCGCAGCGCGGCGAGCGCCTGGGACGGCTCGCCCGAGGCGACGAGCGCCGTGGAGCGGATCAGCGCCGCCTCGGCGCCCAGCCGGGGCGACACCTGCCGCGCGAACCACTCCGTGGTGACGGTGACCCCGGTGAGCAGGCGCACCGCCTGGGCCGGGAAGCCCGCGACCAGCTCTATCTCCGCCAGGCGCACCGTGTCGTACTGCGGCCAGTAGCCCTCGGGCGCCAGGTGCTGCGCGCGCACCCGGAGCGCCTCGGTCAGGTGGTGGCGCGCCTGCGCGGGCTGGCCCGCCGCGAGCAGCGCCTCGGCGAGGGTCACCCTGGCGGAGGCGGTGTTGACGTTGTCGGGCCCCAGGCGCTGCTCGCGGTCGGCCAGCGTCGCCTCGGCCAGGGTCACGCCGGTGACGATCCGGCCGGCGCGGGAGGCCGCCCTGGCCGTCGCCTGCTGGGTGAGCGTGAACCGCCGCCACGCCGGGGCGACCCCCGTGGCGGGCGAGGACTTGGCCCGCTGGTCGCTCACCTTGCGCAGCTCGCGCAGGCCCGCGCCGGGACGGCCGGTCTCGACCAGCACCTCGGCCAGGTTGTGCCGCGCCCGCGCGCCGAGCGACTCCACGTCGGCCGGGGAGGGAAGCTCCTCCGCCACCCGCAGCGACCGCTCGAAGCAGGACCTCGCGGCCTCCAGGTCCCCCAGGCGCAGCAGGGCCAGGCCCTGCCTGCTGGTCACGTCGCACAGCGTCTGCCGGTCGGCGGGCCCGGCCGGGTCGGCCGCCAGCAGGTCCGCCAGCTCGCCGCCGACCTCGGCCGCCCGGGCCAGCAGGGGGCTGCTGTCGAGCAGAACCTGCAGCACCACCTCCAGGGCGCGGACCCTGGCGCGACCGTTGGACCCCATCCGCTCGGTGAGCTCGGCCGTCCGCTCGGCCGTGTGCAGCCGCTCCGCCCACTCCCCGGCCAGCGGCAGCAGGTCACGGGCCACCCAGTGCGCGCAGAGCGCGGCGGCCTGGCGGTCGGCGGGCCCCTCGGGGTCGTCGGCCATCGCCCGGAAGGCCAGCTCCGACAGGCGCCCGGCGCTCGCCGCCGCCCACCCCGCAGACGGGACGCCCACCGTCAGCGCGGCGAGCTCCAGCCGGGGCGCCAGGTAGTGGGCGTACGCGGTGACGCGGCCCTCCCACCCGGCCGCGGCAGTGGCGCCGTAGACCTCCGTCACCTCCCACACCGGCGGGCTCTGCCCGGCGGACGAGCGCTTCTCCGAGGTGGAGATGTCGCCGATGCCCAGGCGCACCTGGCCCAGCATGAAGCGCTCCACCTGGTGGAAGCGCGCCACCCTGCGCAGTGCCGCGGTTACCAGGCCCTGCGCGGCGAGCAGGGAGCGCGGGGGCTCCGGGGCGCCGTCGCCCGAGACGAAGTCGTCGAAGGCGTGCTTGACCGCCAGGGCCACCAGCACGCGGCGGCTCCTGACCTCGTTGTACAGCCAGACGGCGCTGCGGCCCCTGTCGCCCTCGCCGCCCCGCGGCAGCCGCACCCGCTCGGCGACGTCCTCGGCCCGCACCTGGTGGTAGTCACCGCGGCGGAAGGCGTCGGCCGACGCCGCCGCGATGGCGGCGAGCCTGCGTTCCTGTGCCGACACCCTCGACCCCCTTCGGATCACTGCAGATGAATATATCTCACTATGGTTCGGCGAACCTTAAATCAGTGAGTTGACTATCGCAACAGACGCCCCGATGTCGCCCCGACATCGACCGGATCATGACCGGGAGACCGGACACCGGCACCGGTTTGCTGGAGACCAGAACCGGACGAGCAGCAGGGGTGATCATGTGTGAGATCGACATCGTACGGGCCGCGGAGTCGCTGGACCTGCGCGGGTGGGCCGTTCTGCGCGGGCAGGACTTCACGGCCGGCCAGGGCGCCGACCACTCCGCGGTGACGGACATCGCCCGCCGCTTCGGCACCCCCTCCGCCCGCGACGCCGGCCGGGCCGTCTGGGAGGTCAGGCCGCGCCCGGGCCGCGGCCACGGGACCTTCTCCGAACGCGCGGGACCCGCCCCCTTCCACACCGACGCCCAGTATCGCGCCCGGCCCGAGGACCTGGTCTGCCTGTTCGTGGTCAGGCCCGCGGCCGACGGCGGCGCCACCCTGCTGCTCGGCCGCGCCGACGCGGAGGCCGGGCTGGGCCGCCGCCCGCACGGCGACCTCGTCGCGGCGGCCCTGCGCCGGCCGCGATGGGCCTGGACCGTCCCGGAGGCCTTCCGCTCCGCGCCCGGGGAGACCTCGCCGCCAGCGGCCGTGCTGCCCGGGGACGGCACGCTGCGCTGGCGGGCCGACAACCTCGCCCCGCACCCGGACCCGTTCCAGCGCTGGGCCGCGACCGAGTTCGCCGACTGCCTGGAGGCGGCTCCCGGCGCCCGGCGGGTGCGGCACGCCCCGGGGGACGTGATCATCGTCGACAACCGGCGGGTCCTGCACGCGCGGACCCCCTTCCAGGACCCGCGGCGGCTGGTGCTCAGGGTGCGACTGTGGGCGCGCTGAGCCGGCGGGCGCTGACCCGCGATCCCTCCGCGGCGCGCGAGTGGGCGGCGGGAAGGGCCGCCGTGGCCGCGGCGGTGCCGGCGCGCGGCGCCGAGGCGGCCGCCTGGACGGTACGAGGCTGGGCGGAGGTCGCGCTCGGCTGCGCCGTGCTCGGCCTGCCGGCCGCCTTCGACGGGCTCGACGACGTCGTCCGCGCGAGCGGCGTCCGCGACGGCGGCCGGGGCGCCTCCAGGCTGCGCGCCCTGCGGGCGCTGCGCGGGCCCGTCCCCTCCTTCTACCCGGGTCCGGCCCCACCGGGCGAGGTGGCGCCGGTCGGCGCGCTCACCTGGCGGATGTGCGAGCTGCTCGCCGGGTTCTGCGACGCCGTCCGGCCCGCCCCCGCCCCGGGCGGCCGCACCGGTGGCGGCCCGGTCCGCGACTCGGGCCGCGCCCACCTGCGCTGGGGGGAGCGGTACCGGCCCACGCCCTCCCGCGACCACGTGATCGTCTCCGGAGCGGCCTTCTCCGGGATGCTCTGGCGCACCTGGATGCGCCTGCCGGGACGCCGCGGGCCGGTGAACGCGCTCGTCGACGGGCCACGCCCGGTGCCCGAGCTCCAGCGGCGCGTCTGGCGCGGCATCCACGACGGCGCCCACCTGGACCACCTCGCCGCGACACCCGGCGAGATCGAGTTCGGGGCCGGGCTGCTGGCCGCCGAGTCGTACGCGATGGCGGTGGAGACGGTCGCGCTGGTGGAGAGCGCGGCCCGCGGGGAGGGGGACCTGGCGGGATGGCTGCGCCTGGGGCTCGTCGAGCGGATCGGCCGGATGCCCGGCTTCCGCGGGCGGTCCTTCTCCGGCGAGGGCCCGGCGCTGCGCGAGGCCCGGCGGTTCCTCTCCCCGGAGCTCGAACCGCTGCCGACGCTGTCGGCCGTCTACGTCACCGGGGCGCTGCGCCTGCTCGCCGGGGACGGCTCAGCGCTCGCCGGGGACGGCTCAGGGCTCACCGACCGGCTCCACCGGGACCTGACGGCCCGCTGGCGGGCGGCCTGCGCCACGTCGGCGCCCGCCCGGATCCTGACCGAACGGGCCGGGGAACTCCTCACGACCTCCTCCCTGGATTCTCAGGCCCACTCGGCGCCCCTGTCGGACAGGGCTCGCACGACGGCCTCCGCCACCTCGGGCAGGGGCACCGAGAGGTGGACCGCCCAGCGGGGGTGACGGTCGAGGTTGTCCAGGAGCGCCGTCCACAGCCACCGCACCCCGACCTCCAGCGGGACCCGCCCCCTGCCGGTCCCGACCAGCGGGAAGCAGAACGACGACAGGGGCGGCGAGAACGACGCCCGCTCCCGCTCGCCCAGCAGGAACACCTGACGCACCACCTGGGCGATCGTCGGCGGGGCCACGTCGTAGTCGTTGCTGCCCGTGCGCGGCACCGCGACGGCGGCGTGGTAGATCCGCCGCACGCCGTTCGCGGCCAGGTCGCCGGGCCCCGTCGGGGCGACCGTACCCGGCGCCACCGGGAGCCCGGCCCGGCCGTGGGCGGCCATCCAGTCGTTCAGCTCCAGCTGGACGACGTCCTCCAGCACCTCGCCCGCGGCGCTGCGGTGCGCCCCGGCCCGCCGCAGCGCCGCCGAGACCGAGAACTTGAACGTCTTCGACATCTCCATGTACACGTTCTCCGGCGAGACGAGGACGTCGACGCCGGTGATCAGCTCGATCGGCCGGACGTGCACCGTCACCCGCGCCCGCCCGGCGTCGACGAGCACCCTCGCCCGCCCGGCCAGGTGCAGGGCGTGCGGCGCGGTGCGCGAGCCCAGGTCGTCGCAGATGGCGAGGATCTGCTCGGCCAGCTGCGCGAGCACCACGCGCTCCTGGTGCTTCCTGAAGCGCTCGACGCTGATCCCGTACACCTGCGCCGCCCGGCGCCTGCGGTCGGAGGCCGGCCAGTCACGGGTGCCCTGGACGAGCCCGAAGGTGTACGAGGCGGCGGAGCCGATGGTCGTCGCGCCGAGCCGTTCCGCGGCGTCGCCGATCAGCCGTTCGGCCGCCGCCACCGGCTCCAGCCCGGGGTGGCAGGTGCTCACCGCCTGCCACAGCGCGGGCAGCGCCGCGTCGCGAAGCCGGAGCAGCCCGCGCTCGCGCAAGGTCCGCAGGTCGGTGACGAGGCCTTCGTGCGAGGGAAGGGGGGCCATGGGATGGAGGATTCCCCGTACGGATGATCGGCAGACCCGGCGCGCCCTCCGCGCCTCCCGTGTGCCTCCCGCGTGGATTCCCGGGTGGATTCCCGCGTGGAGGAAAGGCGGTCAGGGGGCGGCGACCGCGACGAAGGCGGCCCAGTGGCGCGGGTGCCCGCCGTCGTCGGCCCAGTCCCAGGCCTTGCCGTGCTCGTCGTCCAGCAGGTGGCGCGCGCCCGCGACGTGATCGGCCAGTGTCTCGTCGCCCAGTTCGGCCGCGGCCCGCTCGGCCCTGGCCACCATCCGCCCGTACGCGGCGAGCTGGCCCGCGCGGTCGCGCAGCCGGAAGGCCTCCTGGGCCTCCCGCAGCGCGCCGGGCACCGAGCCCGACCGGTCGAACCTCTCGTGGAACTCCGTCATGAGCAGGGCGGCCGCCATGTCGCCCACCGGCCACAACGTCACCACCGCGGCGCGGGCGCCGGAGGCGAGCACCCCGCGCAGCAGCCCCTGGACGTCGTCGCCGGGCGCGCCGCCCCCTCCCGCGGTGCGGCACGCGCTCAGGATCACGACGTCCGCGTCCAGCGCGATGCCCGGCAGCTCGGCGACGGTGAGGGCCTCGCCATGGGCGAGCAGCACGGCCGAGGCGAGCGGCACGGACTCGTCGAGCTGCGCGTGGGTGGCCAGGTGGACGATCGAGGCGCCCGGCATCGCCCGCCGCACCCCCTCCGCGGTGGCGGCCTCGCCCAGCAGGACCCGGGCCCTCGCGCCGGGCCGGCCGTCGGGCCGGGCCGCCGCGGCGCACGCCTCCAGGACGCTCGCGGCGAGCCCGGGCGCCGCGCCCGCAGGGAGTCCGGGCGCGGGCGGGAAGCGCATGCCCTCCGGGTCGCCCACCGCCAGCACCCCGCCCCGCCCCCTCGGCGTATCCGCGCCCGGCGGCGTCCCCGCGTCACGCGGCGGACGCAGGAAGCCGAGCGTGCCGGCACTGGGCAGCACCGACAGCGTGCGCCGCGCGCCGAGCGGGGCGCCGTCCCACGGCAGCGCCGCGAACGGCACCGTGTGCAGCACCCCGGAGGGGACGACGACCACGCTCTCGCTCTCCCTTACGGCACCGTCCAGCGGGCCGAGGAGGAGGCGGGCCAGCTCCTCCTCGGCGCCGGGGACGCGCTTGCCGCTCCCGTACGCGGAGTGCAGGGTTCTCACGAGCCCCGCGACGTCGTCGGCGGGCGACCGCACGGCCTCCCGCAGCCCGTCGCCGCCGACCGCCCAGGCCAGCAGGTCCGTCCCGCGCAGCTGGTAGGCGAGCAGGACGGCCCCCGGGGGCAGCAGCGCGGCGACCCGCCGCGGGTCAGGAGGGGTGGCGGTCAGGTCCAGCGAGCGCCACAGCGCGGGACGCTCGCGCGCGAGGTCCTCCTCCACCCTTCCCAGCCGGGCCTCCGCCTCGCGGAGCCCGGGCCACGGCCCGGCCCCCGTGCCGCCGGTGCCGCCCGCGCCACCCGTGCCATCCGTGCCGCCGGTGCCGCCTGTGCGGGCGAGCCGGTCCGCGGCCGTCTGGCGAAGCAGGGTGACCTCGGCCGACGCGGCGCGCCAGGCCGCGAGCGCCGGGACGTCCCCGGCGCCGTCGGCGCGGCGCGAGCCCAGCAGGTCCAGGAACGCGCGGGCCCGGCAGCGCTCGGCGGCGAGGAACGCCTCCTCCCCGAGCCGGAGCGCCCGATCGCCGTCGCGGGCGCCGAGCGCCTCCTCCCGGGCGCGCAGCAGGCAGCGGGCGAGCCCGAAGTGGACGCGGGAGACGGTGGGGGAGCCCGCCATCGACAGGCGCGCGCCGTCGTCCCTGAGCTCGCCCCGCAGCCCTTCGAGCCAGGCCACCGCCTCCCGGTAGAGGCCGGCCGCCTCCTCGACGCGTCCCAGGCCGAAGGCCGTCGCCGCCTCGGTCTCCAGTGCCGCCCACGGCTCGGCCGCCCGGGTCCACCACCGGTCGCCGAGGACCTCGCGCACCCGCCGCAACCGGTCCTCGGCGAGCGCGTACGCGCGCAGGGAGACGAGGACCCCGGCCTCCGCCGCGTGGTCGCGCGCCCGCTTCTCCGGGGCCTCGATCCCGGTCTCGTCGCCGGCCCCGGCGGCGGCCGGCGTCCCCACGGCCCCGACCACGTGGCCGCCCCGCTCCAGGAAGGCGGCGTAGGAGGCGGCCGCCTCCTCCCACCGCCCCCGCTCGCCCCGCACCAGCGCCAGGTGCAGGTCCCGCCTGCTCTCCCCGGAGGCGGCCGCGGCGGCCTCGGCCGCCTCGAAGAACGCCTCGGCCTCGGCCGTCCTGCCCAGGGCCCGCTCCGCCCGGCCGCGCAGCGCCGGGACCTGCACCTCGCTCCGCTCCAGCACCTCCTGGGCGGTACGGCGCAGCAGCCACGCCATGAACGGCCCGTCCTGGTCGGCGGAGAGCGGCTCCTCGGTCCTCTCGGCCTTTCCGGTCCTCTCGGTCCTCTCGGCTCTCTCAGTCATGAGGCTCTCGGTCAGGAGGCGAGAGCCACGCTCCAGCCGCCGCGCCGCCATGACCCCCGTGGCGTCGTCCACCTCGGGCAGCCTGCTCGCGGCGGCCCGGATACGGGCGGCGGTGCGCTCCATCGCGTCCGGGTCCGCCCGTTCGACGTCGAGCTGGTGCAGGTGGAGCACGAGGACTCCCAGCAGCCGGTTGTCGGCCCGCGCGGCGAGGGGCCCGCCCCCGCGGGCCTCGGCCTCGAACAGGTCGGCGGCCTCCTCCAGCGCCACCCGGGCCGCCGGCAGGTCCCCGATCCTGGCGCGCAGCACACCGAGGTCGGCGGCGCACCGGGCCTCGCCCAGGGTGAAGCCGAGCGCCCGGTGGACGCGGCGGGCGAGCCGGTGGCAGGCGACGGCCCGCTCGTAGCGGCCCGTGGAGGCGGCCAGGTGTCCCGCCTGGGAGCAGAGCGCGCCGAGCCCCTCGGCGAGGCTCACGCTGCCGGGGCCCAGCGCCCAACCGGCCAGCTCCCGGGCCGTCGCGTCGGCGTCCACGGGACGGCCGGCCGCGATCTCGGCCAGGTCCCGGTGCACCCTCGCGGTCCACCGGAGCCGCTGGTCTCCCACGGCCGCGGCGATCGTCTCGGCCTCGGCCGCCAGCCGCACGGCCTCCTCGCCCCGGGCCGGGCCCGCCGCGGTGTCGCCGCCGCGATCCCCGGCCTCGTCGTCGGCCAGGCGCCGCAGGTGGGAGCGGCGCAGGGCCAGCGCCGCCCGGACGCGGGGCGCGGGCTCGCCGCCGGCCGCCCGCAGCACCCGCTCCGCCTCCTGGTACGCCTCCTCCGCGGCCTCGGGGAGCACCTCCCGCCCGGCGAGGATCCCCTCCGCGGTGCGGTCGGTGTCGAGGTCGAGGCCCGCCGTGGGGCGCAGGTCGAGCAGGAGCGGGGAGGTCCTGACGGCCGCCGCCCAGTCGCCCGACATGATGAGGACCGCCGCCACGCCGTGGGCGTCCCCGGCGCGGTAGCTCCTCTCCTGCGCGTCCACGAGCAGGTCGAAGGCGCCGTCGTCGTCGCCCGCCTCCCGGTGCAGCGCAGCCATCGCCCGCGACAGCAGGGCGGTCAGCGGGTCGCAGGCCGGTATCCCCTCCAGCGACTCGCGCAGGGCGCGCAGGTCCTCGGCCAGCGGGGGCAGCCGCTGCCCGGCGTTCCCCGTGCCCGCCGCCGCGCGCAGCGTCGACAGGGCGACGGGCAGCGTGGCGAGGACCTGCCGGACGACCAGCGTCTCCAGGTCGAGGTCGAGGTCGATCACGCCCGCGTCGCGGGCCGCCAGGTACGCCTCCCGGAAACGCCGCTCGTCCTTCGCGGCGGCGGCGATGCCCGGCCGCAATGCCTCCATCTGCGGGGTGAGGACCCCGCAGCCGTCCGGCCAGAGCCCGTACCCGCAGGTCCGGGCCAGGCGGGTCCACGCGAGGGCCCGCAGCAGCTCCCGGGAGCCGGGGGCGGCCGTGTCGGCGGCCGCGCGCAGCAGGCGCAGCGCCTCGGCCGAGTCGCCGGCGAGCGTGGCGAGCGTCCCCCTGGCGACGAGGTCCGCGGGCTCGCCGGTGGGCGGGCCGAGCGCGGCGAGCGCGGCGGTGTAGTCGTCGTGCAGCTCGTCGTAGACGGGCGAGACAGGGGGGACGGGGGGAACGGGGGCGATGGGGGAGGGGTCGGTGCTCAACGCCGCTCCATCTTCGAGCCGGGGATGAGGTCTTCGACCGTAGGGGACGGGAGAACGGGGAAGAAGGCGAACCGTTTATCGGACATCGGAGCGTCGTTTCCGGCCCCGCCCCAACCACGGGCTCCGGTCACGGGCCCGAATCACGGGCTCCGATCACGGGCTCCGGTCACGGGCCCCGCTCGCGGGGCCCGGGTGTGTCACCTACCGGCCGGGCCGCTCGCCGCCCGAGCCCGGCCGCCGCCTGCGCACGACCTCGGCGGCCGTCTTGACGGCCGCGATGGCCGCCGCGCCCGCCGCCCCGACCAGGGGTTCCCGCTCCTCCTCGGCCGTGGGGCCGGGGTCGGGGTGGACGGGACCGGCCCGCCCCGCGCGGACGGCCTCCAGCTGCGCGGCGAACGCCAGCCCCAGGAAGAGGGCGATCGAGCTGAGGAACGACCACAGCAGCAGCGCCATGACGGCCGTGAGCGGCCCGTACGTGGCGCCGAAGGTGCCGCTGCTCTCGGTGTAGAAGGCGAGCAGGAGGGTGAAGACCGTCCACAGGGCGAGCGAGACCAGGGCGCCGAACGCCAGCCAGGTGTGGCCGGGCTGCCTCCTGCGCGGCGCGGCGCGGAACAGCACCGAGGTCGACATCAGCGCGAGGAGGAAGCCGAGCGGCCAGCGCACCAGGTTGAACGCCTCGGTGGCGGAGTCGTTCCAGTCGTACACCTGTGCCAGGGCCCTGCTGATGGCGCCGCCGCCGACCATCACCACGAAACCGGCGGTCATGAAGGCCCCGGCCGTCAGCGCCATCAGCAGGGCCCTGCCGTACTTGCGGTGGAACGGCCGGTCCCGCTCGACGCCGTAGATGCGGTTCGCCCCCCGCTCCACCTGGGCCATGGCGCTGGTCAGCGAGAACAGGGCGGTGGCGAGGCCGAGCCAGAGCGCGAGGGCGCCCCCGGTACGGCCCGCCTGCCGGTGGCTGTCGGCGAGCACGGCCTTGACCGCGTCCACCCCCGCCCCCGGCGCGAGCCTGCTCAGGACCAGCTCCAGCACCTCGCCGAGATGCTCCTGGTTGACCACCGAGCTCAGCCCGACCAGCGCGATGGCGCCGGGAATGATCGACAGGCAGATCTGGAAGGCCAGGGCCCGGGCGTTGGTCAGGCCCTCGCCGTACCTGAACCTGGCGAAGGAGTCGCGGGCCAGGTGCCAGCGACCGTACTTGCGCAGGGTCGTCCACGCGTGGTCGGCGGAGAGTTCTTCGCCGTTCATGGTCCGCGTCTGCGGGACCTTCGTCGCTGTTCCCATTTCGACCGGCTCGCTACCCCGAAAGTGACGTCACGAACAAAACGCCGTCGAGTGTGGCCGACGACACTGGATAAGAGGCGGATTCTGGGTAGTGCAGGCCCATGGCTGAATTCCTCACAGATATCAAGGAGCTTCGGGCGCGGGCGCGCCAGGAGATCGACAAGGGTCCTATCACGTCCGCCTACGGCGCGGACCTGCCCCGGGTGATCCAGGTCTGCAACGAGGCCCTGGCGACCGAGCTGGTGTGCGTGCTCCGCTACAAGCGGCACTACTACACCGCCTCGGGCATCCACGCCGGGGTGGTGGCCGCGGAGTTCCTGGAGCACGCCGCCGAGGAGCAGGAGCACGCCGACCGGCTCGCGCAGCGCATCGTCCAGCTCGGCGGCGAGCCCGACTTCAACCCAGAGACGCTGGCCGCCCGCTCGCACGCCGAGTACGACGACAGCCTCGACCTGATCGAGATGGTCAAGGAGGACCTGGTCGCCGAGCGGATCGCGATCGCCTCCTACACCGAGATCGTCAACTGGCTGGGCAACGACGACGTGACCACCAGGCGCGTCTTCGAGGACCTGCTGGCCCAGGAGGAGGAGCACGCCGACGATCTCAAGAGCCTGCTGGAGAGGCTTCCCGGTGCCCTGGCCGGTGGGGACTCCCAGGGGCAGGGCTGAGCGGCGGGCACAAGCCCGCCGGCGCCGGGTGCCCGGATCGAAGGGCCGGAACCGGGCGGCCGGGACCCGGACGACGGGGAGCCCGGCCGCACCGGCCGCACCGGCCACACGGCGCGGTCGATCCCGGAGGCGGCCCGGCCGGTCAGCCGGTCGTGCAGGACACCTCGGGAACCGGGGAGCCCGTCCCGGAGGACATGAAGCCGAAGACGGTGCTCGCACCGGGAGCCAAGGACCCGTTCCAGGCGGCGTTCCGCGCCGAGACGGCGGTTCCCGACTGGGTCACCGCCGCGTTCCACCACTGGCTGATCTGCCGCCCGGTGAACGTCCAGTTCACCCTCCAGCCGGTGATGGCCGCCGGGCCGTCGTTCTTGACGATCACGTCGGCCTGGAAGCCGCCCGGCCACTGGTTGTTCATCCGGTAGGTCGCCGTGCAGCCGACGCCGGGCGTGGGAGTCGGGGTCGGGGTCGGCGTGGGAGTGGGTGTCGGCGTGGGGTCCGGTCCCGAGCCGAGCAGCGCGGCCAGCGCGGGGAACCACCGGTCGGCGATCTTCTGGTCGCCCGCCGCGTTGGGGTGCACCCCGTCATAGGTGTCGTACGCGGTGTTGAAGCCCGTCCACTGGTCGACCACGACCACCGGTGACCGCGCGGTGGTCTTGCCCGCCGCCCAGGCGGGGATCGCCGCGTTGAGCGCGGAGACCCGCTGCGCGCACTCGCCGCACGTGCTCGGGTTCATGGGGATGATCTGGGCGACGAGGACCTTCGTGTCGGGGTTGCTCGCCCGCATCTGGTCCACCAGCTTCCCGTACGCGGACAGGATGGTGGCCGTCGGGCGGTTGCTCCAGGCGTCGTTGGTGCCGAAGTGCATCAGCACGATGTCGGGCCTGGCCGCCGAGAGCCAGCCGGGGAGCTGGTTCTGGTCGGCGACGTTGGTGACCAGCGCCCCGCCGTGCCCCTCGTTGTCCCCGTCGTGCGCGACGCCGCAGCCCTGCGGCGGCAGGGTGCCGACGAAGTCGATCGCGGTGTGGCCGGCGTTCACGAGGCGGTTCCAGAGCAGGGCCCGCCAGCACCCGGGGGAGCCGGTGATGGAGTCGCCGAGCGCCATGATCCTGGTGGCCGCCGCCCGTGCGGGGGGCGCGGTGCCCACCAGGAGTCCCAGGGTCACGACCGCGGTCACCGCGGCCGCCAGAACCGTCAGAATCGTGCCGCTCCCGCGTGCCGTCCTCAGCATCTTGCGCTCCCGCCTCGGTGGGGGCCGATGCTAGGCGCCCGGGATGGGGGCGGGAAGCCGCCCGCCCGCCGGGGAGGGCCTGACCTGCGCGACCGGCACCGGAGGAGGTGTAACTTTCACCTCGGCCCCGATCCGCCTCTTCGCGCGAGCCGTGCCCGCGCCGGTCACCCGGAGGGCGCTCGCCGGGTGCCATCGATCGGCCCCGGCGCGACGGGGCGGCGGGCCGGGGTGGTGCGGGAAGCGACGCGGCGCGCCGGCCGGCGAGCCACCGGGGCCGGGAGGTCGGGGAGAGGCTCGCGGGAACGGTCATGGCCGGTCGGCGGTCCGCCTGGCGAGGGGGAGGCGGAGCACGAGGCGCGCTCCGGCGTCGGCCTCCTCGGCCTTCTCGCCGTCCCCGGCGTCCCCGGCGTCCTTCGCGTCCTCGATGTTCAGGGTGCCGTTGTGGGCGAGGGCGATGTCACGCGCGATGGCCAGGCCGAGGCCGGTGCCGCCGCGCTGCCGGCAGCGGGCGCTGTCGAGCCGGAAGAAGGGCTCGAAGACGCGTTCGCGGTCCGGGGCGGGGATGCCGGGCCCGTCGTCGGTGACGACGAGCTCGGCCGTGGTCCCGCGCCGGAGCACCTGGACCAGTACCGAATGCCGGGCGTGCCGGCGGGCGTTGTCGAGCAGGTTGGCCACCAGCCTGTCCAGGAGCGTGGGCGCCGCGTCGACGATGACCGGTGCCGCGGCCCGCAACCGGACGTCCGGCTCCCCGGTCGCCCCGGCCACGTGGGCGCGGGCCGTGGCGGAGAGGTCGACCGGCCGGTGCCGTACGTGCACGCCCTCCGCGATCCGCGTGAGCAGCAGGAGGTCGCCGGTGATCGCTTCGAGCCGGGCGACGCCGCGAAGCGCCGCGTCGAGAAGCCGGGGCAGATCGGTCTGGCCGGGATGCAGCCGCGCCTCCTCGAGCTCGGCCTTGAGCCCGGCGAGGGGGGTGTTGAACTCGTGGGCGGCGGCCGCGGCGAACCGGCGTCGGATCAGGTTCTCCTCACCGAGCAGGGTCGTTCGAGGTGCGTTCATGTTCACTCTTTCGGAAGGTTTCGGCCGGTGTCACCGGCTCGTTTGAACAAGGCGTGACCTGGACGCCTGGGGGGCGGGGAAAAGGGGCGCGGGCTGGATCGCCGTACATCGTCACCCCTGGCGCGTCGAGCGCCGGCTCGGCCGGTGGCAGCGGTGTGTCGGCCTCCGGTGGCACGGCCGGTACGCCGATCGGACGTACCGCCGTCGCGGCTTTCCCCGCGTTTTAAGAACCCATCGTGTGCCCGCTCGATGCCCGCCCGCCAAGACCGGTTGGCTCCCTGCTGGTAGGCGGAGACTCCCACGGGGTTATGCTGCGCGAATGGAGCTGCGCCAGCTTCGCTACTTCGTCGCGGTGGCCGAGGAGCTGCACTTCGGCCGCGCCGCGGCCAGGCTGCGCATCGCCGGTCCCTCGCTCTCCCAGCAGATCAAGGGGCTGGAGCGGGAGCTGGGCGTACGCCTCTTCGACCGGGACCGCCGCTCGGTCGCGATGACCTTCTCCGGGCGGGCGCTGCTTCCCCAGGCCCAGGCGGTGCTCGAACAGGCCGAGAGGCTGCGCCGTTCCGCGGCCGGTCTGGCCGTCCCCGAGCCGGTCCAGCTCGGCTACGTCAACTGGCTGCCGCCCGACCTTTCCACTCGCATGTCCGGCGTCGCGCAGTTGCACGTCGACCCCTGGGTCATGCCCTCGCACACCCAGGCCGGCCGGGTCGCCGACGGCAGCATCGACCTGGCCATCTGCTGGGCGCAGGCCGAGGACCTGGCCAGTCGCGGTCTCGAGGCCCGGCTGATCGGCGCCGACCGGCTTTTCGCGATCTCCGCGGGCACCGGGACGTCCGCCGTCCGGGCCGAGGACACCGTGGTGCTGGTGGGTGCCAACAGCAACATCTGGAGCTCGTGGAACCGCTACGCCGAGGAATTCGCCCGCGACACCGGCGCCCGCGTCGTGCACGTCGACGACGGCGGCATCACCGGCCGGGCCTTCTTCGATCACGTGCGCCGGCTTCGCCGCCCCGTCATCAACTCGTCGAAGGGCCAGAGCGCGCCGGTGCCGCAGGATCTCCGACGGCGCGCGGTGACCGACCCGGCACCCTACTGGACATGGGCCCTCGTCTTCCGGCGCGACGAGACCCGCGAGGCCGTGCTGGCCACCGTCGAGGCGCTCACCCGTGACGTCGGCGGCCTCGGCCTGGACGCCGGCACGGCGTGGCTGCCGGTCGGCGACCCGTTCCGCGACACCGGGCCGTCCGGCCGGGCGCCTTCCCGGCCCGCCGGTGACACCGTGCCGCTCACGCGAGCGACGCCCTGACCAGGCCCGCCAGCAGTGCCGCGCGGCCGGGCATCTCGGCCACGACGACGTGCTCGTCGTCGGCGTGGGCCCCGCCGCCCACCGCGCCGAGCCCGTCGAGGGTGGGGCAGCCGGCCCCGGCGGTGAAGTTGCCGTCGGAGGCCCCGCCCACGCCGACACCTGTGAGGGGGGCGAGCCCGAGGTCGGCGGCGACCTTCTGGGCGAGGGCGAACAGCCCAGCTGACGAGGCGTGCTCCAGGGGAGGGCGGTTCGGGCCTCCGGCGATCTCCAGCCGGGTCCCGCCGATCCTGGGGGAGAGTGCCCGCATCAGCTCGTCCACCCGCCTCTGCGCGTCGAGGGTGGGCACGCGGACGTCCACCGCCAGGCGGGCCAGCGCGGGCACGGTGTTGGCGGTGGTCCCGGCCGAGAGCACGGTCGGCGTGACGGTGGCCGGTCCGAGGGATCCCCGCGTCACCCGGCCGTCGTTCACCTGATCCGCGATGCCGGTGACGGAGAGGATCTGGTGGGCCAGCTCGACCCCCGCGTTCGCGCCCCTGCCGGGGTCGAGGCCCGCGTGCGCGCCGCGGCCGTGCACCAGGACCTCGTACATCGAGGTGCCCTTGCGGGCGATCTTGAGAGCGCCGCCCTCGGCGCTCGCCTCCAGGACGAACGTGGCCGCGCAGGCGCGCGCCGACTCCTCGACCAGCGCGCGCGAGGTCGGGGACCCGACCTCCTCGTCCCCGGTGATCAGCACGCACACCCCCTCCGGCGACGGCAGCGCGGCCAGCGCGTGGAACATCTGGACCAGCCCGGCCTTCATGTCGAACACCCCGGGCCCCCGGGCGATCCCGCCGGCGACCGACCAGGGGCGGTCCAGCAGGGAGCCGATCGGCCAGACCGTGTCGTGGTGGCCGAGCAGCAGCACCCTGGGCGTGCCGAAGGTCCACCGCAGGTGGGTGACGCCGCCGATCACGATCGTCTCGGCCCTGGAGCCGAGCCTGCGGTGCCCCTGGCCGGCGACCACCTCCGCGCTGCGGGCCACCGCCCGGTGGTCGGCCGAGAACGACTCGCTGACGACGAGCTCTCCCAGGTCCTCAAGCATCACGTCCAGGTCCACCGTGTTCGCCTCTCCGCCGATCCGCCGATCCGCCGATCCGTCGTTACCGCGACCGTACGGCAGGCGGGGCTCCGGAGCCCGTCCGATCCCCCGGAGGCGGTCGCCGGCAGCAAGATCGGCGGTTGGGTGAAGAAAAGCTACAGAGAGCATCACGAGAGTGGAGATAATTGACGCGGATGGTGGGTCGAACGTATTGTCCGGACAACGCCGACATCTCGGTATAGGTGCCTTGACCTCGAAGAACACCCAACGGAGCGGTTCATGAAGCGACTAGCAGCGGCAGCGGTCTCCCTCTGCCTGGCCGCCGGTGCCGCGGCGTGTGGCAGCGGCGGCGACAGCTCCGCCGGCGGCGTCTTCACCACGATCGACGCCCTCAAGCCGGGCATCGACGCGAACGCCCCGATCAACCCGTACAACCCCAAGGGCAACACCTTCCGGGGCTACAACGCCGAGTGGCTCGGGTGGACCAAGAACCATCTGACCGATCCGAACCAGTTCTACCCGGGGGTCGCGCAGAGCTGGGAGATCGCCCCCGACCAGTCCTCGATCACCCTCCGGCTCCACCCGGGCGGGAAGTGGTCCGACGGCGAGCCGATCACCGCCGAGGACGTGAGGTTCTCCATCGGCCTGGCCTACACCCAGGGCGGCACCGCCTACGCCCTCGACCCCTCCGCGGCCGGCACGGCCTCCGACATCAAGATCCTGGACGACAGGACGATCAGGATCACCCAGGCGGCGAAGAACCCGAGCTCCTCCTTCGTCCGCAGCGTCATGGAGACCGTCATCGTCCCCGAGCACGTCTGGCGCGGCGTGCTGCCCGCCGACTTCTGGCAGAAGCTGAAGCTCGCGCAGAGCACCGCCCCCGGCGCCGACGCGGCACGGGCCGGGATCACCAGCCTCGCGGACAAGGTCATCTCCTTCGCCCCGGCCAGGGACGTCTCCGCCGGGCCGTTCGTCCTCAAGCGCGTCAACCCGGGCGAGGCGCTGCTGGTCAAGAACAAGAACTTCTACAACGCGGCCAACGTCGCCGCCGACCAGGTGCGCATCCTCAACTACACCGGCAACGAGCAGGTCTGGAACTACCTGGTCGCCGGCAGGCTGGACAGCGCGCCGTTCACCGCGGTCCCCGCCGGGGTGATGCGGCGGATCACCGAGACCTCGGGCAACGCCGTCGTCAGGGGATACTCGCCCGTCAGCGAGGGGCTGGCGTTCAACCAGTCCAGGAAGCCCTACGACAACGTGCACGTCCGCCGGGCACTGGCCTACCTGATCGACCGCGGGCAGGTCACCAAGGTCGCCTCCCCCGAGGGCGGCACCGCCTCGGTCACCACCTCGGGCCTGCACCAGCGGGCCGCGAAGGCGTGGCTGGGCGACGGCCTCGCCGCCCTGGAGCCCTACCGGCACGACCCCGCCAGGGCCGCGAGCGAGCTGCGGGCCGCGGGCATGCGGAAGGTCGACGGGAAGTGGGCGATGCCCGACGGCAGCCCCTGGAAGATGACCATCAACGTGCCCGCCTCCTTCTCCGACTGGCTGGCCGGCGCCAAGGCCGTCACCAGCCAGCTCAACGACGCCGGGATCGACGCGCAGGTCGTCACCACCGCCGACTACCCCCTCTACCTGGAGGAGATGGCGGCCGGGAAGTACGACCTCGGCTTCTGGCTGGTGGCGCTCGGCCCCGCGCCGTACAACATCTTCCAGCGCCTGTACGGGGCCCAGAACGGCTGGCAGCTCTTCGGCGGCAGGCTCAAGCACGTCGCCCCCGGCACGGAGGGCAACTGGATGGGCGGCTCCGAGCTCATCGACGTCAGGGGCGTGGGCAGGGTCAACCCCGGCGAGCTGGCGGTCAAGCTGAACTCCGTCCCCGAGGCCGAGCAGCGGCGGATCGTCTCGGACCTCGCCAGGACCGCCAACCAGGACCTCCCGGTCATCCAGCTGTGGGACTACGTCAACACCCAGGTGGTCAACACCAGCCGTTTCACCGGATTCCCGGGTGACGACAGCGACGCGCTGCGCCTCACCTCCGGGGTCTGGCTCCAGCTCGGCATGGTCAAGAGGAAGGACCGCGCATGACGGTCATCGCACGCCGCCTCGCGGGCCACCTCGTCCGCGGGCTCGCCATGATCCTGGTGGTCACCACGATCAGCTTCGTGATCATCAGGAACATCCCCGGCGACCCCATGCGGGCGCGCTACGAGAAGCTGGTCGAGCAGGGCATGTCGCCCGACCAGGCCGAGCGTGCCGTCGCGGTGCTGTACGGGTTCATGCCCAAGGGCACCATGTGGGAGCAGTACCTCGACTACATGCGGGGCCTGTTCCACCTCGACCTCGGCCAGTCGCTGAGCGTTCCCGGCGCGGAGGTGACCACCCTGCTCGGCTCGGCGGCCACCTGGACGATCCTGCCGGTCCTCGTCGGCACCCTGCTCAGCTTCGCGGTCGGCATCATCCTGGGCGTCTACGCGGCGATCAAGCGGTCGAGCAAGCTGGGCGACATCCTGGCCGTCTCCGGCTCGCTCCTGCACGGCCTGCCGCAGTACGTCCTCGCGCTGCTGCTGAGCGCGGTCTTCACGACCCTGCTGCCGATCTTCCCATCGAGCGGCACCGCGGACGTCACCCTCGAACCCGGCCTCAACGCCGCCTACCTCGGCTCGCTGATCCAGTACGCCACGCTGCCGGTCCTGACCTACGCGCTGGCCGGGTACGGCGGCTGGATCCTGGCGATGAAGTCGAGCGTGGTCACCGTGCTGGGCGACGACTTCATCCTCGCCGCCGAGCTGCGCGGCATGAAGCGCGGGATCATCTTCCGCTACGTGGCGCGCAACGCGATCCTGCCGCTGTTCACCATCCTGGCGCTCTCGCTGGGCCTGCTGTTCGGCGGCGCGATCTTCATCGAGCGGATCTTCACCTACCCGGGGCTGGGCCTGCTGCTGCTCAACAGCATCACCGACCGCGACTACGCGCTGATGGGTGGTGCCTTCCTGCTGATCACCGTGGCGATCGTCATCGCCAACATCGTGGCAGACATGCTCTACACCGCCATCGACCCACGGGTCCGTTCCGGACAGGAGGCGTCATGACCGGACGAATCAGAGAAGCCGTGGGAGACGGCCCTGTGACCGCGCATCCGGCGGAGGTGGTCGCGTGACGGCGCCGGTCATCACCGCCCCCGGTACTCCCGGTGCCCCGGGCACCCCGGGTGCCCCCGGCGTCTCCGGCACCCGCGCGACGCTGCGGCGCAACTTCTGGCGCGGCGTCTGGCGGGTCCTGCGGCGCAAGCCCAGCCGGATCGTGGGCGTGGTCATCCTGGGCGTGTTCGCGTTCATGGGGATCTTCGGGCCGCTGCTCTACCCCGCGCGGCTGCCGCGCGACGACAACGCGCTCTACGCCGCGCCGAGCCTGGCACACCCCTTCGGCACCGACTTCGAGGGCACCGACGTGCTCGCCCTGGTGGTCACCGGGTCCCGGTACGTCCTGATGACCGCCCTGGTCACGGCCGTCATCACGGTCGCCCTCGGCACCGCCGTCGGACTGTTCGCGGGATTCCGGCGCGGGCGCTGGGACGCCGTGCTCATGCGGATCACCGACATGAAGCTGACCATCCCCGCCCTCCCGCTGCTGCTGGTCCTGTCGACCGTCTGGAAGTTCACCAGCGCGATCGAGATGGGCCTGGTGCTCGGGCTCCTCGGCTGGGGCGGCGTGGCGCGCGCCGTACGGGCGCAGACCCTCTCGCTGCGCGAGCGCGGCTTCATCGAGGCGGCCAGGGGGCTCGGGCTGTCCGGACGGCACATCATCGGCAGGGAACTGCTGCCCAGCATGGCCCCCTTCATCGCGATGAACATGCTCATCGCGGTGACCGGCGCGGTGTACGCGCAGGTGGGCCTGTTCTTCCTGGGCGTCCTGCCGTTCGACGCCAACAACTGGGGCGTCATGCTCAACCTCGCCGTGTTCGGCGGCGGCGCGCTGACGACGACCACCGCGCTGCCGTACATGCTGGCGCCGCTGCTGGCGATCCTGCTGCTCACCCTGGGCATCGTCCTCGTCGTCGACGCCATGGACGAGATCTTCAACCCCCGGCTGCGGGAGGACTGACCAGATGTTCACACGTTCGGATTCGGAGAAGGCGTCCGCGACACCGGGCGAGCGGCTGTCCGCGGCCGTGCGGACCTGGGGCACCCGGGTCGCCGGGAAGCCGGGGGGCGCCGCGGGCGCCGCGAGCGCCACGGGCCCCCGCGCGGCGGCGAGGAGCGGCCCGCCGGGAGTGCGGGTCGACGACCTGTCCGTCGTCTACCGGACGTCGGCGGGGGAACTGCCCGCGGTGGCGGGAATCGATCTCGAACTGGTGCCGGGAACGATCACCGGGGTGGTCGGCGAGTCGGGGTCCGGCAAGTCCACCCTGGCGCTGTCGCTGCTCAACGCGGTCCAGCCTCCCGGCAGGATCCGCTCGGGCAGCGTGGAGATCGACGGGCTCGGCGACGTCATCGGGCTGCGGGGCGACGACCTGCGCCGGGCCCGGGGACGGCACATCGGGTACGTCTTCCAGGCCGCCCAGAACTCCCTCAACCCGCTCAAGACGGTCGGCAAGCAGCTCCTCGACCTGGGCCGCTCGCACGACATCCAGGACCTGCGGGGGCTGGTCAGGGATGCCAAGGACCTGCTCGGCAGGATGGGCATGGACGGCGCGCGCGTGCTCGACTCCCACCAGCACGAGCTGTCCGGCGGGATGCGCCAGCGGGTCGGCATCATGCTCGCCCTGGTGCTCAACGCCCACCTCGTCATCCTGGACGAGCCCACGACCGCCCTCGACATGATCACCCAGGCCACGATCCTGCGGATCATCAGGGAGGTCCACGAGGAGCGCGGGCTCACCACGCTCGTCATCACCCACGACCTCGGCGTGGTGGCCGAGGTGGCTGACCGGCTCGCCGTCATGTACGGCGGGCGCGTGGTGGAGCAGGGGCCGACCACCGAGGTGCTCGGCGCCCCCCGCCACCCCTACACCCGGGGCCTGCTCCAGGCCATCCCGCGCCTGATCGGCGACATCGGGGAGGCCAGGGCGCTGCCCGGCCGCCCGCCGACGCTTGGGACCGTCCCGTCGCGGGGATGCGTCTTCAGGGAGCGCTGCGAGCTGCGCATGGACGTCTGCGAGACCGAGGAGCCGCCCGCCGTCTCGCGCGGCGAGTGGATCGTGGCCTGCCACGCCGTCGCCGCCCGCCACGCGGACGAGGACGCGAAGGCGGGTGCGGGCGCCGGGCGTACCGGAACCGAGGCCGCGACCGTCGCGCGCGATGCGACCGGGAACGGCACAGGGAACGGCACCGGGAACGGGACCGAAGCCGGAAACGGAGTCGGGACCGGCAACGGAGCCGGGACCGGGACCGGGAACGGAGCCGGGAACGGGGCCGCGTACGAGGACCGGGGCGCGGTCTCGCGGGGAGCAGGGTGGGTCACCCGGGCACACGGACCGAGGGAGAAAGCGTGATCACTGGGCAGGGAGTCACGAAGACCTTCAAACAGCGGGGCGGTTTCCTCGCCGGGCGGGAGGTGAAGGCGCTGCGCGGCGTCGACTTCGCCATCCCGAAGGGCGGGGCGGCGTCGTTCATCGGGGAGTCGGGCTGCGGCAAGACGACGCTCGGGCGGATCATCGCCGGGCTGGAGAGCCACGACTCCGGAGAGATCACCATCGACGGCACGCCCATGTCGTCACTGCGCCCCAAGCAGCGCGAGCCCTACTTCCGCCGTATCCAGCTCATCCACCAGGACCCGTACTCGGCGCTCAACCCGACCCGCACGGTCTACCAGACGCTGGACGCGCCGCTGTCGCTGCGGGCCGCGCAGACCGGCCGCTCGCGGGCGTGGGTGGACGGGCGTGCCCAGGAACTGCTGGAACTGGTCGGTCTCGACCCCGGCTACGTGCTGTCCCGCTACCCCCACCAGCTCTCCGGCGGCATGCGCCAGCGGGTCGTCATCGCCCGTGCCCTCACCGTCGACCCCGAGATGCTCGTCGCCGACGAGGCCGTCTCCATGATCGACGTGTCGCTGCGGCTGGGCATCCTCGCCCTGCTCAAGGACCTCCGCGAGCGCCTCGGGGTGAGCGTGCTGTTCATCACCCACGACGTGGCGACCGCGCGCTACATCGGTGACGACGGCGAGCTGTACGTCATCTACCGGGGGGAGGTCGTCGAGCGCGGCCACGTCGAGACGATCATCTCCGGCCCCGTGCACCCGTACACCCAGTCGCTGCTGTCGGCCATCCCCGTGCTGCACGGCCTGGAGCGGCCCGGCGAGGAGGCGGTGACGCCGACCGGGGCGCTCGACGAGAGCCGTCTCGACGCGGGCTGCCTGTTCGCCCGGCGCTGCCCGTTCCGTACCGGCCGCTGCGAGTCCGAGCATCCGCTGCTCGGCCACGGCGGCGGCACGCCCCAGGAGCACGCCTGCTTCCACCCCGCCCCCCGCAAGGTCGTCGCCATGCCGGTCGGCCACTCGTGAGCCCGCTGGGAAACGGTCCCGGAGCCGGGCCGTGGAGCGCGGGCGAGAGGTCCGGGGACCGCGAGACGCCGATGGGGCCCGGGGTACAGTCCCCCGAGGCGCCGGGGTTCTCAGGGGTGCAGGGGGCCGCCGGAGCGCCGGGGAACCGCGAGACGTCCGGGACGCGTGGGGCGTCCGGGATCCGCGAGGCCGTCGCCGCCGACACGGCGGCGCTCGCGGGCATCGCCGAAGCCGCGCTCACCCATGACGCGGGGGAGGCCGCGAGCCTGGTCGCCAGGCTCGCCGCGCCGCCCGCGCACCGGTCCTGGACGGCGCTGGTGACGCACGACCTCGACGGGACGGCGTTCGCCTCCATGTCGGCGCGCGACCCGCACGCGGGCCACATCGACCTGCTCGCGGTGCGCCCCGAGGCCCAAGGGAGGGGGCTCGGCCGGGCGCTGGTCGCCGCGGCCGAGGACTGGCTGCGCGCCCGGGGGGCGACCGAGGCCCGTCTCGCCGGCAACCCGCCCTGCTACGCCTGGCCCGGCATCGACGTGCGCTACACCGAGGCCGCCTGCCTGGCCGAGAGCCTCGGCTACGAGCGCTACCGGGTCGCCTGGAACATGACCGCCGACCTCACCGGAGACCTCTCCGTCGACGCCGACCTCGCGCGGCTGGCGGCCTCCGGGGTCACCGTGCACGCCGCCGCCCCCGGGGACCGCGCCGCCGTGTCGGCCTTCGTCGAGGAGCACTGGAACGCTCGCTGGGCCTGGGAGGCGGAGCAGGCCACCGGCTGCCACTACGCCGTCAGGGAGGGCGAGATCCTCGGTTTCGCCGCGTGGGGCTCGCGCCCCTCCTGGTTCGGGCCGATGGGCACCGCGCCGGCCGCGCGGGGCCTGGGGGTCGGCCGCGTGCTCGTACGCCGCTGCCTGGCCGAGCAGCGGGCCGCGGGCATGTCGAGCGCCCAGATCGGCTGGGTGGGGCCGCTGCGCTTCTACGCCAGGGCGGTCGGCGCGCACGCCGAGCGGGTCTTCTGGCTCTACCGCCGTGGCCTGTCGTGAGGGCCCCGCCGGTCGCGGGGCCGCCGTGACGGCCTCCGCGCCGCCGTGGCCCGCCGGCGACGGCCCCCGCCCGCGAGGGCGGGCCGATGGGCGGGCTCCCACCGGGTAGGTGCCCGTAGCGCCCTCAGCGTCAGAAGATCATCTACTTAGCGGTAGTGAGATCAGGAAAACTAACGACATGGGACGTCATGAGTGATCAACTTGCCACACTGTCCACGCTTTCCACCGAGCAGAGCGATCCGCGCTACAGCCGGATCGACCGCCTTCCCACCGACCAGGTGGCCCGGCTGATGAACGCGGCGGACACCGCGGTGCCCGCCGCGGTGGCCGAGGCGATCCCGGAGATCTCGGCGGCGGTGGACGCGATCGTGGCCCGGATGAAGTCGGGGGGCCGCCTGTTCTACGTGGGCGCGGGGACGTCGGGCCGGCTGGCCGTGCTGGACGCCTCGGAATGCCCGCCGACCTTCGGTACCGACCCCGAGCTCGTCCAGGGTGTCATCGCGGGCGGCACCCCCGCGCTGACCCGTTCGGTCGAGGGCGCGGAGGACGACCAGGCCGGGGGAGCGGCCGCCCTCGCGGAACGGGGAGTGGGCGAGCTCGACGCGGTGGTGGGCGTCTCCGCCAGCGGGCGCGCGCCCTTCGTGCTCGGCGCGCTCGCCGAGGCGGACCGCCGGGGCGCCCTGACCGTGGCACTGTCGTGCAACGCCGCGACCCCGCTGTCGGCCGCGGCCCGGCACCCCATCGAGGTGATCGTCGGCCCGGAGGTGGTGACCGGCTCCACCAGGCTCAAGGCGGGGACCGCGCAGAAGCTGGTCCTCAACATGATCTCCACGATCACGATGGTCAAGCTGGGCCGTACCTACGGCAACACCATGATCGAGGTGTCGGCGATGAACTCCAAGCTGGCCGACCGGGCCGCCAGGATGGTCAGCGACATCACCGGGGCGGCCCTGTCCGCCGCCCGTTCCGCCCTGGAGGCCGCCGGATGGCACGTGAAGGTCGCGGTACTGATGATCGAGCACGGCCTCGACGCCGCCGGCGCCCGGATCCTGCTGGAGCGGCACGGCGACCTTGAGACGGCACTGGAGGCGGCGGGACAGGCCAGGGGTGCCTGAACCTCCGGCCGAGGCTTCCGACCCGGATCCCGGCTCGGGGGAGAGCGCCGGGCTCGCCGGGATCCTCGGGGCGGCGGTGCCGCGCGTCTGCTCGGCGGCGGTGGCCGCGATCGCCGTGGGCGGGGTCACGGTGGCCGCCGCCGCGGTGGGGGAGGCCGTACGCTACTCGTCGGCCTCGGAGGAGCTCGCCGGGGACCGGCCACCCGCCCTCCATGACTCGATCTTCGACCTCGCCTCGATCACCAAGCTCTTCACCACGGCCGTCATCCTGTCACTGGCCGAGGACGGCCTTCTCGACCTGGACGAGCCCGTCGCGGCCAGGCTGCCCGGCTGCTACGGCGGCGCCCCCGAGGTCACCCTGCGGCACCTGCTCACCCACACCGCGGGACTGCCGCCGGGACGCAGGGCCCACGAGGAGATCCCCGGCGACGGCCCGGAGATCCACGCCACGCGGATGGAGCGGATCCTCTCGACACCGCCGGTCGGCCCCGCGGGCGAGCGCTACCTCTACTCCGACGTCGGGCTGATCACGGCGGGCCGGGTGGCGGAGATCGCCGGTCGCGCCTCCCTGGACGAGCTCGCCCGAGCCCGGGTCGTCGACCCGCTGGGCCTGACCGACACCGGCTACCGCCCCGCCGCGTCCCTGCTGCCCCGGATCGTGGCCACCGAGCACAAGCCCGAACGCCCGGGGCCCGGATGCGTGCGCGGCGAGGTCCACGACGAGACCGCGCACGGCCTGGGCGGGGTCGCCGGGCACGCCGGGGTCTTCTCCACCGCCGGCGACCTCGTACGCTTCGCCGAGGCGCTGCGCACCGGGGGAGCGCCGGTCCTGGGCCCCGGCGCGGTCGCCGAGATCACCCGTGACCACGGCGTCAGGGGCGCGGACTTCCGCCACGGCCTGGGCGTGCGGATCGGCGACCCGGCGATCGTCGGCCCGCTGGCCGACGCCTACGGCCACTCCGGCTTCACCGGCACCTCGCTCGTCGTCGATCCCGGGCGGGCGCTCACCGTCGTCCTGCTGACCAACAACGTCCACCCCCTGCGCGGCCGCGCGGGCATCCGCGACCTGCGCCACGCGGTCGCCGCCGAGGCCCTGCGCCTGTCCTGAGCCGGTCCCCGCCCGGCCGCGAAAGGCTCCCGGTGATCTCGACTTCCGGTTCCGGGAGGGCGACGATGGTGACGGTCTGCCGCCCGCCGTTCGGGGACGCCGGGGCGGCGGGCACCCGTCCACCCCGGCCCCGGCGTCACCGGGCGAGGCGCGACGGCCCGGGGGCTCGCCCTCGACGGTGACAAGTCGGCACTACGGAACGTCGCCACGGACGCCGGCCCATACGGCCGGCGTCCGTAGCGGATCGTTTCCCGGAAGCGGGAGGTTCGATGCAGTCCAAGAAGAGCGGCTCCGTCAGGAAGAAGCAGAAGGTCGGGCAGCCCACCGGCGACGACGACGGGACGATGAGCGACGAGAACGGCTCCCCGAAGCCCTCGTCCTCCGAGGAGAAGAAGGACCAGGCGTCGTCCGCCCCGGCGGCCGGCGACTCCGGGGCCGGGCTGCGCAAGGACAGGCGATCGAACTCCTCGAACTCCTCGAACTCCTCGAACTCCGAGGACTCCCAGGACCCTCGAAATCCTCAGGACCCCCGGCCCCCCCAGGCCCCCGGAGACGGGTGGCCCAACCTGGACAGCGCGACCGCGGAGCAGCGGCTTCTCACCTTGCTGCGTGACGGGAACATGGCGAGGGCGCTGTTCGAGTCCATGACGTACGAGGAGTTCGCGGCCCTCCGGACCGTCAGCACGCGGGTCAGGGACGCGATGGACGGATTCCTGCGTCCGGAGAGCGCGGGACTGTCCACGCGTGCGAGGATCGCGCACTTCTTCCTCTGGTTCCACCGTGTCGGGGAGTACACGTCGCCGTTCCACGTCCTGCACCTGGTCCGGCAGTTCCCCCTCCCGCTCCACCCCGAGCTGTGGCAGGCCGTCGGGCTGGCGGTGGGCCTGCCGGACGCCGGTCCCGGCGAGATCCTGGCGCGGCTGGCGGCGCAGCGGGATCAGCTCACCCACCCCCTGCTCCTGGATGAGATCGCTGACCTCACCCAGAACGAGGAGCGGCAGGCGATCCTGCTGGCCGACTTCAGGCTGGCGGCGACCGAGGTGAACCCGCTGCTCCAGCTGGACACGGCCACGCTCTCGTTCACCATGCCGGACGAGAGCACGAGAGGGCTTCGCGCCGCCAAGGAGGAACAGATCAAGAAGGCCGTGCACAAGCGGCTCGCGGACAAGATGAAGGACATCAAGAACGGGATCATTGACGACGTCGGCGGCAGGAAGGGGTGGAGCGCGAAATACCGCAATCGCATCGCCACGGACCAGAACCTGGCGACGCAGCGGGCCCTGGACCGGCTGGCGTGGGTGCTCGCCCACCTGGACGACGCCCGCGAATGCGTCGCGGTGGCCCACACCGAGGGCGAGCTGCACATCTGGGCGAACAACCCCGACGACCGGATGGGCGAGCACCTGAAGCGGCTCGTCGAGGCCGGCCAGGCCCAGGACGAGGCGGGCATGGACGACCTCAACCGGGAGTTCGACGAGCTGTGGGACCTCCTGAGCAAATCCAGCTTCGACGACCGGTCGGGGAGCGGCGGCGACCTGCACATGGCGGAGCGGCGCCTGCTCAAGGCCGTGCGCTTCCTCACCGAACTGCAGCAGAAGTGGACCGAGCTCAAGATCCGCGCGCACGAGGAGACCTACAACCTCGACGGTGAGGGCCGCAAGGTGCACACCGAGATGCAGGCCGCCACCCAGCTCCTCCAGAACCGCGCCCGAGCCCGCGAAGGGGCGGGCCGGGACGCGCTGCACCTGCTGGACACGATCGTGATCGCCATCGGCATCTCCAAGCTGTGCTGCCTCAAGTGCTACCTGGGGATACTGGCCATGCAAGGGGAGGGTATCCGGCTCGACGTCACCGGAACCCACCTCACCACCTACGCCTGGCCGGTCTCCCCGGCCCTCGTCGCCCCGGCACTGCTCAGGGCGATCCTCGGCGTCCCCGCCAACCCGAAGACCAGGGAGGACGTCGCCCTCGCCGCCGCCATCGACGACGAGCTCCAGCGGAAGGCCCTCGTCAAGGCGATCATGAGCTTCGACCACGGCGGCGCCATGAGCGAGACCGGCTACGTGTCGAGCGAGGACGAGGAGGGACTGGAATTCAGGCACGCTCCCAGGACCGAGTCCGAGTCCGAGTCCGAGCCCGAGTCCGACGAGGAGACGTTGAAACGGGGCCGCGAGAGCGACGAGGAGGGGCCGGCGACGAAGAAGCCCCGAGGGAGCACGGCCTTCCAGGAATGGAAGCAGATACAGGGGGAGGAAGTGCCGTCCGACGACGATTCGAGCGACGACTACAACCCCGACGACTGAAGACCGAAGATCCTGCCGGACTTCGGCCGGAGGCGTCGTACACCGTCGGCCACCGGTCGTCGGCCGCGCGCCGTCAGTCGCACGCCACGGTCGTACGCCGTCAGCGGAGGGTTTCCCGAGCGCGCGGGGAAACCTCGCCGGCGGTCTCCCGGCCGGCGGGTGAGGCGGCCGGGGAGCTAGGAGGACCTGCTCCGGCGGCGGTAGTCGGTCCTGAAGCCGTCTATGGCGTCCCTGGTGGCCCTCAGCGCCGCGTCCGAGGTCTCGAAGGTGCGCTGGGCGATGCCGACGAAGATGCAGTCGACGATCAGGAGCTGGCTGATCCGGCTGGCCAGCGCCCCCGGGCGGAAGGCGGTCTCGCGGCCCGCCGAGACCAGGACGTGGTCGGCGAGCCCGGCCAGGGAGGAGCGGGGGTTGTTGGTGATGGCCACCGTGGTCGCGCCCGCCCGCCGCGCGACGCGCATCGGCGCCAGCACGTCGGGGGTCTCGCCTGTGCAGCTCACCGCCACCACGACGTCGTCGTCGCGTACCAGCGCCGCGCTGGTCAGCGCGAGGTGCGCGTCGGTGTAGGCGTGGCCGGGCAGGCCGATCCGCATCAGCTTCTGCGCCATGTCGGCCGCCACCAGCCCGGAGGCGCCGACCCCGTAGACGGCGACGTTGCGCGCCCCGGCCACCGCCTCCACCACCATGCCCAGCCGGTCGGGGTTGAGCTGTGCCGCGGTGTCGGCCAGCGCCTCCGACTCGGCCCTGGCCACCTTCGCGATCACGTCGGTCAGCGGGTCGTCGGGGCCGAGGTCACCGGGGACGAGCCGCTCGGGCTCCTCCCTTGCCACCGCCGCGGCCAGGGCGAAGCGCAGCTGGGAGTACCCGGCGAAGCCCAGGGCCCTGGCGGTGCGCACGATCGTGGCCTCGCTGGTGCCGGAGGCCGCGCTGAACTCGGTGATGGTGCTGCGGGCCACCACGCCTGGGTCGTCGAGGATGAGACGGGCGATGGACTGAGCCGCGGGGGTGAGGGAGGGAAGGACGGCCCTCACCGTGGCCACCAGGTTCACGGGGGTGGGGCCATCGAGGACGTTCATTGAGCGCCTTTCATGTCATGAAACAGCCTATTGGTCACCGGTCAACCAGCGGGCCACGGCGCGGGCCGAAGCCCGGGAGATGCCGTTCGTGGTCACGTACACGGCGCCGGAGGGTTCGCCGGGCATCCCGGTCTCGACCACCACGGCGTCGGGGCGCAGCGCGACGGCCCGCGCCAGCAGCTCGCCCACCCAGGGGTGGCGCCTGGCGTCGTGCACCACCATCACCAGCGGGCGGCCCTCGTCGCCCAGGTTGGGCAGCTCGGGCCTCTCCACGGTGACGACATGGCCGACGGTGCCCGGCAGCAGCTCGGTGAGGGCGCCGATGAGGCCGGTGAGCAGGCCCGGCTCGACCGCCTCGCTCAGCCGGGGGGCGATGTCGACGACCAGCGGCGGCCCGGAGAGCGCTGCGGGGGCGCTTGTGGCGGTCACGCGGATGGCCGCGCGGGCGGTCCGCAGGCCCAGCTCCTCGCCCTCGTGCCCCGAGCCCCGGGCGGCGCTCCCCGCGGCCCGCGCCCGTGCCGCGGCGTCCGAGGCGTACCAGCCGGACAGGGCGAGCACGCGGGAGGCGGCCTCGGCGAGCCGCTCCTCGCCGAGCCTGCCCTCCCGTACGGCGTCCACGATGGCGTCGCGCAGCTCGTGGACGTTCTCGCCGCCGGGGGCGGAGATGCCCGCGCAGATCGCGTCGGCCCCGGCCGCCAGGGCGCGGACCGCGATCTCCCCGGGCGGCAGGAGGGCCGCGACGGCGCGCATCTCGATGGCGTCGGTGACGATCATCCCGGTGAATCCCATCTCCTCGCGGAGCAGCCCGGTCGTGATCCGCCTGCTCAGCGTCGCGGGGTTCTCCGGATCGAGGGCCGGGATCAGCAGGTGCCCGCACATGACGGCCCGGACCCCGGCGGCCACCGCCGTACGGAAGGGCGGCAGGTCACGCTCGGCGAGGAGCCGGGAGGAGGCGTGCAGGGTCGGCAGGGCGTGGTGGGAGTCGGTGTGGGTGTCGCCGTGGCCGGGGAAGTGCTTGGCGCAGGCGGCCACCCCTGCCCCCTGGAGCCCGGAGATCCAGGCGGCGGTGTGCCGGGAGACCAGCTCGGGGTCGGCGCCGAAGGAGCGGACGCCGATCACCGGGTTGGCCGGGTTGGCGTTGACGTCCGCCACCGGGGCGTAGTCGAGGGTGATGTCGGCCGAGGCGAGGAGGCGGCCGATCTCCCGGGCGACCAGCCCGGTCGCCTCGACGTCGTCGCCCACGCCCAGCGCCCGGTTGCCCGGCCACGAGCTGCCCCGCGCGGCCTGCAGGCGGGTGACGGAGCCGCCCTCCTCGTCCACCGCGATCACCGCGGCGGGGTTCTCCGCGCGCAGCCGGGCGACCAGGTCGGCGGTGTGGCCGAGGCCGTCGAGGTTGCGGGCGAACAGCACGGTCCCGCCGAGGCCCTCGTCGCCGAGCGCGCGGAGCAGCCACCCGGGCGGCTCGGTGCCGTCGAAACCCGGCTGGAGGACGGTCATGGCCAACCGGGCCAGGTCGGGGCTGCGATGGGACATGCGGTCACCCTCTCGATCGAGGCAGGCGTCTTCTGACAGGTCGGCGGAGGGAGGTGTCTCAAGGCAGATTACACATCAATGACAATTTTCTTCATTATCATTGCCTTCGAAGTAGCTTTCTGTCATTCTCTCGATCGAGAACCCGTGACCTCGTGATCCTGTGAATTCACGATCTTGTGATCTTGTGAACCCGTGCCGGTCCCGCGGTCGTTCCCGCACCCGCCCTTCCCGCACCCGCCCTTCCCGCGCCCGTCCTCACGTCCGCCGTCGTGCCCGCTTCGCGTCCGTCCTCATGTTCGCCTTCGTGCCCGCCCCGGTGCCCGCCCTCGCGCGGCCCGGCGGTGCCCGGGCGGCGGCCCCAGGCCCCCGACCCCGGCTCCGGCCCCGGGCCGAACACCCCTGGAGTCCGCATGAGCTCATCCAGCCGGCGAGCCGTCCTGCGCGGCCTCGCCCTCGCCGTCGCGGCCACCGCCGTGCCCCTGTCCGTCCGGACCCCGGCCTCCGCCCACTCGGGGCCCTCGCACGCAGGCCTCTCCGGGGCCTCGCACGGGGGCCTCTCCGGGACCTTCCGCGAGAGCGCCTCCGGGATCTCCCGCGAGGGTTTCCCGGGGGTGGGGCGGGTGCCGCCGCTGCGCCAGATGCGCGGCATGTGGATCGCCTCGGTCGCCAACATCAACTGGCCGTCGAGGGCGGGGCTGAGCGCCGAGCAACAGAGGGCCGAGTACGTCGGCTGGCTCGACCTGGCGCGGGCCCGCGGCCTCAACGCGGTGTTCGTGCAGATCCGGCCCACCGCCGACGCCTTCTGGCCCTCCCCGTACGAGCCCTGGTCGCAGTATCTGACCGGCGTCCAGGGGCGCGACCCCGGCTACGACCCGCTGGCCTTCATGGTGGCGGAGACGCACCGGCGGGGCCTCGCCTTCCACGCCTGGTTCAACCCCTACCGGGTGTCGATGCAGGCCGACCCGGCCCTGCTGCACCCCGACCACCCCGGCCGCAGGCACCCCGACTGGATCGTCTCCTACGGCGGCAAGCTCTACTACAACCCCGGCATGCCCGAGGTCCGCGCGTTCGTGCAGGACGCGATGATGGACGCGGTCACCAGGTACGACATCGACGGCCTGCACTTCGACGACTACTTCTACCCGGTCAACACCACCGCCTTCGACGACAGCGAGGCCTACGCCCGCCACGGCGCGGGCTTCCCCGACCTCGCGGCCTGGCGGCGCGAGAACGTCGACCTCCTCGTACGGGAGACGCAGCGGCGGGTGCGGCGGGTCAAGCCCGAGATCGCCTGGGGCATCAGCCCCTCGGGCATCTGGCGCAACCGGGCCACCGACCCCCTGGGCTCGGAGACCGGCGGCGGCCAGTCCTACGACAACCTGCACGCCGACACGCGCGGCTGGGTCAGGAAGGGCTGGCTCGACTACGTCGCGCCGCAGCTCTACTGGTACATCGGCCAGTCCAACGCCGACTACGCCAAGCTGGTCCCCTGGTGGTCCGGCGTGGCGGCGGGCACGGGCACCCAGCTGTGGATCGGCCAGGCGGCCTACAAGGCCGGGGCGGCGGGCCAGCCCGCCGAGTGGGCCAGGCCCGACGAGCTCAGCAGGCACCTGACCCTCAACGAGGACCACCCCGAGGTCGGCGGCGACATCTGGTACAACTCCGGCGACGTCCGCGACGACCGGATCGGCTCGATCAGCGCCGTGGTGACCGGCCACTACACCCGCCCCGCGCTGACCCCGCTGCTGCCCAGGCTCGCCTCGGGCCGGGCCCCCGCCCGCCCGCTCCTCCTCCTGGCGCGCCGGGTCCGCGACGGCGTCGAGCTGCGCGTCCTGGCCACCGGCCGCGACGTCCCGTTCCAGTACGCGATCTTCCGGCTCGACCGGCCGGCCGGACCGGGGGATCTCGACGACGCCCGCCACCTGGTCGCGGTCGTCCCCGCGCGCCGCGACCTGCGCTGGACGGACCCGGCGGGCGCTGGGGGCGCCGCGGGTGCGTACTACCACGTGGTGGCCGTCGACCGGGCCGGCCGCCTGAGCCCGCCCAGTACCGGCCGCCGCGCGCGGTGACGGCCAGGGGGATGTCAGGCGAGGGGGAGCCATGCGCGTGCTGGGGTTGATGTCGGGAACGTCCCACGACGGGATCGACAGCGCGATCGTGGACTGGTCCCCGGACGGCGACGTGCTCACCGGTGCCGTCGAGCACACCGGCACGCGGCCGTACGAGGGAGGGCTTCGCGAGCGCGTCGCCGGGGCGCTGCCGCCGAACCGGGCCGACATGGCCGAGGTGTGCCGGCTCGACACCCTGATCGGCCAGGCGTTCGCCGACGCCGCCGAGGCGTGCGGGCCGGTCGACCTCATCTGCTCGCACGGGCAGACGATGTTCCACTGGGTGCAGGACGGCCGGGTGCGCGGCACGCTGCAGCTGGGCCAGCCCGCCTGGATCGCCGAGCGGACCGGCGTGCCGGTGGTCTCCGACCTGCGGGCCAGGGACGTGGCCGCCGGAGGGCAGGGCGCGCCGCTGGTCTCCTACCTCGACCTGCTGCTCCTGGCCGGGCTGCCGGGGCCGAGCGGCGCGCTCAACCTCGGCGGGATCGCGAACCTGACCGTGCGCGACGCCGGGACGGCCTACGACACCGGCCCGGCGTCGGCGCTGATGGACGCGGCGGTGTCGGCTGCCACGGGCGCGCCCTACGACG
Organism: Streptosporangium nanhuense; assembly: GCF_059358815.1. Lineage (NCBI taxonomy): Bacteria > Bacillati > Actinomycetota > Actinomycetes > Streptosporangiales > Streptosporangiaceae > Streptosporangium > Streptosporangium nanhuense. Next base: position 158,322 of record NZ_JCADBG010000017.1, read on the forward strand.
AGGACGGCCGCCTCGCCGCCTCGGGGGAGGTGCACGAGGAACTGCTGGCGGACCTGCTGGCCGAGCCGTACTACCGGGCGCCGCCGCCGAAGAGCACCGGCAAGGAGCTGTTCCACCCCGGATACCTGGAGGCCAGGGCGGCGCCGTACGAACCGGCCCTGCCCGACCTGCTGGCGACGCTGGCCGCGCTCACCGCCGAGACCGTCGCGGCGGAGATCCGGCGCCACCGGCTGGAGACGGTGGTCGTCTCCGGGGGAGGGGTGCGCAACCCGGTGCTGATGGCCATGCTGGCCGCGCGGGCGGGGGACGCGCGCATCGTGCCGAGCGACGAGCTCGGCGTTCCCGCCGACGCCAAGGAGGCGATCGCCTTCTCGCTCTTCGGCTGGCTGACGGCGCACGGGCTGCCCGCGACGGTCCCCGGCTGCACGGGCGCGTCCGGTCCCCGCCTCCTCGGCGCGATCACCCCGGGCGCCGGAGCATTGAGGTTGCCGGAGCCGCTCGGCGAGGGGCCCCGCCGCGTGCGCTTCACCGCGGCGGGTGCGGGTGCGGGTGCGGCCGGAGGATCCGGGGCGGCCGGATAGACCGCTAGACCGCGCGGGGCACTCCGGTGGGCAGGTCTGTGGCCTCTCATCGGCCTTTCATCGCTTGACGCGGTCCGCCCGGCCGCTCCGGGCCGCCGCGTCCCGTGCCACGTCGCGTGCCGCGTCCTGTGCCGTGCTCGGTGTCGCGTTATCGCGGCGCGGGAGCAGCAGCGGGGTGGCCAGGAGGAGGACTCCGGCGATCGCGACCGCGACGCGGGGGCCGGTGGCGGTGGCCAGCAGGCCCCACGCGGCGGTCAGGGCCGCGATGGTGAGGCTGCCGCTGACCGACCACGCGGACAGGGTGCGGGCGACCCGGCCGGGGTCGGTGTGTTCGAGCCGGTAGGTGGCCAGCACCGGGTTGAACATGCCGCAGCAGGTCACCAGGCCGAACTGGACGGCGATGACGAGCATGATCCCGGGGACGCCCGGCTGGACGAACGCCAGCCCGACGGGCCAGCACGCGCGCAGCGTCCCGACGACGAGCATCACCCTTCGCTGCCCGAACCGCGCCACGAGCCGGCGCGCCAGCCGCGCCCCGATGAGACCGCCCACACAGGGGACCGCGAACGCGAGCCCGTACTGCCAGGGGGCGAACCCGAGGTGGCCGAGCAGGAGTACGGCGAGCAGCGGCTCGGTCGCCATGATCAGGCCGTTGACCAGGATCGTGTTGAGGAACAACCGGCGCAGCGTCCGGTGGCCCAGGATGAGACGCCACCCTTCGAGCAGGTCGCCGGCGCGCAGTCCTGTCGCGCCGGCGCGTGCGGGGCGCGGCTCGTCCCCGCCGATCGCGCGGATGCCCAGCGCCGACAGCAGGTAGCTGACCGCGTCGGCCGTCACCGTCGCCACCGGGCCGAACACCCCGATCGCGACCCCGCCGAGCGGCGGTCCGACCACGGTCGCGGACCACGTCGTGGACTCGAACCGGCTGTTCGCGACCAGCAGGTCCTCCGGCGGCAGGAGCGCCTTCAGGTACGCGCCACCGGCCGCGTTGAAGGCGATCTTGGCCGCGGCGACGACGACGGCGACGACGAGCAACTGGGCGAAGCCGAGCCGGTCGAACGCGAACGCGATCGGGACGCTCGTCAACGCCGCGAACCTGACCAGGTCCATCGCCACCATCACCGGCCGCTTGCGGTGGAACTCCACCCACGGTCCGAGCGGCACCGCGATCAGGGCCCCCACCGCCAGCCCCGCGGCGGACAGCAGCGCCACCTGGGCCGGCCCGGCGTGCAGCACGAGGACCGCGATCAGGGAGAACGCCCCCAACCCGAACCCCGTGCCGTAGGAGCTGACCGCGTACGCCGCCCACAGCCACCCGAACCGCCGCCCCAGCGCCCGCCCGCCCGCCATCCCCGGCCCGCCTCCCGTCACCCCGGCCGACCGCGTGCCGGCCACTGGCATCCAACCGACGAGGGGAGGGGGAGATCAAACAACCGATCCACCGGCGGGCACAACCGGACGTTGTGCGGCTACCCTCGTCGGCGTGGATCTCGACGCCGTGCGCACCTTCGTGACCGCCGTGGAGGCGGGGCGGTTCCAGGACGCCGCCGACGAGCTGTCGATCACCCAGCAGGCCGTCTCCAAGCGCATCGCCACGCTGGAGAGGAACCTCGGTGTGCGGCTGTTCACGCGCACCGCGCGCGGGACCCGGCTCACCGTCGACGGGCAGGCGTTCCTGCCCTGCGCCCGTGACCTCCTGCGGGCCGAGGAACGGGCGATCGCCAGCGTCCGTCCCGGCCGCCGCGCGCTGCGCGTCGACGTGATCGGCCGGCGGCTCGCCCCGGCCACCCTGCTGGGCGACTTCCATCGCGCGAACCCCGGGGTCGAGCTCGACGTCGTGACCCTCTTCGACGCGGACGCGGCCATCGCCGCCGTCCGCTCCGGCACGGTCGACGCGTCCTTTCGCGCCGTCACCATGCCCGGCCGGCGGCTGCCCGGCGACGTCGGGGCCGCCCGGGTCTTCGACGAACCCGTCCAGCTCCTCGTCGGACCGGCCCACGCGCTCGTCGGCGCCCGCGCGGTCACGCCCGCCGAGCTCGCCGGGCACCGGATCTGGATGCCCGGCCTCGTCCCCGGGACCGAGTGGGCCGCCTTCTACGACGACCTCGCCGCCGCGTTCGGGCTCACCATCGAGATCACCGGCCCCGGCTTCGGCACCGAGCCGCTGCTGGACACCATCGCCGGCTCCCGGTCGCTGGCGACGCTCGTCGGTGAGCGGACCCGCCTCGTCTGGCCTGACGGCCACGGCCTGCGACGCGTCGCCGTGCGTGATCCGACACCGGTCTACCCGCACTCGCTGACCTGGTACCGCGACAACCGGCACCCCGCGCTCGCCGCGCTGCGCGACCATTTCGGCCACTCCGGCCGTTTCGGCTCCGGGCGGCCCGGCCGCTCCGGCGGGGAGGTCTGGACGCCCGCCTGGGCGGGGCACTAGAAGCCCGGCCGCGATCGTCAAGATCGTGGATGGAACGGCTCACGCCCTCGCTATCCGGTATACCCTACAGGAATAGTGGGTTATGCTGGTGCGCGTGTCAGGTTCATCATCGGTCGTCGTCGTGGGTGGCGGCGCGAGCGGCACGCTGGCGGCGGTCCACCTGCTCCGCGAGGCGCGGGCCCGGGCCATGCCGCTGGAGGTCGTGCTGATCGACCAGTACGGGCGGCACGCGCTGGGACAGGCGTACTCGACCACCGATCCGCACCACCTCCTCAACGCCTGCGCGAACAAGATGAGCGGGCTGGACGACGACCCCGGCCACTTCCTGCGCTGGGCCCTCGACGATGGGCTGGACGTCTCGGCCGCCGACTACCTGCCGAGGCGGACGTACGGGCGCTACCTCCGCGACCTGCTGGCCGGTGCCGAGGAGTGGCCCCTTCGCGTGGTGCGCAAGGTGACGGGCACGGCGACCGCCCTGACCAGGGGCTGGGGCCGGGGGGTGCGGGTCCACCTGGCCGGCGGCGGCCGGGTCGACGCCGAGGCCGCCGTCCTGGCCCTGGGCAACCGTTCCCGGTCCGCCCGGCTGCCGGTGGTGGACGCCGCGAGCCCCGGCTACGTCGCCGATCCATGGGCGCCGGACGCGCTGGCCGGGATCCGCGACGGCGCGCCGGTGCTCGTGCTGGGGACCGGGCTGACCATGGTGGACGTGGCGGTCACCGTGACCCGGGCGCACCCGGGGACCGTGGTCCACGCGGTGTCGCGGCACGCGCTGCTGCCGAGGCCGCACCCCCGGCCCGTGCCGCCCCCGGTCCCGACGGCGGTCCCTGACGGGCCGCTGGGGGTCGGCGACCTGCTCCGCGCCGTACGTCTCGCCGTACGGGAGAACGGGGGCGACTGGTACGGCGTGGTCGACGGCCTGCGTCCCCAGGCCCAGGAGTTGTGGGCCCGGCTCCCCCCGGACGACCAGCGGAGGTTCCTGGGGCTGGCGGCCCGCTACTGGGAGGTCCACCGGCACCGGATCCCGCCCGTCACGGCCGCCAGGATCGCCGACCTGCGGGCCACCGGCCGCCTGCGGGTGCTCCGCGGCCGGCTGCTCCGGGCCGAGCCCGGCCCCGGCGGGCTGCGCGTCCGGGTGGCCACCGGCGGCACCGACGGCACCGACGGGATCAACGGCACCGGCGGCACCGGCGACATCGGCGGCGCCGGGGGCACCGGCGGCGCCGTCCGGGAGTTCGACGTCGGCTGGCTGGTCAACGCCACCGGGCCCGGGGCCGACATCACCCGCGACCCCCTCCTCGCCGGGCTCGTCGCCGGCGGCGTGGTCCGGCCCGACCGGCTGCGGCTCGGGCTGGACGCCGCTCCCGGTGGCGCGGTCCTGGACGCCGGGGGAGCCCCCGACGACCGGATCTTCACGCTGGGCCCCATGCTGCGCGGAAGCCTGTACGAGACGACGGCGATCCCGGAGATCCGCGCCCAGGCGGCGGCCCTCGCGCCACGCCTCGTGCGGGCACTCGCCTCCGGCACCCGCCCGCCGTTCCCCCGGCCGTCCTCCGAGCGGGACCAGCACGTGTGACGACGGGAGGGCGGCCGTCTTGACCTTGAGCGGGGTTGAGGTCCCATTCTTGAGCTACCCCCGAGGAAAGAGGACTCCATGAGCGAGGATCTGGTCGACTTCTGGTTCGATCCCGGCTGCCCCTGGGCCTGGATCACCTCCCGCTGGATCCTGGAGGTGCGCGAGGTGCGCCCCATCACGATCAACTGGCGGGAGATGAGCCTGGCGGTGCTCAACGAGAAGCAGGACATGTCCGAGGAGTACCGCGAGATCGTCGAGCTCGGCCGGGGCACCATGCGGGTGTTCGCGGCGGCGCGCGCGGCGGCGGGGGACGCCGCCGTCGGCGACCTCTACACCACCCTCGGCACCCGCTACCACGGCGAGGACGGCCTGTTCCGCAAGCCCCGCGACACGGCGCCGGCGCGAGATGGCGGCCTCGCGAGCTGGCGGGCCGCGATGGAGGCCCTCGAACCGGTGATCGCCGGCGCGCTGGCCGACGCCGGGCTGCCCGCCGAACTGCTCGCCGCGCGGACCGACGGCACCTGGGACGAGGCGATCCAGGCCTCGCACGCCTCGGTGCCCGCGGGGGAGCGGAAGCAGTCGCTGATCGGCGTCCCGACCATCTCGGTGAACGGTCACGCCGGGCAGTTCGGTCCCGTCATCAGCGAGATCCCGACCGGCGAGCGGGCCGGGCGGCTCTGGGACGCGTTCAAGGTGCTCGCCACCGAGGAGACGTTCTTCGAGCTCAAGCGGGTCAGCGACCGGGCGGCTCCCCGCACCTACCCGGGGGCTCCGTAGCGCGGGAGGAGACGGTTCCCCCGGTGCCCTCGCCACCCTTGACGGAGAAATAGCCGCTTTTTTCGCGAACGATACGCCTGATCATGTTCGTCCCCCCTCACTGAGGGCAGGCCCCCGGATGTGATGGGGAGTGAGGTTCGCCGGCACCGTCGTCGCGGCGCCGGCTCGCGGACGCGTGACCGCCGTTCCGGGGTTCGAGGGCGGGGCGGCCCGGCCGGTACCGCGAGCGGACCGCTCTCTCCGCGTCACGGTGGTGGCGAGTAGCGGTTCTTGTCGGTGAGTTCGGGGAGTGCCCCGCTGACGGCCGCGACCGTGGGACCGAAGGCGGGATCTTCTCGCTCGTGACGTCGCGATACTGCGACAGGGATGGGGCGGATGATGAGGATCATTGGGATCGCGGGAAGTCTTCGCCCGGGGGCGTACGTCTGGAGGCTCCTGGAGGCGGCGGCACGGGAGCTGCCCGCGACGGTGGACTTCGAGCTCTGGCGGGGCCTGGACCAGGTGCCGTCCTTCGAGGACGGCGAGCTCCCGAAGCCGGTCGCCGACCTGTGGCACCGCCTCTCCGCCGCCGACGGCGTGCTGATCACCGCACCGGCGCACAGCGCGCTCCCGGCGCAGCTGGGACACACGCTCGACTGGATCGCCTCCGCGCGCGGCGGCGCGGTCCTGGTGGGCAAGCCGGTGGGCGTGGTGACCGCCTGCCCGCGCGCCCACGAGGGGATGTGGACGCAGATCCAGCTGCGCAGGGCCCTCGGCGCGGCCGGTGCGGTGGTGTGCGGCGCGGAGCTGGCCGTGTCCGCGCCCCCGGACCGGTTCGACGCCGCCGGTCGGCTCGCGGACCAGAAGGACCGCGCCCGGCTCCGCGACGTGCTGGACGAGATCTGCTCCCCCTCCTTCGCCGGGGCCGGCTCTCTTCGCCGGTCCGCCGTGTGAGACCCGCCCGGCCGCTCGCCGGGGCCCTCGGTCCCCGGTCCCCGGGATCGGTCGTACGGCACCCGCGATCCCGCCGTACGGCCCCGATCCCCGAGCGCCCCCCGGCCCCCGCTGCCGGGAGGCGACCGTCGCGTCGTGTGCCACGAGAAGACGAGGCGTCGCGCGTCACGAAGGGATGAGGAAGGGAGGCGGCCGTGGGCAGATCCGGCCAGGAGGTGGCGCTGCGAGCTCTCGGCGCGGCGCTCGACGTGCACGCCCCGAAGGCCGGCCACGGCGTGCGGACGTTCCCGGACGGCACGCCGTTCCTGTGGATGACCGTTCCCGGCGCGGGAGGCGCCACCATCTTCCTGGAGGAACGCCACTGGATCTGCCTGAGCGAGCCCGCGCGGGGCGGGGTGACCGTCCAGCTCGTCGCCGGCGGGGTCGACGACGACCCCGCCCTCGTCGTGAGCCGCATCATGACCGTCATGACGCCGGTGCCCCGCCGCCAGGGCGGCCTGGCACGCTTCATGAAGGTGGTCCTGCTCGGCCTCGCGGGAGGCGCGGGCGTGGGGCTGCTGTCCGCGCTGCTCATGGCCATCCTGGTGGCCGGCAACGGCTACACCTCGGACACGACGATCGGCGTGGTGTACGTCCTTGCCGCGCTGATCGGGGTCGGGGTCGGGCTCTGGGTGTCCCTGCGCTGGTGGCGGATGGGCGGGGACCGGCGTGATCGCGACTCCCGGGGGCATGGACCGTAGGGACGACCACGTGGAGGAACGACATGGCCGAGCTGCTGGCGATCTACAACGAGAGCGCGGGAAGCGCCGACGACGAGGCCAGGACCGCCGCCCTCGAAACGCTGCGCGGCGGCGACGCCGACGTGATCGAGGCCCCCGTCGGGGAGAAGGACCTGGACGAGATGCTCGACGCCTGTCCCGGCAGGGACGTGGTCGTGCTGGGCGGTGACGGCACGCTGCACGTGGTGGTCGCCACCCTGCACCGGCGCGGCGAGCTGGGGACCCGCACGGTGGGGCTCGTCCCGCTGGGCACCGGCAACGACTTCGCCCGCGGCCTGGGCATCCCGCTGGACCCGCCGGTCGCGGCCCGCGTCGTGCTCGCCGGGCGGCCCCGGCCGCTCGACCTCCTGGTGGACGACGAGGGCGGGGTCGTCGTCAACATGGTCCACCTCGGCATCGGCGCCGAGGCGTCCGAGGAGGCCACGCCGCTCAAGCCGGTGCTCGGGCGGCTCGCCTACGCGGCGGGGGCGTTGCTCGCCGGCCTGCGGAGCCCCGGCTGGCGGTTGCGCGTCACCGTGGACGGCCGCCCCCTCGGGGACGGGCGCCCGGTGCTCATGGCCGGCATCGGCAACGGCGTCACCATCGGCGGCGGCACCCCGCTGGCCCCCCGGGCCAGGCCCGACGACGGCATGGCCGACGTCGTCGTCTCGCTGACGACGGGCCCGCTGGACAGGTTCGTCTACGCCCTGCGACTGCGCAAGGGAACCCATCCCGACCTGCGCGACGTGATCACCACTCGCGGCAGGGAGGTGACGGTGGAGGGCGGCCCCGTCCCGGTGAACGCCGACGGCGAGCTGACCGGCCGGATCACCCGGCGCGGCTGGACGGTCATGCCCGCCGCCTGGCGCATGTTCACCTGAGGCCGCGCCCGCCCCGCCCGGAGACCGGGTTCGCGAGAGCCCGGGCGAGTTCATGCCCAGAAGGCCCTGAGCCTCTGAGGCCCTGAAGGACCTGAGGCCCTGAAGGACCCTGGCGGGCGGCCGACCCGGAACGCGCCCGCCCGCCGTCGTACGTCGCCGGCGCCCTCAGCCCAGCGACGCCGAGACCAGGTCGCGCGCCTCCTGCTGCACCCGTGCCAGGTGCTCGGGGCCCTTGAAGGACTCGGCGTAGATCTTGTACACGTCCTCGGTGCCCGAGGGGCGGGCGGCGAACCAGGCGCTCTCGGTGGAGACCTTGAGCCCGCCGAGGGCGGCGCCGTTGCCGGGGGCCGAGGTGAGCACCTGGGTGATCTCCTCACCGGCGAGGCTGTCCGCGGTGACCTGCTCGGCCGAGAGCTTGGCGAGCACTGCCTTCTCCTCCCGGGTCGCGGGGGCGTCGACGCGGGCGTAGGCGGGGTCGCCGAACCTGGAGACCAGGTCGCGGTAGTGCTCGCTCGGCGAGCGGCCCGTGGTCGCGATGATCTCCGAGGCGAGCAGCGCCAGGATCAGGCCGTCCTTGTCGGTGGTCCACACCGAGCCGTCGCGCCGCAGGAACGACGCCCCGGCGCTCTCCTCGCCGCCGAAGCCCAGCGAGCCGTCCAGCAGGCCGGGCACGAACCACTTGAACCCGACGGGGACCTCCATCAGCCGCCTGCCCAGGTCGGCGGCGACCCGGTCGATCATGCCGCTGCTCACCAGCGTCTTGCCGATCCCGGCGTCGGCGGGCCAGCCGGGCCGGTGGGCGTAGAGGTAGGAGATCGCCACGGCGAGGTAGTGGTTGGGGTTCATCAGCCCCCCGTCGGGCGTGACGACGCCGTGCCGGTCGGCGTCGGCGTCGTTGCCCGTGGAGACGTCGAAGGCGTCGCGGCCCGCGATGAGCGAGGCCATCGCGTACGGCGACGAGCAGTCCATCCGGATCTTGCCGTCCCAGTCCAGCGTCATGAACCGCCACGTCGGGTCGGTGAGCGGGTTGATCACCGTCAGGTCCAGCCGGTGCCGCTCGGCGATCTCCCCCCAGTAGGCGACGCTCGCCCCGCCCAGCGGGTCGGCGCCGATGCGCACCCCCGCCTCACGGACGGCGTCCAGGTCCAGCACCGAGGGCAGGTCGTCCACGTAGTGGCCGAGGAAGTCGTACCGGCCGGTCGTGTCGGCGGCCAGCGCCCTGGTGTACGGGACCCGCCTGACCTCCTTCAGGCCCCCGGCGATCAGCGCGTTGGCCCGGTCCTGGATCCACGAGGTGGCGTCGGTGTCGGCCGGGCCGCCGTGCGGCGGGTTGTACTTGAACCCGCCGTCGCCGGGCGGGTTGTGCGAGGGGGTCACCACCACGCCGTCGGCCCGTCCCGAGGAGCGCCCCCGGTTGTGGGCCAGGATCGCGTGGGAGACCGCGGGGGTCGGGGTGTAGCCGTCCCGGCCGTCGATCATGACCGTCACCCCGTTGGCCGCGAAGACCTCCAGCGCCGACACCCGGGCCGGTTCCGACAGCGCGTGGCTGTCGGCCCCCAGGAACAGCGGGCCGTCGACCCCCTGCGCCGCCCGGTACTCCACGATGGCCTGGCTGGTCGCGAGGATGTGGTCCTCGTTGAACGCGACGTTCAGCGAGGAGCCCCGGTGTCCCGAGGTCCCGAACGCCACCCGCTGGCCCACCTCGCCCGGGTCGGGATGCAGGGCGTAGTAGGAGGTCACCAGGCGGGCCACGTCGACAAGATCGGACGGCCTGGCGGGCTGGCCCGCGTGTTCGTGCGTCATCGCAGTCTCCTCACATCACACCTGAGCTAACCGTATCTGCCCTCAAATCGGATAAGCCTGCACAACTCATGGGAGGCTCGTGGCGAACCGGTGGCGCCGCGCTCCTCCCAGGCCGTTGACAACGTTGTCATCGACGTCGTACCGTCAGCCTGTTTGCCCGGTCTCTTGGGTAGCGCACCCTTTGTGCCATCGATCAGCGGAGGATCCCCTTGCACAGCCGCGTGGTGGCCCCGGTGGCCGCCTGCCGTCCCTCCGGGTTCCGGCACGCAGGAAAGGCCGGCCGATGACCGCCCTCGCGATCGACATCGGCGGCACCAAGTTCGCCGCGGCGCTGGTCGGGCCGGACGGGACCGTGGCGCGCAGGGCGGAGATGCCGGTCGGCCCCGACCCCGAGGCGACGCTGGCCTCGCTCGTCCGGCACATCCTCGACCTCGGTGCCGGTGAGAACCTGGGCGATCTGGTCGGGGTCGGCATCGGCTCCGCCGGCCCCCTCGACGCCGTCGCCGGCACGGTCAGCCCGGTCAACATCCCCGGCTGGCGTGAGTTTCCGCTGGTCGGAGCGGTGAGCGAGCTCCTTCCCGGCCTTCCCGTCGCGCTCGCGGGAGACGCGCAGTGCATGGCGCTGGGGGAGTGGTGGCGGGGCGGGCACGCGCGCTCCCGGGCCCTGCTGGGCATCGTGGTGTCCACCGGCGTGGGCGGGGGCCTGGTCCTCGACGGGGTGCCGTACGTGGGACCGACGGGAAACGCCGGGCACATCGGGCACATCTCCGTGGACCGCGACGGGCGGCCCTGCCCGTGCGGGGCGATCGGCTGCCTGGAGACGATCGCCAGCGGCCCGAGCATGGTCCGCTGGGCGCTGGAGAACGGCTGGAGCGCCCCCGAGGCGCACCCGGACGCCCGCGCGCTCTCGGCCGACGCCGCGCGCGGGGTCCCCGTCGCCCAGCTGGCCTTCCAGCGGGCCGCCGACGCGCTGGCCGTGGCGATCCTCAGCACGGCCGCGCTCTTCGACCTCGACGACGTCGTCATCGGGGGCGGCGTCTCCGGGGCGGGGGAGACCCTGCTCGCCCCGCTGCGCCAGGCGGTCGCCAAGCGGGCGGGCCTGGGCTTCCTGCGCGGCCTGAAGGTCGAACGCACCTCCCTGGAACGCGACGCCGGCCTCTACGGCGCCGCCGCCCTGGTCCTCCCCGTGGCGGGGTAGAGGACCGCGTTCTCTCCTCCGCCCGCAGGCGGAGGTGTCCACGCTAAGGAGAACCGATGAGCTCACTAGCCGTCCAGCTGTACTCCGTACGCGAACAGGCGGCCCTCGACCGCCGTGCCGTGCTGCGCCGCATCGCCGACATGGGCTACGGCGCGGTCGAGCCGTACGACGTGCACCTCGATCCCGAGGGCCTCCGCGACGACCTGCGCGAGGCGGGGCTCTCGGTGTGCAGCGTGCACGCCCCGCTCCTGGACGAGCGGCGCGCGGCCGCGCTGGCCGGGGCGGTCACCGTCGGCGCGGAGACGGTGATCGTGCCCTCCGCCCCCGCCGAGTGGTTCGCCGACCGGGAGGGGGTCGAGCTGGCCGCCAGGAACATCGGCGAGGTGGCCCGCGAGGCGGCCGGCCACGGGCTGCGGCTCGGGTACCACAACCACTGGTGGGAGCTGGAACAGCGGGTGGACGGCCGTCCCGCGCTGGAGGTGCTCGCGGAGCTGCTGGACCCCTCGATCCTGCTGGAGGTCGACCTCTACTGGGCGGCGACCGGCGGCGTCGACCCGTCGGGGCTGCTGACCCGGCTCGGCGAGCGGGTGAGCCACCTGCACGTCAAGGACGGCCCCGCCACCCAGGAGGGCCCGATGACCGCGGTCGGCTCCGGCCGGGTGCCCATCGTGGAGGCGCTGAACACCGCGCCGGACGCGGTACGGATCGTGGAGCTCGACCGCTGCGCCACCGACATGCTCCAGGCGCTGGCCGACAGCCACGCCTACCTGACCGGCCTCGCCGCCGACGGGCGGGTGAGCTCGTGACCGGCCCGCTCGGGGTGGCGATCGTCGGCTGCGGCAACATCAGCCACCAGTACCTGGGCAACCTCACCTCCTTCCCCGGCGTACGGGTGGTGGCGTGCGCCGACCTCGACCTGGAGCGCGCCCGGGAGGTCGCCGGGCAGTACGGCGTGCCGGTGGCGGCCTCCCCGGAGGAGGCGATCTCGCACCCCGACGTGGAGCTGGTGGTCAACCTCACGGTCCCCGCCGCGCACGCCGAGGTGGCGCTCGCCGCCGTCCGGGCCGGGCGGCACGTCTACAACGAGAAGCCCTTCACCGTGGACAGGGAGTCCGGCGCGCGGCTCGTCGAGGCCGCCGAGGCGGCGGGGGTGCTCCTGGGCAGCGCCCCCGACACCTTCCTGGGCGCCGGGCTGCAGACCGCGGCCAGGCTCGTCGCCGAGGGGGCCATCGGCACCCCGCTCACCGGCCTGGTCCTGTTCCAGACGCCGGGCCCCGAGTCGTGGCATCCAAACCCCGAGTTCTTCTTCCAGCCGGGGGCCGGGCCGCTGTTCGACATGGGCCCCTACTACCTGACGACCCTGGTGACCCTGTTCGGCCCGGCGACGCGGGTGGGCGCGATCGGCCGCAGGGCCAGGGACGAGCGGGTCGTCGGCTCCGGCCCCAAGGCCGGGGAGCGTTTCCCGGTGGCGGTGCCCACCCACACGAGCGCGCTCCTGGAGTTCGCCGCGGGACAGGCCGCCACCATGGTCTTCAGCTTCGACTCGCCGCTGCGCCGTACCGGGTTCGTCGAGATCACCGGTACCGAGGCGACGATGCAGGTGCCCGACCCCAACACCTTCGGCGGCGAGGTGCGGCTGCGCCGGGCCGCCGACGACGAGTGGGTGCCGGTCCCCACCAAGGGCACCGAGGCCGGTCGCGGCCTGGGCGTGCTCGACATGGCCCAGGCGATCCGCGAGGGAAGGCCGCACCGCACCACCGGCGAGCTGGGCCTGCACGTCCTCGACACGATGATCGCCGTCGCGGAGTCCGCGGAGCGGGGCGAGTTCGTGGAGATCGGCAGCACCTGCCGGGTGCCCGCCCCGCTGCCCGAGGGATGGGACCCGGCCGCGATCCGTTTCGACCGACGGCTCCGGGCGTGAGGCCCAGGGCCCGGAACTGAGATCGAGTACGCGAGGGGTGGGCCGTTTCCCGGTCCACCCCTCGCGCTTCTTACTCGCATGAGTTATTTATTACTTATGCAAGTAACGAAGCCTTCGAGCCTCGCGGCCACCGCGCGACGCGCGCAGATCGTCGAGGCGGCGATCGAGACGATCGCCGCGCTGGGGTACGGGCAGGCCTCCTTCGCGCGCATCGCCGAGCGGGCCGGGCTCAGCAGCACCCGCCTGATCTCGTACCACTTCCGGGGCAAGAACGAGCTGATCGCCCAGGTCGTCGCCGAGATCCACCGGGAGATCGGCGAGTTCATGTCCGAGCGGGTGCGGGCGGAGCCCACGGCCCGCGGGGCGATCAGGGCCTACATCACGGGCAACGTCGAGTTCGTCGCCACCCACCGCGTCCGGGTGAGGGCGCTGTACGAGATCTTCGTCAACCACCGGGGTAAGGACGGTGAGCGTTCCCACGACGCGGCCACCGACCTGAGGACCCTCTCCCACATCGAGGAGATCCTGCGCTGGGGCCAGCGGGAGGGCGAGTTCCGCGCCTTCGAACCGAGGGTGATGGCGATGAGCGTCCAGCGGTCCGTGGACGGGCTGCCCTTCCTGCTGGAGGCCGACCCCGACGTCGACACCGCCCGCTACGCCGCCGAGCTGGTGACCATCTTCGACCTGGCCACCCGGAGCGGGAGATGAGAGCGGCGCGGGAGAGGCCGGAAAAGAGGACGGAGCCGGAAGCGGGGGCGGGGACGGGAGGGGGGACGAGGGTGAGAGCGGGCCGTCGGGCCGCGGCCGTGCTGATGCTCGTGGACCTCGTCCTGCCCATCGGGCTCTACTACGCGCTGCGCGCGGCGGACGTCGGCTACGTCGCCTCCCTGGTCGTCAGCTCCCTGGTGCCCGGCACCGGAATGGTCGCCACCCTCGTCAGGGAGCGCCGCCTCGACTCCGTGGGCCTCTTCATGGTGAGCGCCATGCTGGTGAGCGCCGCGCTGTCGGTCGTCGGCGGCAGTCCCCGTTTCCTGCTCCTCAAGGGCGCCCTGGTGATGGTCGTGGCCGGTGGCTGGTTCCTGGCCACCGCCCGGGGGCCGCGACCGCTGGCCCTGCAGTTCTCCCGGCCGCTGCTGGAGGGCCGGGTCGGCGCCAGGGACGTGTCGTGGGACGACCTGTGGGCCGCCTCGCCGCGCTTCCGCCGGGTGTGGCGGGTCTCCACGGTCGTCTGGGGCGCCGGGGCGCTGGCCGACGCGGCCGTCCGGGTGGTGATCGCGCTGACCCTCCCGATCGACCTCGCCGTGGGGCTGGGCGGCCTGCAGTACGGGGCGTTCTCGGTCCTGATACTGGTGATCGTCAACGTGTACCAGGCGCGCGCCGGGCTCCACGACCCTCGCTCCGGGCTCTACCTCGACGCCGGCGCGGGGACGCATCGGTAGTGGGTGGTCAGCCGTCCCTCGTCGTCCAGGACGTGGAAGGCGAGCGCGGGCGGCCGGTCGAGGTGGACGTGGTCCTCGGGGTGGGCCCGGTGCTCCCAGGGGAGCCGGGTGGTGGAGACGACTCCCGGCGCCACCAGCAGCGGCCGTCCGGCGAAGGTGGTGGCCGCCGCGGTGTGGGCGTGCCCGCACAGAAAGGCCGCGAGGTTGGCATGGCGGTCCGCGATCGCGGCGAGCCGCTCCGCCCCGAACTGGCGGATGCCGTCGACGAAGGGGATGTGCAGCCGGGCCGGCGGGTGGTGGAAGCCGACCAGGACGGGCACCCGGGCCGGTGTCCGGGCCAGGGTGTCCTCCAGCCACGTCAGGGTCTCGTCCTCCAGGAAGCCCTCGTCCTTGCCCGGCACGGAGGAGTCGCACAGGGCGATGACGACGCCGGCCGCGCGGTGCACCTGGTTGACCGGTGCCGTCGTCCCCGGCTGCCCGAGCAGGTGCCGCCGGAACGCGGCGCGTTCGTCGTGGTTGCCGGGACAGATCATGACCGGGTGCCGGGAGGTCAGGAGCCGGCGGGCCCGCTCGTACTCCTCCGGCAGGGCGTGGTCGGCGATGTCGCCGGTGACCAGGACGGCGTCCAGGTCGCGGGGGAGGCCTTCGAGGTGCTCCATGACGGCCCGGGTGCGCTCCGCGGCGCGCTGTCCGTCGTCGATGTGGGTGTCGCTGAGGTGGGCGATCACGATCATGACCGGGGTCCCTTCGTTGCGGTGTGCGGGGGTGGGCGAGGACGGCCGGGCGGTCCCGGCCGGCGCGCCGGCCGCGAGGACGGCGATCCGGTTCGCGCTCGTGCCCCCGTCCAGGCTCACCTCGAACGTAGAAGGTCACCGGACCAGAAATAAGATCCGGTTTCATGCCGAATTCTTGGGCCGGTTCCCGGCTCGACCTGTACATCTCCCCCGACGCGGCGGGCGGGCGGCGCTCCGGCCTGGAGTCCGCGCTGCGGGCGGCGATCCGTCAGGGGCGCCTGCCCGCCGGGACGCTCCTGCCGTCCACGCGCGGCCTGGCCCGGGAACTCGGGTTCTCGCGGGGCACCGTCAGCGCCGCCTACGACCAGCTGGTCGAGGAGGGTTACCTGACCACGCGGCCGGGGTCGGGCACCAGCGTGGCCGAGGCGCCGCGACGCGCCCAGGCCCCCGAGCCCCGCGCGCCCGCGCCGGTGACCCCGCGCCACGACCTCCGCCCCGGCCGCCCCGACGTCAGCGCCTTCCCCACCAGGGCCTGGCTCGCCTCCACCCGCCGCGTCCTCGCCCGCGCCCACCCCGAGGTCTTCGCCGCGGGAGACCCGCAGGGGCGGATCGAGCTGCGCGCCGCGCTCGCCGGCTACCTGGGCCGCACCCGCGGCGTGGTCACGACCCCGGACCGTATCGTGATCACCTCGGGCTACTACCAGGGCCTGGGCCTGCTCAGCGGGGTGCTGGCCGCGGGCGGCACCCGCGTCGCGGCGGTGGAGGACCCGGGCCACGACAGCTTCCGGGACGTCGTCAGGCGTGCGGGGCTCACCGTCCTCGCACTGCCCGTCGACGGGCACGGCGCCCGCGTGGAGGCACTGACGCGGCGCGAGGGAGCGGTGTTCCTCACCCCCTCGCACCAGTACCCGACCGGCGTTCCGTTGCGTCCCGGCCGCCGCAGGGCACTGGTCTCGTGGGCGCGCTCCACGGGCGGGCTGGTCGTCGAGGACGACTACGACGGCGAGTACCGCTACGACCGCCAGCCCGTCGGCGCCCTCCAGGGCGTCGCCCCCGACCAGGTCGTGTACTGCGGCACCGCGTCCAAGACCCTCGGCCCCGCCCTCCGCCTGGCCTGGATGGTCCTGCCGCCGCGCCTGGTGGGACCGGTGACACTGGCCAAACAGCGATCCGACCTGTACACCGAGACCCTGGGCCAGCTCGTCCTCGCCGACCTGATCACCACCCACGCCTACGACCGGCACATCCGCGCCGCCCGCCTGCGCTACCGCCGCCGCCGTGAACTCCTCCTCGACCGGCTGGCCGCCGTCCCCGGCCTCACCGCCCACGGGGTCCCCGCCGGCCTGCACACCCTCGTCACCCTCGCGCCCGGCGGCCCCACCGAGGAGAGGCTCCTGGCCGGGTGTGCCCGCCGCGGCGTCGCCCTGCGCGGTCTCACCGAACTCCACCACGATCCCGCCGGCCGGCCGCAGGGCCTGCTGGTCGGCTTCGCCGCCCCGTCCGAGCGCGCCTACCCGGCCGCCCTCGACGCCCTGTCCGCTGCCCTGGCCTCCGACGGCCCGGCGTGAGCTCCGTCTGCCCGGCCGTCTGCCCGGCCCGGTCCCGGCCGCGTCGTCAGGCGTTCGTTCAGGGAGCCTGGTCGGCCGGGCCGACGATCCTCAGGTCGGGCTTGGCGGACTCCCCGGAAGGCTCTCCCGCGGACTCCTCCAGGCGGGCGCGGAGGCGGGTGCGGATCTCGTCGGGGGTGTACGCCTGCCGCCGGCGCTCGGCTCGCGCGATCACGACTCCGGTGGCCGCGACGCCCGCCACACCTGCCAGACCGAGTATCTTCCACCATCGCATGTGCCTACGCTAGCGGAATGTCCGGCAAGAGCATCAGCCTCGATGAGGCCGTCAACCTGACCCGCACCGGCGACGTGTGGCTGTTCCGCGGTCGAACGGTGCCCGATCGAGCCATCCAGACCATGACGAACAGCCCCGTCAACCACGTCGGCATGTCGGTCGTCATCGACGACATGCCGCCCCTGATGTGGCACGCGGAGCTGGGCCGCTCCCTGCCCGACCTGTGGTCGGGAACCCACCAGCGCGGCGTCCAGCTGCACGACCTGCGCGAGGCGGTCACGGTCTGGGCGACCAGATACGGCCAGCGCGGCTGGCTGCGGCAGCTGGAGCCGCAGACCCCCCGCGAGATGGAGGACGCCGTCCTGCGCACCGTCGCCCGGCTGGACGGCACGCCCTTCCCGTCGACGGCCAGGCTGGCCGGCCGCTGGATGAGGGGGCGGGTGCCCAAGCTCCTCAAGCGGGGCACCGAGGAGAGCGCCCTGGAGAGCGCCTACTGCGCCGAGGTCGTCGCGGTCACCTACGAGGCCATGGGGCTGCTGCCCGGCGGGCGGCGGCCCAACTGGTACGACCCCGGCCGGTTCTGGAGCGGCGACGACCTGGAGCTGACCGGAGGTTTCCGCCTCGGGGGAGAGATCACCGTGAAGCTGGGGTAGGGCCGTACGAGGAACGGAGCGGCGGGCGCAACCCCCGGCACCCGCCTTCTCGAAGACACGGACGGCGGATCCCTCCACCCGGGGGACTCCACGGACCCATGAACCCATGGACTCCGTGCCGCCGTCGACCCGGGGGGATTGCGTCATGCCGGACACGGTGGTCATCGTCGGTGCGGGGCTCGCCGGTCTGGCGTGCGCCCTCCGGCTGCGCTCGGCGGGGGTGGGGGTCCGCGTCGTCGAGGCGGCGGACGAGGTGGGCGGCCGGGTACGCACCGACGTCGTGGACGGCTTCCGGCTCGACCACGGCTTCCAGGTGTTCAACACCGCCTACCCGGAGGCCGCGCGGGTCCTCGACGTCGCCGCCCTGGACCTGCGCCCGATCCCGTCCGGCCTGATCTCCTTCGAGCGAGGGCGGCGGGAGCGGTTCATGCTGCCCTGGCGCCACCCGGGCCAGGCGCTCAGCGGGCTCCTGGCCGACGTGGGCTCACCGGCCGACAAGGCGGCCCTGGCGGCGCTGACCGCGCGGGACCTCCTGCTGCCGGTGAGCCGGTTGCGCGACGCGCCCGAGCGCACCACGCGCGAGGAGCTGCGGCACTGGGGCGTCTCGCCCAGGATGGTCGAGAAGCTGATCCGCCCGTTCCTGTCGGGCGTCGTCCTGGAGCGGGAGCTGGAGACCTCCAGCCGGTTCTTCCACCTCATCTGGCGCGCCTTCGCCCGGGGAACGGTCGGAGTGCCCGCCCTCGGGATGGGGGAGATCACCCGGCAGCTCGCCGCCCGCCTCCCCCCGGGCGCGCTCACGCTGGACACCCCGGTCGCGGCCGTGACCGGGGAGGGGGTGGAGACGGCCGGGGGCATGACGATCCCGGCCCGCGCGGTGGTGGTGGCGACCGACCCCGCCACGGCCGCGAGGCTCTGCCCGGGGCTGGAGATCCCGGCGATGCGCTCGGTGACGACCTTCTACCACGCCGCCGCCCGCTCACCCATGGACGACCCCACGCAGATCGTCGACGCGGAGGGCCACATCACCGACACCCTCGTCATCAGCGACGCCGCGCCCGAGTACGCCCCGCCGGGCCGCGCGCTGGTCTCCACGTCGGTGCTGGGGGTCCTCTCCGGCGCGGACGAGCCCCGGGTCAGGGCGCGGCTGTCGCAGATCTACGGGACCGACACCTCGGGCTGGGAGCATCTGGCGACGTATGCCGTCAAGGAGGCGCTGCCCGCGATGGTGCCGCCGTTCCGGATGCGGCGCGCGGTGCGCCTCGCGCCGGGCCGTTACGTGTGCGGGGACCATCGCGACACCGGTTCGCAGCAGGGCGCCCTGGTCTCGGGGCGCCGGGCGGCCGAGGCCGTCCTGGCCGACCTCGGCGCCTGACCGGGAGGCGTCCCTCGTGCCGGCCGGTGTCCCTCAGGCCGGCGCCTGACGGTCCTCAGGCCGGCTGGGCGGTCCTCAGGCCGGCCGGGCGGGAAAGCCGCCGGTGGCGATGGGGCCCCAGCGCTCGGGGGTGAGGCGCAGCAGCGACTTGCCCTGCCGGGCCATGGCCGCCCGGTACTCGTCCCAGTCGGGGTGCTCGCCGGAGATCGACCGGTAGTAGTCGACGAGCGGTTCGAGGGCCTCCGGCAGGTCGAGCACCTCGGCGGTGCCGTCCACCTGCACCCAGGGGCCGTCGAAGTCGTCCGACAGGACCACGACGCTGACCTGGGGGTCGCGGCGGGCGTTGGAGGTCTTGGCGCGCTCGGGGTAGGTGGACACCACGATCCGGCCCTCGGCGTCGACCCCGCAGGTCACCGGGGACGCCTGCGGCCTGCCGTCGCGTCGCGCCGTGATGATGAGCGCGCGGTGGCGGTCACGGAGGAAATCCAGGAGCTGGTCGCGGGAGACGACCTCGTTGGTCGCGATCTTCGGGCTCATAATGCCCACTCTACGGGGGATGTGGCACGCCCGAATTAACGCCCTGACGAATGGAAAATGGCTCTCTTTCTCGGGAGATATGTGGTCAAGAGTCGTCTAATGGGGCATTTGACACCAAATATCAGGGAATTGATCTCCAATGCAGGACATGAGTGGCTCGGGAACCCGCCGACGGACCCCGGATGGCTCATCCGCCCAAACAAGGAGATAACCGTGAAGCAGAAGTCTCTTCTGGCATCGGCCCTGACCGTGCTCGCCCTGACCGCCGTCCCCGCCGCGCAGGCGGCCGCGGGCTCCGCGCACATCCTCTCTCCCACACCGATCCCGACGGACACGGCTCTGCCGACCGACAGCGCCTCACCCACGGACAGCATGTCGCCCGAGCCCTCGGGCGTGGCGACGGAGCCGTTCGGCCCCGGGTGCGCGTCCCTGCCCGCCAGCGGTGAGGGCAGCCTCAGCGAGATGGCCTCGCAGCCGGTCGCCACCGCGGCAGCGTCCAACCCCGCCCTGTCCACGCTGGCCCAGGCGATCGAGCAGGCCGGCCTGACCGAGACGCTCAACTCCGCCAAGGACATCACGGTGTTCGCGCCCACCAACGACGCGTTCGCCAAGATCCCGAAGGACGCCCTCGACAAGCTCCTGGCCGACAAGGCGCAGCTGACCAAGGTCCTGACCTACCACGTCGTCGAGGGGAAGAAGGCGCCGGAGGACCTGACCAGCGGCGAACTGACCACGATGCAGGGAGGGCCGCTGACCGTCGCGGGCTCCGGCGAGGAATTCACCGTCAACGGCGCCAAGGTCGTCTGCGGCAACATCCAGACCGCCAACGCCGTCGTCTACCTCATCGACACGGTGCTCACGCCGAAGTGACCGCGGTGACGCGACGCTCGTGACGGCCACGATGGTGCCGGAGATCCTGAAGGTCCCGAAAGTCCTGAAGCTTTCGGCGGCCGTCGTGGCCCGACCGGCCGGGTCGTGATCCGGCCGAAGGATCCGGCTGACGGATCCGAGCGGCGGATCTGACCGACGGAGGGGTGCCCGCACAGGGCGCCCCTCACCCGTGGCCCCACCCACGCGGCCCCGCGGCGGTGTTCACGTCCGGCCCTCCGGCGCGGAGCGGGACCCGGCGGCGCCCCGCGTCCGCGGTCCGGCCGCGGACCAGGCCCCTGGCCGGCCGGTCGGCGCCGCGGCGGGCGCCGGCTGCTGCTGAGAGACGGCCGGTCGGAGCCCGGCATCATGTGCGGCGCCAGGTCACGGGGTTCGCCGCACGGCGGTGTGCTCACCCCGCCGGCCATCTGGTTGCTCCATACAACTATCTGGTTGTATGGTCGAACCATGGCGGATGATCGCGAACTCCAGGAGGCCGTGGCCCGCTTCGTGCGGGCCTTCGGTCTTCACCAGCCGGACCGGACCCCGTGCGGGCAGCCCGTCCCGGTGTCGGAGGCCCACGCGCTGGGCGAGCTGGGCAGGGACGGCGCGTTGCGGCAGAGCGATCTGGCGCAACGGCTCCGGCTGGAGAAGAGCTCCACCAGCCGGCTGGTCACGCAGCTCATCAACCGGGGCTGGGCCGAGCGCATCCCGGCGCCCGACGACGGGCGCGGCGTGCTGGTCCGGCTCACCCCGGACGGGGTGAGGGCCGCGGCCCGGCTGGCCGAGGCCAGAGCCGCGCGGTTCTCCGCCGTTTTGGAACGTGTCCCCGAGGGCGAGCGTGCCGACGTGCTGCGCGCCCTGACCATTCTTACGGAGGCCATAGATGAAACCTAGGAATCGGCGCGTCCAGGCGCTCGTCGCGGCGCTCGCGCTCGTCGTCGCCGCCGCGACGGCGTACGTGCTCATCGGCCGCGACGAGCAGCGGGCGTCTGCCGCCCGGCAGGCCGAGGTGGCGGCCAGGAGCCGGCAGGTGATGCCGTTCGACCTGGAGCGCACCACGCACCGCTTCGCCAAGTCCGCCACCGGCGGCGTGCAGACCGTCACCTCCGACGACTCCGCCGACGCCGAGCAGGTCAAGCTGATCCGCGAGCACCTGACCGCCGAGGCCGCGAGCTTCGCCGAGGGCGACTACGGCGACCCCGCCTCCATCCACGGCGGGGAGATGCCGGGCCTGCGCGACCTCGAACAGGGCCACGGCCGCATCGACGTCCGCTACGCCGAACTGCCCGCGGGTGCCCGGATCACCTACACCACCTCTGACGCGCCCCTGGTCACGGCGTTGCACGCGTGGTTCGACGCGCAGGTCACCGACCACGGCCGGCACGCCGAACACAGCTGACCCCACCCCCGAGCTCTTTTCTCCCGCCGGACCCGTCTACCCCGTTCATACCTATCCGGGGTATGGTTTCCCTCGTTCGTACGAATACCTAACCCCGGTACTGTTTCGCCCCGGCAGGCGGGTCCTCCCGGCTGCCGGGGCACCCTCGCCGGGCGCGGCGAGCGTCCCCGGCCCGGCGTCGCGGTGGCTGAGCCGCGTCCCGTCCGCCGGGCGCGACCAGGGCCACCCGCCCGGCGGGCGACGGCGACCGGCCCGAGAGCACACCCCACCCACTTCCCGAACCCCCGTCCGGAAGGACCACTGTGATGGACATCCGTCGTGCCACGCCCGATGACGCCCCCACCGTGCACGGCCTCATCCGCGGGCTGGCCGAGCACCAGGACCAGGCCGGAGGCGTCACGGTGAGCGTCGACGACCTGAAGCGGATGCTCGCCCGCCCGGAGATCACCTACCTGATCGCCGAGCGGGACGGCGCGGCCATCGGCTACGTCTCCTGGCTGCGACGCGTCGGCTTCTGGTCCGGCGAGGACTACCTCGCCCTGGACGACCTGTACGTGACCGGCGCCGAACGCGGCAACGGCGTGGGAGAGCTGCTGATGCGGGCCGCCGCGAAGGCCGCCGACGGCAAGGTGATCCGCTGGGAGGTGGCCGAGACCAACGTGGCCGCGCAACGCTTCTACACGCGCGTCGGCGCCACTCTCGTCTCCAAGAGGATCGGCCGCTGGCAGCCGCGGTAGACGTACCCCACCGCTCGCCCATACCCGTTTCGCGTCGTTCGACGATCAAGGGGATGTCGTGCGACTAGTGCCTTGATCCGCGGGTAACTGGCCGTCACACGGCGGGAAAGGCGGAGGGAATGAACATCAAGGACAGGTTCGGGCCGAGGGCGCGGAGGCTGCGGGCGGTGGCCCGCAAGGTCTTCGGCTGGCGGGACCTGCGGCCCGGGCAGCTCGACGCCATGCGCCACCTGCTGGGCGGGGGCGACGCGCTCGTGGTGATGCCCACCGGCAGCGGCAAGTCGGCCGTCTACCAGGTGCCCGCCCTGCTGCTCGACGGGCCCACGATCGTCGTCTCGCCGCTCATCGCCCTCCAGCGCGACCAGGTCGCAGGGCTGAGCGAGGCCGACGCGGGCGGGGCGGTCGCGGTCAACTCCGCCCAGTCCGGCGGCGAGGAGTCCCTGGACGCCGTACGCGCGGGCAAGGCCGAGTTCGTGTTCCTCTCGCCCGAGCAGCTCGCCAAGCCGGAGACGGTCGAGCGGCTGCGCGCCGCGCGTCCCTCGCTGATCGCCGTGGACGAGGCACACTGCGTGTCGGCGTGGGGGCACGACTTCCGGCCCGACTACCTGAGGCTGGGCCAGGTCATCGAGCGGCTGGGGCATCCGCCGGTGGTGGCGCTGACCGCCACGGCCGCCCCCGCGGTGCGCGAGGAGATCGTCGCCGCCCTCGGCCTGAGGAACGTCCGCCAGATCGTACGGGGCTTCGACCGGCCCAACATCGACCTGGAGGTGCGCCGCTTCGTCACCCAGGAGGACCTGAGGCGGGCGCTGGTGGAGGACGCGGCGTCCCGCTCCGGGCTCGGGCTGATCTACGTCGCCACCCGCCGCGCCGCCGAGGAGTACGCCACCGCGCTGCGCGAGGCCGGTCGCAGGGCCGAGCCGTACCACGCGGGGATGAAGGCGGCCGAGCGCCACAGGATCCACGAGATGTTCCGCGACGACGAGCTGGACGTCGTGGTCGCGACCTCGGCGTTCGGCATGGGCATCGACAAGCCGGACGTGCGGTTCGTGCTGCACGCCGCCCCGCCGGAGTCGCCGGACTCCTACTACCAGGAGATCGGCCGCGCCGGGCGGGACGGCGAGCCCGCCGCCGCGGTGCTGTTCTACCGTTCCGAGGACCTCGGGCTGCGCAGGTTCTTCGCCGGGGGACGGGCCGACGAGGAGCTCCTGCTGCGGGTCGCCACGCTGGTGCACGAGCACGGCGGCACCGTACCGGCGGGGGAGCTGCGAACCCTGCTCGGCGTCGGCGCCACCCGGCTCACCCGGCTGGTCAACCTGCTGGAGCGGGCGAGCGCGATCGAGGTCACCGGTGAGGGCGACCTGCGCACGGCGCCCGACGGGCCCGAGCCCGAGGCGGCCACGGCGCGCGCCGTCGAGCTGGACGACACCCGGCGCCGCATCGACGACTCCCGGATCGACATGATGCGCGCGTACGCGGAGACCACGGGCTGCCGCCGCCGCTTCCTGCTCGAGTACTTCGGCGAGCCGCGCGAGCGCGGCTGCGGGGCCTGCGACACCTGCCGTGCCGGTCTCCCCGACGAGCCGGAGGCCGTGACGGGGGCGGGGGAGGAGGGGCCCTTCGCGATGCACGCCAGGGTGCGGCACAGCGCCTGGGGCCCGGGAATGGTGATGAGCCGGGAGAGCGACCGGATCACCGTGCTGTTCGACGAGGTCGGCTACAAGACGCTCTCCCTGGAGGCCGTCGAGCGCGACGACCTCCTGGTGGCGGGCTAGGCGGGGCGGGACCGGCCCGCGGAACCGGACGGAGGCCGGCCAGGCCGGCCGGGCCGGGCGGGAGCGGTCCGCGAGTCAGGGGCGGGAAGGGCTCGCGGGAGCGGGAGGGGGCTTCGAGACCGGTGCGGGAAGGGGCCGCGCGGCCGGGCGGGAGCGGCCCGCGCGGCCGGGGCCGGGTCAGTTCCCGGACTTGCGGGCCACCCCGCCCATCGTCCACGTCTTGTCGCGGCCCTGCGCGGTGAGCGGGTTGTCGGGGCGCCAGTGGCGCACGTAGACCAGGCCGGGGTCGACCAGGTCCAGCCCGTCGAAGAAGCGCAGCACCTGCTCGCTCCGCCGCGAGGCGTCCTCGCCGCGGCTGAGGACGCGCTGGAAGATCTTGACCACCGGGCCCTGGGCGTCCGGGCGCGTGTCGAAGACGACGTGGCCGATGGCGAAGTGGCTGCCGACCGGCACCGCGTCGCGAAGAATGGCCACGCACTTGTGCGGGTCGTCCTCGTCGGGGATGAACTGCAGGGCCGACAGGATCAGCACCGCCACCGGCGCGTCCAGGTCGACCAAGCGCAGCAGTTCCGGGTCGGTGAGCAGCTCGCCGGGGTGCATGACGTCACCCTCGACGACGCCGGTGTGCGGGTTGGTGGCCAGCATGGCGCGGGCGTGGGAGAGCACCACCGGGTCGTTGGAGACGTAGACCACGCGCGTGTCGGGCACGATCTCCTGGGCCACCTGATGGACGTTGCGCTGGTTGGGCAGCCCGGAGCCGATGACGACGAACTGGGTCATGCCCTCCTCGACGAGATAGCGCACGATCCGGCCCAGGAACGCCTGGGCCTCGTGGGTCATGGCCCTGACCTCGGGCGCGATGGCCAGCACTTCCTCGGCCGCCTTGCGGTCGGCGGCGAAGTTGTCCTTACCGCCCAGGAAGTAATTGTTCATCCTGGCGATGTTGGGCACGCTGGTGTCCAGGCCCGCCCCCGGCCGCCGGGACTCATCGCTCATGTGTCGACTCCTTTGTTGCCTGTGACACTAAAGAACCGCAGAAGGTGTGAACAGGTATCAAGGCGCAGTTAATTCATGAAAAACGTGGTTATTTCTCAAGAAAGTCTATTCCTTGCGAGCTACTCCGCCGACGACCCAGACGGAGTCCGGCCGGTGCGGCACCGCGCCCTCCGGCCGCCACTCCGGGACGTAGACGACGCCCGGCTCGACCGGTTCCAACCCGTCGAGGAAGAGCTCGACCTCGGCCTTGGTCCGCAGGTTCGCCCGGCGGGGACCGGTGATCGACCCGCTGTCCTGGAAGAGGGCGGCGAGCCTGGCCGTCCGCTCCGGGCACAGGTCCGAGACCGCGTGGGAGAGGGCCAGGTAGCTGCCCGGCGCGACGGCCTTCTGCAGGGCGGCCATGATCTGCATGATCTGCACGTCGTCGGAGAGGTCCGTCAGGACCGAGAACAGCAGGATCGCCACGGGCTCGTCGAAGTCGATCATGCCGGTGAGGCCGGGGTGCGCCAGGAGCCGCTCCGGGTCGCGGATGTCCGCCTCGATGACCGTGGCCGGGTTGTTCTCCTTCAGGAGGGCCTGGGCGTGGACGACGACCATCGGGTCGTTGTCGACGTAGACGACCCGCGCGTCGGGGGCGATGCCGCGCAGGATCTGGTGCACGCTGCCCTGGGTCGGCAGGCCGCAGCCGATGTCGACGAACTGCCGGATGCCGGTCTGCACGAGGAAGCGCACGGCGCGGCCGAGGAACCTGCGCCCCTCCCGCGACATGGCGGGGAGCTCGGGGGCGATCGAGAGTGCCGCCTGCGCGGCGGCGCGGTCGGTGGCGAAGTTGTCCTTGCCGCCGAGGAAGTAGTCGGTTATCCGGCCCGCGTTCGGGATCGTGGGATCGAACCTGACGCGCTCAGGGTGCGGCGACGCCATGATGTCCTCCGTCCAGACGTGCGGTTGCAGCGGACATTATCGACCTTCCGCCCACACTGTGATGGATTTCTTGTCAGATCCTCCTTCTAGTCATGTCACTTTTTGGGCACTCGGCCGTCCGCGGGCTGCCCACCCCGCTCGGTGTCTCGCCTCGCGTGCCCCTCGCCGGTGGCGGGCCGGGGCGCCGGAACGGATCTTCCCGGTGTCGCCGGTGGCGGGCGTTCACGTGTCGTGTCGTCAGTGGCAGGCCTCCAGATGGCGTTCCCCGCCCGAGGGCAGGGCGAAGGCCGCCCACACCGCCTTGCCGCGGCTCTCCAGCGGAGCCCAGCCCCACGTCTCGCTGACGCCGTCGACCATCTGGAGCCCCCGGCCGTTCTCCGCCTCGTAGTCGGGCTCGCGCAGGCAGGGGCCCTGGTCGCTGGGGTCGGTGACCGCGCACAGCACCGAGCGTTCGGTGTGGCAGAGGATCACCTTGACCTCGGGAAAGGAACGGGGGTGCAGGACGCCGCGGGTGCCGTGGCGCAGGGCGTTGGTCACGAGTTCGGAGACCACGACGCTGGTGTCGTCGATCAGCGGTTCCAGCGCCCAGGCTCTCAGGGACCTGGTGGTGAACTCGCGGGCGGTGCGTGCCGCGCACGGGTCGTAGCGAAGGCTGCGCACGGCCATCTGCAACTGGCCGGCGTGGCTCTCGTCGGCCCAGGGGGGCAGACCGCTCGGGGGGAGTAGGTGATCAAGCATCGACAACCACCGTTCCCACCCTCCGATCTCAGCTCGGATAGGTGTGGCTTCGTGTCTTTGGTAACCAGTCATCGGCGACCTTGCGGAGGGGGGCGATCGTATGGCGAGGTTGATCCGTCTAGTCATCTTGCCTTCCGTAATGTGCATAGGCAAGTACAGATGCACGTGCATCTGCACAAAAAGCTCTATGCTCGAGGTGTTGTCTCCCTCCCCGACCGTTGAGAGGCGAGGATGAACCAGCTGTACAGCGGCATGCCGGCCGCCCTGATGGACGGCGTCGTCTGGCGCAAGAGCCACTTCAGCAACCCCAGCGGCAACTGCGTGGAACTCGCGGAGCTCCCCGACGGCAGGGTCGCGATGCGCAACTCCCGCGACCCCGAGGGGCCCGCGCTGATCTACACCCGCCGCGAGGCCGACGACTTCGTCCGGGGTGTGAAGGGCGGGGAATTCGACGACCTGATCGTCTGAGGGTTTTGACGTGATTGAAAAATAAAACTCTCTATGGTCTAGATATGGGCGAGCGGAGTACCGTGAAGGCTCGCGATCGCCACAAAGAGTGCGCGTAGGATCGCGTTCCGCGCCCGAAGGACTGTAGATGATCACACCCAACGCCGACGACCGGCCGGTCAGCCCGACCTCCATGGTCGCGCCGCGCGGCAGTTCCACCGTGCTGCGGATCGTCCTCGGCGCGCAGCTCCGCCGCCTGCGCGAGCAGCGGGGCATCACGCTGGAGGAGGCGGGGCACTCCATCCGCGCCTCGCACTCCAAGGTCAGCCGCATGGAGCTCGGCAGGGTCAGCTTCCGCATCAGGGACGTGGCCGACCTGCTCACCCTGTACGGGGTGACCGGCGACGAGGAGCGCGAGCCGCTGCTGTCCCTCGTCGAGAAGGCCAACCTCACCGGCTGGTGGCACAACTACAACGACGTGCTGCCCCCCTGGTTCGAGACGTACGTGGGCCTGGAGGAGTCGGCCACCGGCATCCGCAACTACGAGGTGCAGTTCGTGCCCGGCCTGCTGCAGAGCGAGGGCTACGCGCGGGCCGTCATCCAGCTGGGCTTCCCCTCGGCCTCCCACGAGGAGCTGGACCGCAGGGTGAAGCTGCGCATGGCGCGCCAGCGGCTGCTGCGCCGCCCGGAGCCGCCCCACCTGTGGGCGGTGCTGGACGAGGCCGTGCTGCGCCGACCGCTCGGCGGGGTCCAGGCGATGTGCGACCAGATCGACCACATCCTGCGGGCCATCGAGCTGCCCAACGTGACCGTCCAGATCGTGCCCTTCAGCGTCGGCGGCCACGCCGCGGCCGGGGGGCCCTTCAGCATCCTGCGATTCTCCCAGCCCGACCTGCCCGACGTCGTCTACATGGAGCAGCTCACCAGCGCCGTCTACCTGGAGAAGCGCGACGACGTCGACAGCTACCTGGAGGTCATGGAGCGCCTGTGCATCGAGGCCGAGCCGGTCACGCGCACCCGTGAGATCCTCCTGGGGATGCGCGAGGACTTCCAGCGGAGGCTGTGAGCCGGCGGACGGCGATCCCCGCGAGCCGGCGGACGGCGATCCGCGAACGAGGGCCCGGGGCCAGGCACCCGGGGCCCGGGGCCTGGGGAGCCGGCGAGCACGGGGTCGTGGGCCCGGGGCGCCGCGACGACCGATGGGCCGTGCCGCGCGAAGAGGGCGCGTGACGCCGCCCGGCCGCAACCGCTGAGCGGTGCCGTACGAAAATGTGTGAATGAGATGTCTCGTGACCGGCGCGGCCGGATATATCGGAGGGCGGCTCGTCCCCGAGCTGCTGGACGCGGGGCATGAGGTCCGCTGCATGGTGAGGTCGGCCGGTCGCCTGCGCGACCAGCCGTGGGTCTCCCAGGTCGAGGTCGCCCAGGCCGACGCGTCCGACGCCGAGCAGGCGGCCAAAGCCCTTGAGGGCATCGAGGTGGTCTACTACCTCATCCACACCATGGGCGGCGGAAGCGACTTCGCCGCCGCCGACCGCGAGGCGGCCACCACCTTCGCCGCCGCGTGCGATCGCGCGGGGGTCCGCCGCGTCGTCTACCTCGGCGGCCTCGTCCCGGACGAGGGGCACTCGCACTCCGGCGGGCCCGTGCCGGGCGAGAAGCGCTCCGGTGGCCCCGTCCCGGGTGAGTCCTCCGGCGGGCCCGCGCCGGGCGGGGAGCTCTCGCCGCACATGAGCTCCCGTGTCGAGGTGGGGGAGATCTTCCTGAGCTCCTCGACGCCCGCGGTGGTGCTGCGGGCGGCGGTCATCATCGGATCCGGCTCCGCCTCCTTCGAGATGCTGCGCTACCTCACCGAGCGGCTGCCCGTGATGACGACGCCGCGCTGGGTCAGCACCAGGACGCAGCCCATCGCGATCCGCGACGTGCTGCGCTACCTCGTGGCCTGGGCCTCCGTCGAGGAGGAGGTGAACCGCTCCTTCGACATCGGCGGCCCGGACGTGCTCACCTACGCCGACATGATGCGGGTGTACGCCGACGTCGCCGGGCTGTCCCGCCGGCTGATCATCCCGGTCCCGGTGCTCAGCCCCGGCCTGTCGAGCCACTGGGTGGGGCTGGTCACCCCGGTCCCGGCGGGCCTGGCCCGCCCGCTGGTGGAGTCGCTGCGCCACGAGGCCGTGTGCGACGAGCACGACATCGCCCGCTACGTCGAGGACCCGCCCGGCGGCCTGGTCGGGCTGAGGCGGGCGATCGAGCTCGCCCTCCAGCGCATCAGGGAGGCCAAGGTCATCACCCGCTGGTCCTCGGCCTCCACCCCCGGCGCGCCCAGCGACCCGCTGCCCACCGACCCCGACTGGGCGGGCGGCAGCCTGTACGTCGACGCGCGGGCCCGCCGGGTCGACGCCGCGCCGGAGGCCCTGTGGGCGGTCGTCGAGGCCGTCGGCGGCGAGGCGGGCTGGTACTCCCTGCCGCTGGCCTGGAGCCTGCGCGGCCTCATGGACCGCATGGTCGGCGGCGTGGGCCTGCGCAGGGGGCGCCGCGACCCCAAGCGGCTCTGGGTGGGCGACTCGGTCGACTTCTGGCGGGTCGAGGAGGTCGAACCCGGGCGCCTGCTGCGGCTGCGCGCGGAGATGCGCCTGCCCGGCCTCGCCTGGCTGGAGATGCGGGTGCTCACCCACCGGGGCGAGACCGTCTACGGCCAGCGGGCGATCTTCCACCCGCGCGGCCTGGCCGGGCACCTCTACTGGTGGTCGATCGCGCCCTTCCACAGCCTGATCTTCGGGCCGATGCTGCGCAACGTGGCGAAGGCCGCCGAGCGCGGCGGCCTGCCCGTGCCCCCGGACGGCCGGGCTCCCGTCCTCGCCCCGCCCGCCTCCGGCACCTCCGGCTGAGTGACGGCGGCCGGAGGTCCGTCCGTCACGGCTCGCCGTCGCGGGCCACGAGGACGTCGACGATGTCCTCGTAGCCGATCTCCTTGTGCGTGAACTGTCCGGCCACCGCGAACTCCGCGAGGCCGTGGGCGGTCGAGAGCAGGGCCATCACCCGGGCCTTGGGCGCGGGCCCGTCCCAGGGGCCCTGGATGCCGAGCGCGGTCGTCACCTGGTCGATCGCCCTCTCCAGCTCCGGGTGGTGCCCGGCGAGGAACTCCGCGGCGAACACCAGCCGGTACTCCTCGCGGTGCGTCGTGGCGTACTCGACGTAGCTCAGGTAGAAGGCCCGCAGCCGGTCGCGCGGGTTCGTCCCCTCCCGGATCGCCGCGGCGACGTGCGCGCTGAGGTCGGCGATGACCCGGACGGCGAGCGCCGCCAGCAGCGCGGTCTTGTCGTCGAAGTGCCGGTAGGGGGCCGTACGGGAAAGGCCGGTCAGGTCGCCGACGGCGCGCAGCGTCACCGCGTCGAGGCCCCCCTCGCGCAGCAGTCTCAGCGCGCTGTCGACCAGGCGCGTCCTGGTGTCGTCCACCACGTAGGTCCTCCTTCCCGGGCATTCGTAGTTGACAACGTCAACGTACCTGGTTGACACTGTCAACATGATGTTGACGACGTCAACCGGAGAGCTATGAAGATCACGGTGAACGGGCTGCCCGCCACGGTGGACGCCGGCCCCGACGACGCCGCCGTGGACGTCCTGCGCGACGGACTCGGCCTCACCGGCACCAAGGCCGCCTGCCGTACCGGCGTCTGCGGCGCGTGCACGGTCATGGTGGAGGGGGTGCCCCAGGCGAGCTGCCTGCTGCCGTCCGCCGCGCTGGAGGATCGCGAGATCACCACCGTCGAGGGCCTCGACCACCCCGTCCAGCGGGCGCTCGCGGTCCACGACGGCCTGCAGTGCGGCTACTGCACGCCCGGGTTCGCGGTGGAGGGCGCCGCCTTCGTCGACGCCTGGCGCGCCGAGCACGGCGACGTCGCGCCGCCGCGCGAGCGGATCGCCGCAGCCCTGGCGGGCCACCTGTGCAGGTGCGGCGCGTACGAGGGTATCTACGCCGCGATCGCCGCCGCCTGCCGGGGAGAGCACGACGGCGCCGGGGGGGAACCCGCCCGGGTGGAGGCGATGGACAAGGTCACCGGCCGCGCCCGCTACACCACCGACGTGCGCCTCGACGGCCAGCTGGAAGGGGTGATCATCCGTTCCGTGAAGGCGCACGCCCGCGTCACCTCGGTCACGGTGGACGCCGTCCACGTGGTCGACCTGCTGCCGCCCGACCGTACCGTCCGCTACGCGGGCCAGCCCGTCGCCGCCGTCGCCGCCCCCACCCGCCGCGAGGCGCTGGCGATCGCGGAGGCCGCGGAGATCGGTTACGACCCGATGCCCGCCGCGCTCGACGACGCGCCGGACGCCCCGCCCGTCTACGACGAGGCCGCCAGGAAGCACGTCCCCAGCTCCAGCGAGGGGATGGAGCTGCCCGGCGGCTGGGACGGCAACGTGCGTGGCCCCTTCACCAGGGCGAGCTGGCGCGGGCGCACCGCCGTCAAGCGGATCGAGGCCGCCAGGCGCGACGCCGGTCCCCGCCTGGTGACCGGCACGTTCACCACCGCCGTCCAGGTCCACACCCCGCTGGAGCCGCACGCCTGCGTCGCCCGCTGGGACGCCGGCGGCGACCTGCACCTGAACCTGTCCACCCAGACCGTGGGCCTCGCCGCCGAGCAGGCCGCCAAGCGGTGGGACCTGCCCGCCGAGCGGGTCCACGTCGTCACCGAACACGTCGGCGGCGGCTTCGGGGCCAAGAACGGCATCGGCACGGAGGCGATCGCCGCCGTCGAGCTCGCGAGGGCCTGGGGCGCGCCGGTGCGCGTGGTGTTCAGCCGCGCCGAGGAGCTCACCGACGCGGGCAACCGCCCCGGCACCCGCACCACCCTCGAACTGCTCACCGACGACCGGGGCGACCTCGCCGCCCTCACCATGGACGTCCACGGGCGCGGCGGCGTGGCCATCGGGTCGGCCGTCGCGGTGATGGCCCGCCTCATGTACGGCACCGCGCCCCGGCGGCTCCGCGACTACGACGTGGTCACCAACGAGCCGCCCGGCACCCCGTTCCGCGGGCCGGGGGCGCCGCCCATGCTCTGGGCGCTGGAGCAGGCGGTGGACGAGGCCGCCCACCGCCGGGGCGAGGACCCGATCGCGCTGCGCCGCCGCTGGGACGGCAACCGCAAACGGCACGCCCTCTACGACCTGGCCGCGGCCCTGCCCGGGTGGACGACCAGGCCGCGCACCGGTTCCCAGACGGGCCGCTTCCGCCGGGGCGTCGGGGTGGCCGCCGCCAACTGGCCCTACATGCTCGACCCCGGCACGGAGGTGGAGCTGCGCGTCGAGGGCGACGTGGTCGTGGCCCGCACCACGACCCAGGACATCGGGACCGGCATCCGCACCGTCATCGCCGACGTCGTACGCGAGGAGCTGGGGCTGCCCGCCGAGCGCGTCCGCGTCGAGATCGGCAGGACGGGCACCGTGCACGGGCCGCCCTCGATCGGCAGCCGCACCACGGCCTCGGTGGCCCCCGCCGCGCGCGACGCCGCGCGGCGCCTGCGGAAGCTGGGCGTGACCGACGGCGCCAAGGCCGTCGGCGGGCGCCGCCGCGACCGGCGCGGCTACGTCACCCCGTTCCCGATGGGCGGCATCGCGATCGGCCGCGGGTTCAGCGGCTCCGTCCACGTCACCGAGGTCGAGGTCGACACCCGCCTGGGCGCGATCAGGCCGCTGCGGGTGTGGGCCGGGATCGCGGTGGGCCACATCTACGCCGAGCGGCTGGCGCGCAGCCAGTGCGAGGGCGGCGTCGTGCAGGGCATCGGCTACGCCCTGTACGAGGAGCGCCTGGTCGACCCGGTGACGGGAACCGTGCTGACCGCCAACCTCGACGACTACCGCGTCCCCGGCATCGGCGACACCCCCGAGATCACCGTCCACTTCCACGAGGAGGGATGGGACCACGTCAACGGCAACGGCGTCGGGGTCGGCGAGATCTCCACGGTCGGCGTGGCCGCCTCGGTGGGCAACGCCGTCCACAACGCCACCGGCTGGCGCCCCCACGACCTGCCCATCCGCCCCGACCGGCTCCTTGAGGGGATCGGCCGATGATCGTCTTTTCGCGACGGCGGCGGCTGAAGCCGGATCCGTCCCTGGCTCCGGACCTGGCCTCGGACCTGGCCTCGCCTCTGGCTCAGGGCCGCGCGAAGGGGCGCCCGACGGCCTTCTCCCCGGAGCACCGCCCCTGGAATCCCACACTGGAAGGCGTTCGATGACCGTACTCACCGACCTCGGCGAGGCCGTGCGGCGCGGCGGCGAGTTCCGCGCCGGAGGCACCGACCTGATGGGCCGCCGCGCGGCGGGACCGCACGTGGACCTGCGCGGCCTGCCCGGCCTGTCCGGCGTCACCTGGCAAGCGGACGGCTCCGCCCGGATCGGCGCGCTGACCACGGTCGCCCGGGTGGCCCGCGACACGCGCCTGGCCGATGCCCACCCCTGCCTGACGCTGACGGCGGCGGGTCTGGCCACCCCCCAGATCCGCGAGGTGGCCACCGTCGGCGGCAACCTGCTGCAGCGCAACCGCTGCGCGTACTTCCGCAACCCGGCCTTCTCCTGCCACCAGAACGGCGGCGACCACTGCCCGGCCCGCGCCGGGCTCGCCCCGAACGCCGCGATCCTCGACAGCGGCCCGTGCGTCGCGCCGCACCCGTCGTCGCTGGCGGTGGCCCTGCTCGCCTGCGACGCCTCCGTCGAGGCGCACGGCAGGGACGCGTTCCCGATCGCCGACCTGTACGGAGACGGCTCGGACCCGTCCCGCGACCACCTGCTGTCGCCGGGGGAGATCCTCCTCTCGGTCGTCCTGCCGCCGCCCGTGCCGGGGGAGCGGGCCGCCTACCACCGGGCGATCGGCAGGTCGGAGGCCGAGTGGCCGCTGGTGGAGGCGGCGGCGCGGCTGGTCGCCGACGACGGGAGGATCACCTTCGCCAGGGTGGCCGTGGGGGGCGTGGCCCGCGTCCCCGTCCGCCTGCCCGAGGTCGAGGAGGCGCTCCTGGCGGGCGAACCCCTGGACCGGGCGGCCGGGCTGGCCACCGCCCGGTGCGCTCCGGCGGCCCGTGACCACTACAAGCTCACGCTGCTCGCCGGGACCGTCCTGGAGGTGCTGGAACGCGCGACCGGAACCGGCGAGGCCCGCTGACCGGTCCCGCTTCGTGGTTCGTGCCCTGGTTCGCGTTCGGCCGTACGGCCTAGCGGGGCGGGCGCGCCGCCGTGACCAGGCCCGTCTCGTAGGCGACGATGACGAGCTGGGCCCGGTCACGCGCGCCGAGCTTGCCGAGCAGGCGGCCCACGTGCGTCTTCACGGTCGCCAGGCTCAGGGTCAGGCGGTCGGCGATCTCCGTGTTGGACAGTCCCCTGGCGATGAGCTCCAGCACGTCGAGCTCCCGCCCGGTGATCCCGTCGAGCCCGCGGGCCACCGGGCGGGCCGGTTCGGGGCGCCGGGAGAACTCGGCGATGAGCCGGCGCGTCACCGTCGGCGCGAGCAGCGCCTCACCGGAGGCGACCACCCGGATCGCGGCCAGCAGGTCGCCCGGCGGGGTGTCCTTGAGCAGGAAGCCGCTGGCCCCGGCCCGCAGCGCCGCGTAGACGTACTCGTCCAGGTCGAACGTGGTGAGCATGAGCACCCGCACCCCCAAAACGCCCGCCGGGCCGCAGATGCGGCGGGTCGCCTCGATGCCGTCCATCTCCGGCATCCGCACGTCCATGAGCACGACGTCCGGCGACCCGTCGCGCGCCAGCCGCACCGCCTCGGTGCCCGTCCCGGCCTCGCCGACCGTCACCAGGTCGGGCGCGGTGTCCACCAGCACCCGGAAGCTCCCGCGCAACAGCGCCTGGTCGTCGGCCACGAGCACCCGGATCACAGCGCCTCCCCGCCCGGCACGCGTGTCTCCCGGTGCGGTGTGCGCGTCCCCTCGTCCGGCATGCGTGCCTCCCCGTACGGGATGCGGGCCGAGACCCTGAACCCGCCCTCCGGCCGGCGCCCGGCCGTGAAGCTCCCGCCGTACATGGCCACCCGCTCGCGCATCCCGATCAGCCCGTGCCCCGGCCCGCCGGGCGGCGTCCGCCCGCCGGGACCGTCGTCGGCGACCTCGACCCGGACCTCGCCCCCGCCCGCCTGGATCGAGACCCGGCACCGGGCGGGGGCGGCGTGCCTGACGACGTTGGTCAGCGCCTCCTGGACGATCCGGTGGACCGACAGCTCCACCCCCTCGGGCAGGCCGGTCGCCCGGACGTCCAGCTCGACGCGTACCCCGGCCGTCGACGCCCGCTCCGCGAGGCCGGTGAGACCCGCGAGACCGGGGGAGGGGGCGAGGGCGGGCGGCGCGTCGAGGTCGGAGCGGAGGACTCCCAGCAGCTGGCGCATCTCGGCCAGGGCGCTCCTGCTGGTGGTCTCGATGACGCGCAGCGCGTCCGTGGCCTCCTCGGGCCGTACGGCGGCGACGTGGTTGGCGATGCC
The DNA here is from genome assembly GCF_059358815.1 of Streptosporangium nanhuense. Taxonomy (NCBI): domain Bacteria; kingdom Bacillati; phylum Actinomycetota; class Actinomycetes; order Streptosporangiales; family Streptosporangiaceae; genus Streptosporangium; species Streptosporangium nanhuense. The sequence goes on from NZ_JCADBG010000017.1 coordinate 194,105, forward strand.
CGCCTTGACCGCGATCAGGCTCATGCTGTGCGCCACCACGTCGTGCAGCTCGCGGGCGATCCGCAGCCGCTCCTCGGCCACCGCCCGGCCCGCGAGCTCCTCGGCCGCCCGCGCCGTGTACGCCCGCCGCTCGCGCACGGCGCGACCCGCGACCCAGGCGCCGCCCATGAACGCCACCCCCACCAGCAGCGGCCCGGCGACTCCGGGCGCCGGGGCGGGGGTGCCCGTCGCCGACAGCGTCAGGACGGCCACCGCGCCGCAGGCGCCGATCGCGATCGTGGGCTCCCGCCGGGGGCGGGGCCGGGTGAGGGCCACCAGGTAGAGCGCGAAGGCCGCCGCCGCGAACCTGTCGTGCACCGTGCCGAGGAGGACGAGGGACACCAGCGACGCCGCGAGGACGGCGCAGAAGACGGTGAGCGGCCACAGCCGCCGCACCGCGAGCGGCAGGGTGGCCCCGGCCAGGATCAGCAGCTCCGCCCACCCGGGCACCGCCGGGTCCAGGCGCCCGGCGCCGAACAGCAGCAGCGTGAGCGCGTACCCCGCCGCCCCCAGGGCGTCGAGGCGGACGAGCCGGGCGCGGCTCCAGTGCCGCGGGAAGAGCGAGTCGTCCACGGTGAGGTCCACGATGAGACCGTATCCGCCGGGTTCGCGTCCCCGCCTCCTCCCGTGGGATGTCATCCCCGGGGCCGACCCTCCCGCGCGAGGGGCAGGGGCGACCACCGATCGTCAGGGGCAGGTCCCCGATCGGGAGCGGGCGGCGGCCACCTCGCGAAACGGCCGGCCGGGGGAGGCCGGTCTTTGATCTACTTTGTAAAGGCGGTGGCGCGGGTGAGATCCCGTCGCGAAAAGACCCTCAACGGCCATGAAGGCGCCGAAGGCGGAGGAGATCTACTTGAGGGTGGTCGCCAGGTGCTCGGCCAGGCCCTTGGAGGCGGCCTCGACCATCTCCAGCACCTCGGCGAAGCCCTCGCGCTCGCCGTAGTAGGGGTCGGGCACCTCGGCGCCCTCGGGGGCGGCGGGGTCGAAGGAGCGGAACAGGCGCACGTCCGCGCCCTCGGGTGCCAGGCGTCGCAGGGCGCCGAGGTTGTGGGCGTCCATGGCGAGCACCAGGTCGACCCGGTCGTACCAGTCGCTCAGGAACTGCCGGGCCCGGTGCTCCGAACCGTCGTAGCCGTGGTCGGAGAGCGTCTGGGCGGCCCGCGCGTCCATCGGGCCGCCCTGGTGCCAGCCGCCGGTGCCCGCGCTGTCGACCGTGACGAGGTCACCGAGACCGTGGTCGTCGAGGGTCTTCCTCAGCACGACCTCGGCCATGGGGGAGCGGCAGATGTTCCCCATGCACACCACGCATATGCGATAACTCATGCCTACCAGGATGCCGCCTGCCTGGGGTGCGCCGGCCGGGGGAGCGGGGGAGCGGGGGAGGGGGTGTCGCCGAAGCGGATCCCGGTCTCGGTCCGGGGGAGCGGGCGCACCCCGGGGCGCAGCAGGACGCGCCGCACCACCTCGGGGACGATCGCGGCGCCCAGGTGCCGTCCCAGGCAGAGGTGCGGGCCGTGGCCGAAGTGCAGGCCCGTGTGGGAGGGCCGGTCGGCGCGGAAGGCGTCGGGCTCGGGTACGGCGTCCGCGTCGAACATCGCCGAGGCGACGCAGGCGAAGACCAGCGTGCCCGCCGGGATGAGCGTCGCGCGCGGGGTGCCCGCGGCGAGCACGTGGTCGCTCTCGCACAGGCGGAAGATCGTCCGGTTGGGCGGGGCGAACCGCAGGGCCTCCCAGACATGGGCGTCGAAGGGCGCCGGATCCGCCTCCGCCGCCGCGGCGACGGCCGCCCTCCGCAGGCCGTCTCGCGACAGGAGCTCCCTGGTCGCCCCGGCCACGGCCTGCGCGGTGTTCTCCACCGACCCGACGAGCAGGCCGGCCAGGTTGGCGAGCACGCGCCGGTCGCCGAAGGCGACCTCCTCCGGCGGCCGGCCGCGCAGCAGGCGGGTCAGCACGTCGTCGGGGACGGCCCCGCCGCGGTCGAGGTGGGCCCGCCGGTCGTCGATCACGTCGTGGAGGCGGTCGCGCAACCGGGCGCCGGCGTCCAGCGAGGCGGCGTGGACCGCGGGGTCGCCGTGCAGGTTCTTGAAGATGTCGCTCTGAGCCGCCCGCGACCACGTGGACAGCTCGTCGAGCCCGATGCCCGCCAGCCCGAAGTACTCGCGGCAGAGGCGTAGCTGGACGTGGCGGGCCAGCTCCGCGACCGCCTCGATCCGCCCGCGGGGCCGGGCGCGGTCCAGGGCCTCGTCGGTGAAGCCGGCGGCCATGCGACGGACCCGGGGCACGTCCTGGACGGGCAGCACGCTCTGCATGAGACCCCGCTCCGCCCAGTGCAGCGGCGTGTCGTCCTGCGACAGCATGAAGCCGCCGCCCAGGAAAGGGTCCACGCGCGGGGCGTAGAGCCGGACGGTGAAGACGCGCTCGCGCGACAGCACCTCGACGACGTCGGGGAAGCGGGTCACCAGGGTGAGCAGCGGCGTGTGCATGATCGGCCGCCGCTCCCGCAGCTCGGCGAAGAACTCTCGCCACTCGTCGCGGATCCAGGAGACGACCAGGGCGGCCCGCCCGCCCTCCTCCGCCGATTCGTACCGGTCGAGAAACGACATCGATCCCCTCAGGTCGCCACCGGAATGCCGGGTCAAGTGGTAACACGCAGAGTAATCAATAGTCAACGATGAGTAATCGATTGGAGCTCCGGCCCGGGTGCGTCCCCGGTTTCGCGAGCCCGGCGGTTTTCCCGGGGGCAGGGGAAGCGATCAGGCGTACGTGATGTTCGATGGGCTCGTAGGCATTGTCGGCAGGGTGGAGGTCCCGGTGGGAGAACTCGGTGAAGGTGAAGACGTCAAGGAACGGCTCCGGGCTCCGGACGATCGGCATGTCGCCGTGAGGGTCGCGCCCGACGCCGTCCTCACCCCGGGGGGCTGAGCGATGGAGGCGAGTGGAGAGGGCCGTCCCGCGCCCATCCGTCACGTCGGCGACCCGGTGCTGCACCGGCCCTGCGAGCCGGTCACCCGTTTCGACGAGAACCTGGCCACGCTGGTGCACGACATGTTCGCCAGCATGTACGCCGCCGACGGCGTGGGGCTCGCGGCCAACCAGATCGGGGTCCCCCTGCGCGTGTTCGTCTACGACTGCCCGGACGACACCGAGGAGTACCGCAAGGGCGTCGTGGTCAACCCGGTCCTGGTGCTGCCCGAGGCCGCCTCGCGCACCCTGGCGGACTACGACGAGGGCTGTCTGTCGGTGCCTGGGCAGCGGGCGTCGCTCGCCAGGCCCGACCGGGCGGTCGTGCACGGTGTCGACGTCACCGGGGTGCCCCTGACGGTCGAGGGAACCGGGCTGCTGGCCCGGTGCCTGCAGCACGAGACGGACCACCTCGACGGCCGCCTCTACATCGACCGGCTCCCGGCGGAGCGGCGTGAGGAGGTCCTGCGGGCCTACGAGGAGGAGCGCGACCGGCCCGCCTCGGAGGACTGACCGGCGCCCGGCCCGAGGGTGATGACCGGAGCCGACCGGCACCGGCCCGAGGGACCGGTCGACGGCGCCGCTCCGACCGGGGCGGCGCCGACCGGCTTCGGGCCGGTCCGGCGGGCGGGGCGGAGCGGGGGAGAGCGCGCCGGCGTGAGCGGTGCCGGGTCGGGCGGTGGACGCGGTCCGGGGCTACCATGTCGCCCGGTAGAACGGTATCGGGGAAGGATCGGCTGTTGAAGGAACTCGGGGAGGAGCTCCGCGCCTTCTGGCGGGAGCGTCACCTGTGCACGATGAGCACCGTGCGCGCCGACGGCACACCGCACGTCATCCCGGTGGGGGTGACGCTGGACGCCGACGCGGGGATCGCCAGGGTGATCACCTCGGGTGGGTCGCACAAGGTCCGCCACGTGCTCGCGGCGGGGGACGAGGGCGCGGCCGTCGCGGTCTGCCAGGTGGACGGGAGGCGCTGGTCGACCCTGGAGGGGCGCGCGGTGATCCGTACGGACCCCGAGTCGGTCGCCGACGCCGAGCGCCGCTACACCGAGCGCTACCGCGCGCCCAGGGAGAATCCCGCCCGCGTCGTGGTTGAGATCCGCATCACCCGGGTGCTGGGCAGTGTCTGACCTCGTCGACCCTGACCTCGCCACCCTCACCACCCTCGGCCCCGTCACCGCCGTCGTTCCCGATGCCGACGTCCTCGACGCGGTCGTCACCGTCGTCGGCGTCGGGGACGACGGCTGGGCCGGTCTCTCCGAGGCGGCGCGGCGCGAGCTGCGCGCCGCCGAGGTCCTGATGGGCGGCGCCCGGCAACTGGGGCTCATCCCGGAAACCGGTGCCGAACCCGGTGCCGGGCACGGCGTCGAACACAGTGCCGGGCACGGCGTCGAGCACGGTGTCGAAATCGGGGGCGGGTCCGGTGTTGAACACGGCGTCGAGCACGGTGTCGGACCGGGCGTCGGGTCCGGTGTCGGGCCGGGTGTCGAGCGTGTCGTCTGGCCCTCGCCGCTCCTCCCGGCCCTGCCCGCGCTGATCGCCTCACATCGGGGGCGCAGGGTGTGCGTGCTGGCCAGCGGCGACCCCATGTTCCACGGCATCGGCACGACCCTCGTGCGGCTGCTCGGCGCGGACCGGGTCCGGGTCCTGCCGCACCCGTCGTCGGTCTCCCTGGCCTGCGCCAGGCTCGGGTGGGCCGCCGACCGGGTCGAGGTGGTCAGCCTCGTGGCACGCCCTCTCGAGACGCTGCACCCGGTCGTCCACGACGGTCGCCGCGTCCTGGTCCTCAGCTCCGACGGCCGTACCCCGGCCCGGGTCGCCGGGTTGCTCGCGGCCCGGGGCTACGGCGCGAGCTCGGTGACGGTCCTGGAACGGCTGGGCGGCGCCGGGGAGCGCGTGGTCTCCGGTACGGCCGCGACCTGGTCCCCGGCCGTGACCCACGACCTCAACGTCGTCGCCGTGGAGTGCCGCGCCGACGCCGGGACCGTACCGCTGCCCCGCCTGCCCGGCCTGCCCGACGAGGCGTTCGAGCACGACGGCCAGCTCACCAAGAGCGAGGTGCGCGCGGTCACCCTGTCCCGGCTGGCGCCGGTACCCGGCGAACTGCTGTGGGACGTCGGCGCGGGGGCGGGCAGCATCGGCATCGAGTGGATGCGCGCGCACCCGGACAACCGGGCCGTCGCGGTGGAGTCCCACCGGGAGAGGGCGGCCGGGGTCGCCCGCAACGCCGCGGCGCTGGGCGTCCCCGGTCTCGACGTGGTGACCGGTGCCGCGCCCGCCGCGCTCGCCGGGCTGGAGGAGCGGCCCGACGCCGTCTTCATCGGCGGCGGGGTGACCGTTCCCGGGATGGTGGAGGCGTGCTGGGAGGCGCTGCGGCCGGGCGGCAGGCTGGTGGCCAACGCGGTGACCGTCGAGTCCGAGGCGGTCCTGGCGCTCTGGCACGGCAGGCTCGGCGGCGGCATGGTCAGGCTCGCGGTCAGCAGGGCGGCCCCGGTCGGCGGGTTCACCGGCTGGCGGCCCATGATGCCCGTCACGATCTGGACCGCGGTCAAGCCGCCCGCTCCGGAGGGGGAGCTATGACGGTACGTTTCGTCGGCGCCGGTCCGGGCGCCGCGGATCTCATCACCGTGCGGGGCCAGCGGGCGATCGCGTCCGCGCCGGTGTGCCTGTACGCCGGGTCGCTGGTCCCGGCCGAGCTGCTGGAGTCGTGCCCGCCGGGGGCGCGGCTGGTCGACACCGCCAGGATGGCCCTGGAGGAGATCGTCGCGGAGATGGTCGCCGCTCACGAGGCCGGGCACGACGTGGCCAGGCTGCACTCCGGCGACCCGTCGGTGTTCAGCGCGATGGCCGAGCAGATGCGGAGGCTGGACGCCGAGGGGGTGCCGTACGAGGTGATCCCGGGCGTGCCCGCCTTCGCCGCCGCCGCGGCGTCGCTGCGGCGCGAGCTGACCGTGCCGGGGGTGGGGCAGACGGTCGTGCTGACCCGCACCTCGGTGCGCGCCACCCCCATGCCCGAGGGCGAGGACCTCGGCACGCTCGGCCGCAGCCGGGCCACGATGGTCCTGCACCTGGCGGTGCAGCGCGTCGAGGCCGTGGCGGCCGAGCTCGTCCCCAACTACGGCGCCGACTGCCCGGTGGCCGTGGTGGCCAGGGCCAGCCGCGACGACGAGGTGATCCTGCGCGGCACGCTGGCCGACATCGCCGGGCAGGTCCGCGAGGCGGGGATCCTCCGCACCGCGGTGATCGTCGTCGGCCGGGTGCTGACCGCCTCGGAGTTCCCCGACAGCCACCTGTACTCGGCCGCCCGCTGCCGTGACTGACCCCGTGTTCCGAGGTGACGGCGTGCCGGACACGCTGAACGTGCTGATACTGGGCGGCACCGACGAGGCCAGGCGGCTGGCCGCCGCGCTCGACGGCCGCGCGGGGACGCGCGTGGTGTCCTCGCTGGCGGGCCGGGTACGCGACCCGAAGCTGCCGGTGGGGGAGGTGCGCGAGGGCGGTTTCGGCGGTCCCGACGGGCTCGCGGCGTGGCTGGCGGAGCACGACGTCCACGTCGTCGTGGACGCCACGCACCCGTTCGCGGCCAGGATGACCGCCTCCGCGGTGGAGGCGGCGGGCCGGACCGGCCTGCCGCTGCTGATCCTGCGGCGGCCGGGCTGGCAGGAGGCTCCCGGCGACGACTGGCGCTGGGTGCCCTCCCTGGAGGCCGCCGCCGGGCTGCTGCCCTCGCTGGGGGAACGGGTGTTCCTCACCACGGGACGCCGCAGCCTGCCGGTCTTCGCCGGACTCGACGGCCAGTGGTTCCTGGCCCGCTCGGTGGACATGCCGGGGCCGGTCGTCCCGCGGCGCCTGGAGGTGCTGCTCAGCCGGGGGCCGTTCACGGTGGAGGGCGAGCGGGCCCTGATGCGCGAGTACCGGGTGGAGGTGCTGGTCACCAAGGACAGCGGCGGTGAGATGACCACCGCCAAGCTGCTGGCCGCCCGTGAGCTCGGGCTGCCGGTCGTGATCGTGCGCCGCCCGCCCCCGCCCGAGGGGGTGGTCTCCGTGGGGACGGTCGAGGCCGCGCTCGCCTGGCTGGAGACCACGACCGCCCCCGCCCCCGCCCCCGCCCCCGGTTCCGGTTCCGGTTCCGGTTCCGGTTCCGCGTGACGGTCCCGGCCGGGGCGCGCGTCACCAGTTGCAGCGATGTGACACTACGTTGGCGGCTTTCGCCCAGGAGACGTTGGGCCTGGAAGCCTCGAGATCCCAGGTCGGCCCCCCGCCGATTTTCGCGTTCTTCGCATAGGCGACGTGACACCACAATTGTTTGTACAGGGAATCCCGTTTGGCGGACGTCAAATCGTTGGGGACCTTGACGCATGCCCGCAGCGCGTTCCACATGCTTCCGGTGAACGCCGCCCCGGCCACACGGGCCGCGGTGGTGGGACGAATGGAAACCGCCCAGTTGTCGTTGTAGAAATATCCGTTCGCCCGCGACATCCAGCGGCTGCCGCACTGGTTGTCCGAGCGGCCTACCTGGTCGTTCACCGGGCCGTTGCATTCGGGTTGGTACGATCCGTCCAGCGCGTACTTGCAGCCGTACCAGGTCATCTTGACGTACCCGGATCGGCCGGGGATGGTGACGTTCCGTTCGCGCGGCCCCCCGCCGTCGCAGGCGACGCCGCCGGTCCAGTTCCAGCGGCTGGAACCGTTGACCCGGTAGCGGACCTTGATCCCCCAGCCGTCGCCGCACATGACGTCCTTGATGGTGAAGGAGTTGTATCCGCGGTCCAGATTGTGCGGGCCGGAGTTGAACCAGACCTCCCCCGCCGCGTTACCCGCCGCGTGACGGACCCACACATGGCTGGTCGCCGCGTCCGCCGTGCCCGTCACCCCTGACGACAGGACCAGTACGCCTACGGTCAACGCCGCGAGACGTCGTGCGATTCTCCCCGCGGGCCTCGCGGGACAAGCGGTCGGAAAAACGCCGCCGGAGGTCGAGCCCGTCTGTTTCACGCGGTCTCCTTGAGGATCTGCCGACATACGGAACCTGAACAATGGTCACTCTCCGGCTGGAATCCTGGGAATCTATAAGGTTCCAGGGGACCGCCATTCCAGGGCAGTCGAGTGGGCGCGGTAAAGAAGGGCGAGGACTTCGACGCGGATAATCCGCCGGACGGAACTCGAAAAGGTGCCGTCAGCGGGTGCCCGGCCGTGTCGGTCGCGGGCCGGCTCGAACGTGAGCGCTCACCATGAACGTATGGAACAAGTCCTTGCCCAAGACACGAAGGGGAACGCGCTGATGGCGTTCCTGCCGGCCGCACACGTCGCCGACGTGCCGGACGACGCGCCGATGCCCGCGGCTCTGGTCGCGGTCTGGTGCGGCCGGCACCTGCTGCTGGTCTTCGACCGCTTCCGCGGGGAGTGGGAACTCCCCGGCGGCAGGATCGATCCCGGCGAGACACCTCTCCAGGCCGCCGTACGAGAACTCCACGAGGAGAGCGGCCTGCTCCTTCCCACCCTCACCCTCGCCGGATACGCGCGCTTCCGGCTCGTCGGCCCGCCACGTGAGGAATACGCCGCGATCCACACCGCCCACGTCCCCGCCCTCCACCACGCCTTCACCCCCAACCAGGAGATCGGCGCCATCCGCTGGTGGGACACCGCGGGCGCTCCGCCCGGCGACACCCAGGTCATCGACGTGGTCCTGGCGGAACACACCCGCCTCCGACCCCTGTGATCACTCCTTGAGGGGGCGTCGGCGAGTGCCGGCCGATGTCGTGGAGATCTCCCAGAAATCGGCGTAGCGGCCACCTCGGCGCAGCAGGTCGTCGTGGCCGCCCTCCTCCACGATCCGGCCGCCGTCCAGGAAGACGACGCGGTCGGCGCGCCGGACGGTCCGCATCCGGTGCGCCACCGTCACCACCGTCCGGCCCGCCATCAGGCGCTCGATCCCCTCGTGGACGGCCGCCTCGTTCACCGGGTCCAGGGCGGAGGTCACCTCGTCCAGCAGCACGACGGGCGCGTCCTTCAGCAGCGCCCGCGCGATCGAGACCCGCTGGCGCTCACCGCCCGACAGCAGCGCGCCGCCCTCGCCGACGTTCGCCGCCCATCCGCCGGGCAACCGCTCGATCACCTCGTCCAGCCGCGCCGCGGTCGCCGCCGCCCGTACCTCGGCCTCGTCGGCGTCGGGACGGCCCAGGCGCACGTTGTCCTCGATCGTGCCGTCGAAGAGGTAGACGTCCTGGAAGACGATGGCGATCCGCGACATCAGCACCTCGGTACGGATGGCGCGCACGTCCACGCCCCCCACGCGCACCACGCCCTCGTCCACGTCGTGGAACCGGGCGAGCAGTTGCAGCAACGTGGTCTTCCCCGCCCCCGAGGGGCCGACGACGGCGAGCCGCTGCCCCGCGGGCACGGACAGGGACAGGTCGTCGATCACCGTGCGGCCACCCTGCCGGAAGGTGACGGACTCGAACTCCAGGTCGTGGCGTACCGGCTCGACCGGTTCGCGGGCCTGCGGCAGCGGCTCGGTGCTCAACACCGCGTCGAGTCTGGCCAGCTCGAAACGCGCGCCGCGCAGCTTGCCGCCGATGTCCGACAGTGACAGCAGCGGATCGGCGCAGCGGGCGGCGAGCACCAGGATCGCCAGCACCTCCGCCGTGCCGACGATCCCGCCGAGCGCGAGGTAGGCGCCCAGGGTGAGCAGCGCGGTGAACACCGCCTGCACCGTGAGCGTCAGGCCCAGCACGCCGGGCAGCGCCGCCAGCGTGGAACGGCGGGACGCGCGCTGGAGCCCGGACAGCGCGTCGTCGAGCGAGCGGAAGTGTTCGGCGGTCCGGCCGCCGGCGCGCAGCACCGGCTGGGCCTGGAGGTACTCGATGACCCTCCCGGTGGCCTCGTCGCCGCGTTCGGCGCGCTCCGCGTCACCGGCGGCCGTCGAGCGTCCCGTCCAGACCTGGACCGCCGCCACGACCGGTACGGCGGCCAGCGCGGCCAGTCCCATGGGCCGGTCGAAGGCGAGCATCACGACCACGATCGTCAGCGGGGTCACGCAGGCGGAGACGAACGGTGCCAGCAGGTGCGCCGCCACGCCCATCGCCCGCAGGACGCCCTCCCCGGCCAGGACCGACACCTCCCCGACGCGGCGGGCGGTGAACCAGCCGAGGGGCAGCCGGGCCAGGTGGTCGCCGAAGCGGCGGTACACGCCACGCAGCAGCGCGGTCCCGACGTGGAAACCGGACAGGTCGCTGCGGTGGCGCAGCACCGCGTAGCCCGCGACCGCGGCCCCGAACGCGATCAGCCAGGGCCGGGCGTCCGCGGGCGCGCCCCCGAACAGCGCCCGCAGCACCGGGACCATGAGGGCGTAGGACAGACCCTCGGCCATCGCGGTCACGGTCATCAGGGCCACGGTGCGGCGCATCGGCCGGGCGTACTCGTGTCCCAGCAACCGCAGCAGCATCCGGATCATCGGAGCTCGCCTCCTCGGGGTGCGCCGGCAGGGGTCTCGACCTCGTCGGCGATCGCCGACCGGTGGGCCCGCCAGAACGCGGCGAACCTTCCGTCCCGTGCCAGCAGCTCGGCGGGCTCGCCACGTTCGACGATCACCCCGTCCTCCAGCACCACGACGGTGTCGGCGTCGGCGACCGTCTCCAGGCGGTGGGCGATGACCAGGATCGTCCGGTCGCCCGCCGGCGTCGCCAGGGCGTCGCGCACCGCCCGTTCGGTCCGCGGGTCGGCGAAGGCGGTCGCCTCGTCGAGCACCAGGACGGGCGCGTCGGCGAGCAGCGCGCGGGCGATCGAGATCCGCTGCGCCTCCCCGCCCGACAGCGTGACGTCCTCACCGATCACCGACTCGTATCCGCGCGGCAGCTCCAGGATCCGATCGTGGACGTTCGCCAGCCGGGCGGCGCGGACCACGTCGCCGGGGCCGGCGCGCGGCACCGCGAGCGCGATGTTGTCCGCGACCGACGCGCGCAGCAGGCGGACGTCCTGGAAGACGAAGGAGACCATCCGGTGGAGCTTTTCGCCGCCGAGCTCGCGGAGATCCACGCCGCCCAGCAGGACCGAGCCGTGGGTCGGGTCGAAGAAGCGCGGCAGCAGCCGGACCAGCGTGGACTTCCCGCTTCCCGACGGCCCCACGATCGCGGTGACCGTCCCCGGTTCGAGCACCAGGTCGACCCCGCGCAGCACCTCGTGACCGGCCTCGTAACCGAACCGGACGTCACGCAGCTCCACCCGGTGTCCCCGCGGCGCGACCGGGTGCGCGGGCTCCGGCAGCGGCCGTACGGCGAGCACGTCCCGGATCCGGCCCAGCGCGCGCCGGGCTGTCTGCAGGTCGTCGAAGCCGTGGCCGAGAGCCGCCACCGGGGCGGTCAGCCCCAGTCCCAGCAGCAGGAAGGGGAGCAGGTCCGCCGCGACCATGGAGCCGGTCGTGATCAGGGCCGTGCCGCCGGTCAGCACGACCAGCAGCACGAACGGCGGCGACAGCGCCAGCTGCATCCCCGCGGCGATCCCGGAGATGCCGAGCACCCAGCGGGAGAAGACGCCGGCGAAGTCGTCCGTGGCCGTGAGGAACTCGCGGTGGGCGCGCTCGCCCCCGCCGAACGCCTTGACGACCGAGATCCCCTGCACGAACTCGACGGCCGTGTTCGAGATCCGTCCCATCGCCTCGTCGCGCGCCTCCTGCTCGCGCAGGCGGGCCGGGGTCATCATCAGCGGGACGAGCGCCACCGCCAGCGCCACCGGGATCATCGTGATCAGCGTGAGCCGCCAGTCGATCGTGAACAGGTAGACCAGCGACACCAGCGGCACCACGAACGCGGAGACGAGCTCGCCGGGGGCGTGGGCGATGAGCGGGTGCACGGCGCTCACGTCCTGCCCCACGACCTTCGCCAGCTCGCCGGTCCGGCGCCGGGAGAACCAGCCGATCGGCACGCGCCCCAGCCGCGCGGCCAGTCGCCGGCGCAGCGACAGCTGCACCCGGTCGTCGAGAACATGCCCGATCCCGGACGACGCGGCGGTGAGGAGCAGCTTAAGGAACAGGCCGGCCGCACCGGCGATCACGACGGTCCGGACATGACCGTGATCGACCGGGCCGGGCGACAGCAGGGTGCGGCCCAGTTCGACGACCGCCAGCAGCGGCGCCAGCCCCGCGACGGCACCGATGATCTGCAGGACGGCGACGGCGGCGAGACCCCGCCGGTAGGGCCGCAGCAGCCCTGCCACGCTGTGTCCCGCCTCCGGTGCGGGCCGTGCCCTCGCCTCGGTGACGTCGGTGACGCCGGTGGCGTTCATCGCTCTCCCGTCCTCGTTGTTCTCGTTGTTCTCGTGGTGATCGGGCAGGGGGCCGTCCGCGTCGGCCTCAGTCGGCCAGGGCGCGGCGCAGGGCCGCGGCGAGCTCGGCGATCTGCCGCTGCGACACCTCGGCGGACAGGATCGCCTGCGAGCCGTGGAAGGTGCCTGGCCACTGGTGCAGCTCGACCGACACGCCCGCCTCCAGCAGGCGCAGCGCGTAGCTGATGTCCTCGTCGCGGTTCGGGCAGAGCTCCGCGGTGGCGATGTAGGCGGGTGGCAGGCCGGACAGGTCGGTGGAGCGCGCCGGGGCGGCGTACGGCGAGGCGGGCGCCGCGCCCAGGTAGTGCCGCCAAGCCGCGGTGATCTTGTCGCGGTTCATCCAGGGCGTGTCGGTGAAGTGCCGTGCCGACCAGGTCTCCTGCCGGTCGTCGAGGCTGGGCTGGTTGAGCAGCTGGAAGCGGATCCGCGGCCCCTGCAGGTCACGCGCCCGCAACGCCGTCGCGGCCGCGATCCCCGCGCCGGCGCTGTGACCTCCGACCGCGATCCGCCCGGGGTCGACGCCGAGCTCGGCCGCGTGCTCGGCCGCCCAGGTCAGCACGGCGTAGGCGTCGTCCAGGGCGGCCGGGAACGGATGCTCGGGGGCGAGGCGGTAGCCCACCGAGATCACCACCACGCCGGAGGTGTCCGCGAGCCGGGTGGCCCAGGGGTGCTCGGTGTCCACGTCGCCCATGACGAATCCGCCGCCGTGCAACCAGACGACGGCGCCCCGCGCCCGGTGCGGGCGGTAGATCCGCACCGCCACGTCCGGGTCGGCGGGCACCGTACGGTCCTCGACCTCCATGTCCGCGACGGCGGGTACCGGTACCGCGGTGGCCAGCTCGGCGAAGTTCTTGCGCTCGATCACCGGGTCGGTCAGGTCCGCCCGGGGGAACAGCGGGATGAATGCTTCAAGTTCGGGATCCATGGCCACGATCCTCACAGCCGGAGTCCCGGGGATCATCCGCCACTCGTCGGGCATTCCACCCTTGTCGCGCGACGATCGCCGCATATCCTTCGGGCATGGAGGCATTGGCCGCACGGCTCTCGCAGCTGGACGCGGAGGCCGGGGGCGCGCTCCGCGTCGTGATGTTCTACGACACGCTGATGCGCCGACGGGTGGATCTCCCGGCGCTCGCGCGGGCCTCGGCGGGCCTGGCCGAGTGCGTGGCCGGGGTCCGGCTGCACGGTACGGGGCGGGTGATCCGCATGTCGCCCGGCGGCGGGGAGACGTCCGCCCCGGCGCCGCCCGCGTCGACCACGACGCCGATCACCCTCGACGGGGAGGAGGTCGGCACGGTGTGGCTGGAACGCCCCGGCCCGCCCGGCCCGCTCGACGAGCTGCTGCTGGACCGGCTCGCCATCGCTGCCACGGCGGTCGTCGAGAGGTACGGCCCGGCCCGCACGACCATGGCCGACCCCGCGCTCGTCGAACTGGTGATCAGTTCCGGCGGCGACGAGGCGGCCAGGGCCCGGGCCCTGCGACTACTGGGGTTCGCCGCCGACCTGCCGATCCGCGTCATCGCCGTACGGTCGCGGCGCCCGCTCGACCAGGTCGGCGGCCTGATCTGCCCGACCCGCCCGGTGAAGGCGGCCCCGGTCGCCGACGTGGGCGTCATCCTGGCCACCACCATGGACCCGGCCCGGTTCCCGGCGGGCGTGCGCGCGGGCATCGGCGCCGCCGAGAGTCCCGACCGATCCTGGCGGGAGGCCCGCACCGCCCTCCGCTTCACCACCGCCCGCCGGCCGGTCGTCCACCACGACGACCTGGGCGTGCTGGCGTTGCTCGCGCAGGTGCCCCGGGACGCCGCGCGGGACAACGCCGACGTGATGGCGATCGCCCGGATGGCCGGCAACCCGGAGGATCTGGACACCCTGGACGCCTACTGCGCCACCGGTTCCCTGCGCCGGGCCGCCGACCTCCTCCACCTGCACCACAGCAGCGTCTCCCGCCGCCTCGAACAGATCGGAAGGACCCTGGGCGTCGAACTCACCGAGCCCGCCGGCCTGATACGGGCCGGGGTCGCCCTCACCACCTGGCGGCTCCTCGACGACTGAGGCCGCGATGAGCGCCGCCCTGACGCCGGCCCTGGGGCTGACGCTGCCCGCTCCCGCCCAGGCCCACGCCGGCGCCGGCGACGCTTACGCGCAGGCGTGGAACGGTGGCCTGCACCAGCGGTGGAACCACGACGGGTAAGCGTGTCACCGAGTTCTCGCCTCGTCCGGCCTCGCCGGGGACGGGCCGCCGGCGGGGCCGCGGTCGTCGACGCGCTTCACCTCGCCCCGCGTCCGCGACCAACGTGACGGGAAGCGGAGCCTCACACGACCTGCGCCAGAGGCGGACCCTGACTGCCCCGGCATCCCGGCAAGCATCTTCGATCAACCCACCCGCTCGGCGAGCCGCCGGCGGATGAACAGGTGGAGGGACCGTGCCCGCATCCCGCGGCAGGATGTTCACCCGACCAAGAAGAAGGGGCAGGGTCCTGACGGCTCTGCTGGTGGCCCTTTCACTGCTGCTCCAGGTGGGCTTCCAGCCCACCGCGAGGGCCGCGACCACGATCACGATCACGGTCAACTTCGCGCTCCCCGAAGGTTTCGAGCGTACCCAGATCCACGACTGGGTCGCCGACATGAACGGTGCCAACGAACTGCTCAGTGACTCCTTCAAAGAGGAACTGATGCGTAACAAGGGGTCCATTCCGGTTGGGTTCATGGACAACTGGGTGGACTTCGACGGAACCATCGCCATGAGAGGTTCCACCCTGACGATCACAGCGGAGACCGACGAGCCGCCCCCCGAGCCGACCCCTGCGCCGCCCCCCGGAGTGTCCCCGTGGGCGGCCTTTCTGATCGGCCTCGCCACCGTGGGGATCTATCTCACCATCCGAATCGCCTGCTCTTTGTTCTTCCTTCCAGAGTCAGGCCCGCTGGCCCCCCTCGCCAACGCGGCATGTTCGGGGCTGGCGACCTTCTTCGCGAATTTCGCCAGGGGCGCGATCGTCCAGGCCGTCGCCCCGAGCGCGGATCCGAACGCCTGGTGGAATCTCCTGATCTGGTCCTTTGTCCTCGGCGCGAGCGCGGCCCTGTGGGACGGCTACTTCGGGCCCCGCTTGAACCTCGACCACGGGAGCACGTTCACGAACCTGGCCCGGCGCGTGCGTGATTTCGGCGGCCAGGTGAAAACCTGGTGGTGGGGGGGCAGCGTCGGCGCGTCCATGGAAGCCGCGGCCGCGATCGTGGAGGAGAACGTCCCTCAATACGTGGAGGAGATCGAACTCGCCGCCGGCGAACGTGGCTCGCAAACCCGGGCCCTGCGGGTGATGCCGCTCGGTGACTCCATCACCCACGGCGTCGGCGGGACCCCCGGCGGCGTCGGCTATCGAGGCCGCCTGTGGGACCTGTTGCAGGACGACACGAGCTCCCTCGACTTCGTCGGCTCCGTGGACTCCGGGCACGGCAACATCCCTGACACCGACCACGAGGGGCACCCCCGCTGGCGGATCAACCAGATCGACCAGCCGGCGGCCGAGTGCACGATCAGCCGCTACCGGCCCAACGTCGTCGTGTTGCACATCGGGACCAACGACCTGGCGAACGACGACGATCCCGACACGGCCCACATCCGTCTCGGCGGGCTGGTCCGCAGGATCACCGACATCTCGCCGCTCACCACGGTCCTTGTCTCCAGCCTCGTGCCGGCGAAGGACGAGAGGGACAACGCGCTGATCGCGACGTACAACGCCAGGCTGCCGGCCATCGTCGACAACCTCCGCGCCGAGGGCAGACGCGTACGGCTGGTCGGCAACGGCGCTCTCGGTTTCACCGCGGCCGACCTGAACGACTCGCTGCACCCCAACAACTCCGGCTACCGCAAGATGGCCAACGCCTACCACAACGCGATCGACGCCGCGATGGGCGAGGGCCTGATCATGCCCGCGCTCCCCGGCGACGACCGGCCGTGCACCCCGGCGCCGGCCGGCCCGCCGCCGCCCCAGACGGGCCCCGCTCCCGCGGGCTGGAACTACGCCGGCAAGATCGCCTCGGTTTCCGGCGCGAGCCGGGCGCAGGTGCGGTTCGCCGACGTGAACGGCGACGGCCGCGACGACTACCTCCTGGTCGGCGACCAGGGCCAGGTCAAGGCCTGGCTCAACAACCGCGCCGGTCAGGGTGGCGGCTGGAGGTACATCGGCGAGATCGCCGCCGGGGCGGCCCCCCGCCACCAGGTGCGGTTCGCGGACGTGAACGGCGACGGCCGCGACGACTATCTCGTGGTCGGCGACCAGGGCCAGGTCTCGATGTGGCGCAACGCCGGCACCGGCGACGCCGTCTCGTGGGCCGGCCAGGGCGAGATCGCCTCCGGCGTCGGCGCGAGCGGTCCCACGGTGACCTTCGCCGACGTCAACGGCGACCGCCGTGATGACTACCTGGTCCTCGGCGACTACGGCCAGATCCGCGCGTGGACCAACAACCGGGGCGGCTCCGGCTCGGCCTGGCTCGCGGTCGGCGAGATCGCCTCCGGCGTCGGCGTGGCCCGCGCGAACATCGGCCTGGCCGAGATCAACGGTGACCGCCGGGCCGACTACCTCGTCCACGACACTCTGGGCGGGGTGAAGGCCTGGTTCAACAACGGCGCCGGCACGACCGGTACGACGACCACCCCCATGCCGAACGACCCCCAACCGCCGCCGCCGGGAGGCCTGCCGCTCTGCGTGGCCAACCGGTGCTGGTGATCTGAGGCGCCCTGATCGAGCAGAGCGAGACCGAAACTCACATCACGGGCTTCGCCGGAGACCGTTCCGGCGAAGCCCCGCGCCCGCCGGCCGTGACGCGCGGTCGGAGGTCGCGACGGTCCGTGCGCAGGAGCCCCGGCCGCTGACGAAGGGCGGCCGTGGGCCGATGCACGGACGGCCAACGGTCGGCTACGACGGCGCCCATCCCGCCGAGGTCCCTCGCTCGCTCCGGCTCCCGCGTCGAAGAAGCCACCCGGCCGCGGGGACCCGACGTCCCGGATCGGTCAGGGGCGGCCCGGATCGGCCCCCCGCGACGGGCGCGCCGCGCCGCCCCCGGTTCGGCGGCGGCCCGGTGCGGCCCGGTGCGGGCCGACGCGTCACGCGGGATAGCGGCGGGGGGTGAACACCACCCGGCTGCCGTCACCCCGCTCGGCCACCCGCGTGGTGGACGAGCCCACCAGCAGCAGGCAGCGCATGTCGATCGCGTCGGGGTCCAGGTCGCCCAGGGTGGTGACGGTCATGCTCTCCCGGGGCCCGCCGACGTCGCGGCCGACGACCACGGGGGTCTCCGGCGCCCGGTGCTCCAGCAGCAGGTCCCGCGCCGCGGCCACCTGCCAGGTACGGCTCTTCGACGCCGGGTTGTAGATCGCCAGGACGAGGTCGGCCTTCGCCGCGGCGCTGATCCGCCCGGCGACCACGTCCCAGGGCTTGAGCAGGTCCGACAGCGACAGCACGCAGTAGTCGTGGCCGAGGGGCGCACCGGCCCTGCTCGCCACCGCGTGCGCCGCGGTCAGGCCGGGCAGCACCCGTACCGGCACGTCCGCGAACCTCGGCTCGCACGCCACCTCCAGCACCGCGCTGGCCATCGCGAACACCCCGGGGTCGCCCGAGGAGACCACGGCCACCCTCGATCCGGCCGCTGCCAGCTCCAGCGCGTGCGCGGCCCGTTCGGCCTCCACCCGGTTGTCGGTGGGGTGGCGGCGCTGGCGCGGGTTGGGCGGGACGCGGTCCAGGTAGGGGCCGTACCCGACGAGCTCGTCGACACCGGCCAGAGCCTCCTGCGCCTCCGGAGTCAGCCACGGCCGCCCGGCGGGGCCGAGCCCCACCACGACCACCTCGCCGCGCGCCCTCACGTCGCTCACGCTCCCGGCCCCGGTGACGGGCGCGGGGCCCGCCGCGTTGACGGGGCTCGGGATCAGCGCCAGCGAGAAGTACGGGACGCTGCTGGGGTCGACCTCGGCGAGCGGGGCCAGGCGCTGCTGCCCGGTGGTGGCGCGCTCGACGTACCAGGCCTCGTCGAGCCGTCCGGCCTCGGCCAGCGCGTCACGGACCTTGGTGAACGTACGGCCGAGTTTCAGCACCGCCGCCGAGTCGGTGGACGCCAGGCGCTCGGCGAGCACCTCCGCCGGGAGCGTTCCGGGCAGCACGGTCAGGACCTCGTCCCGCTCGACCAGCGGGCGTCCCAGGACCGCCGAGGCGCCGCTCACCGACGTCACGCCCGGCACGACCTCGGTGACGTAGCGGTGCGACAGGCGCTTGTGCATGTGCATGTACGAGCCGTAGAAGAGCGGGTCGCCCTCGCACAGCACCACCACGTCGCGCCCGGCGTCCAGATGGGCCGCCAGCCGCACCGCGCAGGCGGCGTAGAAGTCGTCGATCGCCCCCTGGTAGCCGCCCGGGTGGTCGGTGGTCTCGGTGGTGAGCGGGTAGATGAGCGCCTCCTCGACCTGTCCCTCCCGCAGGTAGGGCGCGGCCACCGAGCGGGCGATGCTCCGGCCGTGGCGGGCGCTGTGGAAGGCGATCACATCCGCCTCGCCGATCAGGCGGGCGGCCTTGACGGTCACCAGTTCGGGGTCACCGGGTCCGAGTCCCACGCCCCACAGCCGTCCGGTCACGCGTCCGGTCACGTCGTCACTCATTCTTCCTCGCTCGCGATCGCGTTGATCGCGGCGGCGGTCATCGCGCTTCCGCCCCGCCGTCCGTCCACGACCAGGTACTCCAGGTTCGCCGGGTGCTCGGCGAGGGCCTGCTTGGACTCGGCGGCACCGATGAAGCCGACCGGGACGCCGAGGACGGCGGCCGGGCGGCCCGCGCCCTGCTCGACCATCTCCAGCAGCCGGAACAGCGCGGTCGGCGCGTTGCCGATCGCGACCACCGAGCCCTGGAGCCTGTCGCGCCACAGCTCCAGCGCGGCGGCGCTGCGGGTCGTGCCCAGTTCCGCGGCGAGTTCCGGCACCCGGGGGTCACCGAGGGTGCAGACCACCTCGTTGCCCGCGGGCAGACGCCGCCGGGTCACCCCGGAGGCGACCATCATGGCGTCGCAGAGCACCGGCGCGCCCGCGAGGAGCGCCTCGCGCGCCGAGGCCACGACCCCGGGTGACCAGCGCAGATCGCTCACCAGGTCGACCATCCCACAGGCGTGGATCATGCGGACCGCGACCCGGGCGACGTCGGCGGGCAGGCCGGAAAGGTCGGCCTCCGCGCGGATGGTGGCGAAGGAGCGGCGGTAGATCTCCGCGCCGTCGCGGACGTAGTCGATCACAGTTCCCCTCTGGCGGCCGCCAGCGCGGCCGCGGTCTCCTCGATGCCGGAGCAGGTCAGGCCGGTGCCGTCCAGCTCCAGGCGGTAGCCGTCACCGGTGGCGACGACATCCGCGACCCGCCCCCTCGGACGGCCGCAGCGCCTGCCGCAGCCCGCCCAGTGCACGGGGAGCGTACCGGTGCCCCGCCCGCTCCCGGACGGCGGGGCCGCGCCGATGGCTGTCGCGACGGCGGCGTCGGCCTGGACGTCGGCCAGGGACTTGGCGCAGCCGGGACGGCCGGTGCAGGCCGTCACACCGATCCACGGCGAGGCGGGGTCGACGACCAGCCCGGCGGCCTCCAGGCGGGCGGCCGTGCCCGCGACCTCGGCGCGGTCCAGGCCGGGCAGGACCACGCCACGCCACGGTGTGAGCCGGATCTCCCCGCCCGAGGCCGCGTCCGCGAGCAGCAGCGCCCGCTCGGAGGTGAGCCGCCCCAGCGGGATCGCCACCCCGAGCGCGACTCTCGCGCCTTCGTCGCCGTTCCCGTTTCCCGTTCCGTCCGTACTCCCGATGACGCCGACCGGCCCGAGGGTCACGACCCGCGTTCTCACCGGGGCGAAGGGGGGCGTACCGGAGACCCCGAGGGCGGTTCGCACCCGGGCGGCGATCAGGGAGGGGCCGTCGGGGAGTTCGGCGATCCGCCAGGCGGTGACGTCCCGGGCGGCCAGCTCGTCGAGGAACGCCTCCGCGGCGGCGAGCAGGGCGGTCACGGCTCCGTCCAGCGGGACGCGCAGGCCGGTGTCGGTCCCGGCGAGGACCAGCGCGGCCTCGTCCGGTCCGGTGGGCAGGATTCCCGCGTCGGCGCCCAGGCCGGCCACGTCCCCCCGGCCGTCGTCGAGGGCGAACATGAAGCGCCCCGGCAGGGCGGCGAGGGCGGGACGGGCGCACAGCCGCCGGTCCAGCTCGCTGATCAGCGGTGTGACGTCGACGATCCCGCCGCCGCGCGGATGCTCCGATCCGGCCGGATCGGTCGGCCCGGTCGGTACGGCTGGATCGGCTGACCCGGCCGGTTCGTCCAGTCCGGTCAACGGGGAGGCGAGGATGTTGCGGATCCGCTCGTGTGTCGCCGAGGGCAGCAGGCCCGCCTTCGCCATGCGCGCGGCGAACCCGCTCCCCCTCCCGCTGTCCGTGACGCCGTCCGGGTCCTCCGGGCCGAGGCCGCGTACCTGGACGTTCGCGCGGGAGGTCAGCTCGATGACGCCGCCGCCGTACGCCGAGGCGGCTTCGGCGAGTTCGCGCAGCTGGGAGGGGGTGAGGCGACCTCCGGGCACGCGGACGCGGGCCAGGCCGCCGTCCGCGGCGGCATGGACCTGGAGCGCCCCGGGGCACGCGTCGAGTCGCGATCGTCCGGAAAAGTCGGCAATGGACACTCGAAGGATGTTAATGCCAGTTTCTTGCAACGAACCGGACTGCCGTAGTGTCATCGGTGGCGACGGCAAAGGGAGGAAGCCGGTGTGATTCCGGCGCGGTCCCGCCACTGTAACCGGGGAGCGAACCCCACCCGGGCCACTGTCCGACGACGGGCGGGAAGGCCGGGGTGAGCACCGATCCGGGAGCCAGGAGACTCCAGCCGTCGCGGCCGACGACGACCCGGGGCGAGGACCCCGAGGGAGGAAGCTCCGTGCGCTCTTCGCCGTTCCCCCGCGACATCGTGGACACCGCGTACATCGTGGACACCGTGGCATCGCCGTTCCCCCGCCACGCCGCGCGCTTTTCGCCGCTCGACCGCCACACCGTGGCGGCACCGTCCCCCCGCCATGCCGTGGCGTCGCCGTTCCTCCGCCATGCCGTGGCATCGCCGTTTTCCCGCCTGTCCTCCCGCCACGCCGTGGCGCCCCTGGGCCGTACCGCCCTTCCTCTCCTGGAGTGTGGCGCGTGATCCTCCTGCTCTCGACCTCCGACACCGACCTGCTGAGCGCTCGCGCGAGCGGCGCCGACTACCGGCTCGGCAACCCCGCCAGGCTCACCGCCGACGACCTCCCGCCGCTGCTGGAGGGCGCCGAACTGGTCGTGGTACGCCTGCTGGGCGGGCGCCGCGCCTGGGAGGAGGGGCTGGACGCCCTGCTCGCCGGTCCCCGGCCCGTCGTCGTGCTCGGCGGCGAACAGGCGCCCGACGCCGAGCTGATGGAGCTGTCCACCGTGCCCGGCGGGGTCTGCGCCGAGGCGCACGCCTACCTCGCCCACGGCGGCCCGGCCAACCTGACCGAGCTGCACCACTTCCTGTCCGACACGCTGCTGCTCACCGGCCACGGGTTCGCCGCGCCCGAGCCCACCCCCACGTGGGGGACGCTGGAGCGCGAGGCGCGAGACCAGGAGGGACACGACGGGCCCGTCGTCGGGGTTCTCTACTACCGGGCCCACCACGTGGCCGGGAACACCGCCTTCGTCGAGGCGCTCTGCTCGGCGATCGAGGACGCGGGCGCGCGGGCGCTGCCGGTGTACTGCGCCTCCCTGCGCACCGCCGAGCCCGGCCTGGTGGAGGTCCTGCGTACGGTGGACGCCCTGGTGGTGACCGTGCTCGCGGCGGGCGGCACCCGTCCGGCGACCGCGTCGGCGGGCGGGGACGACGAGGCCTGGGACGTCGGCGCGCTCGCCGAGCTGGACGTGCCGATCCTGCAGGGCCTGTGCCTGACGAGCAGCCGGGCCTCCTGGGAGGAGAACGACGACGGCCTGTCCCCGCTGGACGCCGCCACCCAGGTCGCGATCCCGGAGTTCGACGGGCGGATCATCACGGTGCCGTTCTCCTTCAAGGAGATCGACGAGGACGGGCTCACCGTCTACGTGGCCGACCCCGAGCGGGCCTCGCGGGTGGCGGGCATCGCGGTGCGCCACGCCGCGCTGCGGCACATCCCGCCCGCCGAGCGGCGGCTGGTGCTGATGCTGTCGGCCTACCCCACCAAGCACGCCCGCATCGGCAACGCCGTCGGCCTGGACACCCCGGCCAGCCTGGTACGGCTGCTGGCCGCGCTGCGCGAGCGCGGCTACGACATCGGCGCCGAGGACGAGCTGCCCGGGGTGACCGGGCAGGACGGCGACGCGCTCATCCACGCGCTGATCGCCGCGGGCGGGCAGGACCAGGACTGGCTCACCGAGGAGCAGCTCGCCGGGAACCCGGTGCGCATCGCGGCGAGCCGGTACGCCGAGTGGTACGCCACCCTGCCCGCGGACCTGCGCGCCCGGATGGAGGAGCACTGGGGTCCGGCGCCCGGCGAGCTGTTCGTGGACAGGTCGCGCGACCCGGAGGGCGAGATCGTGCTGGCCGCGCTGCGCTCCGGCAACGTGGTGGTCATGGTGCAGCCGCCGCGCGGCTTCGGCGAGAACCCCATCGCGATCTACCACGACCCCGACCTGCCGCCCAGCCACCACTACCTGGCCGCCTACCGCTGGCTGGCCGACGGCTTCGGCGCGCACGCCATGGTCCACGTGGGCAAGCACGGCAACCTGGAGTGGCTGCCCGGCAAGTCGGCGGGCCTGTCGGCCTCCTGCGGCCCGGACGCCGCGCTCGGCGACCTGCCGCTGATCTACCCCTTCCTCGTCAACGACCCCGGCGAGGGCACCCAGGCCAAGCGCCGCGCCCACGCCACCCTGGTCGACCACCTCGTCCCGCCGATGGCCCGCGCCGACAGCTACGGGGACATGGCCAGGCTGGAGCAGCTCCTCGACGAGCACGCCTCCATCGCGGCGATGGACCCGGCCAAGCTGCCCGCGATCCGCGCCCAGATCTGGACACTGATCCAGGCCGCCAGGCTCGACCACGACCTCGGCGTCGCCGACCGCCCGCACGACGCCGAGTTCGACGACTTCCTGCTGCACATCGACGGCTGGCTGTGCGAGGTCAAGGACGTCCAGATCCGCGACGGCCTGCATGTGCTGGGGGCCGCCCCCGAGGGGCAGCCGCGCGTCGACCTGGTGCTGGCCATGCTCCGCGCCCGGCAGATGTGGGCGGGCAGCGAGGCGCTCGTCGGGCTGCGCGAGGCCCTCGGCCTGGCCGAGGACGGCAGCGCGGGACGGATCGGCGTCGACGAGGCCGAGACCCTGGCCCGCGCCCTGGTCGAGGCGATGGAGCACCGGGGCTGGGACCCGTCGGCGGCGCGGGAGGTGACCGCCGAGGTCCTGGGCCGGGCGGACACCCCGGCGGAAGACGCCGGTCCGGCCGGTGTGGCCGGTGTGGCCGGTTCTGGCTCGGTCGGCGTGGCCGGTTCCGGCGGCGGGCACGGCTCGGCAAACTCGACCGGCTCGGCAAACTCGACCAGTGCGACCAGTGCGACCGGCGCGACCGGCTCGGAGGGCGCGACCGGCTCGGAGGGCGTGACCGGCTCGGAGGGCGTGACCGGTCATCGGGGCGGCCCGGGAGGACCGGCCGGCGAGGGCCGTGCGCGCGGCGCGGACCTCGAGACGGTGGAGCGGATCCTGCGCTTCGCCGCCGTCGAGGTCGTACCCCGGCTGGCGCGTACCACCGACGAGATCGACGCGATCCTGCACGCCCTCGACGGCGGCTACGTCCCGGCCGGGCCGAGCGGGTCGCCGCTGCGCGGGCTGATCAACGTGCTCCCCACCGGCCGCAACTTCTACTCGGTCGACCCCAAGGCCGTGCCGAGCAGGCTGGCCTGGGAGACCGGCCAGGCGATGGCAGACTCCCTGCTGGAGCGCTACCGCGCCGACACCGGCGACTGGCCGCGCTCGGTCGGGCTGTCGGTCTGGGGGACCAGCGCCATGCGCACCGCCGGGGACGACGTCGCCGAGGTGCTGGCGCTGCTCGGCGTGCGGCCGGTCTGGGACGAGGCCTCGCGCCGCGTCACCGGCCTGGAGCCCATCCCCGCCGCGGAGCTGGGCCGCCCGCGCGTGGACGTCACCGTCAGGATCAGCGGCTTCTTCCGCGACGCCTTCCCGCACGTCGTGGCCATGCTGGACGACGCCGTACGGCTGGCGGCCGGGCTGGAGGAGCCCGAGGAGCTGAACTACGTGCGGGCGCACGTGCTCGCCGACCAGGCCGGGCACGGCGACGAGCGCAGGGCCACCATGCGGATCTTCGGCTCCCGGCCGGGCGCCTACGGTGCAGGGCTGCTGCCGCTGATCGACAGCCGCAACTGGCGCGACGACGCCGACCTGGCCGAGGTGTACGCGGTCTGGGGCGGCTTCGCCTACGGCCGGGGCGTTGACGGCGTCCCCGCCAGGCAGGACATGGAGACGGCCTACCGCAGGATCGCCGTGGCGGCCAAGAACGTCGACACCCGCGAGCACGACATCGCCGACTCCGACGACTACTTCCAGTACCACGGCGGCATGATCGCCACCGTACGGGCGCTCACCGGCAAGGCCCCGGCCGCCTACATCGGCGACAGCACCAGGCCGGACGCGGTCCGCACCAGGACGCTCTCCGAGGAGACGTCCAGGATCTTCCGCGCCAGGGTGGTCAACCCCCGCTGGCTGGCCGCCATGCGCAGGCACGGCTACAAGGGCGCCTTCGAGCTGGCCGCCACCGTCGACTACCTGTTCGGCTACGACGCCACCACCGGAGTCGTCGCCGACTGGATGTACGACAAGCTGGCCGCGACCTACGTACTGGACCCGGAGAACCAGGCGTTCATGGCCAAGTCCAACCCGTGGGCGCTGCACGGGATCGCCGAGCGGCTGCTGGAGGCGGCCAACCGGGGCATGTGGGAGCACCCCGACCCCGCCATCCTGCGCGACCTCCAGGAGGTCTACCTCAAGTCCGAGGGCGACCTGGAGGACGGCGCCTGACCCGAGGCCCCACCGGCTCCGGCGGCCGGCCCACTACGAGGAAGGCGTCCGCTGCGCCTTCTCGGCCGCCGCCGCCTTCAGGCGTCTGCGCATGAGGAAGAGGAAGAGAAGGACGAACGCCGGAGTTACGAAGAGCATGTAGATGACGGCGCCCCGCCAGTCGAAGGCGCCGTCCCCCGACCCGGAACCGAGGGGGCCGAGCCACAGGGAGAGGAATCCCATCACGACACCCGCGACAACACCTGACGCGAGACCGAGAAGACCCGCTCGCCACAAAGCACTTCGGGGATCCTTGATGTCGATGATGCCGAGAAGGCCGTATCGCCATAAACGAGATCGGCGGTCTGTCATGTCAATCCCCTTCGCCCCTGAAACAGTCAAGCCCCGTTGTGGTCGTGCCGTTGGAGCCTTCTCCCTATCCGGGTGGGGTGATCGAAAACGTTCTGGATAAATATTCGCTGATCGAGCCCGCCGTGTTGAGCCCGCTGTGTTGAGCCCGCTGTGTCGAGCCGACGGCACCGGGCGCCGGTCCTGCCCGAGATCCACCCACGCGTGGAGGCAGCCGCCCGGGTCCGCCGCGGAAGCGGAGCCGGACACCGGGCGCGGGTGGGTCTCGGGCAGGGGGCGCGGAGGCTCTCAGCCCAGGGCGTGGTCGAGGTTGAACGCGGCGCTGATCAGCGCGAGGTGGGTGAAGGCCTGCGGGAAGTTGCCGAGCTGCTCGCCGGTCTGCCCGATCTCCTCGGCGTACAGGCCGAGGTGGTTGGCGTAGGTGAGCATCTTCTCGAACGCCAGCCGTGCCTCGTCCAGGCGCCCGGCGCGGGTGAGCCCCTCGACGTACCAGAACGAGCAGATGGAGAAGGTGCCGTCCTCGCCGCGCAGCCCGTCCGGGCTCACCGCGGGGTCGTAGCGGTAGACCAGCGAGTCGGACACCAGGTTCGCGCCCAGCGCGTCGAGGGTCGACAGCCACTTGGGGTCGATGGGGGAGACGAACTTCGCCATCGGCATCATCAGCACCGAGGCGTCGAGGACGTCGTCGTCGAAGTGCTGGACGAACGCCCGCAGCTCCGCCGACCAGCCACGCCGCATGATCTGCCGGTAGATCGTGTCGCGGGCCAGCTGCCAGCGCGGCGTGTCGGCGGGCAGCCCGCGGTGGGCGGCCATCCGCATGGCCCGTTCGATCGCCACCCAGCACATCAGCCGCGAGTAGACGAAGTTTTTACGCCCGCCGCGCGTCTCCCACACGCCCTCGTCGGGCTGGTCCCAGTTGTCGCAGACCCAGTCCACCAGGATGTGCACGTCGTCCCACAGGGCGCTGGAGATCGGCTGGTGCCACTTGTCGTAGAGGTAGACGGAGTCGAGGAGGGCGCCGTAGATGTCCAGCTGGAGCTGGTCCACGGCGGCGTTCCCGACGCGCACCGGGGCCGAGCCCTGGTAGCCCTCGAGGTGGGGCAGCTCGCTCTCGGGCAGGTCGGTGCGCCCGTCGATGCCGTACATGATCTGCAGCGGGCCCGAGGCGCCGCCGCCGTCGCGGCTGACGTGCCGGGACAGGAACCCCATGAACGCCTCGGCCTCCTCGGTGAAACCCAGCCGCAGCAGCGCGTACACGCAGAACGCCGAGTCGCGGATCCAGACGTAGCGGTAGTCCCAGTTGCGCTCCCCGCCGATCTGCTCGGGCAGGCTGGTCGTCACGGCGGCCACGATCCCGCCGGTCGGCGCGTACGTGAGGAGCTTCAGCGTCAGCGCGGACCGGTGGACCATCTCCCGCCATCGGCCGCGGTAGTTCGAGGAGGACAGCCAGCGGCGCCAGTACGCCACCGTCGAGGCGAACTCCTCCTCGGCCTCCTCGATCGGGCACGAGCGCGGTGTCACATCCTCGCCGTGCCTGTCGAGGGCGAACACCGCGCACTCGCCCTCGTTGAGCTTGAACTCCGAGCACACGTCCTGGCCGTCCACCTCCAGGGTGGCGCTGGACGACAGGGTCAGGGACAGCGACGGCGACTCGAAGAGCGCCCGGCCCTGGTGCATGCTCAGGACGTGTGACTGCCTGCCGTAGTCGAAGCGCGGGGCCACCCGCGCCCGGAACGGCAGCGACCCGCGTACGCATCTCACCCGCCGGATCAGCCGGTGCCGGGCGCCGTCGCGCGTGTCGCCGACGATCGGCATGAAGTCCTGGACCTCGCCCACCCCGTCGGCGGCGGAGAAGCGGGTGATCAGCACGTTGGTGTCGGGGAAGTAGAACTGCTTGGTCCTGGCCGGGGCGACCGTGCTCAGCTCGAACGAACCGCCCCGGCCGGAGTCCAGGATCGAGCCGAACACGCTGGGCGCGTCGAAGCGCGGGCAGCAGTACCAGACGATGGTGCCGCCGGTGTCCACCAGCGCCGCGGTGTGCAGGTCGCCGATCAGCCCGTGGTCGGCGATGGGCCGGTATCCGGGGGCGCCCGCCGGGTCCTGACGAGCGGATTCCGCTGCTGTCATCTCGGCCTTCTCACGTCGCGAGCAGGGCACCTTACGCCCTCAAGCTACGTGCCCCGGACGCCTGCCCGGTTCCGTCCCGCGTCAATCCCGCGTCAAGGAGTCGGCACGTTTTCCGCGGGCGAGGACAAAGGCCGCCCGGCGACGGCCCCGTCACCGGGCGCGGGATTCGTGGTGCGGCCGTGGTGCGGCTCCCGGCCGGGAGCCGGCACTCAGGCGCTTTCGGAGCGTCCCAGCCGCCAGTAGCCCATGAAGGCCACCGAGGAGCGGTCGACGCCCGCCTCCTGCACCAGGTGGCGGCGGAGCAGCTTGACCATGCCCGCCTCGCCCGCCAGCCAGGCGTACAGGCCGTCGCCGCCCGACACCTCGGGGGCCTCGGGGACCTCCCAGAGGATCTCCTCGTCGACGTCGACGTCCTCCAGCGGGGCCACGGCGGCGGGGACGGGCTCACCGGCGACGGGCTCACTGGAGACGGGCTCACCGGGGACGGTGCCGCCCGGCGCGGTGAGCGTGCCCAGGACGTCGCGTACGGCCGGGATGAGCAGGTCACCGTGGCGGGCCCCCTCGCGGGGCAGCCAGATGACGTTCACGCCCGGACGGACGTCGAGCGGGAGCGCGTCGGCGGCCTCGGGGACCTCCAGCAGCGCCGTGGCGCGCACGGAGCCGGCCAGCGACTCGACGATCGCGGCGATGGCGGGCACGGCCGTCTCGTCCCCGGCCAGCAGCAGGTGCGCCGCCCCGGCGGGCGGGGCCCACTCCTGGCCGCCGACGGGGCCGGGGTGGGCGGCGTTGGGGCCGACCACCACGATCCGGTCGCCCGGGGTGACGTGGGTCGCCCAGCGGGAGGCGGGACCGCTCTCACCGTGCAGGACGAAGTCGATGTCGAGCTCGCGCGGCTCGGGCCGTACGGCGCGGGCGGTGTAGGTGCGGATCGGGTTGCGCAGCTCGTCGGGGAGCGCCCGCCACCGCTGGTACCAGTCGCCGCCGTCGCCCAGGGGGGTGATGCCGCCGTCCGGCAGCGGGAGGATCACCTTGATCCGCTGGTCGAAGCCCTTGTCGGCGAAGCCCGCCAGGTCCTCGCCGCCGAAGGTGACCCGGACGAAGCTCGGGCTGAGCCGCACCGTCCGCAGGACCTCCACCTGGTGGCCGCGATAGGCCGGAACCTCCGCCGCGCGCTCCAAGGTCTGCTCGCCCGCTGTCATCGTGCCGCCTTCACTGGGGGAATGC
Organism: Streptosporangium nanhuense; assembly: GCF_059358815.1. Classification (NCBI taxonomy): domain Bacteria; kingdom Bacillati; phylum Actinomycetota; class Actinomycetes; order Streptosporangiales; family Streptosporangiaceae; genus Streptosporangium; species Streptosporangium nanhuense. Next base: position 223,172 of record NZ_JCADBG010000017.1, read on the forward strand.
TTCCCCAGCAACTTAGCTTTGCCTAACCTTATTAAGCAACCTGATGGGATCTCCGTTCTGTCCCGTTCTCGTCATATTTCGCCGATACGGCCAGGGACCCTCCGCCGGTGCGGTCGCGGCGTCCGCCGGGTACGGTCACGTGGCGTCCGCCGGGCACGGTCACGTGATGTCCGCCGGGCACGGTCACGTGATGTCCGCCGGGTACGGTTGCGCGGCGTCCGCCGGGTACGGTTGCGCGGCGTCCGCCGGGTACGGTCGCGCGGCGTCCGCCGGGTACGGTCGCGCGGCGTCCGCCGGGCACGGTCACGCGGCGCGGGCCTTCTCGCCCTCGCGTGTCTCCAGCGCGCCGCGTCGCGTCCTCCCGTCGAGGTCCGGCCCGGCGACGGGCCGGCTGCCGGCACGGCCGGGCGTCCCGGTGCCGTCGGCGCGCTTCGGGACGCCCGTGCGGTACGGCTCGCACGCCCAGCTCGGCCTGCTCACGCGGAGCGTCTCGCGGCTTCGGGGCGCGGTGTCCGGCCGGTCCGGCCCGCCGGGACGAAGAGGGTCTGGCCCGCCGGGACGGAGCGCCACGGTCCGGGGGAGCGCCTTCCAGGCCGGGGGCGTCTCCGCGCGGGGGAGTGCCTCCTCGGCCGGAGACGTCACGCCGGTCCACGGGTCCACCCGGTCCCGCGACCCCGTCCTCCTGCGGTGCCGTCCCGCCGAGACACGGGGGCGCAGCCGGGACAGGACGAACGTCGTGCCGAGGACGAAGGCCAGCAACCCGGCGATCGCGGCGGTCTCCATGGACACGGGGAGCGTTCCCGGCGTGTCCGCCGGGGGAGCGGAGCCCGGGGCGAGCGCCGGGCGAACCTCGATCCGCCCGGCCGCCACGGGGGCCGGGTCCTTCTCGGCGGCGCCCGTCAGCTTCTCCTTGACCTTGCGCGGCAGCCCGTACCCGACCACCTTGCTCTGGTCGCGCGTCTTGCGCTTCAGCCAGACCCGGTCGACGTTCCCCTCGATGGTGTGGATCGTTCCACCGTTCACGCTCTCGACGACGCCGACATGGTCGATGCCCTTGATGTCCTTGCCGCCGGACCAGTCGAAGAAGACCAGGGCGCCCGGCTCCGGCGTCCGCGTCCACGCGTCGTGGGTCTCGAACCAGCGGGCCTGCGACGGGGTCCAGGCGAACTGCCCGACGTACTCCTGCACGTCCGCCTTCTCCGCGGCCCAGGCGATGAACATCGCGCACCAGGGGGCCGTCCTGTACTGCGGGTCCTGAGCCACGTTCACCGCGTACCACTCACCGAACTTGCTGTGCTGGCCGGATCCCTCCCGGTACCCGAGTTCGGGCTTGATGGTCCTGAGCAGATCGTCACCGATCGGATCCATGGCTGTGAGCCACCCCGTCCACTCTCCTCCACCCTTCCGAGAAGGGGGCGCCGTCCGACAAAGCTGGACTGTATTCGCAGAAAAACGGAAAAGTAGGCCTATTTGCTTAAAAAGCCGAGTCGACAGGCTGTCAAATACCGGATTCGGCGAAAGGCGGGAAAAGCACCCCCGCAGCACCTACCATCGACTGGCCTCAGGCTCCGGCCGACGCCCGGTTCCAGAACGCCACCCCCGGAAGGCCGGCCCGGAACATCGCCCCTGGAACGCCGGCCCCGGCGGCCCGTTCCGGTCCCGGTCTGTGAGGTACGAGGGCGCCGGAGGCCGTTCGCGCGCACCGGGCATATCCCGGTTCACCCCGCGCTCACGGGTCACACCGGACGCGTCCCTGCCCATCGGGTCGAATAGCATGTGATGGCACGTGCGCGGCATGCGCCGGTGCCGACGCCGAGGCCTTCCCTCCCGGTCCGGCGAAAACGGGGACGCGAAGGCGGAATGGGTTTTCCATGTTCGACGACAAGACGCAGGAGACCCTCCGCCGCCTCCTGGACCTCGCCGAGCACCCCGCGACCCCGCAGGCCGAGCGCACCCTGGCCGTCGCGCGGGTCCGGGCCCTCATCATGGTGCCCGAGGGCGACGCCCGGCGGGCACCGGTCACCCCGGCGATGGAGACCGGGATCCTCAAGAGGGTCAGGCCGCTGGCCCACCGGGTCGACGAGGACCTCGTGGGCGAGGTGCACGGCGACCTCTACGCCTTCAGCACCCGCTACCGGGTGATCGGCGAGCTCGCCGAGGAGATCGCCCTCCTGCTCGAACGCTGGAGCGCCGTCGTCCCGCAGAAGCGCCACCGCCACGAGGAGGCCGTCAGGATCGCGGCCTCGAAGCTCGTCTACCTGCTGGAGCGCCGCGACCTGTTCCGAAAGCCCAAGTGGGGCAACCGCCCGAAGACCCGATAGCCCACCCGCGCCCGCGGGAGAGGCGGGCGGGTGAACCGGCGGGCGTCTCGGCGGCCCGGCCGATCGAGCCGGGAGCGGATCGATCAGAGCCAAGCGGGGCCGAGCGGCGTCAATCGATCAGGGCCCAGCGGGGCCGAGCGGGCCGGCCGTGCGATCCGTACGGTCCTGGCTGCCAGGGCTGCCAGGGCTGCCAGGGCGTTCGGCGAGCAGTGGCAGCAGCGGGTTCCAGGTGGTCCCGTCCCGGGCGTCGCGCCGCCGCCGGGCGATGGCGCTCAACGCCTCCAGCACCACGCGGTTGGCCAGCGCGGCGGTGATGTCGGCGTGGTCGTAGGGCGGGCTGACCTCCACGACGTCGACCCCGACGACCGGCAGTTCCAGGCAGATACGCCGTACGGAGTCCAGGAGCTGGCGCGCGGTGATGCCGCCGGGCTCCGGCGTTCCCGTGCCCGGCGCGTGGCCCGGGTCGCACACGTCGATGTCGACGGACAGGAAGACGCCGTCGCACTCGTCGACGGCGATGGCGAAGGCCTCGGTCAGGCACTCCTCCAGGCCGCGGTGCGTGATCTCGGTCATCTCGTACGAGCGCATCGCCCGTTCCGCCATCCAGTCCAGCGTCTCCGGCGGCGGCCAGTAGCCGCGCAGGCCGATCTGCAGGAACCGGTCGCCGCGCAGCGCCCCCGACTCGATGAGCCTGCGCATCGGCTGCCCGTGCCCCCACAGCGAGCCGAATTCGATGTCGCCGGTGTCCGCGTGGGCATCGAAATGGATCATCGAGACCCGGCCGTGCCCGAGGACGTTGGCCACCCCCTTGGCGTCGGGAAAGGCGATCGAGTGGTCACCGCCCAGGATCACCGGGATGGCTCCCGAGCGGGCGACCTTCTCGACGGCGGCCTCCAGGGCGGCCAGCGACGTCAGGATGTCGCCGGGCGGCATCTCGACGTCGCCCGCGTCCAGGACGCGCAGGTCGCGCAACCCGTCGGTGCGCAGCGCCAGGCTGGGGCGCGCCCCGTCGTGCGGCAGGTAGTCGGTCATCCGGATCGCCTGCGGCCCGAAGCGCGCGCCCGGCCGGTGCGAGGTGCCGCCGTCGAACGGCGCCCCCACGATCACGATGTCGGCGCCCGCGTAGCTCTCGGGGTCCTCCAGCGAGCACCGCTCGACGCCGAGGAAGGTGATGTCGGGCCCGAACTGGGGCCCGTAGCGGTTCGTCACTGTTCCTCCGCCGGGAAGGTACCGGTCCGCGGGCGCGGCCCGTCGCCGCCGGGCGCGGCTCGCCGGGCGGCCTCGGCCGCCCTCGGGGAGATCTTCGTCGGGAACTCCACCCGGTGGGTCAATTGGACCAGACAGGCCGGGAAAGGGACGGCGCGGGGCACGCGTCCGGAGAGACCGGGCCGGAGGACGGGATGGGGCGCGTGCCCGGGGGCTCAAGCCGGGGGGATCGGGCGCGGAGGCGAGGTCCGGCCTGGCCCGGGGAAGGTCAGGCCCAGAAGGTCAGGCCCGGAAGGTCAGGCCCGGAAGGCCGGACCCGGAAGGCCGGACCCGGTGAGGGCCGGTCGTGGTGAGGGACGGCGTGGTCCGCCGCGGCCCGAAGAGGCGAATGGTGGCCGTGGCCCTGGGAGACTTTCCGCTCGCGAGAGCGCACGACCTCGCGCGACACGGCGATTCGTCCCGGGGCCACGGCGTGTGAACTGGCAGATCCCGATGCCCGGCGGGGAAGGGCAAGCCGGGCACCGTGGGATGAGGTGGGACCCGCCAGAGCTCTCCGTCGACGCGCTGACCGGGGGTGCGTGACCGCCGCGCTGCGGTACGCACAACCGTGACGTTAAACAGCCCCGGGCGGGTGCCTCAATGATGTTGCCGGATGTTGCGCGGAATTCGCCGTCGCCCGCCGGACGCCGCCACGGGCGTCCGCCGGTCGGCCGACGCGCGGGCCGATCCCGTGCCGTCCCACTGGTACGCGGGCGATCCGTCCACCGGCGCGACGGCCGGTCCATACGTCGCCTCACCGGTACGACGACTGATCCATATGTCGCCGCACCGGTGCGGCGGCCGATCCGTCCACCGGCACGACGGCCGGTCCGTGCGCCGTCTCACCGGTGCGCCGTCTCACCGTGCGCCGGTCGGTCGGCGTGTCGCGGGAGAACCCTCGCGGGGAAACCCCGGCGGGCGGGTCACGCGGCCGGGGCCGCCGAGGTCACGCGGGGATCCCGGAAGCGGGCTCCGCAGGTGCCGCGGCGGCCGGACGGGACCGGTGGCCCGTCCGCCGTGTCACCTGCCGGTCGGCTCACCGGTGGGGTCGTCGGCCTCGCTCTCCGGCGTGGGATCGTCGTCGGCGCCGAGCTCCTTGCGCAACCGGTCGATGTCCATGCTGTGGCTGCTGTACTTCAGCTCGCGAGCAACCTTCGTCTGCTTAGCCTTCGCTCGGCCCCGTCCCATTGGCTGTACTCCCTCGCGCAGGCCGTGCTCGGCCTCTCGTCACTGTCGCATCGCCGGCTGGCGCGCTCTGACGCCGCAGGTCAGTCTGCGGTAGCCGTACCAAGTATCCCGCTTCGTGGTCGATCCGTCATCGATCGGGCTCGAACCGGCTGCGGGCCCTGTTGGAAAACGGCCTTCGCCATCATAGCCAACGTCATTACGATTTGAAGAATTATGCAATTTGCCACATCATGAGGAACGGTGTGCCGATAAACCAGACGCCGGGGAGTGACCTGATCCACGGGAGGTGGGGGACATGAGCGAGTTCGCGGCCGAGCTACGAGCGCGCATCGCCGATGTCGACGGCGAGCTGGAGCTCATGCGCCAGGCCTTCGACGATCACGCGGTCGAGGTCCTGTCCGGGCGGCTGGAGAACCTGCTGCGCATCGCCGACCGGCACGGCGTGGATGTCCGGTACGCCGGTGGCGGGCCCGTCGCCGGGGCCGTGTGATCATGCCGGTGCCGCTGCACCAGGCCAAGGCCGAACTCTTCCGTACGATCGGCCACCCGGTCCGCGTCCAGGTGCTGGAGCTGCTGCGGGAGGGTCCCCTGCCGGTGCGGGACCTGCTGAGCGCGATCGACGTCGAGGCCTCCAACCTCTCCCAGCAGCTCGCCGTGCTGCGCCGCGCGGGAGTCGTGACCGCCACCCGGGACGGCGCCACCGTCGTCTACGCCCTGTCCACCCAGGACCTGGCCGAGCTGATGTCCGTGGCGCGGTCGATCCTGGCCGAGGTGCTCGCCGAGCAGGGGGAGTTGCTCGCCGAGCTGCGCGCCGAGGCTCGCGGCTAGGGGTTTCGCGGCCCGGCCTGTCACTCCACGACCGATTATGATCGGCTCAGATCACATGATTCGGAGCGGATGGGGTCGGTCGTGAAAAGTGGGGGAGAGAGTTCGGGTCAGGCGGAGTATCGTCGTCCCGTGTTCGCCGCGGAGCGCCGTCAGCGCATCCTTGAACTGGTACGTGCCAATGGCGCGGTCTCCCTTCGGGATCTGGCCCAGTCGGTGCAGTCGTCGGAGGTGACGGTCCGGCGCGACCTGCGCGCGCTGGAGGCCGAGGGCCTGCTCAACAGGCACCACGGCGGTGCCACGCTCCCCGGCGAGCTGTCCCGCGAGCCGACGTACTCGCAGAAGATGCAGACGGCGGCGGCGGAGAAGCGGGCCATCGCCGACCTCGCGGTCTCCCTGGTCGAGGACGGCGACGCGATCGTGGTCGGCGCCGGCACCACCACCCAGGACTTCGCCCGGCGCCTGGCCCGGGTGACGGAGCTGGCCGTGGTGACCAATTCCCTGCTGGTCGCGCAGGCGCTCACCGACTCGCCCCGGGTCGAGGTGGTCATGACCGGCGGCACCCTGCGCGGCTCCATCCACGCCCTGGTCGGCAGCGCCGCCGAGCGCTCCCTGGCCGGCCTGCGGGTGCGCAGGGCCTTCATCTCGGGCAACGGGCTGACCGCCGAGCGGGGCCTGTCCACGCCCAACATGCAGGTCGCGAGCGTCGACCGGGCGCTGGCGGCGGCGGCCGAGGAGGTGGTCGTGCTGATCGACCACACCAAGGTCGGGGTCGACACGATGGTGCAGACCGTGCCGACCGAGGAGATCACCCACCTGATCACCGACGACGAGGCGCCCAGGGAGGTGCTGGACGACCTGACGGGACGGGGGGTGCGGATCCACGTCGCCCGGATCTGACGGGATCTGACGGGACTCGACAAAGCTGACGAGGTCCGGCGATCGGGAAAAGCCCGGGTTCCGACAACCTGGTGACCGAATCTGATCGGATACGATCAATCGTGACCTACTGATGTCCATTTCTTTACGATTTTGTTTCCTGGCCGGATGAACATCGAGCGCATCGACGTTCCATCGTCCTGTCCAGGAGGGCACCATGACCCTGCTCACGAGTCGTCAGGGAAGAGTCGCCGCGCTGCTGGCCGCCGTCGCCCTCGTCGCGTCAGGTTGCGCGAAGGGCGAGGAGACCGCCGCCGCACCGAGCGGTTCCAGCACCCAGGGCGGCCAGGTCGTCCAGACGCCGGCCGCCGACGCGGGCGCCGGATGCACCATCGACGCCTTCGGTGCCCAGAAGTTCGACCTCACGTCCGCCGTCGTCGGCTTCTCCCAGTCGGAGAAGGAGGCCAACCCCTTCCGGATCGCCGAGACGAAGTCGATCAAGGACGAGGCCGCCAAGCTCGGCATCGCCAACCTCAAGGTCACCAACGCGCAGTCGCAGTTCTCCAAGCAGATCAGCGACGTCCAGCAGCTCATCGCCCAGGGCGCGCGGCTGCTGGTGATCGCCCCGCTCAACTCCGACGGCTGGGAGCCGGTCCTGCAGCAGGCCGCGGCCAAGAAGGTGCCGATCATCACGATCGACCGCAAGATCAACGCCGCCCCCTGCAAGGACTACCTGACCTTCATCGGCTCCGACTTCGTCGAGCAGGGCAAGCGCGCCGCCGACCAGATGGCCAAGGCGCTGGGCAACAAGGGCAAGGTGGCCATCCTGCTCGGCGCGCCGGGCAACAACGTCACCACCGAGCGGACCAGCGGCTTCAAGGACCGGATCAAGGAGGTGGCGCCCGACATCGAGATCACCTTCGAGCAGACCGGCGAGTTCGCCCGCGAGAAGGGCCAGCAGGTCACCGAGCAGCTCATCCAGTCCAACCCCGACATCGACGGCATCTACGCCGAGAACGACGAGATGGCGCTGGGCGCGGTCACGGCGCTCAAGGGCGCGGGCAAGAAGGCGGGCGACGTCCAGATCGTCTCCATCGACGGCACCCGCGGCGCGGTCCAGGCCATCGCCGACGGCTGGCTGGTCGCCGTGATCGAGTCCAACCCCCGCTTCGGCGCCCTGGCCTTCGAGACCGCCCAGAAGTTCCTCGACGGCCAGGCCATCCCCGAGAAGGTCATCATCTCCGACCGCGAGTACGACAAGGCCAACGCGGAGAGCTCCCTCTCCGAGGCCTACTGATCCAAGGTCCACCGACCACCGAACCTGATCACTGAGCCCGATCGCCGGGGAGCCCGGGGCGCGCCGCCGCCCCGGGCCTTTTCCGGGGATCGGGGAGATCTGAGGAGAGGAGCCCTGTGGCCACGACCGGCCGAGTCCTGGAAGCAGCCGGGGTGCTGAAGGTCTTTCCCGGCGTCCGCGCGCTGGACCACGTCTCGTTCACCCTCGGCAGGGGCGAGGTGCACGCCCTGGTGGGGGAGAACGGCGCGGGCAAGTCAACGTTGATCAAGGTGCTGACCGGCGTCTACCAGGCCGACGCGGGCCAGGTGAGGTACCGCGACGAGGTGGTGGGCTTCTCCAGCCCGCTCGACGCGCAGCGGGCCGGCATCTCCACGATCTACCAGGAGGTCAACCTGGTCCCCTCCATGAGCGTGGCGCGCAACCTCTTCCTCGGGCGCGAGCCCAGGGGCCGCTTCCGGCTCATCGACTTCGGCGCCGTGCACGAGCGGGCCAGGGAGATCCTCAAGGGGTACGGCGTCCACGTCGACGTCCGCCGCCCCCTCGGCTCCCTGGGCATGGGCACCCAGCAGATGGTCGCCCTGGCCCGTGCCGTCTCCGTCGACGCCCAGGTCGTCATCATGGACGAGCCCACCTCCTCGCTGGAGCCGCGCGAGGTCGGCAGGCTCTTCGAGGTGATCAGGGGGCTGCGCGACCAGGGCCGCTCGGTGATCTACGTCAGCCACCGGCTGGACGAGCTCTACCAGATCTGCGACCGGGTCACCGTGCTGCGCGACGGCAGGCTGGTCCACACCGGCAGGATGGCCGAGCTGGAGCGCCTGCGCCTGGTCTCGCTCATGCTCGGGCGAAAGCTGTCGGAGGTGCGGGCCGAGGGCGCCACCAAGTTCAGCGGCTCCCACACCCAGGACGAGCAGGACCCGCCGGTGCTCACCGCGACCGGCCTCACCCGCAGGCACCAGCTCGACGACGTCTCCCTGGCGCTGCGGCCCGGCGAGGTCGTCGGCCTGGGCGGCCTGCTCGGCGCCGGGCGCAGCGAGACCGCCAAGGCGATCGCGGGCGCCCTCAAGGTGGACTCCGGGGAGGTCGTCGTGGCGGGCGTGCCGCTGCGCACCGGCTCGGTCTCCGCGGCGATCCGCGCCGGGATCAGCCTGCTGCCCGAGGACCGCAAGGCCGAGGGGATCGTGCCGACCCTGTCGGTGCGGGAGAACATCGCGCTGGCCGCGCTGCCCCGGCTCTCGCGGGCGGGCATCGTCTCCGACCGCCGGGTCGACAGGATCGTGGAGACCTTCATGAAACGGCTGCGGATCAAGGCCGCGGGGCCCGGCCAGCTGGTCGGCGAGCTGTCCGGCGGCAACCAGCAGAAGGTGCTGCTGGCCCGCTGGCTCGCGATGAGCCCCAAGGTGCTGCTGCTGGACGAGCCCACCCGGGGCGTCGACGTCGGAGCCAAGGCCGAGGTGCAGATGCTCATCGACGAGCTCGCCGTGGACGGCCTGGCCGTCCTGCTCATCTCCTCCGACCTGGAGGAGATCGTCGAGGGCTGCGACCGGGTCGTGGTGCTGCGCGACGGCGCCGTCCAGGGCGAGCTGCACGGCACCGAGGTGAGCGAGGAGGCGATCATGTCCATGATCGCCCGGTCGGTGGAGGTCCCCCGATGAGGGCCGTGATGTCCGTGGTCGCCCGCCGGGTGGAGGTTCCCCGATGAGGACCGTCATGTCCGTGATCGCCCGGCGGGCGGAGGTCTCCCGATGATGGCCGTCGTGTCCGTGATCGCCCGGCCGGTGGAGGTTCCCCGATGAAGGTCGAAGGTCCCCCGGCGAAGGCCGTGCCGGTCATCGCCCGCCCGCTGCCCGGCAGGGCGGAGCTGCTGTCGTGGCTGCAGCGCTACGGCGTCTACGTCGCCGTCGTCGTCCTGGTGCTGTTCAACGCCGCCTTCACCCCCAACTTCCTCGCGGTCGGCAACTTCCGTACCCAGCTGCTGCAGGTCGCCCCTGTCGTCGTGGTCTCCCTGGGCATGGCCCTGGTCATCGGCGCCGAGGGCATCGACCTGTCGGTCGGCTCCGTCATGGCGCTGTCGGCGTCGATGATCGCCCTCTACCTCGGCTACGGCGCCTGGCCCGCGATGCTCATGGCGATCCTCGCCGGGGCGCTCGTCGGGGCCGTCGGCGGCACGCTCGTCTCCGTGGTCGGGGTGCAGCCGATCGTGGCGACGCTGGCGCTGCTCGTCGGGATACGCGGGCTGGCCAACGTGCTGCTGCCGCAGCTGAAGGAGATCGGCAACCCCACGCTCACCGCGCTGGGCAGCGAGTCGGTGCTCGGCGTGCCGTACGTCGTGCTGGTGGCGGTGGCGCTCACCCTGCTCGTGCTGTTCGTGGTCCGCAAGAGCACCTTCGGGCGCCAGGTGGTCGCGGTCGGCGGCAACCGGGTGGCCAGCGAGCTGGCCGGGCTGCCGGTGCGGCGCATCCTGCTGCTGGTCTACGTCATCTCCGGCGTGCTCGCCGCGATCGCCGGGATCCTGGCCAGCTCACGCCTGCAGGCCAGCGACCCCACCTCGCTCGGCCTGTTCATGGAGCTGTCGGCCATCACCGCGGTCGTGGTGGGCGGCACCCCGCTGAGCGGCGGCCGGGTCCGCGTGCTGGGGACGGTGATGGGCGCGCTGCTCATGCAGCTGCTCCAGGCCACGCTGATCAAGCACAACCTGCCGCAGTCCTGGACCCAGATGGCCCAGGCCGTGATCATCCTCGCCGCCGTCTACGCCGCCAGGGAGCGCCGATGACCCTCACCACGGTTCCGGCGGAGACCGAGTCCCCCCGCGAGCGCGCGGGGAGGATCTTCCGCGGGCACGGCGCGCTGATCGTGCTCGCCGTCCTCGCGCTCGTCGGCTCGCTCGCCTTCGACTCCTTCGCCACGGTGGCGAACGTCGGCAACATCGCCACCTCCTCCTCGTTCCTGGCGATCATCGCGATCGGCATGACCTTCGTCATCATCTCCGGCGGCATCGACCTGTCGGTGGGGTCGCTCTTCGTGCTCGGCGGGGTCCTGGCGGCGTACGGCTCCCAGTACGGGCTGCTCGTGGCGCTCGCCCTGCCGCTCGCGGTGTCCGGGCTGTTCGGCCTGGTCCACGGGGTGATCATCGCGAGGACCGGGATGGCGCCGTTCATCGTCACCCTGGCCGGGCTGCTGGCGGCGCGCGGCCTGATGCTGGCGATCTCCGACGAGGGCGCCGCGACCTACCTGGTCGAGGACCCCTCCTTCGCGCTGCTCGGCCAGGGCTCCGTCATGAACGTCGGCTACCCGGTGCTCGTGGCCGCCGTCCTGCTGGGCGTGGGCATGGTCCTGCTGCGGCGTACCGGCTTCGGGCAGAACGTCTACGCCATCGGCGGGAGCGAGGACGCCGCCAGCCTCATGGGCGTGCCGGTGGCCCGCACCAAGATCACCGTCTACCTCATGTCGGGGCTGCTGGCCGGGCTGGCCGGGGCGCTCAACGCGGCCCGGCTCTCGTCGGGGGTGACGATCCTGGGCATCGGGCTGGAACTCGACGTGATCGCCGCCGTCGTCATCGGCGGCACCCTGCTCACCGGGGGAGCCGGGGCCCTCGGCGGCACGATCGCCGGGGCGTTGCTGCTCGGCGTGATCCAGAACCTGATCAACCAGGTCGGCAACCTCAACGCCTCCTTCCAGCAGGTGGTCAGCGGGCTCTTCCTCGCCCTCGTGGTGATCGCCCACCGGTTCCTGGGAGGGGTGCGCAGGACCGAGTGAGGCCCGGCGGGATCCGGGGGCCCCTGTGTGCGGATTTGTACCGGGACAGGGCGCCCCCCGAGGCGCATCCTGCGGGAAGGGAGGTACACCATGTGCCCGCACGAAACACCATGCCCCTCCGCGTACGCGCCCGGCAGGGAGGCCGCGAGGCCGATCGCCTCCCACCCCGAGCAGGGCTGGAGCCTGCTCTGCAACGGGGTGGTGCTCTTCGAGGACACCGGCGAGCTGCTGCCCGACGGCCGGGCCGTGCCGCCGCACCGCCCGCCCGTCAGGCCCCCCGCGATCTCCGCGCCCGCTCAGCCCGCCATGGCGGCCTCGGGGTCGTGGCCGTAGAGCCAGGCGCTCTGCCGCAGCGGGTCGCTGCCGGCCAGGGCCGCGTCGCGCTCCAGCTGGGCGGGCCCGTCGGGCAGGTGGTTCTGCACCTCGCGGCCCCGGCTCATCAGCTGCACCTGTGAGGCGCGGGGCTTGCGGATCTCCTCGTAGCGGGCCAGCGCCTTCTCCGCCGTCCCGGGCGTGGCGTCGCGCAGGCAGCTCGTCAGGACCACCGCGTCCTCGACCGCCTGGGCGGCGCCCTGGCCGAAGAAGGGCAGCATCGAGTGGGCGGCGTCGCCGAGAAGGGCCACCCGTCCCGACGTCCAGCGCTCCAGGGGGCCGCGGTCGTACAGGGCCCAGCGCTTGGTCTCGGTGGCCGCGGCGACCAGCTGCCCCAGCCGGGGGTCCCAGGTCTCGAACTCGCGGGCCAGGTCCTCGATCCGCCCGTCGGCCGTCCACGACTCGACGCGCCACTCGCCCGCGGGCACGATCGCGACGATGTTGATCAGCTTTCTGTCCCGGATGGGGTAGTGGACGAAGTGGCGGCCGGGGCCCAGCCAGAGCGTCTGCACCCGGCGCAGCGCCAGCTCCGGCGCCCGCTCGGCGTCGACCAGGCACCGGTAGGCGCACAGACCGGAGAAGCGCGGCGGCTCCTCGTCGACGACCGCGGGCCGTACGGCCGAGTGGATGCCGTCCGCGCCGATCACCACGTCGGCGGCCACTGTCGTCTTCACGCCGCCGGCACTGGTGAAGACCAGCTCGGCCCCGTCGTGCTCCTGCCGCAGCACCTCCAGCCGCCGGTCGGTCCTGACCGCGTCGGCGGGCAGCGCCTTCAGCAGCATGTCGAGCAGGTCGGCCCGGTGCGCGACGTAGCAGTCGGTGCCGTACAGCCGCCGGCACTCCTCGCCCATCGGCTGGGAGGACAGCACCCGGCCGTCCTCCCAGCGCCGGAACTCCCACGCGGTCTCCAGGGGCACGGCGAAGGAGGCCAGGCGCTCGCCGAGCCCGGCCCGTACCAGCGGGCGGACCATGTTGGGGCCCACCACGATCCCCGCGCCGACCTCGCGCAGCTCGGCGGACTGCTCGTACACGACGGCCTCGAGGCCGGCCTGGCGCAGCAGCAGCGCGGTGGCCAGCCCGCCGAGGCCTCCTCCGACAATGGCGATCTTCACTCAGGGGTTCCTCTCGTCGGGCGGCGTCTCACCCCGCGGCACCGCGGTGCTCCTCGATGAGGTGTCTCATCAGCAGGTCCTCGCCGAAGTCGTTGGACGGGTCGCGCCACACGCTGTGGGCGTGGTCGGCGTCGTCCTCGGTGTTGTCGAACTCGATCAACGTGACCGGGCCCTGGACCCGGTAGTAGTGGCCGAGCCCGTAGTCGTCGGCGCCGGCCCAGGCGAAGTGCAGATCGCCGTCACCGGCGGCGCGGACGCGGTCCATCTCGGCGGCCACCTGGCCGGGCCTGGCCCGGTCGAGGTAGCACTCCAGCAGCTCGTCGAACGCGCGCCGCTGCCCGGAGGTCAGGTCGGCGGCGGCGATCCCGCGCGGGTGCGACCTGATGTAGCGCAGGGCCTGCCGGTCGGCCTCGGTGATCATCGCGTCCCGGCGGCCGACCCCGTGCAGGTCGGGCAGCTCCACCTCGCCGATCCTCGGCACCGTGCGGGTGACGAAGTCCGCGGGGGGCACCGGGTGGATGATCGCCCGCGCCCGCCGCTCGTCGTCCAGGGAGCGCAGCAGCGCGAACCCCAGGTCCTCCTCCTCGCCCAGCACCCGGTACGGGCCGAAGCGGGCCGGTTCGGAGCCCAGCAGGAACGGCGTCACCGCCAGGTGGTCCTGGTTGACGACCGTGAAGTTCAGCGACAGGTGGTGGCCGACCAGCCGCCATCCCCACACCGAGTCGGGGTTGGGCTGGCCGAAGAACGTCAGGAAGTACATCCCCGGGTTGCGGAACTCCCTGGCCACGTGCCCGAACCGCTCCAGGTTCAGCTCGCGCAGCACGTGCTCCAGCGAGATCACCTGCACCACCTGCGCGTACGCCCGCTCCGAGCAGCACTGGGCGATCAGCCGGTGCGCCAGGATGCCCTGGTCGAAGCTCAGGTCCCGCAGCGGCACCCCGGCGCGTCCCGAGGCGGGCAGGAAGTTCCAGTTCGAGCGGTCCGCGTCGTCGAAGGGCAGCAGCGCGCGGGCCCGCTGCTCGCCGTCCAGGGCGTCGTACAGCGCCATCGCGGCGAAGGTGATCAGGGTGACGTTGAAGTCCCCGGGGCGCTCCTCCAGACCCGAGCGCGGTGTCCGCCCGGCGGGGGAGTGCTCGCGGGGGGAGTGGCTGAGATGCGAGGTCCGCGACATCGGTCAGCTCTCCGGCCAGGCCACGATCGGGTTGCGCACCGACCCCAGCCGGTCGATCTCCACCTCGACCACGTCCCCGGGGCCCAGGAGGCGCGCCGGGGTGCGCGCGTACCCGACCCCGGCGGGAGTGCCGGTCGCCACCAGGTCGCCGGGGCGCAGCGTCATGGTCCGGCTCAGGTGCGCCAGCACCCGCCCGACCGGGAAGATCATGTTCTTGGTGTCGCCGTCCTGGACGACCTCGCCGTTGACCCGGGTCACCAGCCGGAGCCCGTTCGCCGGGTCGCCCACCTCGTCGGCGGTCACCACGGGGCCGATCGGCCCGCTGTGGTCGGAGTTCTTGCCGAGCGTCCACTGCGCGGTGAGCCGCTGTGCCCGGCGGGCGCTCAGGTCGTTGAAGGTCGCGTAGCCGAACACCCCCGCCAGCGCGGTCTCCTCGTCCACGCACCGCAGCTCCGTGCCGACCACCACGACCAGCTCGACCTCCCAGTCCAGGCCCGGCTCGTCCGGCGGCACCGGGACCGGCGTCCCGTCGACCGCGAGCGACGCCGTCCACCGGCCGAAGATCGCCGGTGTCTCCGGGATCGGGAAACCGCCCTCGGCGGCGTGGTCCCGGTAGTTCAGCCCGACGCACACCACCCGCGCGGAACCGGCCACCGCCGGGGCCAGGTCCAGCTCTGCCAACGCGTATCCGTACGATCCCGGCTCGCCGCCGGCGAGCTCGCGCGCCCTCGCGGTCCAGACGGGCAGGTCCTCGTAGAACTCGCCCACCTCGGTCAGCGGCGCGACCCGGTCACCACCGGTCAGTACGCCCACCCGGACCTGACGTTCATCCCGAAACCCGACAAACCTCATCGTTCACTCCCGACGTCCCCGATGACGGGAACCACAGCAGTCTCGAACGCACCCTAGCGTCGCTCCAGACTCATCCGGAGATCTTCGTACATTCCGCCCCAATTCGATAGGGGGAGTTCGCCGTACCGGGGCTCGCGGGGTTTGAACGCCTCAGGTGAGGAACTGTCGAGGTATGGACGCACTCGCGCACGTCGACGCCTATTGGCGCGCGGCCAACTACCTGTCGGTCGGTCAGATCTATCTGCTGGACAATCCGTTGCTGGCTGAGCCGTTGCGGGCCGAGCACATCAAGCCCCGGCTGCTGGGGCATTGGGGGACCACGCCGGGGCTGAACTTCTGTTTCGCTCATCTGAACCGGGTCATCGCCGAACGCGATCAGGACATGATCTATATCGCCGGTCCGGGGCATGGCGGGCCGGCGGCGGTGGCGCACGCGTGGCTGGAGGGCTCTTATACCGAGAAATATCCGGATATCACGCGGGATGGGGAGGGGATGCGGCGGCTGTTTCGGCAGTTCTCCTTCCCCGGCGGCATCCCCTCCCATGTGGCGCCCGAGACGCCCGGCTCGATCCACGAGGGCGGTGAGCTGGGCTACTCGCTGGCGCACGCGTATGGGGCGGCGTTCGACAATCCCGGCCTGGTGGTGGCGTGTGTCATCGGTGATGGGGAGGCCGAGACCGGGCCGCTGGCCGCCAGCTGGCACAGCAACAAGTTCCACGCCCCCGGCCGCGACGGCGCCGTGCTGCCCATCCTGCACCTGAACGGCTACAAGATCGCCAATCCGGCGGTGCTGGCCCGCATCCCTGAGGCCGAGTTGGTCAAGCTGTTGGAGGGTTATGGGTATCGCCCGCACCTGGTGTCGGGGGACGAGCCCGAGGCCGTGCACGCACTCATGGCCGAGACCTTGGAGACGGTGTTCGACCAGATCGCTGACTACACGCAGGGACGGGCCGGCCGCCCGCCGATGATCGTGTTGCGGACGCCGAAGGGATGGACCGGACCCAAGGAGGTCGACGGCCTGCCGGTGGAGGGCACCTGGCGCTCGCACCAGGTGCCGCTGTCGGGGGTGCGCGACAACCCCGAGCATCTGGCGATGCTTCAGGAGTGGATGCGCTCCTACCGGCCCGGTGAGCTGTTCGACGCCGAGGGGCGGCCGGTGGCCGAGGTCGTGGGGACGGTGCCGGCGGGGCCGCTGCGAATGAGCGCCAACCCGCATGCCAACGGCGGCGAGCTGCTGCGGCCGCTGGCGTTGGGGGATTTCCGCGAGCACGCGGTCGAGGTCAAGGCGCCCGCCACCGCCACCAGTGAGCCCACCCGGGTGCTGGGCGCCTTCCTGCGCGACGTGATCGCCGCCAACCCCGACACCTTCCGGCTGATGGGCCCTGATGAGACCGCCTCCAACCGGCTCTCGGCGGTGTTCGAGGTCACCGACCGGGCCTGGAACGCCGAAACGCTCCCGACCGACGAGCACCTGGGGCAGGGCGGCCGGGTGATGGAGGTGCTCAGTGAGCACCTGTGTCAGGGCTGGCTGGAGGGCTACCTGCTGAGTGGCCGCCACGGGTTGTTCAACTGTTATGAGGC
>NZ_JCADBG010000018.1:0-215507 GCF_059358815.1 Streptosporangium nanhuense
GTCAGCGTGCCCGACTTCGAGACCAGGCCGATGCGGCCCGCGCTGGTGATGTCGGCCGGGATGATCCCCGCGTTGGACGCGCCGGGCGAGGCGATGCCGGGGCAGTTGGGCCCGATGATCCGGGTCTTGCCACCCTTGGCGACCGCGTACGCCCAGAACTCGGTGGTGTCGTGGATCGGGACACCCTCGGTGATGACCACGCAGAGCGGGATCTCGGCGTCGATGGCCTCCTTGACGGCGTCCTTGGTGAACGCCGGGGGCACGAAGACGACCGACACGTCGGCGCCGGTGTCCTTGATGGCCTCGGCGACGGTCCCGAAGACGGGCAGGCCCTCGTGGACGGTGCCCGCCTTGCGGGCGTTGACGCCGCCGACGACGCGGGCGCCGGAGGCGAGCATCCGGCGGGTGTGCTTGGTGCCCTCACCGCCGGTCATGCCCTGGACGATGATCTTGCTGTTCTCGTTCAGCCAGATGGCCATTACGCACCTACCGCGGCGAGCTCGGCGGCGCGCTTGGCCGCATCGTCCATGGTGTCCACCAGTTCGACGCCGGAGAGCTTGGCGTCGGAGAGAATCTGACGCCCGAGTTCGGCGTTGTTGCCGTCCAGACGGACGACGAGAGGGCGGCTCACGCTCTCACCGCGGGCCTCCAGCAGCTGGAAGGCCGAGACGATGCCGTTGGCGACCGCGTCACAGGCGGTGATGCCGCCGAAGACGTTGACGAAGATCGACTTCACCGCGGGGTCGGAGATGATGATCTCCAGGCCGGCCGCCATCACCTCGGCCGAGGCGCCGCCGCCGATGTCGAGGAAGTTGGCGGGCTTGGGCTGGCCGGGGAACGCCTCGCCCGCGTAGGCGACGACGTCCAGGGTCGACATGACCAGGCCCGCGCCGTTGCCGATGATGCCGACGGAACCGTCGAGCTTGACGTAGTTGAGGTCCTTGGCCTTGGCCGCGGCCTCCAGCGGGTCCTCGGCGGCCTTGTCCTCGAAGGCCGCGTGGTCCGTCTGGCGGAAGGACGCGTTGTCGTCGAGGGTGACCTTGCCGTCGAGGGCCTTCACCTGGCCGTCGGCGGACAGGATCATCGGGTTGACCTCGACGAGGGAGGCGTCCTCGTCGACGAAGGCGCACCAGAGCTTCTCGATGAGCTCGGCGGCGCCGTCGAGCGCGGCCTCCGGCAGCCCTCCGGCCTGGGCGATCTCACGGGCCTTGGCCCGGTCGACGCCGTCCAGGGGGGAGACCGGGACCTTGGCCACCTTCTCGGGCGTGCTGTGCGCGACCTCTTCGATGTCCATGCCGCCCGCCGCCGAGCAGATGGCGAGGAACGTACGGTTGGCGCGGTCGAGCAGGAAGGAGAAGTAGTACTCCTCCGCGATCGCGCTGGCCTCCTCGATCAGGACCTTGTGGACCGTGTGGCCCTTGATGTCCATGCCGAGGATGTCGGTGGCCTTGCGCTCGGCGTCGGCGGCGTCGTCGGCGACCTTCACGCCACCGGCCTTGCCGCGACCACCGGTCTTGACCTGGGCCTTGACAACGACACGGCCGGTCAGCTGCTCGGCTGCCGCCCGTGCCTCCTCCACGGTGTGCGCGACCACGCCGCGCGGCACCGGGATGCCGTACTCCGCGAAGAGCTCCTTCGCCTGATGTTCGAACAGGTCCACGAGGGTCCGTCCTTGCTTGTCCGGCTGGTGTACAGATGTGAGCGGGCCGACTCCATGATCCAAGGGGGAGCCCGGCGGTTTTGCGCCAATGAAGCCTAGCCCGCCTCATGGCATGACCAGGTAACCGGGTTCCAGATCGTACGCCCCGAATGCTGTTCGCGCCGAACCGGCGTCCCGCGAGCCGGTTCACCGGGCCGACGGGAGACATGTGAGATCCGTCGGACGGGCGGAGGGCGATCGGAGCACCGGTGAGAGGCCGGAGGGTACGGTGAGAGAGGCCCGCCGGACGTTCGGGGGCCGCCAGACGGGCGGGGGAATCGTCAGACGGGCGAGAGGCCCGCCGGACGAGCGAGAAGATGTCAAACGGCCGAGAGGGCCACCGGACGGGCGAGGAGTCGTCAGACGGGCGAGGGGATCGCGCTCCGCACCCAGTCGACGATCTCCTGGGTGGTGGCGCCCGGGGTGAAGACGCGCGCGACGCCCATCTCCTGGAGCGCGGGCATGTCGGCCTCGGGGATGATCCCGCCGCCGAAGACCACGATGTCGCTCGCGTCGTTCTCCTTCAGCAGCTCCAGCACCTTGGCGAAGAGCGTCATGTGCGCGCCGGACAGGATGGACAGCCCGACCGCCGCGGCGTCCTCCTGGATCGCGGTGCGCACGATCTGCTCGGGCGTCTGGTGCAGGCCGGTGTAGACGACCTCCATCCCGGCGTCCCGCAGCGCCCGCGCCACGATCTTCACGCCCCTGTCGTGACCGTCCAGTCCCGGCTTGGCGATGACGACGCGGATCCTTGACACGGCATCCATCCAGACCTCCTTGTCTGCGCTCCCCTCGCGACGTGGGAGCTGTCCGCAGCGTAACCGGCCGCGCCGCGCCGGGCTCGGCGGGCCACCGCGAACCACGGTACAGCGGCCCTGACTTCACCGCCTTTCCGTACGACGCCGCGGTCCGCCTCCCCGGCGGACGCGCCCCGGTTAAAACGGCCGGAATGCGCGGCGGAACCAGCGCCTCACGAAAAAGGGAAACTAACCGTCCGTGGTTGTTCGAAAGCGAATCCATGTTCACGGCGTAGCGGATGACGGCACCCCAAAGGCCGAGGAGACATCTCTGCACCGAATATGCACATTTAATTCGAGACAATCCTCCTAATGCGCTACCATTTCGTGATCTTGCTGCACAAAGATGTGTATCCCCTCCCCCAGCCGGGTGGAGGGGCCAATCAGGAGGACTACCCCTTGAAGCGATACATCGCCGGTCTGGCGTGCGCCGCAACGGCAGTGCTGGGCGTTCCGGCGCTGGCATCGACCGCGCACGCGCAGGCCGCCGATCCGGTCGGCGCGCTGAAGAAGCAGTTCAAAAACGGTCGCGGCGTCACGTACGTCGACACCATCAAGATGCGAACCGCCGGAAAGACCACCGTTCTCGGCAAGCGCACCGGAGAATTGCAGTTCAACGCCTCCGGAATCAGCGCGTCGGACCACACCACCCACCTGGGAGCCTATAAGGACATCTTCAACTTCACCCAGGAAGAGAGCGACAACGGCACGGGAGAGGGCGGCGAAAAGACCGCGGCGGAGAGGGATCTCGACAAGCTGTTCGCCGGACTGGCCGAGCCGGAGCGAGTCGTCCGGGTCGGCAAGAAGGCCTACATCTGGGGCGGGGCCTTTGGCTCGTTCCTGCCGGCGGACAAGCCCTGGCTCGGGTACCCCCAGGACACGTTCGGCGTGAGCGGCTCGTTCGGCCAGTTCGTCAACGTCGCCGAACCCCCGACCCTCAAGGCCCTCCTCGCGCGCGCCACGGTCAAGCGCCCGACCGCCTACGCCGGGAAGATCACTTTCGGCGAGCTCCAGAAGGTCTCGCCGTGGTTCCGCACCATGCAGGGGGTGAAGCTGTCCAGGCAACAGGCCAAGATCACGGTCAACTGGAAGCTGTTCCTCGACGCGAAGCGGCTCCCCGTACGGCTGTCGACCTCGTACACGTCCTCCAAGGGTGGCCCGACCTCCGCGATCGACACCAGCTACAGCGCCTGGGGGTCGGAGGTCGCGATCGCCGCTCCGCCGGCCGACCAGGTCGCCACGCTGAAGGAAGTGGACGCGCGATTCGGGGTCGACAACCCCATTCCGCTGCTCACCAACAAGTGATCCCTCCGCGTTGATCGCACCCCGCACCACACCCGAGCCGCGCCAGACAGGTCTCACCCGCCGGGCGCGGCTCGCGGCGTTCTCCACCCCGCGCGGAACCCGGTACCGCCGCCAATTCTTGATCCGATATTTCGAGATATAGGGAAGAATCTCCTTCCGCCCTCCGCGACGACGCGAGGACACCTACGGGAGGACCCCCTCGATGAGGCGAATCATCGCCGCCCTGACCGGCGCCACCATGGCAGCTCTGATCGTTCCCACGCTGACGACCGTCGCCCCTGCGGGCGCCACGGCCACCCGGACCGCCCAGGCCGGTCAGGCCGCCGCGGCCGACCCGGTCTCGGCGCTGAAGCGCCAGTTCAAGACCCACCGGGGTGTGAGGCTCACCGAGAACACGAAGATCATCGGCGAGGGCAAAAAGAACCGGGTGATCCTCACCTGGCGGAACGGCGTGCTGGAGTTCGGCAGGACCGGCCTGGTCGCCTCCGACCTGACCACCAAGTTCAACCTGCCCATCTCGGACAACGAGCTCAAGGGCCTGTTCGCCCCGTCGCGGACGATCTCGCTGAAGGGCGTCAGCTACACCTCCGGCGGCGTCTTCGCCGAGTCCATGCCCGAGGGCAAGAAGTGGCTGCGCACGAACAGCGACGCGCTCTCCCTGGTCAGCGCCGTCCAGCAGATCATCAGCACCGTCGAGCCCGGCACGCTCGGGGCGACCCTGGCCCACACCCGCGCCAAGCGTCCCGGCGGGACGTGGGACGGCACCCGGACCACGGTCCACTCGGGCACGATCACCCTGGCCGAGCTGTTCAAGGTCTCTCCCTCGGTGCGCAAGCTGCTGGGCAAGAAGCCCACCGGCAGGTCCGCGACGCTCCCGGTGACCTGGAAGATCTATCTCGGCTCCGACCAGCTGGTCCGCCGCATCGTGTCGTCGTACACGGAGTCCAGCCGGGGTCTCAACAGCACCGAGGTGACCTACGTCAACGACACCCGCTACACCGGCTGGGGCACCAAGGTCACGATCAAGGCGCCGCCCGCCGCCCAGGTGGCCGAGTTCGACGAGCTCCTCGGCGAAGTCACCCAGCCCGAGGACCCCATCGAGGAGATCTTCGAGAACTGAACCAACCGCGGCCCACGGCGATCACAGGAACCGAACCGGTTCACGGTGATCGAGGAGGCGCCACGGACACGGAAGGGCCCGGGGAGCGACGGCTCCCCGGGCCCTTCCCTGTCTTCCGGAAGACTTCCGGAAGCTCACCCTGAGGTCAGAGCTTCTCCAGGGGCGCGTACGCCAGCAGCAGGGTCTTCTCCCCGCCGCCACCGAAGTCGATCTTGACCTTGGTCTTCTCCGCGACGCCGTCCACGGACACGACCGTGCCCAGGCCGAACTGGTCGTGGGTGATCCGGTCGCCGGGGGTCAGGTTGGGGATCTGCCTGCCGCCGGGCTTCCTCGCCGGGGCGGGGCGGGAGTCTCGGCGGGTGGCGGCGCTCCAGGCGCTCTTCTCCGGGTCGCTGCGCCAGTCGACCAGGTCGGACGGGATCTCGGCGACGAACCGGGAGGCCGGGTTGAACGCGGGCGAGCCCCAGGAACTGCGGACGGCCGCCCTGGAGATGTAGAGGCGCTGCTCGGCCCGGGTGATGCCGACGTAGGCCAGGCGGCGCTCCTCCTCCAGCTCCTTGGGCTCGCCGAGCGAGCGCATGTGCGGGAAGACGCCGTCTTCCATGCCGGTGAGGAACACCACCGGGAACTCCAGCCCCTTGGCGGTGTGCAGCGTCATCAGCGTCACCACGCCCTGGCCGCCGTCGGCCGCCGGGATCTGGTCGGCGTCGGCGACCAGGGAGACCTGCTCCAGGAACTCCACCAGCGTGCCCTCGGGGTTGGCCTCCTCGAACTCGGAGGCGACCGAGACCATCTCGTCCAGGTTCTCCAGGCGGCTCTCGTCCTGCGGGTCGTTGGAGGCCGTGAGCTCCAGGCGGTAACCGGTGCTCGCCAGCACCTCCTGGGCCAGCTCCGAGGGCGTCAGGTCGTCGGCCTTCACCATGAGCTCGTCCATCAGCGCGACGAACTCCTTGATGGCCTTGAGCGAGCGGGTGGCCATGCCCGGCGCGTCGTCCGCCCGGCGCAGCCCCTCCCAGTAGGGGATCCGCTCTTTGGTCGCGAACGCCTCGACCATCGCCTCGGCGCGCTCGCCGATGCCGCGCTTGGGCACGTTGAGGATGCGGCGCAGCGACACCACGTCGTTCGGGTTGGACAGGAAACGCAGGTAGGCGAGCAGGTCGCGGACCTCCTTGCGCTCGTAGAAGCGCACCCCGCCCACCACCTTGTACGGCAGGCCGGTCCGGATGAAGATCTCCTCGAAGACACGGGAGGCGGCGTTGGTGCGGTAGAACACCGCGACCTGGCCGGGCACGACGTCCTCGTGGTCGGTGAGCCTGTCGACCTCCTGCGCGACGAACATGGCCTCGTCGTGCTCGTTGTCGGCGACATAGCCGGTGATCTTCGCCCCGGCGCCCTGGTCGGACCAGAGGTTCTTGGGCTTGCGGCTCGCGTTGCGCGAGATCACCGCGTTGGCGGCGGACAGGATCGTCTGGGTGGAGCGGTAGTTCTGCTCCAGCAGGATCGTCCTGGCCTCCGGGTAGTCGCGCTCGAACTCCAGGATGTTGCGGATCGTCGCGCCGCGGAAGGCGTAGATCGACTGGTCGGCGTCACCGACCACGCACAGCTCGGCCGGGGCGACCCCGCCCTCCCTGACCACCTCCCCGTCGGCGGTGCGCAATTCGGGACGGCCCGCGATCTCGCGGATCAGGGTGTACTGGGCGTGGTTGGTGTCCTGGTACTCGTCGACCATGATGTGGCGCCAGCGGAGCCGGTAGTGCTCGGCCACGTCGGGGAAGATCTGGAACAGCGTCACCGTCAGCATGATGAGGTCGTCGAAGTCCATCGCTCCGGCCTCGGTGAGCTTCTGCTGGTAGTTGCGGTACGCCTCGGCGAGCTTGCGCTCCAGGTGGGTGGACGCCTGGGCCGACGCCGTCTCGTAGTCGATCAGCTCGTTCTTGAAGTTGCTGACCTGGGCGGAGAACGATCTCGGCGGGTAGCGCTTGGGGTCGAGGTCCATCTCGCGGCAGACCATCGCCATCAGCCGCTGGGAGTCGGCCTGGTCGTAGATGGAGAAGCTCGTGGGGAAGCCCAGGCGCTTGGCCTCGCGGCGCAGGATCCGCACGCACGCGCTGTGGAAGGTCATCACCCACATCGCCGCCGAGCGCGGGCCGATGAGCCGGTCGACCCGGTCCTTCATCTCCCTCGCGGCCTTGTTGGTGAAGGTGATCGCCAGGATCTCCTGCGGCTGCACGCCCCGCTCGCCCAGCAGGTAGGCGATGCGGTGGGTCAGCACCCGGGTCTTGCCGGAACCCGCGCCCGCGACGATGAGCAGGGGGCTGCCGTGGTGCACGACGGCCTCGCGCTGCTGGGGGTTGAGCCCGTCGAGCAACGGATGGGTCAGGGAAGAGGCTGGGATCGACACGTCCCCTAGGTTAGAACGACCGACCGACAACCGGGTCCAGCCACCGCAAAGGAATGCGAGTGGACTCGCTCACGGTTGTGATGACGGAGCGGTACGGGGACAACGGAGGGGCTTCCATGCTTTCTGAGAACGAGATCAGCCGCGTACTGGCGATCGCCGCGCACCCCGACGACGTCGACTTCGCCGCCGCCGGCACGATCGCGCTGTTCACCGGCCGCGGCGTCGAGGTGACGTACTGCGTGGTCACCGACGGCGACGCGGGCGGCTTCGATCGCGAGCTGGACAACGGCGGCATGGCCGAGTTGCGCCGGACCGAGCAGTCCAACGCCGCCAAGGCCGTCGGCGTGACCGACGTCCGCTACCTCGGCCACCGTGACGGGACCGTGGTGCAGAGCCTGGAGCTGCGGCGCGACATCACCCGCGTCATCCGCCAGGTCAGGCCCGACCTGGTGATCACCCACAGCCCCGAGCGCAACTACCGGTTCATCGCCCCCAGCCACCCCGACCACCGCGCGGTCGGCGGCTGCGCCCTCGACGCCGTCTACCCCGACGCGCGCAACCCGTACACCTTCCCGTCGCTGCTGCTCGACGAGGGGCTGGAGGCGTGGACCGTCCGCGAGGTCTGGCTCAACGGCGGCCCGACGCCCGACCACCACGTGGACGTCACCGACACCTTCGACCGCAAGCTCGCCGCCCTGCGCGCCCACGCCAGCCAGGTCGGCCACCTGGAGGACTTCGAGGGCTTCCTGCGGGGCCGCTTCTCGCAGATCGCCGTCGAGGCGGGCTTCGGCGAGGGCCGCTACGTCGAGGCCTTCCAGCGGGTCTCCACCCTCTGACCCTCCCGGTCCCGTCGGGGGCAGCGGGAGAGCCGTCGGGAGGGCCCTGACAGGACGGCCGCTCCCGGCGGGAGGGCCGGGCCCTCTTCACGGTCGCCGTCGGGCACCTGGGAACCTGGGAGTCCCGAAGGCACCCGCCGGGAAGTACGCGCCGTTGAACAGCATCGACCTGTCACCCGCCACCGCCGTCGTCGTCGCCCTGCTGGCCGTCGGAGCCGCCGCCGTCGCCCGGCTCGGCCGTCTCGGGCACGCGCCCGCGGTGCTCGTGGCGTGCCTGCGCGCCGCCGCCCAGCTCGGCGCGGTGTCCCTGATCATCGTGTGGGCCGTCGAGCGCGCGCTCGCGGTGACG
This sequence comes from Streptosporangium nanhuense, assembly GCF_059358815.1. Taxonomy (NCBI): domain Bacteria; kingdom Bacillati; phylum Actinomycetota; class Actinomycetes; order Streptosporangiales; family Streptosporangiaceae; genus Streptosporangium; species Streptosporangium nanhuense. The sequence continues at coordinate 8,508 of NZ_JCADBG010000018.1, forward strand.
GTCTTCGTGCTCGTCATGTACGGGGTGGCGAGCGTGACGGCGGGACGGAGGATCACCTCGGGGCCCGCCGTCCGGTGGGCCGCGGTGCCCATCGCGGCCGGGACCGTACCGGTCCTGGCGCTGCTGTTCGGCAGCGGCGTCGTCCCGCCCCTGGGCATCACGCTGATCCCGATCGCGGGCATCCTGCTGGGCGGGTGCCTGACGGCCACGGCCCTCGCGGGACGGCGGGCCCTGGACGAGCTGGCCCACCGGCGCGGCGAGGTGGAGGCGGCGCTCTCGCTGGGCTTCTCCGAGCGGGACGCGGCGCTGGAGATCTGCCGCCCGCCCGCGGCGCAGGCGCTGGTGCCCGCGCTGGACCAGACGGGGACCGTGGGCCTGGTCACGCTGCCCGGCGCCTTCGTGGGAATGCTCCTGGGCGGGGCCGGCCCGCTCCAGGCCGGGGTGGTGCAGCTCGTCGTGCTGGTCGCGCTGCTGGCCGCGGAGGCGGTGGCCGTGGTCGTCACGATCGAGCTCGCCGCCCGCGGCCGTTTCGGCGGCGGTCAGCGGCCCGGCGCGGGCGCCTCCGGCGGGGCCGGGCGGGCCGGGTGGACCGGGTCGGCCGCACGGGCACGGTCCGGCGGGGCCAGGCGGGCGAACAGGTAGCCCAGGGAGTTGGTCGCGACGTGGAACATCGCGGGAGCGGCCAGGCCTCCTTGCCTGCGCAGCCCGGTGAAGAGCACCCCGGCGAGGCCCGTCGTGATCACCGACCCGGCCACGACGCGCGCCACCTGCCACGCGGGAGCCTTTCCTGGGGCCTCTTCGGGAGCCTCCCCGGCGGCCAGGCGGCTCAGGGCGGGGTTGGCGGCCATCATGTCGACGGCGGGCAGGATGTGCCAGAGGCCGAAGAGGACCGAGGACACCGCGGTCGCCCTCCCGTGGCCGTGGGAGCGGGCGACGAGGGCGTGCAGCACCCCCCGGAAGCCGACCTCCTCGAGCAGGACCGTGCCGACCGGCACCTGGAGCAGGGCCTCCTCCAGCGCGCGGGCGCGAGACAGGGAAAGGGCCCGCTCGTCGCGGAAGAACCGGCGGGTGGCCGGGACGGCGATCCCCACGGTGTAGGCCCCGGCCACCGCCGAGGCGAGCGCGCCGCCGATCCGCAGGCCCCGCGCGCGCCGGTGGAAGCCCAGCTCGGCCCAGGAGAGGCCAGAACGGCGGGCCATGACGACCAGCGCGCCGGTCGCCGCGGCCGAGGTCAGCGGCGCCAGCCTCGGCGCCAGACGGTTGTTGAGCACGTTGGCCGCCACCAGCACGGCCACCGCGCCCGGCAGCACGCCCCTCGGCACATCGGGCACCCCGGGCACCCCGGCCACCGCCCCGGCTCCGGCACGGGCGGCCCGCCCAGGCTCGCGCTCCATCCCCACGACCGCCACGACCCCCTCGGACGCCGTCTCGCGCCCGCGTGCCGGGCCGCGCCGGGGACCGTGATCGTCAAGATCCCCTCGAATCCGGTTCGAGGCTACGCGATCAGGGCTCAGCCCGCGGCGGCCTGGCGCCAGCCGGCGGGGAAACGCAGGCTACGGCGTTCCCGCACCGTCAGGCCGCCCCAGATCCCCTCGGGTTCGGCCGCGCGGAGCGCGTAGGCCCGGCACTCCTTCAGCACCGGGCACCGCTCGCAGACCGCCTTCGCCCGCGCCTCGTGCTCGGCCGACGGCGTCAGCGGGAAGAACAGCTCGGGGTCGCTCGTACCGCAGGCCCCTCGCGCGGCCCAGCCGATATCCCGCACCATCATCCGCATGACATCGCCCCCTGCCGACTCACCGTCCTTCGTCAGAGTAGGCCGCCCCCGGCGGCGGGACATCAGCCTCTTGACGGATTCACGCCTACCCATCGCGGCGTACTCCGGTGGCCACATCGTCCCCACACCGTCCCCACGCCATGCCCGTGACGTCCTCGCGCCACCCCCGTGACACCTGTGGCCCGCTCCGCGCGACAGGGCCTCAGCAGGCGGCCGTCCCCTGGTTGTAGCCCTTGACGAACAGCTCCTGGCGCTGCCCCGCCGTGCCGTGGGCGTCAGGGCGCAGCCAGTCGTCGGTGGGGTCGCCGGCGGCGGCGAGGTTGATCAGGAGCTCGTCCTCGTCGCCGGGCTCGGTGTCCAGCGAGCCGCCCTTGACGAGCGCCCCCAGGGTTCCTCCGGCGTAGCAGTCGGCCTGGAGCTCCTTCTCGATGTTCAGGCGGAACGCGGTGTTCAGCTGCGCCTGCACCGCGTGCCCGAACTCGTGCGGGATGATCACGTAGACCGAGCCGTCGCCCATCTCCTCGTAGAGGCCGTTCATCCACTGCTCGTCGTAGGCGATGAAGTGTCCCACCGGGCAGTAGAAGGCGTTGTTCGGCACCGACGGCTGCCCTCCGCAGTCGGGCCCGTTCTCTCCCTGATAGGGGGTGAACGCGGTGACCGGCCGGTAGGTCAGCCCGGCCGCGGCGAAGGTCTGCTTCCAGTAGGCCTCGCTGAGCTCCCTGGCCAGCTCGACGTCCGACTCGAACGTCTGCCCGCGCGCGCTGGGCGTGGCCTGCTCACCGGCCTCACCGGTGGGACCCGCCTCCGGTTCCGTGCCCTCCCCCGCGCTCCCGCAGGCGGTGACGGCCGCCAGGACCAGTGCCAGGAAGAAGGCGAACGCTCTCATGGGCCTATCGTGACGGAGTGAGCGGCCTTCGCGCGAGCGATCGGCGCGACCGGGGACCGCTCACAGAGGCGGCTCACGGGGACGGCCAGGTGTGGACGGGCTCGTTGGTGTGCATGTTCTCGATGTAGCGCAGGGTCATCCTGCGTAGCGCCTCGTGCCTGTCGAGGTCGCCGAGCGCGTTCACCGCGTCGATCTGCCAGCTCGCCCCGGTCGTGCCCGTCAGGCAGCGCTGCTCGACGATCCCCAGCAGCCGGTCCCTGGCCCCGGGGTCGACCCCCCACAGGTCGAGTCCCTCGTAGGCGAGCGGGAGCAGGCGGCGCAGGACCAGCTCGGAGGCGACCACCTCGCCGAGCCCAGGCCAGAAGAGCCGGGCGTCCAGGCCGTACCTGGCCGCGGCGTGCAGGTTGTCCTCGGCCGCGGCGAACGACATGCGCGTCCACACCGGGCGCTCGGCGTACGGGAGGACGCGCATGAGCCCGTAGTAGAAGGCGGCGTTGGCGGCGACGTCGGCCACCGAGGGGCCCGCGGGCAGCACCCGGTTCTCCACCCGCAGGTGCGGGACGCCGTCCACGACCGCGTAGACCGGCCGGTTCCACCGGTAGACGGTGCCGTTGTGCAGGGTCAGCTCGCCGAGCTGCGGGGTGATCCCCTTGGCCAGCTCCTCGCGCGGGTCCTCCTCGTCGCACAGGGGCAGCAGCGCGGGGAAGTAGCGGGCGTTCTCCTCGAAGAGATCGAAGACCGAGGTGATCCACCGCTCGCCGAACCACACCCTGGGCCGTACGCCCTGGGCCTTCAGCTCCACCGGGCGGGTGTCGGTGGCCTGCTCGAACAGCGGGATCCTGGTCTCCTGCCAGAGCCTGCGGCCGAACAGGAACGGGGAGTTGGCCGCCAGCGCCACCTGGGGGCCCGCGATGGCCTGGGCGGCGTTCCAGTTGGCGGCGAACGCCTCGGGGCTGACCTGGAGGTGGAGCTGGAGACTCGTGCAGGCGGCCTCGGGGGTGATGCTGTCGGCGTAGGTCTCCAGGAACTCCTCGCCCTCGATCGCCAGGTGCAGGTCCTCGCCCCTGGCCGCGAAGATCTGCTCGTTGAGGAGCTTGTAGCGGGGGTTGGCCGACAGCGTGCCCTCGTGCACGTCGCTCTCCCGCAGCGTGGGCAGGATGCCGACCATCACCATGTGCCCGCCGACGGTGCGGGCCCGTTCCTCGGCGTGGTTGAGCCGGTCCCTGATCACCCGCTCCAGCCGGGCCGCGCCGTCCCCCTCCAGGGACTCGGGCAGGACGTTGATCTCCACGTTGAACTGGCCCAGCTCGGTCGCCCAGTCGGGCTCGGCGATCGCCTCCAGCACCTCGATGTTCTTCATGGTGGCCTCGCCGCGCTCGTCCACGAGGTTGAGTTCGATCTCCAGCCCGGCCCTGGGCTCGTCGAACTCGAACCTGGACTCGCGCAGCATCTGCGCGAAGACGTCAAGGCACCGGCGGACCTTGTCCCGGTAGCGCCGCCGGTCCTCGCGGCTGAACACCATCGCAGGTACATCGCGTCCCATACTTCGCAGAGTCGCACATAAGTAACTACTCGTACAGAAGCCTGGGGGGTGCGGATGCGCGAAGGTTCAGACCAGGCGCCGCGCCGTGGCCCAGCGGGACAGCTCGTGACGGTTGGAGAGCTGCAGCTTGCGCAGCACGGACGAGACGTGGGTCTCCACGGTCTTCACCGAGATGAACAGCTCCTTGGCGATCTCCTTGTACGCGTAACCGCGGGCGATCAGCCTCAGCACCTCGCGCTCGCGCTGGGTGAGCGAGTCGAGCTCGGGGTCGATCGGCGGGGCCTCGCTGGAGGCGAACGCGTCCAGCACGAACCCCGCCAGCCTCGGGGAGAAGACCGCGTCGCCCTCGGCCACCCGGCGGATCGCGTCGGTGAGCTCGCGCCCGCTGATGTTCTTGGTCACGTATCCCCTGGCGCCGCCCCGGATCACGCCGATGACGTCCTCGGCCGCGTCGGAGACCGACAGGGCGAGGAAGCGGACCGTGGAGCCGGAGCCGAGGACCCGGCGCAGCACCTCCTGGCCGCCGCCGCCGGGCATGTGCACGTCGAGCAGGACCACGTCGGGCCCCAGCGCGGCGATCGCCTTGACCGCGGACTCCACGTCCTCGGCCTCCCCGATCACCTCGATGGAGTCGCCCAGCTCGGCCCGCACGCCGGAGCGGAACAGGCGGTGGTCGTCGACGATCAGGACCTTCACCACACTCATCGGACTTCCCCTCGCGGCCCCGAGGACCGCTCTCCGGCACGCCGCGGCCCTCGCCGTGATCCTACGGTCAGGACCCCGCCCCGCCGCGACCCCGAGGGCCACTCTCCGGTTCGCCGCGATCCCGAAGGCCACTCTCCGCCCCGCCGCGATCCCGCGGACAGGACCCCGGCCCGCCGCGATCCCGGGGACGAGCCCCCGGTTCGCCGTGTCGTGGCTCGCTCGCCGCTCACGTCTTCTCCAGCTTCATGGTCAGCATCACTTCCGTGCCCTCGCCGGGCTCGGTCCGCACACGGGCGCTGCCCCCGTGGCGCTCCATCCTGCCGATGATCGACTGGCGGATACCCATACGATCCTCGGGCACATCGCCCATGTCGAACCCGATCCCCCGATCCCGGACGAAGATGGTGACCTCATCGGGTTCCGTCTCGGCGTACACCGAGACGACCTCGGACCCGGAGTATTTGGCGGCGTTGACCATGGCCTGCCTCGCGGCCTGCATCATCGCGGACAGTTCGGGGGTGAGCGGGCCGTCGCCGACGCAGACGACCTCGATCGGCACCCCGTGCGCGTCCTCCTCCTCGGCCGCGACCCGCCGCACGGCCGCGGCCACCGACGCGTCGGCGTCCTGCTGGGGCTGGTAGAGCCAGTTGCGCAGCTCCCGCTCCTGGGAGCGGGCCAGCCGCATCACCTCGCGCGGGTCCTGGGCGTTGCGCTGGATGAGCGTCAGCGTGTGCAGCACCGAGTCGTGCACGTGCGCGGCCACCTCGGCGCGTTCCTCCTGCCGGATGCGCTCGCGGCGCTCGCGCTGCAGTTCCTTCCACAGGGCGGCCAGCCAGGGCGCCGCGATCAGCGCGACACCGCCCACGACCACCAGGGTGAACACGATGCCCGGACGCGCCTTGCCCAGCTCGTCGTTGGCCACCAGGAAGCCGATCGCGCCGACCACGACGAGCCCGAGCCCGAGGAAGGTGCGGACCCGGTTCCGGCGGACCTGCCCGACGGTGTTGCTCATCCAGCGCTGCCGCCGGTCGGGGTCGGCCTGCTGCCACAGGATCAGCGAGCCGATGCCGCCCACCGCGATCGGCCAGGCCCCGATCCCGGCACCCGAGGTGCCGGTGAGCCAGCCCAGCGCCATCAGCGCCAGCCCGATCGCGCCGTACGCGGTGAGCTGGCTCCAGTCCCTCCCCGGCTCCCTGCCCTCGTAGGGCTCGCGCGGGGTGAACATCCACAGGGCGGCGTACGCCAGGGCGCCGAACCCGCCCAGGACGGTGAGCAGCACGAAGGCCAGCCGCAGCACGACCGGGTCGAGCCGGAGCTGGGCGGCGGCACCCTGGGCCACCCCGGCGACCAGCCGCCCCTCCACCGGTCTCACCAGACGGGGGAAGGGGGCGTCCTCGGATGTCACGGGCGCCGCGTCGCGAACTGTCTGTCGGTCAGCCATATCGTCAGCATCGTCACACGAACCAGCCTGCCAGTGCATCAGGCGTTCCCCTGAAGCGACCCTGAGAGAGCCTCCCCCTCTCCGGGACGACTCAGGGGTCTCCCGGATGCGTCGCGGACCGGGAAAGGCCACGATGAGGACATGAACGACACCGGGCGAGCCCAGGATCCGGCGAGCTCGCCGTCCGCCCCCTCCCCCTCCGAGGGATCCCCGGAGGAGAGCGGCCTGAGGCGCGCCAACGAGGGGCGCATGCTCACGGGCGTCTGCGCCGGCCTGGGCAGGTACGCCGGGATCGATCCCGTGGTGCTCCGGGTCGGTTTCGCGGTGCTGGTGCTCGGCTCCGGGATCGGCATCATGCTCTACATCGCGGCCTTCCTGCTGATGCGCGAGACCGACGGCGGCCCCGGCTACCTGGAGCAGTGGACCCGGCGCGACTTCGACGGCGAGACGGTCCTGACCCTGCTGGCCGGCCTGTTCGCCCTCGGACTGATCATCAACGTCTCCTCGGACGGCATCGGCACCGGCACGGTCGTGGTCGGCACGGTCTTCGCCATCGCCCTGCTCGCCGCCCACTCCCGCGGGGTCGACCTGCTGGCCGTGGCGAGGTCGCTGCCCGACCGGCTGCGCAGGCGTCGCGTCCCGTCGCCGTCCTCGCCTTCGGCCGATCAGTGGCCCGGCGCCGCCGCGGAGCAGCGTCACGTCGGCGAGCGGGATCCGGTCGCCCACGCCGCCGCGTTCCAGGCCGCCCGGCCGGGCGCCGGGACGGTCACCGAGCCCTACGCGCCCGAGACGGGACCCGAGTCCCCGCCCCCCGCCCCCGGAACCCGGGCCATGCCCGCCTTCGGGGCCCAGGCCGCGGCCGCCGAGAACCGTGCCGGACAGGCGCCGGGCATGCCCCCCGGCCCCGCCGCACCTCCGGCGGGCGGCCCGTACTCCTCGGCGAGGCCGCTGTTCGACTCCTCCGGCGAGCCCTTCTCGCCGTACGGCCCCTACCAGCCCCTGGATCCCCGGAGGCGGCAGCAGCCGTACTCCCCCTACGACCCGTCCGTGTACGGCGGGACGGTGGTGGCGCCGCCCAGGCCGCGGCGGCGCGGATCGCTCGTGGGAGGCATCACCATCTTCCTGGCCATCATCGTTGGAGGGATCATCGTGGCGATCCAGTCCGCCTCGGGATCGGTCAACATGACGGTCGTCGGCGGCGCGGTACTCGTCGTCATCGGCGCCGGACTGCTGATCGCCACCTGGTTCGGCCGGGGGGCGGGGCTGGTCGTGACCGGCACCGTCCTGTCGATCGCCCTGGTCGCGGGGTCCACGCTGGGCGGCATGCCGAAGAAGTTCGGCGACTACACCTGGAGACCCGCCACCCTGTCCGAGGTGGCCCGCATCTACTCGGTGGGTATGGGAGAGGGCAATCTCGACCTGAGCGACCTGGTCCTGCCGCCGGGCTCGCGGACCATCGTGAACGCCTCGATCTCGGTCGGCGAGATGAACGTGATCCTGCCCGCGACGGCCAGGGCGGAGGTGAACGGCTCCACCAGGTTCGGTGATGTCAAGATCGACCATGCGGTGGAGGGAGGGGCCGACATCCACCACAACAAGATCCTGGAGCCCGAGGTGGTCCCCAAGGGCGACGTGGCGACCATCGTGCTGAACATCAAGGCGGGCATCGGGGACGTGGAGGTGCGCCGTGCGGCCTGACGCCGACGTGACCAAGCGCCGTCGCGCGCACCGCACCGACTGGATGGCCCTGCTCAGCGGCATCGTCTTCATCGCGGCCGGCATCGTCTTCATCAGCGAGCCGTCCGCCCCGCCGCTGGTCATGTTCACGATCCTGGTGGGCGGCCTGGGCTTCGCGGGCCTGATCGCCATCCTGGCCAAGGCCATCCGGCGTTAGGGCCTCGCACCGCGACCGCCGGGGCGGGTCGAGCCGTGCATCGTCTCGACCCGGCGGACGTCGCCCCGCACCGCGCCCGCCCGGGCGGGTCCGGCTTGCGACGATCGGTATCTCACGGCAAAAAGCCAGATCAGGCGTTAGGGTCGGAGCATGCCGGCCCTGGAGTTCGTCAGCACCGTCCGCGCGACGCGGGCCGGTCTGACGGACACGCTCGCCGACGTCGAGGGCATGACCGCGTGGGGGCGGGCGCACGCCGCCCGGCTGGGGATCGACCCGGGCTTCGTCGCCTCGGAGGAGCTGCGGCGTGAGGTGGTGGAGCTGCGGCAGGCCGTACGGGCGCTCTTCGCCAGAGCCGTGCGGCCGGGTGCCGCGAGCGGCGCGGACGCGCACCGGCTCCCCGGGTTCGCCGGCTCGCTCGACCTGGTCAACGCCGCGGCGCTGGCCGTGCCGCTGGCCGCGCGGCTGGAGTGGCCCGCCGAGGGCTCTCCCCTGGCACGGACCGTCCCGGGCGACGAGGCCACGGAGTCCGCGCGGATCCGGGCGGCCCTCGCGACGTCGGTGATCGAACTGCTGGCCGGGCCACAGCGCGAGCGGCTGCGCACCTGCCCCGCGCCGCGCTGCGTGCTCTACTTCCTCAAGGACCACGCCCGGCAGGAGTGGTGCTCGGTCGGCTGCGGCAACCGGGCCCGCGCGGCGCGCCACTACCACCAGCACCGCGACGGCTGACCTCGTCCGGGCGGCTCCCCCTTACGCGTCCTGTTCGGCGACTCTCAGGACAGCTATGGCTTACGTCACATACTTATAATGGGAAAAATAATGATTTTGCGTTAGATTTGGGCCCTGCGGTGAAACTAACGGAATGAGCCGTTAGAAAGCCCGACGGGAGAGACCAGATGACCTTCCAGACCGGCCACGTCGGCCTCAACGTCTCCGACCTCGACAGGTCGAGGGACTTCTACAAGAAGATCTTCGGCTTCGAGGTCCTCGCCGAGTCCGGGGAGGCCGGCCGCCGCCACGCCTTCCTCGGCCTCGACGGCACGCTGGTGCTCACCCTCTGGCAGCAGAGCGAGGGCCGCTTCGCCACCGGCCTTCCCGGCCTGCACCACCTGTCCTTCCAGGTCCCGGACATCGAGACGGTCCGCCGGGCCGAGGAGGCGATCAGGGAGGCGGGTGCCACGCTCCACCACGACGGCGTGGTGGCGCACCGCGAGGGCGCGTCCTCGGGCGGCGTGTTCTTCGAGGACCCGGACGGGATCCGGCTGGAGATCTACACGCCCACCGGCGCCGAGGGATCCCCCGTGCCGGTGGCCGCCGCCCCCACCTGCGGCTTCTTCTGAACGACCGTGGAGCACTCAGGAGAGCTCGCGGTCCAGCGCAGGGCCGGGGTACGCGCGGTGGCGCTGGGTTCGGCCAGGACCCGGCCGGAGATCCCGGCGGTGGCGGCCGAGTTCCTGGGACGGCAGCGGATGCTGCTCATCGGGGCGGCGGGACGGGACGGGCTCCTGTGGGCGTCCGTCCTGACCGGGCCCGAGGGGTTCGCCGAGGCGGTGGACGAGCGGACCGTCGTGATCGACGCGGTGCCGGGCGAGCACGACCCGCTGGCGGGGCTGGACGGGGGCCAGGTCGGGATGCTCGCGATCGAGCCGATGAGCAGACGCAGGATGCGGGTCAACGGCACGGTCTCGCGGGAGGGCGGGCGGCTGGTCGTCCGTACCGAGCAGGTGTACGCCAACTGTCCCAAGTACATCCAGGCGCGAAAGCTAGCCACGGATCCGGCGGCGCCCGCCACCCGCGCCCCCGGCTCTCCGGGCCCCGCCGAACCCCCCGGCTCTACCGGCTCGACCGGCTTCTCCTCGGCGACGGCGTTCGGCGACGACGACCGGGCGTGGATCGAGGCCGCCGACACGTTCTTCGTCGCCACCTCCGCGCCCGGCCTCGGCGCCGACCTGTCGCACCGGGGCGGCGACCCCGGCTTCGTCCGGGTGCTGGACGACCGGCGGCTGGTCTGGCCGGACTACGCCGGCAACTTCATGTACATGACGTTGGGGAACCTGGAGCTGGACGACCACTGCGGCCTGCTCTTCCTCGACTGGGAGAGCGGCGACGCCCTGCACCTGACCGGGCGCGCCCACGTCGACTGGGATCCGGGAGACGTCCCAGGCGCGCAACGGCTGGTCCGGTTCGAGGTGGACCGGATCGTCCGCGTACGGGGAGCCAGCCCGCTCCGCTGGAGCCTCGTGGAATACTCCCGCCACAACCCGCCGGTCTGAGGGCTGAACGCGATGGGCGCATCGTCCCCGCCAACGAGGGCAGTACCAAGAACGGGCACAGTTCTGGCGTGCGGACCATACGGACCATACGGATCACGTGGACCGCACGGACACGGGCCGCCGAGGGAGACCCGACCGGACTCCAGGGCGGCATACTGGCAGTACGCCCCCGTGTAGACGTAATGTCGCGACAGCGGCCGACCGGTGAGGAGCGGAGTGATGGCGATGCGATTCGAGCACGAGTTCACGGTTCCCGTACCTGTCGATCAGGCGTGGCCGGTGCTGCTCGATGTCGAGCGGATCGCGTCCTGCCTGCCCGGGGCCGCCGTGGACAAGGTCGAGGGTGACTCCTTCACCGGCCGGCTGAAGATGAGGATCGGGCCGATCACGGTGACCTACCAGGGCCGGGCCGCCTTCGAGAAGGTGGACGAGGACACCCGCTCCATGACCCTCAAGGCCTCCGGCAAGGAGGCCAGGGGCTCGGGCACGGCGGGGGCCACGGTCGTCGCGCGCCTGCACCCCCAGGGCCGGCAGACCCGGGTCACCGTCGACACCTCCTTCAACGTGACCGGCCGCCCGGCCCAGTTCGGCCGGGGCGTGATGACCGAGGTCGGCGGGAAGCTGATCGACAGGTTCTCGGCCAACCTCTCCCGCCTGCTGGGCGAGGGGCCCGGCGTGGAGACGGCCTCCGAGCCGGCTGCGGGGACGACCGGTGTGGGCGGCTGGAGCGCGAAGCGGGGATCGGCGTCCGCGGGAGCGGCCGATGACGTTCCGGCGATCTCGGAGACCTGGGGTCCCGGCCCGGCACGCCCGGCCGACCCGAACATCCCAGGCAGCTCAGATAACTCAGATAACTCGGACAGCTCAGACGATTCGCGCGAGTCCGTCGGCTCCGCGCCCGTACCCGCCGCGTCCACAGGTTCCCCTGCGCCCGCTGTGCCGACTGTGCCCGCCGGTCCCGCGGGTTCGACGGCCTCCGGCGCGGAGAGCCCCGGCACCACCGGTTCGGCGTTCCCCGGCCCGGCGGGCTCGACCGGTCACGGCACGGAGAGCCCCGGGGGCCCCGGGGGCCCCGGGGGCCACGGGGGCCACGGGGGCCACGGGGGCCACGGGGGCACTGCGGCGTCCGGCGGCACGAACGCGGGTGCCGCGGCGTCCGGGCTGGGCGGCCCCGGCGGCCCCGAGGGCCTGAACGGGCCCGAGATCCCGGGTGGGCCGGGACGTCACCTCAGCGCGGTTCCGACGCCACCGGGCCTCGCCGTCGGCGAGAGGGCGGAGTCCCGCCAGAGCCACCCCGCGGGCACCTCCCGCACCTCGCTCAGCCCCGACGAGGAGGCCCTGAACCTCCTGGAGGTGGCGGGCATGCCGCTGCTCAAGCGCGTCGCCCCCCTGGTCGCCGCCCTGACGGGCCTCGTCCTGCTCGCCTGGCTGATCCGCCGTGCCCTGCGGCACTAGGGCCTGTTCGAGATTCAGGTCATGATGTTCGCCCGCGACAGGGCCCGGTTTCCGTCGCGCTGAGGCCGCGCTGAGGCCGCGCCGAGGTCGCGCCGAGGTCGCGCCGAGGTCGCGCCGAGGTCGCGCCGAGGTCGCGCCGAGGTCGTGCCGGGGTCGTGCCGGGGTCGTGCTGACGTCGCGCCGAGGTCGACCGTGCCGCTCGCCTCACCACCGCCCGGCTCGACCGGCGGGCCGGCCCCCGGCCCCGGGGACGCCCGCCGCCGGTTCGCCCGCGGCCTTGGGGAACGGAGCACCGGGAAGCGGCGGTGCCGGTCCCCGCATCGTGTTCGCAGGCGGCCGCCGGACCTCCCTGGCGGGCGGGTCGACCGAACTCCGTAAACGAGAACCCTGGAGCACCGTTCATGACCACCGTGATGCTCTTCCATGGTGCCTGGCACCGGTCGGCCTGCTGGGCGAGGCTCGAACCCGAGCTGCACGCCCTCGGCCACGACACGCGCTCGCCGGCGCTACGCAGCTCCGGCGATCATCCCACCGCGGGCATGCGTGAGGACGCCGCCGCGCTGGCCGAGGAGCTGGCGTCGATCGAGGGGCCGGTCGTGCTGCTCGGTCACTCCTACGCGGGCATCCCGATCACCGAGGCCGCCGCCGGAGCGGGCAACGTCGTACGGCTGATCTACCTTGCCGCGTACGGATCACCGGCGCTCACTCTCCGTTCCTGTCACAGCCGCGCCGGCCGGCCCGCCCTCATCGACGAGATCGCGCGGCCCGCCTGAGTGGCGTCCCGGGCGGGAACGGACACCGGTCGCCCGTGAATCCGGGCATCACCTGAATCCGAACCCGAACGGCCCTCAGACGCGATCGAGGTCGTCCGGCCGGTATCGGGCCCTGATGTGAACGCGCTCGCCCTGGGGGCCGAGGATGCTGAGGAACTCCACCGGGCGCTCGTCGGCGTTGCCGAACCAGTGCGGGAGGTGGGTGTCGAATTCGGCGACCTCGCCGTCCGTGAGGACGAAGTCCTTGTCGCCGAGCACGACGCGCAGGCGGCCGTTGAGGACGTACAGCCAGTGGTAGCCCTCGTGCGACCGGGGGTCGGGTTCGGCACAGCGGGTCGGCCCGGCGGGGAGGATGTGCTTGAACGCCTGCAGCCCGCCGGGTTTGCGCGTCAGCGGGACGACGGTCATGCCGTTGCGGGTGAAAGGCTTCGAGTACACCCGGGGGTCGAGATCTTCCGGGGCGCCGACGAGTTCCTCGATCGGCACCCGGTAGGCCCTGGCCAGGGGCAGCAGGAGTTCCAGGCCCGGTTTGCGGTGCCCCGACTCCAGCCGGGACAGGGTGCTGACCGGAATGCCGGTGGTCTCCGACAGGGCGCTCAGGGTGACGCCACGCCGGCGGCGCAACTCGCGCAGCCGGGGGCCGACCGCGGCCAGCACGGCGTCGAAGTCGTCGCTCATACGTTCACTGTGCCCGCGCCTTGCGTCTTCCGCAAAATGCTTTGCCGGAACGGCTACGTGGGCGCGACTTCGACGTCGGAGGCGGTCACGACGAGCCGGAGCTCCCGGATCGGCCGGGGTGACCGGCCACCCGCTCCCGCCTCGTTTCGCGCCGGACGGCACCCGCCTCGCGCGTCGCCGCCGGTGTGATCTCCACGATGAGGTGCTTGGTCAGCGGCTGCCCGCTCTGCGGGCTGAAGTCGACGATCCCGCAGAGCACGTTCAGCTCCGGCATGTACCCGATCGCGTTGCCGCGCGGGATGTCGTAGCCGAAGGCGCGGTAGCCGTAAACGGTGCGCCTGCCGCCGTCCCTGGCGATGCTCGTGATGTCGACGAGGTCCGCCTCGTCGAGTCCCCGCTCGCGCATGTCGTCGCGGTTCATCAGGACCAGGGTGCGCAGGTTCCTGACGCCCCGGTAGCGGTCGTCGTCGGAGTAGATGGTGGTGTTCCACTGGTCGTGGGAGCGCACCGTGCCCAACGTGAGGTGTCCCGGCGCCGGGACGACGTCCGGTATCGGGGCGTTCGAGAACTCGGCGCGGCCCGACTCGGTGAGGAAGAGCAGCTCGCGGGCGGGCTGGTGGATCCGGAAGCCCAGCGGGAGCCTGGCCCGGCGGTTGAAGTCCTCGAACCCGTCGAGGACCTGGGCCATGGTGTCGCGGACGCGGTCGTAGTCGTCGGCGTACCCCTGCCAGGGCGTGGCGCTGCGCGGCAGGGTCGCCCGCGCCATCCCGGCGATGATCGCCGGTTCGGACAGCAGGTGCCGGGAGGCCGGGGTCCTCATGCCGAACGACATGTGCACCATGCTCATCGAGTCCTCGACCGTGACGCCCTGGAGGCCGCCGCGCCGGCGGTCCTTCTCGGTACGGCCGAGGCACGGCAGGATCAGCGCCTTCCTGCCGTGCACCAGGTGGCTGCGGTTGAGCTTGGTGCTGACCTGCACGGTCAGCTCGCAGTTGCGAAGCGCCCGGAAGGTGTACGGGGTGTCGGGCACGGCCAGCGCGAAGTTGCCGCCCATGCTCACGAACACCTTGACGTCGCCGCGGCTCATCGCCTCGATGGTGCCGACGGTGTCCAGGCCGTGGGCCCGTGGCGGGTCGATGCCGCACACCTCGGCCAGCCGGGACAGCAGGTGCTCGCCCGGCCGGTGGTCGACGCCGCAGGTGCGGTTGCCCTGGACGTTGCTGTGCCCCCGGATGGGGCACGGCCCGGCACCCTCGCGGCCGATGTTGCCGCGGAGCAGCAGCAGGTTGACGATCTCGCGTACGGTGTAGACGCCGTGTTCCTGCTGGGTGATGCCCAGGCACCAGCTGATGACGGTGCGGCGGGACCGCATGTAGACGCGGGCGAACTCGCGGATCCCGGCCTCGTCCACGCCCGACTGGAACTCCAGCAGCGGCCAGGTGGCCTCGGCGCACGCCCGCCGGTAGTCCTCGAAGCCGTGCGTGTGGCGCTCGACGAACTCCCGGTCGATCGCCTTCGGGTCGGTCTCCGCCGCCTCCAGCACGGCCTTGCCGACCCCGCGCAGCAGGGCCAGGTCGCCGCCGATCCTCGGCCGCACGTTGAGGGTGCCGGTCCTGGTGGCGTGGAAGGTCCCCATCGCCAGGAAGTCGTGGGGCACGATCGTGCTTTTCGCCGCCGCCTCGATCAGCGGGTTGACGTGCACGATCCGGGCGCCGCGGCGGTACGCCTCGGCGAGCGCGGTGAGCATGCGCGGCGCGTTGGAGGCCGCGTTGGCGCCGATGATGACCAGCGTGTCGGCCTTGCCCCAGTCGTCCAGGTCGACGGTTCCCTTGCCGGTGCCCAGCGCGGCGGTGAGCGCCCGGCCGCTCGCCTCGTGGCACATGTTCGAGCAGTCGGGCAGGTTGTTGGTGCCGAACTCGCGGACCCACAGCTGGTAGAGGAACGTGGCCTCGTTGCTCAGCCGCCCCGAGGTGTAGAACGAGGCCCGGTCCGGGCTGTCCAGCTTCCGCAGCTCCGCGCCGACCAGCTCGAACGCGTCCGGCCAGGAGATCGGCACATACCTGTCCGAGTGCGGGTCGTAGACCATCGGCTCGGTCAGCCTGCCCTGGTCCTCCAGCGCGAAGTCGGTCCAGCCCGACAGCTCGGTGACGGTGTGGGCGGCGAAGAACGCGCGTCCGACCCGCTTGGGAGTCATCTCCCAGGTGACGTGCTTGATGCCGTTCTCGCAGATGTCCAGGCGCAGGCCCTTGGTGCTGTCCGGCCACGCGCACCCGGGGCAGTCGAAGCCGTGGTTCTCGTGGTTCATCCGGAAGATCGCGCGCGTCCCGTCGACCGGCTCCCGCGTCCTGGCCAGCGCCTTCCCGACGCTGAACACCGCTCCCCAGCCCGCCGCCGGATGCCGGTAGTCACGCCTGGAGAAGGGCTCCCCGGTGTTGGGCCCCCGCCCCCGGGCCGGAACCCCCGGCCGCCCCTGCCCGAGCATCTCCTCTGGAACGTTGTCGTCGGCCATCAGCAGTCTCCCCGAAGTGGCACAGCCGCACCCGACATGCGAGCACATACTGCGATATTTCCGGTCTACCGCTCCCGATCCCGTACCAAGGTCAACCAGTCCCCCGGCCTTGACCAAGCTTGGACCACCGAACGGCCCGCGACGCCTCCCTCCCCTTCGAGGCGAAGCCCGCCAGAGGGGTTCCGTACCCGAGGGCTGGACATGATCGCTCGCTCGGGCATGAATCGGGGAGCTCCAGCCGCAAGCGCATCACCCCACTTCCCGGCGCTCCCTCGCCTGGTCGAGGACCATAAGAAAGCGAGCGAACCCCTCCCCGGGCATCCGGTGCGAAACCCGGGCCGCCCTCGATGTCTACCGTTACGGTCGATTCGTGAACGCTGAGGAGTACCGTCGCGGCCTCGCCCGTCACCCCACGGCCGCCGCGCTGTTCATCACGGACGAGGCCGACCGGGTCCTCCTGGTCCGGCCGACGTACAAGGAGGGGTGGGAGTTTCCCGGCGGGGCGGTCGAGGAGGGGGAGACGCCGTGGGAGGCGGCCATGAGGGAGGTCGCCGAAGAGCTCGGCGTGACCTGCTCGGCCCCTCCCTCCGTGCTGTTGTGCGCGGACTGGATGCGTCCGCGCGGAGAGGAACCCGGCGGGTTCCGGCTGGTCTTCGACGGTGGGATCTTGGGCGAGCGGCAGCGGGCGGCCATCCGGCTACCGCCGGAGGAGCTCGACGCGTGGCGGATGGTGGATCCGGCGGACGCGGACGCCTTCCTGCCCCCGCAGCGGGCGCGCCGCCTGCGTGCCTGCCTGCCGGCCCGCCGTGCGGGGCGGACCGTCTATCTGCAGGACGGCTTCTCGCTCACGGGGATCGCGTACGACTGAGAATCGGCGGGCACCGCGCTTCTCAGAGGCCGGGCGCGCTGTGTGCGGTTGTCACGTCGCGGGTGCCATGGCGCCCGAGCCGCGCACCATCTTGACGTCGGAGGGGGCCGCCGCCGTGCCGACGGCGTCCGTGAAGGCGAGGGCGACGGACCGGCCGGTGGCGCCGTCGACGAAGACGGAGGCGGGGCCGCGCGGGTTCGGGCGGTGCTCGTCGCCCCATGCGGCCAGCGCGGCGAGGATCGGGATGAGGTCTTTGCCCGCGGGCGTGAGGACGTACTCGTCGCGGGTCCGCTCCCCGGGTTTCCGGTAGGGGTGTCGTTCGAGGATGCCCTCCTCGACGAGCGAGGTCAGGCGCGCCTGGAGCACGTCCGTGGGCACGCCGATCCTCCGGAACTCCGCGTAGCGCGTCCGGCCCCAGAACGCCTCGCGGATGATCAGCAAGGTCCACTTGTGGCCCAGCACCTCAAGGCTGCGCCAGATGGAGCAGTTGGTGTTCTGGGGAAGTTCCATGGCCTTCATGGGTGCAGCCTACCTCTGGGTTGGGAAACACAAACGACCCTGCCAGTTTGGAAAATCCAAGCTAGCTGTGAGGTGGCCCGGCCGAGGTGGGCTCTCCCATGCGTACGGCGGTGCGGGCCGGCACTTCCCCCACCCCCAAGGAGACCTCGGTCATGAACGAAGCGGTCGTCGGACCCCCGGCAGACCTCCCGGCTGGACCACCGGCGAGAACGGGCCGGGCCGGCGACCGCGGGCGCCCCGTTTCCCACCGGTGGAGGTGCGGCCTCCACGTCACGCGGCAGCAGCTTCAGACAACCCCAAAAAAAGTGTCATCAGTGCACAAGTGGGACAACTGGCTACTTTTCCCGGGAATACCTCAGATCGTGATCAATATCCCGGAATGCAGCGTTGTGGTCATCACCTACAACGATGCCGCGCGGCTGGCCAGAGCCGTGCGGTCCGTGCTCCGGCAGTCCCTGCGCAACATCGAGGTGATCATCGCCGACGACGCGAGCACCGACGGCACGGGGAAGGTGGTCCGGGAGTTGCAGCGCAGGGACCCGAGGGTCCGCTACCTGCGCGGGGAGGTCAACAGCGGGGGCTGCGGGGTGCCGCGCAACCGGGGGGTGGCGGCGGCGCGGGCGCCGTACGTGATGTTCCTGGACAGCGACGACGAGCTGACGAGGCACGCCTGCAAGAGCATGCTGCTGGAGATCGAGCGGACCGGCGCCGACTTCGTCACCGGGCAGATCGCGCGGCTGTACGAGCAGACCGGCAGGACCGCGCGCTACTACCCCGCCCTGTTCTGCAGGCGCAGGACGGTCGAGGGCATCGCCCGGGAGCCGGAGATGTTCCTCGACTCCTTCAGCACCAACAAGCTCTACCGGGCCGAGCTGCTGCGGCGGGTGCCGTTCCGCGAGGACATGCACTACGAGGACCACGTCTTCAGCACCGCCCTGTACTGCGCGGCGCGGCGGTTCGCCGTGGTCCCCTGGGTGGTCTACCTCTGGCACCGGGCCGCGGCGGAGAGCGAGGCGCGGCTGTCGATCTCGCTGTCGCTGACGGAGATGGCCAACGTCCGCTCCAGGATCAGGGCGGCCCGGCTGAGCGACGACATCCTCCGGGACAGTGACCTCGGCGACCTCGGCGACCTGGTGTACGAGCGGCAGCGCCGCTTCATCCGCCAGGACCTGCGGGTCTACCTCAACCCGCTGCCCTCGCGCGACCCGGCGTGGATCGACGAGTTCGTCTCGGTGATCCGCCCCTACCTCGCGGAGCTCGACCCGGTGGTGTTCGAGACGATCGACCCGCTCCTGCGGGTCTGCTGCAGCTTCATCCTCGACGGCAGGCCCGACGAGCTCCTGGTGGCCGCCCGGTCGCTGAACGGGCCCAAGGCCCCGCCGCGCGTCGCCGTACGGGAAGGGGGGCGCACCTACTGGGGCGCGGTCGCCGACGAGAGGCGGGAGATCACCTCGCTCCGGATGGCCGAGCTTCCCTACAGCGCCTCCCGGCTGCGCCACGAGGCGGCCGTCACCGGGGAGGGCTCGCTGGTCAGGCTGGCGATCACGACGTACGACCCGTTCGGGGTGCTCGACGCCACGCCCGGCTGGAGCGCGTTCCTGCGGTTCAGGAACCATCGGGTGCGGCTGGAGCCGCGCTTCACCGGTGATGGTCACCTGAGCGAGGCGACGATCGACCTCACCGCGATGCGCCACGGCCGCCTGGGCTTCGAGGGCCGCTACGACCCCGTGGTCGAGATCGTCAACCCCGACGGGCGGGTCACCTCCGACCGGCTGCTCGTCGACCCGTGCACCGCGCCGTTCGGCACGTCCATCCTGTGGCACCGGGTCATCGTCAAGGCGGAGGGCAGCGCCGCGTTCCTGCGGGTGCTCTGGCGCCGCCAGGGGCTGCTGCGGCAGCTGCCCCGGCTCAAGCGGGTCGCCGCCCGCCTGCTGCGCAGGGTGGGCGGGCCCGAGGTGAAGCTCCGCGCCTACAAGGGGCTGATCTCCGTGCTGCCGCCGCGCGCGGACCTGGCCCTGTTCGAGTCCGACGTCGGCGCCGGGTACACCGGGAACCCGCGTTACATCTACGAGGAGCTCAGGCGGCGGAACACCTCGCTGAAGGTGGTGTGGTCGGTCGCCGAGGCCCGGGGGAACCTTCCCCCCGAGGTCAGGCCGGTGCGGCGGATGAGCTGGCGCCACATCTGGACCATGGCCAGGGCGGGCTACTGGGTCGACAGCCACGGCATGCCGCTGGCCTACCCCAAACCGCCCGGCACCCGCTACCTGCAGACCTGGCACGGCCAGGGCATCAAGTCGGTCGGCTTCGACGCGCCCGACCTGCGCGCCGACTTCGACGGGCCGCGGGCGACCTGGCGGGCCGCGGTGGACCGCTGGGACGCGCTGGTCGCACCCAGCGCCGAGTTCGAGCGGGTCTTCGTGCCCTCCAACGGCTACCGGGGGCGGTTGCTGCGGCACGGCTCGCCCCGCTGCGACGTGCTCGTGCACGGCGACCGGGAGGCGGCCGGGCGGGCGAGGGAGAAGCTGGAGATCCCGCACTGGTCCAGGGTGCTGCTGTACGCCCCCACCTACCGCGACCGGGCCAAGGGGTCCGGGCAGTCGGTCAGGGCCGACCTGGCCGCGATGGCCGAGGCCCTGTCGGGCGACTGGACGGTGGTCCTGCGGACCCACCCGGTCGAGCGGTTCGAGGTGCCGGAGCACCTGCGCCACTTCGTCCGGCAGGCGGGGTCCTATCCCGAGGTCAACGACCTGATCCTGCTCTCGGACGCGCTGCTGACCGACTACTCGTCATTGATGTGCGACTACGCGGTCACCGGGCGGCCGATGCTGTTCCTGATCGACGACTGGGACGAGTACCGCAGGGTGGAACGCGGGGTCTACCACGACCTTCCCGCGATCGCCCCCGGCCCCTGCCTGACCACGACCGAGGAGCTGATCGAGGCGCTGCGCGACCTCGAAGGGCTGAGCGCGGCGTTCGCCTCCAGGTACATCGCGTTCCGCAGGACGTGGTGCGCCGACGAGAAGGGCCACGCCTCGGCGAGGGTGGTGGACGCCTTCTTCGAGCCCTGCCACACCCGGCCGCCCCGCCCCGCCGACGTGCGGGAACGCGCCCCGGCCAGGGTACGGCACCTGAGCCGCCTGCCACTGCTGGGGCGGCCCCGGTGAGCGGCGGGCGTACGGGGACGGTGGTGTTCGCGTGCATGGACGCCGACACCCTCGGCGGCGTCCAGCGGGTCACCCACACCACGGCGCAGGGCCTGGCCGAGCGGGGCCGCGAGGTGCACGTGATCGGGCTGCACCGGGCGGAGCGGCCGTTCCGGTACGTGGAGGGAGCGCGCTACACCAGCCACGTGATCCACCGCGCCCCGGTGGGAAGGCTCTCGCGGCTGGGCAGGCGCCGCGAGCGGCGGGTGCTCGACGGGCTGCTGCGGGAGGTCGGGCCGGGCTTCGCGGTGCTCGCCTCGCCCGGCGTGGTCACCCGGATCGGGAGCCTGCTGCCCGAGCGGCTGCTGCCGATCGGGCAGTACCACGGCTCGTACGAGCACGCTCGGGGCTCCTGGCACCTCGGCTCGGTCCGCGGCCACTACGGCTCCCTGGAGAAGGCGGTGTTCCTCAGCGAGGAGGACGCCTGGCTGTTCTCCGAGCACGCGCTGCTGCCCAACACCTGGTCCATCCCGAACCCGCTGCCCGCCTGGCCGTCGCGGACCGCGGAGCTGACCGCCCGCCGGGTGCTCGGGGTCGGCAGGCTGGGGGGCGTGAAGCGGTTCGACCGGCTGATCTCGGCGTTCGCGGAGGCGTGCGGCCGCCCGGTACCCGGGGGCGACGGTGGCCACCCGGATCTCGTGGAGGCCCGCCGCGAGGCGGGTGAGGGCTGGGAGCTGCACCTGGTCGGCGAGGGGTCCGAGCGCGACCGGCTCATGTCGCACGCGGCGGCGTGCGAGGTGAGCGACCGGGTGGTGTTCCGCGGCGCGGTGCCCGCGACCCTGATGGGGGACGAGTACATGGGCGGGTCGATACTGGCGCTGTCCAGCGAGCACGAGGGGCTGCCCCTGGTGGTCGGCGAGGCCGCGTCCTACGGGGTGCCCTCGGTGGCGTTCGACGTGTCGGGCGGGCTCAGGTCACTCGTGCTGGACGGGCGGACCGGGGTGCTGGTGCCCCCGGCCGACGTGACGGCGCTCGCCTCCGCGCTGGCCGGGCTGATGGCCTCGGCCGAGGAGCGGCGGCGGCTGGGAGCCGCCGCCCGCGCGCACGTCGAGGCGTTCCGCCCGGACCGCGTCCTGGACCGGTGGGAGGCCCTGTTCGAGCAGGTCACCCGCTGAACGTCACGGGCCCGTTCCCGGCGGGCCGGTAGGACCGGTAGGACCGGTAGGGCCGCTGGGGCCGGTCATCCGCTGACCCCGACGGGCTCGGTGCGCGGCATCGGCACTCCCGCCAGCACGATCTGGGCGGAGGTGAGCCGGGCCCCCATCGGGTTCGGCTCGCGGAGCCGGATCAGCCGGTCGAACGCGACCCGCTTGACGCGGGCCAGCTTCCGCTTGGCCGCGGTCCGCTCGTAGGAGACCATCCGCGAGGTCTCGACCTTCGGCGCCCCGGTGAGCTCGTACCCGTACGTCTCCAGCCGGTCCCCGAGCACGCTCTCGCACAGCGAGACCTCGCCGGGGTCGAGCCGCTCGCGCCACGAGCCGGTCCGCGCGGTGGTCACCTCGCCGAAGGTGCGCACGTGCCACGTCTTGCGCGCGGGTACGGCGATGTCGGCCACCGCGCCCGGGTCGCACATGGCCGGGTCGTAGTCCTCGCCGAGGAACTCGCACAGCCTGCGCAGGTGGGCCTCGGGCTCCGCGGTCAGGTCCTCGTAGCGCAGCTCGTGGTAGCTGCCCTCGGGAAGCTTCGGCGCGCCGTGCCGGGCGAAGTCGATCGCCTCGGCCCAGGCCGACACCGCGCTGTAGACGCTCCCGTTGTACCAGGGCATCTCCTTCAGCGACGCCACACAGTCGCGGCCGTCCCTGATCAGGTGCACGAACTGGGCGTCGGGGAACAGGCGCAGCAGCACGTCGGTGTACTGGAAGTACGAGGGCCGCTTGTCGCCCCAGCGCGGCTTGCCGTGCCTGGCCGCGTACGCGCGCAGCACGATGCCCAGCGCGGAGCCGAGCGTCGGCGGCCCGTCGACGATCTGCTCCAGCACCTCGTCGCGGTCCAGGTCCAGCTCGTGAAAGCGCGTCTGGCGCCGGTCGACCACCCATTCGCCCAGCTCGCGCCGGTGCGCGGCGTCGTTGAGATCGCCGAACTGCAGTCGCCTCTGGTAGGTGGAGACCATGAACCGGGTCTCCGGCGGGATGGCGACGCGCGGGTGGGCGTGCATCATCAGCTGCAGCATCGTCGTCCCCGAGCGGGGACAGCCCAGGATGAAGATCGGGCGATCGGACGTCATGTCAGACCTTCGCAAGCTCGCCGAGCTGCCGGCTGGTGAGCCGCGCGGCCACCGGGCTCGGCTCGCGGAACCGGTTGACGCGGTCGCGGATCTCCTTGCGCCTGCGCGCCCAGCGCCGCTTGGACGCCGCCTTCTCGCACGCCTTGACGTGCGCCTTGCTCGCCTTGGGCGCGCCGCTCAGCTCGTAGCCGTTGGCGACGAGCCGGTCGGCCAGCACCGTCTCGCACACCGAGATCTCCCAGGGCTCCAGCCTGGCCTTCCACGAGCCCGCCCTGGCGGTCGTGACGTCGCCGTGGGTGTTGCTGTGCCAGACCTTGTGCTGCGGGATGGCCACCCTGGCGACGTGGTACGGCTCGCTCATCGCCGGGTCGTAGTCCTCGCCGAGGAAGTCGCAGAGCTTGCTCAGCTCGGTCTCCGGGTAGGCCGTCAGGTCCTCGTAGCGCAGCTCGTAGTAGCTGTCGGCGGGGAGCCTCTTGGCGTGCCGGCGGCCGTAGTCGATCGCCTCGCTCCAGTTGACCGCCGCGTGGAAGACGTCCTTGGTGTACCAGGGCATCTCCTTCAGCGACGCCACGCAGTCGCGGCCGTCCCTGATCAGGTGCACGAACTGGGCGTCGGGGAACAGCCGCGTCAGCAGGTCCACGTGGTGGTAGTAGCTGGGCCGCTTGTCACCCCAGCGGCTCTTGCCGTACTGCTCGGCGTACGAGCGGAAGGTGATGCCCATCGCCGACCCCAGCGTGGGCGGCCCCGCGACGATGTCGTCGATCAGCCTGTCCCCGTCGAGCTTGAGCTCCTTGAACTTGGTGTCCTTGTCGCTCACGATCCACCGGCCGACCCTGCGCCGGTTGCGCTCCTCGCGCAGGTCCCCGAAGGAGAACCTGCGGTAGTAGCCGGGCACCACGAACCGCGTCTCCGGAGGCACCGCGATGCGCGGGTGCGAGTGCAGCATCAGCTGCAACATCGTGGTACCGGAACGCGGGCAACCGATCACGAAGATCGGACGGTCGGACTGCATGACAACGAACCCCCGTAAAGCTTGGTCAAACAGATACGCGCGGCGCCTTCCGCACGAGCGGCACGACGGGCACCACCCGGGCGAAGAGCCACATTCGGTAGATCAAAACGACCTCGTTCAGCAGGAGCAGCACACCCGCCGCGACCGAGAGGGGCACCAGGGCGGACGTCCCGATCAGCGGGGCGACCACGAACACCGCGGCGTGGAACTCGATGCCGCTGATCAGGTGGGTCCGGACCCGGTGGCGGGCCAGCAGGCGGGTGAACCTGCGGGGCAGCTTCGGGCGCCTGCCCCCCCGGGGGCCCTGCCGCCCCGCCCGGCTCTCGTCCCGGCCCTCGGCCCGTTCCTCGTCCCGGTCCTCGAACCCGGCGACCCGCATCGGCTCGCGGGGGGTGATGACCTCGACGGGCCTGACATGCCCCGCGTGTCCCGCATGCCCTGCATGTCCCGTGTGTCCTGCGTTTCCCGCGTGCACGGTGTGCCCGGCGGCCACCGTCGCCTCGCCGGGCCTGGGGTGTCCCACGGTCACCACGGACTCGACGGGCACCAGACGCGCGAGCCGGTTCTCCTTGACCACCTCGCGCACGCGCTTCATCTGCGGCGCGTTCACGTAGCGGAACAGGTCGAGCACGGCCACCCCGGCACCGAGCAGGATGTAGGAGACGTCCCCCGTCACCGCGTACTGCCCGGACGCCAGCCCCGCGGCGCAGCAGACCACCCTGATGCGGTCGCCCACGTAGTCGAGCCAGAGCCCGAACGCCGTTCCCGTCCCCTTGAGCCGGGCGATCTTCCCGTCCATGCAGTCGACCATGAAGCTCACGTAGAACAGCAGGGCCCCCGCCACCAGCCGTCCGGACGCGAAGCAGATCGCCGAGCACATCCCGAGGATCAGGGAGAAGCGGGTGAGCCCGTTGGGGGTGATGGACGTGTGGTTGGCGACGAGCAGGGTGAGCCTGCACGCCACCGGGTCGACCAGGAAAACGGTCCACCAGGAGTCTTTTCGTTTCCGGGTCGCGTGAACGTCGTCCAACGAATAGGCCCTCATGTGTTCCAGCATGGCCACGCCGTGCCTCCTCTCATCTACGCTCTGTAACTACTAGAAGATCTCCATGCCACTTCTTGACCGACCCGCGCCACAGCGATCGGGTGCTTTGGGAAGGCGAAAGCCCGGAGAGGGCTTCCCCGGCCTTTCGCCCGGCGCGCCGGCCGTCCCACCCGCCCGCCGCTCTCCCGTACGGCGCGGGCGGCCCCCGGCTACCCGAAGATCCGGTCCACGGCCCTGGCCGCCGCGCCGCCGTCCTCCAGCGGGCAGAACCTGGCGGTGAAGGCGTCGTACGGCTTCCGGTACTTGGCGTGCACCTCGTCGACGTCCCGCACCGCCGCCGCGACCTCCTCGGTCGTGCGCAGCAGCGGCCCGGGGGCCTCGGCCTCGAAGTCGAAGTAGAAGCCGCGCACCTCGTCGCGGTAGTGCTCCAGGTCGTAGGTGTGGAACAGCATCGGCTTGCCGGTCACCGCGAAGTCGAACATCGCCGACGAGTAGTCCGTGATCAGCATGTCCGCCACCAGGTAGAGCTCCTGGATGTCCGGGTACATCGAGACGTCGAGGACGAAGTCCGTACCGACCCTGGGCAGCCTGTCGGTGACGCTCGGATGCTTGCGGATCATGAGCACGTGGTCCTCGCCCAGCTCCTCGTTCAGGTGCTGGAGGTCCAGGCGCAGGTCGAGCCGGTAGCGCCCCCTGCTGTAGAACTTGTCGTCGCGCCAGGTCGGGGCGTACAGGACGACCTTCCTGCCCTCGGGCAGGCCGAGCCGCTCCCGGATCTCCCGGGTGCGCGTGGCGGCCCCGGCGCGGCGCAGCAGGTCGTCGCGGGGAGAGCCGATCTCCAGGATCTCCCCCTCGAACCGCAGGGCGCCGTCCAGGACCGAGGTGCACCAGGGACTCGGCGAGATCAGGTGGCTCCACCTGGCGACGGCCCTCGCCAGCCGCTCGTGGTGGTCGGACCTGGCGAACGGCACCTTCTCGACGTCGAAGCCGACGCGCTTCAGCGGGGTGCCGCGCCAGGTCTGCAGCACCGTCTGCCCCTCCCTGCGCTCGAACCAGGAGGGCAGGTGGCTGTTGGTGACGACGTACCGGCAGCGGGCCAGGGCGTCGAAGAACTCCCGCCCGTAGCGCCGCACCGGCGTCACCCCCTCGGGCAGCTCCACCTGCCCGTCCCGCACGATCCACATGAACTCCAGGTCGGCGCCCCGCCGCACGAGCTCCTCGTAGATCGCCTTCGGGCTGTCGGAGAACTGCCGGCCACCGTAGCTGTCGAAGAGGACGGCGGGCCGCAGCGGCTCCTGGCACCTCGCGGGGTAGAAGTCCTCGCGCAGCAGCCGCTGCTGCTTCGGCCTGCCCGAGGCGCGCAGGTCGTCGCTCACGGTGAAGACGGCCTCGTCCATCAGGTCGGTGTCGAAGGTGAACGTACGGGTGGCGGAGACGTGCTCCAGCGGCGCGGACAGCCGGAACTCCATGCGCATGTCACCGGTGCCGGGTCCGGTACGGATCGCGAAGCCGTGCGTGCCCGCGGGCAGCGGCAGCCGCCCGCCGAGCGTGTCGCTCCCCTCCGGCGTCACCGTGGCGCTGCCGCCGACGAGCGGGAAGAGCCGTTCGGTGAACCGGTTGCGCGAGGTGACGACCAGCCACGCCGGGCCGTCGATCGGGCGCATCGGCGCCCCGGTCACCCTGAGGTGACCCTGGTCGGTCCACTCCACCCGCTCGACGTAGAACGTCGGCCGCTGCTCGCGCAGCACGAGCCCGCCCGCCTGCGAGCGGTCCAGCACCACGTCACGGCCGCGGAGCCGGTAGAGGCCGCGCTCCACGTCGCGGCCGACGAGCAGCGGACGGGCGTGCCACCGCTCTGGGCTTTCCGGGTTCGGGTGAAGCGGGGTCTCCGGCGGGCCGGACACCGGGCGTTCCTGGTCCTCCTGATGCTCAGGGCTTTCCGGGACGACCTCGAAGTGCCATTCGGCGCCGGGGTTGAGCGCGCTCATCTCCAGGCCGGCCGGGTCGAGGCCCGGCCAGCGCTCGGACAGCACCTCGTCGAGGTCGACCACCGCCTCGAAGGCGCCGTCCGTCACGGTCATCGGGTAGCGCCGGGCGCGGCCGCCCTGCGGGCGGGTCAGCCGCAGCGCCGGCGCGGCGCCGAGGTCACCGAGGTCACCGTCGCACCGGCCGCTGATCCGCAGCCTGCCCTCGGCCACCCGGTGGCCGGTGACCCGCCCGCCCGGCCGCTCCACCCTGAGCCTGAACTCCTCGGCGGGCGTCCACTCCGTCCACGCCACGGTCCCCGACTCGCGCTCGGCGAACTCCAGCCGCCGCGCGGCCGGGCTCGGCTGGGACAGCCTGCCCCTGCGTACGAGGCCACGGGACAGCACGCACAGGTCGATCCGCCAGGACGAGCCCGCGGGAAGCGCGGCCGGGTCGACGGCCAGCCGGAACCCGCACCAGTCCTTGCGCCTGCGCGGGCCGGTGTCGACCAGCGACAGGCCGCGCCGGATCGTGACCGGCAGCCGGATCCTGCGATCGTGGCTCCCGGGGTCCTCGGGGACCAGCCAGGCGAGGACGTGCTGCTGCATCCGCCTGCGGGGACGCAGGTAGCGCAGCGACACCCGGCCCTCGACGACCAGCCTGTCGTCCTTCCAGTCCAGGCTGTCCACCCGCTGCCGCAGGTCCAGCTCCTCGCGCATCCGCGTGGCCGGCCGCTCGACCGGCACGGGGCTGTTGAGGTGGTAGCCGCGCAGGGCGCCGCCGCTGACGCGGGCGGTCGGCTTGACCGTCCTGTCCCACTCCAGCAGCTGGACGAGGTCGTCCACCCGGCGTTCCCGTACGAGAGCCCACTTCGCCCGGCGCTGCGCGGGGATGAGCGGGAGGACCTTCGGCCCCGCCTGTTCGAGGTAGGCGCACGCCAGGTCGAGGAAACGGGTCCGGAACTCCTCCCCCGCCTGGTCCAGCACCTGCAGGAAGTTCGGCAGGTCGCTGTCGAGGACCATCCGGTCCCACGCCCTCAGGTGCCGGTCCCGTCCGGTGCCGGCCAGGAAGCTCCGCACCGAGTTGACGGCGGCGAACCGGTCCTCGATCCCCTTGACGTGCCCCCGGTTCTGCGTGATCGAGACGCTCTCCCCCTCCCGTTCCCGCCACAGGTAGACCGGGGTGGACAGCACGTCCACCGCCCCGGCCGTGAAGTGGGCGGGCAGGGAGACGGCGATGTCCTCCCACAGGACCCCCTCGGGAAAGCTCAGCCCCTGCCCGTCCCAGAAGGAGCGGCGCCAGAGCTTGTTCGTGACCAGGCGGTCCTTGAGCAGGATCTCGTCGCGGGTCACGTGGGTCCGCCGGGCGGAGTTGGC
Organism: Streptosporangium nanhuense; assembly: GCF_059358815.1. NCBI lineage: Bacteria > Bacillati > Actinomycetota > Actinomycetes > Streptosporangiales > Streptosporangiaceae > Streptosporangium > Streptosporangium nanhuense. The sequence continues at coordinate 36,648 of NZ_JCADBG010000018.1, forward strand.
GAAGATCACCTTGTGCATCGCCGACTGGCGCACCCCCTGCCCGCTGAAGCGCAGGACGTTGCCCGTGACGAGATCGGACCCGCTCTCCCTCAGGCTGCACACCATCGTCTCGACTGCCGTCAGCGGGAGCATGTCGTCACTGTCGAGAAAGGCGAGGAAATCACCGGTGGCGTGCCTTATGCCGGTGTTGCGCGCGGTGCCAAGGCCCCCGTTCTCCTGCCGGATCAACCGGAACCGGCCGTCACGTTCGGCGAAGGCCCCGGCGATCTCCGCGCTGGAGTCGGGGGAACCGTCGTCCACCATGACGACCTCGATGTCACTCCAGGTCTGCGCGACCAACGACTCCAGACACGCCTCAAGGTACGGTTCCACGTCGTAGATGGGCACGATGATGCTCACTGGGGCCACGATCGGTCCTCCGGTAGTCGAAAGCTCACAGTCCGGTCCATCGGCGTGAACGCCGGACACGGCACACAGGTGAAGATCCACTCGTCGTGGAAGACGTCACGGGCGCGCGGCGGGAGGCCCAGCGGTCGCCGGAAAGCGGCGGAAGGGGCCCGTGTGCCCGTCGACACAACCTGGCGGCCATGAGCGCGACGTAGACGTCACGTCAGCAGCATGGCTTCGCGACGGGCCGGGCGAACCCGAAACATGACCGCGATGGAGTGAGCTGACCGAGACTTGACCATCTCCCGCACATCTCCCGCACATCCCCGCGCATCCCCCGCATGTCCTTCGCGCGTCTCCGGTGCGCCTTCCGCACATCTCCCGCGTGTCTCCCGCGTGCTTCTCGCGGGCGCCTTCCGCACATCTACCGCGCGCCTTCCGCGTGTCTCCCGCGTGTCTCCCGCGTGCTTCGCGCGTGCTTCTCGCGGGCGAACCGTCCGCGCCTCGGGCCCGCGGCGCGGCAACGCCTTCCCCAAGCCCAGGTCAAGGCTGGGAATGCACACGTCCTAGTAAGACGTAATGACCCTTCGATCCCCCCTGGCCGTCCGACACGATCGTGTGACCGAGACGGGCGAGATCACGGGAAACGGCATTCGCGGGGGGAAGCGCATGGATTCAACGGTGGTCGTGGGAGCGGGGCCCGCCGGGCTCACCGCGGCCTACGAGCTGACCCGGCGAGGACACCCCTGCGAGGTCTTCGAGGCCGACCGCGTGGTCGGCGGGATCAGCCGTACGGAGGAACGCGACGGCTGGCGCTTCGACATCGGCGGGCACCGCTTCTTCACGAAGGTGTCGCGGGTGGAGGACTTCTGGAACGAGATCCTCGGCGAGGAGGACTTCCTGCTCCGCCCGCGGATGAGCCGCATCCACTATCAGGGCCGTTTCTACGACTACCCGCTGAAGGCGTCCAACGCCCTGTTCAACCTCGGTGTCCTCGAATCCCTGCGGTGCGTCGGCTCCTACGCCTGGGCCAGGATCAGGCCGCCCGCCGACCAGTCCACCTTCGAGGGATGGGTCGCGGCCAGGTTCGGCCGGCGACTCTACGGGATCTTCTTCAAGACCTACACCGAGAAGGTGTGGGGCGTTCCCGCCACGAGCATCCAGGCCGACTGGGCCGCGCAGCGGATCAGGAACCTCTCCCTGGGCAAGGCCGTCGCCGACGCGCTGACGCCCGGAGGGCGGCGGAAGGAGGTCACGAGCCTCATCGAGGAGTTCCGCTACCCCAAGCTGGGGCCGGGCATGATGTGGCAGGCCTGCGCCGACCGGGTCCGCGAGCGGGGGTGCGCCGTGCACCTCGGCACCCGGGTCGAGCGCATCCGCCGCCACCACGGCCGCCTGGCCGTCACCGTCCGCTCGGACGACGACGGCGGCACCGGCCGTCCCGGCGACGGCACCGGCGCCGCTCACCCGGACGACGGGAGCAGGAGCGCCACCCGCGAGGTGTACTGCGGCGACCTCGTCTCCTCGATGCCGCTCAACGCCCTGATCCGCGCGTTCGGGCCCGACGTGCCCGACGCCGTCGCCGAGGCCGCCGCGGGGCTGAGGTACCGCGACTTCCTCACCGTCGCGCTGGTCGTCCCCGAGCGGTTCTCCTTCCCCGACAACTGGATCTACATCCACTCCCCCGAGGTCCGGCTCGGCCGGGTGCAGAACTACGGTTCCTGGTCGCCGTACCTGGTGCAGGCCGGGCGGACCTGTCTCGGCCTGGAGTACTTCGTCGACGAGGGCGACGACCTGTGGCGCGCCCCGGACGACGACCTCGTCGCGTTCGGCACCCGGGAGCTGGAGCAGCTCGGCCTGGTGACCCCCGGCTCGGTCCAGCGGGGCTACGTGGTGCGGATGCCGAAGGCCTACCCGGTCTACGACGCCGGTTACGCCGGCAACGTCGAGGTGCTCAGGAAGTATCTCGACGTGGAGTGGCCGGAGATCCACCCGGTCGGCCGCAACGGCATGCACCGGTACAACAACCAGGACCACTCCATGCTCACCGCGATGCTGACCGTGGAGAACATCGTCGACGGAGCCCGGCACGACGTCTGGGAGGTCAACGTCGACGAGGAGTATCACGAGGAGCGCGCGGACCCGAGGCGGGCCGCGAGCGGCACCGGCCGCGACGCCCCCGTCCTCCTCACGGACGCGCCCGCCTCCGCCTGAGGGCCCCGCCTCCCCCTCACCTTCCACCGACCTTACGGACACGCCACCTCGGCCCGAGGACCCCCCGGCCGACGACCGGCGATCCCATGACGCCTTGCCTGGCCTTCGCCCATCGGGCGCGGGTCACCGCGGGTCAAGGCTCTCCTCCCAGCCGCCTTGGAGTTGCGAACCATGACAGCACAGCGATACACGGTCCCCGACGTCAGCGTGATCGTCATCACCTACAACGACGCGGCCCGGTTACCCCGGGCCGTGCGCTCCGTGCTGAGCCAGACGCTCAAGAACCTCGAAGTGGTCATCGTGGACGACTGTTCCGACGACGACACCCCCTCGGTGGCCAGATCCCTCACCGAGCAGGACGGCCGGGTCCGCTACGTACGGCTGCCCGCCAACAGCGGCGGCTGCGGCGCGCCGCGCAACGCGGGCATGGACGCCGCGCGCTCGCCCTTCCTGATGTTCCTCGACAGCGACGACGAGCTGCCCAGGCACGCCTGCAAGAGCCTCCTGCTGGAGGCGGAGGCGACCGGCGCCGACTTCGTCATGGGCACCGTGGAACGCGTCGACGAGGCGACCGGCGCCGTCACCCTCTGGTACCCCCAGCTGTTCACGGAACGGCGGGTCGTGGACGGCATCCGCGCCGAGCCCGAGCTGCTCTTCAACTGCCTGGCCACCAACAAGCTGTACCGGCGCACCTTCCTCGACGTCACCCGCATCCGCTTCCCCGAGGACATCCACCACGAGGACATCGTCTGGTCGACGGAGCTGTTCTGCCGCAGCAAGCTGTTCGCCATCGTGCCGTGGCCGGTCTACCGCTGGCTGCTCGCCGCCACCCCCGCCACCAGGTCGATCTCGTCCCGGCGGCACGAGCTGGAGAACGTGCGCCAGCGCGTCACGGCCGCCGTCCTGAGCGACCGCGTCCTGGCGAGCACCGGCTCCCTCGACCTGAAGGAGGACAAGGACTTCCGCTTCCTCTCCCACGACCTGCGCCTCTACCTGGGCGACCTGCCCCAGCGCGACCCGGCGTGGATCTCCGAGTTCGCCGACATCGTCATCCCGTACGTGGACACGCTCGACCCCACCGCGGTCGAGCGGCTGACCCGGGCGGAGCGGGTGTGCATCCAGCTCGTCCGCGAGCGGCGCGGCGCGGAGGCGGCGCTCGCCGCCGTCGAGCTGGGCGGCAGGCACTCGGTCCCGCCCCGGGCGGTCACGGCGGACGGCGGGCGGGTGTTCTGGGGGACGGAGCTCCCCCGGGACGAGCAGGGGCGGAGCGAGCTGGACGTCACCGAACTGCGCCTGGCCGAGCAGCCCCTCTCCAGCGCGCTGCTCCGGCACGAGCTCGTCGACCTGCAGGCGTCACGGGACCAGGTCCGGTTGCGCCTGCGGACCTACGACCCGGGCCGGGTGCTCGACGGCCGCACGCTGACCGCGTGGCTCCGCGTCGGCGGCAGGAAGCGGGCGATCGCCTCGATCCCCGTCCAGATGGCACCCGTCGTGATCGAGCCGCCGGAGGACCGGGAGAAACGGGTCCCGAGAGGGCTCGAAGGGCAGTGGGACCCGGAGGAGCCGGAGAGGGAGAGAATCCCGCGGATGCCGGGAGCCGCCCCCGAGGGGACGGGAATCCTGGAGGGGACGGTGTCGATCTCCCTTCCCGACCTGGACTGGCCGGACAACGCCGTCAGGCCGCAGGCGGTCATGATCTCGCTCCACGAGGGCGAGCGCCGCAACCTGCGGCCCCTCCTCACGGTCCCGGGGCTGTCGTTCACCTCCGTGGGCGCTGTGGGTCCGGCGGGCTCGGGCCGCCTGGTCCTGGAGGCGTCCGCCGACATCCCGTTCCGGCTCACGGCGCGCAGGCTCGGCCCCGCGGCCGGGCGGCGCCTGCCGAACGTGGCGGAGCTGTGGCGGAACCTGCTGGCCGACCTCGCCACCCCCCGCAACCTGGGCCGCTTCTACCGGCTGGTCAGCGCGACGGTGCCGGTGAACCGCCGCCTGGTGCTGTTCGAGTCGGCCGAGGGCACCGGCTACACCGGCAACCCGCGCTACGTCCACGAGGAGCTGCAGCGGCGCGCCACGGGCCTGCGGGCGGTCTGGTCGCACGCGGACGTCCCCGAGCGCTTCCCCGAGGACGTCGACCTCGTCCGGCGCGACACCTTCCGCTACGCCTGGACCCTGGCGCGCGCCGGGCACTGGGTGGACAGCCACAACCTCCCCTACTGCTACCGCAAGCGCGCGGGCACCCGCTACCTGCAGACCTGGCACGGCCAGGTGCTCAAGAGGATGGGGCTGGACGAGCCCCGGCACCGGGCGCAGCCGGCCCTGGCCAGGAAGTACGCCGAGGCGGTGGCGCGCTGGGACACGCTGCTCACGCCGGGCCCCGACTTCCGCCGCGACTTCGCCGAGGCCAGCGGGTTCGGGGGCGAGCTGCTGCACGCCGGATACCCGCGCACCGACGTGCTGGTGCGGCACATGGAACCGGCCCAGCGCGAGCGGGCGCGGCAGGTCAGGGAGTTCTTCGAGATCCCCGCCGGAAAGCGCGTGGTCCTCTACGCGCCCACCTACCGCGACAGCAGGCGCTTCAGCGGCGACTCGATCCGCCTCGACCTGCCCGCCCTCGCCGGCGCGCTGTCCCCGGACTGGGTCGTCCTCGTCCGCTCCCACCAGTACGACCGCTTCTCGGTGCCCGACCCGCTCGGCTGGCTCGTCCGGGACGCCTCGGCGTTCCCCGAGGTCAACGACCTGATGCTCGCCTCGGACGTCCTGGTGACGGACTACTCCTCGATCATGTTCGACTACGCCTGCCTCGGCAGGCCGATCCTCTACTACGTCGACGACTACGAGCACTACGCCTCCACCCAGCGGGGGGTCTGCTTCGACCTGGCCGAGGTCGCCCCCGGGCCGCTGCTGCGCGACCCCGGCGAGCTGGCCGAGGCGCTGGACCGGCTCACCGAGATCACCGAGAGGTACGCGCGGCGCTACGCGGAGTTCCGCGACCGCTGGTGCGGCCTCGACGACGGGCAGGCCGCGGGCAGGGTCGTGGACGCGTTCTTCCCGGAGGTCATGAGATGAGATCGCGCGACGTCCTCTTCCTCAGCACCGACGGCGACTCGATGGGCGGGTCCCAGCGGGTCATCCACACCCTGGCCCAGGGCCTCGGCTCGCGCGGGCACAGGGTCAACCTGATCAGCATCAACCCCTCCCGGCAGCCGCAGACCTACGTCGCCGACCCCCTCTACCGGCACACCACGCTGTACGACACGCCCGCCCCCGAGGCCGTCGCCCGCCCGCTGCCGTGGCGCAGGGCCAGGCAGCGGAGGACCCCGGAGGAGGTCGCCGCCGCCCGCCGGAAGCTGCTGCGGCTGACGGACCGGATCGACGACGGCTACATGGTCATCGCCTCGCCCTGGGCCGCCCACTGGATCTCCGACCTGCCCATGCCGCACCTCGCCAAGATCGGCCAGTACCACCAGTCGTACACCGAGGCGGTGGACTCCCCGAACCTCAGGCTGATCAAGAAGCACTACGCGCACCTCGACAAGGCGCTGTTCCTCTGCGACGACTACGCCGAGTCCTTCACCGGGCACCGGCTCGCCAACTGCGCGACCATGCTGAACCCGGTCAGCGTCTTCCCCGCGGAGGCGGCCCCGCTGCGCAACCCGCGGATCGTCTCGGCGGGGCGGCTGGTCAGGGTGAAGCGGATCGACCTGCTGATCGACGCCTTCGCCGCCGCCGTCCCGGCCGTCGCGGAGCCGTGGGAGCTGCACGTCATCGGCGACGGGCCGCTCCGGGCCGTCCTGGAGGCGCAGGCCGCCGAGACCGGGCTCGGCGACCGGATCGTCTTCCGCGGGCAGGTCGGGAACATCGAGGCCGAGTACCTGGACGCCTCCATCGTCACCCTGAGCAGCGACTTCGAGGGGTGGGGGCTGGTCCTCGCCGAGGGCGCGGCCTGCGGGCTGCCCGCCGTGGCCTGCGACGCCTCCGCGGGGGTGCGGACCCTGGTCGAGGACGGGGACAACGGCATGCTGGCCGAGCCGGGCAACACCGGGAGCTTCGCCGCCGCGCTGGAGCGCCTGATGTCCGACGCCGAGCTGCGCCGCAGGATGGGGGCCAGGGGCAGGGAACGGATGAGGGAGTACCGGCTGCCCCGCGTCCTGGACCGCTGGGAGGCGCTGTTCGACGAGCTCGACCGCTGACGGCCGGCCCCGTACCGAGGACCCGCGAGCACTGAGAACCGACGGGACCGGAGGGCCGGCGGAACCGGAGGGCCGGCGGAACCGGAGGGCCGGGCAACCGGAGTGGGGCCCCGGCCCTCCGCCGGAGCGGCCCTGGGGAAGCCCCGCTCATCGACGGGGTGCCAGGGCCGCCGCCTCCCGCAGGAGCAGCGGGACGAGCAGGACACCGATGAAGATCGGCGACACCATGAACCGGAAGTCCGGCGCGGTGTTGGTGAGGATCACCCCGATCTGCTGTCCCGCGACCACGGCCGCCCCGGCGAGCGCCGCCCGGCTTCCCGTACGCCACCACACCAGCGCGGCGGCGGCGTAGGCGAGGTAGCACCAGAAGGGCGCCCGCCAGAGCAGCCATTCGAGCTGCCCGGCCGTGCTCGCGTCCAGGGCGAACAGCCCGGCGGCCTGCAGCCCGGCGGAGATCGGCCGCTGCCGCATCGCCGAGGCCGCCGGGGTGCCCCGCCAGTCGTCGGGGAGCCGGGGCTCCCTCAGCGAGAAGCGGTAGAGCTCGCCGCCGGGCTCGCCCGAGGTCGAGCCGACCCGCCAGGCGAGCGCGGCACGGCAGATCCGGGTGTCCAGCATCATGCCGGGGGCGCGGACCAGCAGCCCCCGCCAGAGCTCCAGGACCTCGGAGATCCGCTCCTCGGCCCGCGCGTGGCCGAACCCGGGGTCGAAGAAGACGCCCGCCATGGTCTGGCAGGTCGCCCCCCGCCGCCAGACGTCGAGCGGGGCGATCCCCGCCAGGAGCTCCCGCTGCTCGCGGTCGAAGAGCCGGGGTCTCTCCCCGTACGCCACGGCGAGGTCGCCGAACACCGTCTGGTAGGCGAACGAGCGGGACGGCGGCGCGATGCCCATCGCCGGGTATCCGGCGCCCAGCAGGAACAGGGGCACCGCCACCGCTCCGGCCGCCAGCGTCGCGACCCACAGCCGGGCCCGGGTCCGGCCGGACAGGAGCGCGACCAGCAGCGCGGCGGCGATCCCCGCCACGAGGAAGCCGTTGTTGCGGAACAGCCCCAGCCCGAGCAGCTCCGCCCCGAGGGCGGCGAACCGCGGGTCCCAGCCCCACCCGCCACCCCCGCGCGCGGCCCCCTCCCCCGGCCGATCCTCGTCCCGCACGGCGCACCCGGCCCCGCCGCGCCCCGGGGGCTCGTCCCGCGTGACGGCCCGGGCACCGGGCCGCGCACGATGACGGGCACCGGACCGGCCACCACGACGGGCACCGGACCGGGAACCGAGACGGGTCACGAGCCGCACGGCGGTGCCCGCGGCCAGTACCGCGCACACGGTGAACGGCACGTCCTTCCACATCGACACCGTGAAGGCGCCGAGCGGCGGCGCCAGCGCGGCGCACCCCACCGCCACGAGCAGCGGGCGCCCCCGCACCCCCAGCCGCCGGATCGCGCCCGCGAGGTGGGCCAGGGCGGCGGCCATCGCCGCCGTCTGCAGGAGGGTGACCGGGGACAGATCGCCCGTCACCCTCAGGGAGAGTCCGAGCAGGGCGTCGTAGGCGACCGACTGCCCGGCCACCCAGGGGCCCGTCGTGACGTGCGCGACGTAGGTGACGGAGTCGGGGCTCATCAGCCCGGGATGGAAGGCGAGCCACCAGCCGAGCAGCGCGAGCTGTGCGGTCGCGTAACAGGCGAGGGTGAACCACCGGTCGCGGGCCGGCGCCCCGCCGCTCTCCCCCCGCTCCGCCTCGGCCGCTTCCGGGACCGCCGTACTGATCGTCATGGTCTTCCCAGCGTGCTCCGGCAGGGGGCCGATGCCATCATCGAACACGCCAGGGGTGCGTCCGGCCCGCTATACACACCCATGACCTGGGAAAACGTCAAGTTTGTGCTGGGCGGGGCGGCGCGGCCCGATCACCGGCGGGACATGCCTTTCACAGCACATCGTGACGCTTCAGCCCCGGGAGGCATCAGGCACCTCGATAGGATGCCCATTCGACCGACGTCGATTTGACCCGGAGCTCCCCTCATGAAGTCTCCTGTCCGAATGTTGCTGGCCGCATCCTGCGCGCTGGCCATGATCGCTATCCCGACCACCGCGTGGAGTGCGGACCAGCCCGGAACGACGGCCGCGACGGCGGGCAAGGCCAAGCCCGCTCCCAAGGCCACCACCACGCCCAAGCCCGCTCCCAAGCCCGTGCCCGTGGACTGCGCGAAGGTCAAGTGCATCGCGCTGACCTTCGACGACGGCCCCGGCAAGTACGCGGACAAGCTGCTCGACACCTTCAAGAAGTACAAGTCCAAGGCGACGTTCTTCCTTGAGGGCCAGTACGTGAAGTCCCGCCCCGCGTTCGCCAAGCGGATGGTCACCGAAGGCCATGACATCGGTAACCACAGCTACAGCCACCCGCACCTGCGGGAGCTGTCGGACGACAGGATCCGCGAGGAGCTGACCAAGACCCAGGACATCGTCAAGAAGTCCACCGGGAAGTACCCGACGACGATTCGCCCGCCCTACGGCGAGCTCGACGACCGGGTCGTGGCGATCGCCACCCAGATGGGCATGCCGATCGTCCTGTGGAACGGCGGTTCGCGGGACTGGGCGACCAAGAACGAGAAGGCCATCTACGACGAGGTGCTCAAGAACGCCAAGCGTGACGGGGTCATCCTCATGCACGACTGGGTGGCGCAGACCGTCACGGTGATGCCGAAGCTGCTGGCGGCCCTGCAGAAGCAGGGATACCACGTGGTGGCGGTCTCCTCGCTGCGCGGCGCCAAGGACGCCAAGGCCGGGGACATCTACCCGGTCGGCTCCGAGAAGGACGACGACCTGTCCTCCGAGTCGCCCACCGGCGACCCGGACGACTACGCCCAGTCCCCCGAGGACTTCTGAGTCGCGGCCTCACACCGAGGAAGCGCCCGAGGAAACCTCGGAGGAGGAACCCGGCCCGCGGGCCAGCCGCCTGCCCAGCCGCTGCATGGGAAGCTCCACGTAGCGGTGGGTGAGCAGGCTCAGGCCGAGCACCACCAGCACGAACGCCGCCGAGAGTGACAGCTGCACCACCTGCCCCGCGTCCCGTACGTCGCCGACGACGGCGTGCATGAGCCGCAGGAGCGGGTGGTGCAGCAGGTAGATCGAGTAGCTGACCAGGCCCAGCCAGACGAGAAACCTGGGCAGCCGCCGCTCGCGCAGGGCCATCGCGACCGCGAACGTCACCCCGGCCAGCGCCATGGTCGCGAACCACGGCCCCGGCCGCACCCACCACCAGCCCGCCTGCCCCGACCAGACCGGGGCCAGCGCCACCAGCACGGTCGCCGCCGCCACCGGCCAAAGCCCGCCCGCGCCCTGCTCCCAGCGGCAGATCGCGGTCCCGGCGAACATCACCGCGAGGATCGCCGCCCCCAGCCACGGCACGAAGCCCGAGAAGATCAGCAGCACCAGCGCCATCGCGCCCAGGACGTACGCGGCGGCCTTCTGGAACCGGCCGCTGATCAGGCACGCCAGGCCCGCGAAGAACAGCACGCCGGACACGTACGCGGGCCAGAGGCCCGTCAGCAGCGGCCCCGTCAGCAGCAGCCCCGCCACGACCGCGACGGCGCCGAAGCCCACCGCGTAGGTCCCGCTCGCGCGGTGCGCCCCGCCGACGAACAGCGCGGTGACGACCAGGTAGAAGACCATCTCGTAGGAGAGCGTCCACATGGTGTCGGCCAGGCCGCCCAGGTGCACCACGTCCAGCAGCATCGTGGCGTGCGCGGACACCGACGCCAGGTCCCTCGGCACCTGCTCGCGGACGGGCATCCAGATCGCCATGACCAGGACGGCCACCGCGACCAGCAGGTAGATCGGGTAGAGCCGGAACACGCGGCTGATCCAGAAGGCCCTGACGTCACCGCGCCTCTCCAGCGAGACCGGGATGATGTAGCCGCTGACCAGGAAGAACACCAGGACGCCGTACATCCCGAGGTTGAACCAGTAGGGCCGCAGGGCGGGCATGAACCAGGGCAGCAGGTGCTCCAGCAACACGGCGACCGCGCCGATGCCACGCAACGCGTCGAGCCACGCCAGGCGGGCGACGGGGGTCGGGGGGGAGGCTGCGCCGCCGGGGGGACCGATGGGGGTGGTGGAGGACACCCGCCCCAACTTACCGCCCGGCACCTCGCGAAACCGTGCCAACCGCCGGGGAGGCCCGCTCCCCGGCCGCTTACCGCCCGGCACCTCGCGAAACCGCCGGGGAGGCCCGCTCCCCGGCCGTGGCCCGCGGGGCGCCTACTCCCACTCGATGGTGCCCGGGGGCTTGCTGGTCACGTCGAGCACCACCCGGTTGACCTCGCGGACCTCGTTGGTGATGCGGGTGGAGATGCGGGCGAGCACGTCGTACGGGACCCGCGACCAGTCGGCGGTCATGGCGTCCTCGCTGGAGACCGGGCGCAGCACGACCGGGTGGCCGTAGGTGCGGCCGTCGCCCTGGACGCCCACCGAGCGGACGTCGGCGAGCAGGACGACCGGGCACTGCCAGATGTCCCGGTCGAGACCGGCGCGGGAGAGCTCCTCGCGGGCGATGGCGTCGGCCTCGCGGAGGATCTCCAGACGCTCGCGGCTGACCGCGCCGACGATGCGGATGCCCAGCCCGGGGCCGGGGAACGGCTGGCGCCAGACCATGGCGGCGGGCAGGCCCAGCTCCTCCCCGGCCCGGCGCACCTCGTCCTTGAACAGCGTGCGAAGCGGCTCGACCAGCGAGAACTGGAGATCGTCGGGGAGGCCGCCCACGTTGTGGTGGGACTTGATGTTGGCGGTGCCGGTGCCGCCGCCGGACTCGACCACGTCCGGGTAGAGGGTGCCCTGGACGAGGAAGTCGACGGGGCCGTCGGCGATGATGGCGCGCTGCTCGTCCTCGAAGACCCTGATGAACTCGCGGCCGATGATCTTGCGCTTCTCCTCGGGGTCGGTGACCCCGTCGAGCGCCTTCAGGAAGCGCTCCTGGGCGTCGACCACGCGGAGCTTGACGCCGGTGACGGCCACGAAGTCGCGCTCGACCTGCTCGGCCTCGCCCTTGCGCAGCAGCCCGTGGTCGACGAAGACGCAGGTGAGACGGTCGCCGATGGCCCGCTGGACCATGGCGGCGGCCACCGCGGAGTCGACGCCGCCGGAGAGGCCGCAGATGGCGCGGCCCTCGGAGCCGATCTGGGCGCGGACCGCCTCGACCGCGTCCTCGACGATGTTGAGCATCGTCCAGGAGGGGCGGCAGCCCGCGGCGTCGAGGAAGTGCTTCAGCACGGCCTGGCCGTGGTCGGAGTGCAGGACCTCGGGGTGGAACTGGACGCCGTACAGGCCCAGCTCGGGGTGCTCGAAGGCGGCGACGGGCGTCTGGGCGGTCGCGGCGGTGACGGTGAAGCCCTCGGGGGCGGCCGAGACGCTGTCGCCGTGAGACATCCAGACCGACTGGGTGGCGGGCAGCCCCGCGAAGAGCACGCCCTGCCGCGCGACGTCGAGGTCGGTGCCGCCGTACTCGGCGGTGCCGGTCCTGGCCACCTCCCCGCCGAGCTCCTGGGCCATGATCTGGAAGCCGTAGCAGATGCCGAAGGTCGGCACTCCGGTCTGGAGCAGGCCCGCGGGGGCGGCCGGGGCACCCTCGGCGTACACCGACGAGGGACCTCCGGACAGGATGATCGCCTTGGGCTTCTTGGCCATCATCTCCTCGACCGACATCGTCGAGGGGACGATCTCGGAGTAGACGTGGCATTCACGCACCCTTCGCGCGATCAGCTGCGCGTACTGCGCGCCGAAGTCGACGACCAGGACCGTGTCGAACTCAGACACCAAGACCCCCAAAAGGAACAGAGCGGTGGTGCCAGTCTATCGGCGCCCGTCAGCGCGCCCGCTGGTAGCCGGAAAGATCTCCCGCCACTCCGTCACCCACGGCCGGGAAGCACTCCCCCGTCGGCGCTCCCGCCCGCGTGGTCCGCACGGTCCGCCTGGTCCGTAAGGCCCGCCTGGTCCGCACGGCCCGCATGATCCTTGCCGCCCGCACGGTCCGCCTGGCCGGGGAACAGGGGCAGCGCGCCGGCGATCATGGCCTCGGTCTGCTCGCGCAGGGCCTCGGCGTGGCCGGGGTGGGTGAGGACCAGGAAGCGCTCCTCGCGGATGGCGGCCACCGCGGCGAGCGCCACCTCGGCCGGGTCGATGCCCCCCTCCACCAGGCCGTCGATGATCGCGGAGGAGGCCACCTCGTCCTCGGTGCGCCCGGCGGCCACGAGGTTCTCCGGCCGGAGACGGCCGGAGTGGTTGAGGCCGGTACGCACCCCGCCGGGGCACAGCGCGGTCACCCTAAGCCTGGAGCCGGCCGTCGCGAGGTCCTGGGCGAGGGACTGCGAGGCGGCGAGCGCGGCGTACTTCGAGACCGCGTAGGGACCGAGGTAGGGGACGGAGAACAGTCCCGCGGCGGAGACGGTGTTGAGGATGTGGCCCTCGGTGTCCTGGTCGATCATGCGGGGCACGAAGGCCCGGATCCCGTGGAGCACGCCCCACAGGTTCACCCCGAGCATCCAGGCGACGTCCTCCGGCTCCCGGGTCCACATCCGGCCGCCCTGGAAGACCCCCGCGTTGTTGCACAGCACGTGGACCGCGCCCAGCTCCCCGAACGTACGGTCGGCGAGGTGATCCACGGCCGTCGGGTCGGAGACGTCGGTGATCTCGGTGAGCACCTTGCCCCCGGGGCCCCCGAGGCCCCCGAGGCCCCCGAGGCCACCAGCGCTCCCGATGCCCCCGGCGCTTCCGGCGCCCCCAGCGCCCCCAGCGCCCCCAGCGCCCCCGGCGCCCCCGGCGCCCCCGGCGCCCCCGAGCGTCCCGCCCTCCGTCGCGCTTCCCCGCGCCGCGCTCCCCTCCACCAGCGAGGCGGTCTCCGCGAGGCCGCCGGGGTCGACGTCGGCGAGCATGAGGGACATCCCCTCCGCGGCCAGGCGCAGCGCGAGCGCCCTCCCGATCCCGCTGCCCGCGCCCGTGACGACCGCGACCTTGCCCGACAGTTCACGCATGGCGCTTCCTCCCGCATCGTGGTTCACGCATCGTGTTACCTCCGGACCGGCGGTTCACACCTCGCGCCGCCTCCGGTTCGCGCCGTACCCGGCGACCGATCGGGCACGAGGCCATCGTGCCCGGCCACAGTTCGGACACAAAGCCATCGTGCCCGGTGATCGATCGGGCGCGAAGCTAACGTGAGGCCATCGACAGTCGAGGAGGTCGCCGATGACCGGTACCGGAGTCGTCGTCACCGGCGGGGCGTCGGGAATCGGCAGGGCCTGCGCGCTGGCGCTCGCCGAGGCCGGGCGTCCGGTGGCGATCTGGGACCTGGACGAGAGGGGCGCCAAGGAGACCGCCTCGCTCGCCGCCGCGAACGGCGTCGCCGCGGTCGCCGTCCCCGTCGACGTCACCGACTCGTCGGCCCTCCCCGTCGCGACCGCCACCAGCCGCGACGCCCTCACCTCCATCGGCGGCCTCGTGCACGCGGCCGGGGTCGCGGCCCCCATGGCCCTCGGCGACCTGACCGAGGCCTCATGGGACGCGGTGCTCAACGTCAACCTGCGCGCTCACGCCCTGCTGGTCAAGGCTCTGCTGGAGGACCTGCGCGGCCAGGAGGGCTCGGCGGTCGTCGGCATCTCCTCGATCGAGGGCCTGGTCGGACAGGCCTTCATCCCGGCCTACTGCTCGTCCAAGGCGGGCATGCTCGGACTGACCCGCTCGATGGCCCACGAGCTGGCGCCGATCCGGGTCAACGCCGTCTGCCCCGGCTACGTCGACACCCCGATGCTCACCGCCGCCACGGGCGGCGACGCGCGCTATCTGGAGTCCTTCACCCGGAGGTCGCTCTTCGGCCGCCTGGGCCGCCCCGCCGAGATCGCGGCGGCCGTACGGTTCCTGCTGAGCGACGAGGCGTCCTTCATCACCGGCACCCACCTGGTCGTCGACGGCGGCGCCACCGCCGTCGACCGCTGAGCCCGCGCCCCCGGACGGACGGCCATATCAAGACCCGCGCCGAGCCCGCGCCGCCCGGACGGACGGCCACATCAAGACCCGCGCCAAGCCCGCGCCGCCCGCCGCCGTGACCGGCGCCCCCGCCCGGACGGCCGCACGGGACCCGCGCCGCCCCCCGTCGGCCGGACGGCCGTACGAGAACCCGCGGCCGAGCTCCCGCCGGCCGTCCTGACGCCCCCGAGGGCCTACCGGGCGCCGGGGTCCGGCCGCAGGGCGTGGTCCAGCAGGCCGAGGGGCGGGGAGCCGAGGGCGAGCATGGCGGTGTGGAAGCGGTTGAGGCCGAAGCCCGCGCCCCATTCGGCCCTGGCGCGGTCGCGAAGGTCGAGGATCTCCAGCTTTCCCCAGGTGTAGCGGCCGTAGGTGGGGTCGAAGGTGGCCCGCGCCGCCTCCGAGAGGGCGGCGGGACCGGCGATGTGGGTGTCGGCGGCGAAGCGGCGGGCGCCCTCCTCGACGGTCATCGCGCCGGAGTGCACGCCGATCGCGCAGGCCAGCCGGGTCACCCGGATGAGCGCCTCCAGCCACACGCCGATCTCGAAGCGCGGGTCGCCGGGGGCGAAGCCCTCCTCGGCGCAGAGCTCCTCCGCGTAGTGCGCCCAGCCCTCCGCGAAGGCCAGTGACAACAGCGTCCGCCGCACGTCGGAGCGGGCGTGGCGCAGGGCGCGGCCGTGGGAGAAGTGTCCCGGGGCGACCTCGTGCACGTTGATCGCGGGAAGCGTGGTCTCGCTGAAGACCTCCAGCCACTCCTCGATGTCGCGCTCGGGCCACGAGGGGTCGGGCGGGGTGACGTGGTACCACGAGGGGCTGTCCGGCTCGCCGGGCGCCGCCCAGCTCATCATGGCCATGCCCCACCGGCGCGACTCGGGCGCGATGCCGACCAGGCACTCCCCGTCGTGGTAGGGCACCAGGTCCTTCTCCCTGGTGAAGGCGATCGCCCTCTCGGTGCCGATCCTGGCCGCCTCGATCACGCCGTCGGGATCGGGGTGCTGCCTGACCAGCTCGCGCGCGACCTCCAGCGGTGGCCGTCCGGCGAAGCCCAGCGCGGCGCACGACTCCGTCAGCCGGGCCATCAGGCGGTCGCGCTCGGCGTCGGCGCGCTCGGCGAGCCGTCCCAGGTCCACCGGGAGGCCGTCACCGGCGCCCATGAGCCTGGCGAGCCCCTCGGCGCCGAGGGAGGCGTCCGGGTCTCCGTTGTGCGCGGCCTTCTCGACGTGCTCCACCAGCCGGGCGTGGGCCCTGAACGCCGCCTCGCGCACGCGCTCGTCGGCGTCCCGGGGCACCCCGGCGGCCAGCCCGCGCACCGGCCCCAGCAGGGCGGTCGCGACGGGGGCGCTGAGCAGGTCGAGCGCGGCGACCGCGTTGTCCACCGCCTCGGGCCAGAGGGCCAGGTGCGCGAGCTTGGCGGCGTTCCGCTCGGCCTCGGGGGCGTACTCGCGGTCGTAGGTGGCCAGGTCGAGGCTGTTCAGGTGCTCCAGGGGGTTGCGGCGGTGCAGCTCCAGCTCGCCGAGCTGCACCCGCGCGGACTCCTCGAAGATCTGCAGGTGCGCCGCGTCGTACGGGTCGGCGGGGAGCGGCCCCCGGCCCAGCGCGGCCAGCCCGGCACGCACCCCCTCCGGCGACAGGTCCTGGATCAGGCCGTCGTACTCGTGCCGCCCGGCCATTTCCCGGACACCGGAGACGGTGAGGTCGCACACCGCGCGCAGGCGGCCGTCGAGTTCGGTCATGGACGCGACGCTATATCAGGAGAGGTCCCACGAGGCCGGGAACGACACCCGCGCATTCGAGGGCGTACCTGGCGGACGTCCACGTGAAGCCCGCCACGGCGGACCGGAATTAATATATGGGAATATGAAATAAGCGGATTAAATGTTCGGCAGGCCACTCCCGCCGAGCGAGAAGTGCGTACTTTTACATGGCGCACCCCATATCCATCGTGTTTTCGTATTGCCCAGCGCCGGCAGGCGGAAATACGCGGCGGCTCCGCCGATCTCACATATGCGCGATCACCACGACGCGGTCCCGGTGACGGGATCGGCGACGGCCGCGTCCCCGGCGGGACCCACGTCACCGGCGCGACTTCCCGGCGCGGGCACCTCGCCCGTTTCTCGCGTCCCTCTTGACCGTACGACGCGGATTCCCCGCGTGACGCGGACCTCCCGTACGACGTGTTTCTTGCGTGATGTGTTTCTTGTGTGACGAGTTTCTCGTACGACGTGTTTCCCGTGTGACGTGTTTCCCGTGTGACGTCGAACCGTGACAGCCGAAGGATGATCTCCCGTGAAAATCCCCCCGGGCGACAGCGCCCTCCTGCGTGACATCGCGATCGCCGAGATCGGACGGGTCCCGGCCCGCGACTGGTCGGTCAGCGACGGGGAATTCTGGTGCCTGGTCGTTCCCGGCGGGTACGCGATGCCCGCGCAGGGCTGGAAACTCCACGTCTCCGCGACGATGCTCTCCGCCCCGGTCGTGCTTTCCCGGGTCGTACGGGTGCTGGCCGCCGAGGGATGCGCCTTCAAGTTCCCCGCGCGGCTGGCCGGCTACTGGGAACTCCTCGCCCCCCACTGCGCCCGCGCCCAGGCGGGGAAGTTCGTCACCGCCTACCCGGCGGGCGACGCCGAGGCGGCCCGGCTGGCGCCGCTGCTCGACGAGGCCACCCGGGGGCTTCCCGGCCCGGCGATCCTGTCGGACAAGCCCTACCGGCCCGGCGGGATCGTCCACTACCGCTACGGCGCCTTCGGCGGGCACCGGGTGCTCGGCAACGACGGTTTCTACGAGGTACGGCTCCGCACGCCGGAGGGGACGACGATCCATGACGAGCGGCTGCCGCGGTTCTCCCCGCCCTCCTTCGCCGCCTCACCCTTCCCCGCGTCCGGCACCCCCGGGAGGCCGGAGCGGCGCGCCGTGCTGCTGAACGGCCGTTTCGTGGTCCGCGAGGCGGTGCGACACGCCAACAGGGGCGGCGTGTACATCGCGGAGGACACCGAGAGCGGCGCAGAAGTCGTGATCAAGGAGGCCCGGCCGCACGCCTCGTCCGACCTCGGGGGCCGGGACGCGCGCGACCGGCTGGCGGCGGAGAGGTCGCGGCTGGAGGCCCTGGCGTCCAGCGGGGTCGTCCCGGCCGTGGTCGACTTCTTCGAGCAGGGCGGGCACGCGTTCCTCGTCGAGGAGCGCGTGCCCGGGACGACGCTGCGGCGCTGGTCCGAGGGGAACGCCGGGCCTCTCGGGTACGACGGCTTCGGGAACGGTGCCGCCGAGGTCCTGCCGATCCTGCGGCGCCTCGTCGACGCGCTGCGGGCCGTCCACGACCTCGGCCACGTCTTCCGCGACCTCTCGCCGGACAACGTGATGCTCCTGCCCGGCGGCGGCCTCCGGCTCGTCGACCTGGAGCACGCGACGGTGCCGGGCGAGATCGTCATGATCGCCGGAACCCCCGGTTACCTGGCCCCGGAACTGGTGCCGCACACCGGCGAGCTCCGGCCGGCCCCGGGAGAGGCGGCCGACCTGTTCGGCCTCGGCGGGCTGGCGTACTTCCTCGCGACCGGCACCGGGCTGGAGCTCCCCGAGGACGGCACGACGGGTCCGGCCCGCGGCCGGCGCCTCCTCGACCACGTCGCCGCGGTGTCCGCGGCCAACCCCACCCTCGCCCTCCTCCGCCCCCTGGTGGAAGGGCTGGTCACCGAACCGGAGGAGCGCTGGTCCCTGAACCGCTGCGCGAGGTGTCTGGACACCCTCGACCCCGCGACCCCCGCCCACGCGGAGGTACGGGCGGACGGGGTACGACGAGCGGACCTCCCGGCGGCGGACGGGGCCGGACGGGCGGACCTCCTGGCAGCGGACGGGGCCGGACGGGCGGACCTCCTGGTGGCGGACGGGGCCGGACGGGCGGACCTCCTGGTGGCGGACGGGCTGGCGTGGCTGGTGGAGACCATGAACCGCCGGGAGGACAGCCCGTCGCCGTGGCCCAACGCGGTCGGCGGGGCCGGCGGAGCCGAGGCGGACCCGTGCTCGGTGAACGGGGGCGTGCCGGGCATCCTGGCCGTCCTGACGCTCGCCTCCCGCGCGGCCGTCACGGACAGCGGCATCACGGACAACGCCGCCCCACGCAACGCCGTCCCAGGCAACGCCGTCCCAGGCAACGCCGTCCCAGGCAACGCCGTCACGGACAACGCCGTCGCAGGCGGCGCGGCGGGGGCGAGAAGCGCGGCGGACGCCGCGACCAGGTGGCTCCGCCGCCGCCTCTCCGACGAGGACGCCTGGCCCCCCGGCCTGTACTTCGGACGCTCGGGAGCCGTCTGGGCCCTCCACGACGCGGCGGAGGCCCTGTGCGACGACGCGGCGAGGGAGTTCGCGCTGCGGGCGGCGGCCCGGCTCCCGGTGGAGCACCCGAGCCCCGACGTGACGCACGGGCTGGCCGGGGCCGGTATGACGGTGCTGCGCCTCGCCCTGCGCTCGGGCGACCCCGTACTCCGCAGGCGGGCCGTGGAGACGTTCGAGAACCTGCACGGCGCGCGGTCCTACCGGATGGGACACCCCCGGTGGCCGACGCCGCAGTCGTTCGACTCCGGTCTCGCGGGCGCCGACCACCTCGGCTTCGCGCACGGGATCGCCGGGGTCGGCACGGCGCTGCTCTACGCCGCCGTCACCCTCGGCCGCCCGGAGTGGATGGCGACCGTGCGCGAGGTCGCCCGCGCCCTGTGCGAGCGGGCCGACGTCGACGGCGACACCGCCTGGTGGCCGACCCTCGCGGGGGATCCGCGGACGGCCCTGCCGCGCCGGCCGCACTGGTGCAGCGGCTCGTCGGGGATCGGCTCCTTCCTCGTCCGGTACTGGCGTGCCACCGGCGACCCGGACGCCCTGCGGCTCGCCGGTCAGGCGGCGGCCGCAGTGCGCAGGACCCGCTGGCAGTCGGGGGCGGTGCCGTGTCACGGCCTGCCCGGCGACGGCGAGTTCCTCCTCGACATGGCCGAACTCACGGGCGACGACCGGTACCTGCGCTGGGCCGGGGAGCTGGCCGGATGCCTGGAGGCCAGGGCCGTGACCCGCTCCGGCAGGCTGCTCGTGCCGGACCCGTTCTCGCGGGTCGTCCCGACGTTCCTCGGCGGCACGGCCGGGATCGTCGCCTTCCTCGTCCGGCTGCGCCACCGGCACGCGCGGCCGTGGATGCTCGACGACGTCGTGGGGGACGCCTGGCGTCCCCCCGTCCCAGGCTCGCCGCCCGCTCCGGGGCGGCGGAAGGAGAAGCGGTCCGCGCCCGGCGCGGCCACGAGATCGGCGAGGAGGTGAAATCGATGTCGTTCGACGTTCAGGACCTTCAGGGTCTGGATGAGCGCGAGCCGGCCTCCGGCGAGGCGGGCCGCCTCACGAACTGCCGGATCCACATGTTCTGCACCGACAACTGATCACACGGGCCCCCTGCCCTCTCCGCGGCCGGGCAGGGGGCCCTCGGCCGATGCGCGTACCTGGTCCTGTCAGCGAAGTCCCGCGACGATGACCTCCAGGGCGGACCGGGGAGCCCGGCCGAGCAGGCTCCGCAGGTCGCCGCCCGTCGCGTCCATGAACCCGTTCGCGATCGAGGAGTAGGTGCTCACCAGCATGGGCACCTGGAAGGGCGCCAGGCCGAGGGCGGTGAACGCCTCACGGGACCCGGCGAGGGTTCCCGGCTCGTACGAGACGGCGCCTCCCGTGGTCTCGGTGAGGGCCGCGGCCAGCTCCGCGCCGCCGACCGCCTCCTCCCCGACCAGCTCGTAGGTCCGGCCCGCGTGCGCCGGGGCGCCGGTCGCGACCAGGGCGGCCACGTCGGCCAGGTCCTCGCGGGCCACCGCGGCCAGCCGTCCGGAGCCCAGCGGCGCGGTGATCCTGCCGTCCGCGACGGGCGCGAGCGTCGCCAGCAGCTCGGCGTAGAGGCCGTTGCGCAGGATCGTCCAGCTCGCGACCCCCTCGCGGAGCCTGCGCTCGGTCCAGCGGTGGGCGAGCGCGTAGGCCAGGTGGTCCCCGGCCGCGCTGAGGCTGGTGTAGACGATGTGCGAGACCCCCGCCTTCTCCGCCGCCTCGATCGCCGCGCCGTGCCTGGCGATCACCACGTCGTCCTCGCCGTAGCCCGCGGAGATCAGCAGCAGCGTGTCCACCCCGGCGAAGCCCTCCGCCAGCGAGGCGGGATACCCGAAGTCGATCAGCCGGGCCGGTCTCCCCGTGGCGACCGCCTCCGGGGCGCGGCTGCCGATCACCACGTCGTCCCGCCCGGCCAGCCGCGCGGCGACGAGCCGCCCCAGCGCGCCCGTCGCCCCCGTCATGAGAATCATGAGATCTCCCCGCGTAGTTGGTTCTCTTCGACAACCGGGTCCATCATCGACAACCAGGACGCATGGCATAAGGAGGCACTTCGATGTCAGTCGGGCACACCGCGGTAACCACGGAGCCGGTCGTCTCCTGCGGGGGCGAGGACTGCGGCATCCGCGAGGTCCTCGACCGGATCGGCGACAAGTGGTCGGTGCTGGTGGTCGTCGAGCTGGCCCAGGGGGTGCGCCGGTTCCGCGAGCTCCAGCGGGCCGTGCCCGGCATCTCGCAGCGGATGCTCACGCTGACCGTACGCCGCCTGGAGCGCGACGGCCTGATCTCCAGGACCGTCCACGCCGTCGTCCCGCCGCAGGTCGACTACGAGCTGACCCCGGCCGGGCACAGCCTCACCCACCTGGTGCGGACCCTCGCCGACTGGTCGGCCGAGCACCGCGACGGCATCGCCGAGTCGCGCCGCCGCTGGGACGCCGCCCACCCCGATTCCGGAATCCACTGAGGCCCGCCGGGGGCTCATCGCTCCTGCGGCCCGGCGATGCGGTCGAGCAGCGCCTCCAGCGTCTTGTCGTCCGTGGCGGGGGCGATCACGGTGATCCGCAGATGGCGGACCCCGCCGACCTCGGCCGAGGTCAGCTGGAAGGCCCCGTCCTCCATCAGGCGCTCGCGGATGTCCGCCTGGTCGCCGGTGCCGTACCGGAAGCAGACGATGTTGCTCTCCGGCTCGTACGGGCACTCGAAGCCCGGCCGCTCGCGGGCCAGTTCCCAGAAGCGGTGCGCGGTGGCGTAGCGGCTCGCGACGTACTCGCCCAGGCCCCGCTCGCCCCGCCAGGCCAGGTTGAGGAAGACCTTCAGGCCCAGCTCGGCCTTGCTGCACTCCACGGTCCTGCCGATGAGGTCGAAGCCCTGCTCCCCGTAGAACAGGTAGCTGGCCCGCTGCCGGAAGGCCGCGTCCAGGTCGCCCTCGCGCCGGGTCAGCACCGCGGCGGCCAGGCTGGAGGTGCGCAGCATCTTGTGCGCGTCCCAGACCACCGAGTCGGCGAGCTCGATCCCGTCGAGCAGGTGGCGGTGCCCGCCGGACAGCAGCGCGGAGGCGCCGTGGGCGCCGTCCACGTGGAACCAGACGCCGTTGGCGGCGCAGAACTCCCCGGTGCCGCGCAGGTTGTCGTAGAGGCCGGTCCCGGTCGCGCAGGCGTTCGCCACCAGGGCCATCGGCCGCCGTCCCGCCCGGCGCACCCGTTCCAGGGCGTCGGGCAGGCGGGCGACGTCGATCCTGCCGAGCCCGTCCACGTCCAGCGGCATGACCGCGCGCTCCCCCAGCCCGAGGATCGCGGCGGCGCGGGCGAGCGAGTAGTGGGCCGACTCCGGGGCGAGCAGGGCGAGGTCGCCGGGAACGCCCTCGGTCCACGCGTCGGGAGCGGCTGCGGCCCGCGCGGCGAGCAGCGCGGTGAGGTTGGCCAGCGAGCCGCCGTGGGTGAGGACCCCGCCCCCCGTCTCGCCGAAGCCGACCTTGCCGAGCATCCAGCGCAGGACCTCGAACTCGACCGTCGCCGCCGAGGCTCCCATCTCGTAGATGGCCATCGGGTTGTTGTGCGCGCCGTGCACGAAGTCGGCGAGCGCCGCGGGGAAGTCGGGGGTGGCGACCTGGTGCCCGAGGTAGGCGGGATGGTGCAGCCGCGTACCCTCGGCGAGGTAGGTGCGCAGGAACTCCCGGTACTCCTCCGGCGTCATACCGCCCTCGCGGATCCACCGGACGAGCCCGAGCCGTTCGGCCAGCTCGCCTGGGGGCCGGCGGCCGACGACGCGCGGCACGCCCCGCTGGCTCTCGTCGACGTAGGCGGCCAGCTCGTCGACGGTCACGCCCGCCGCGTTCACGAATTCCTCAACGTTCCATGTCACACGGGGATACTGGTGGAATTCACGACGGCTCGCCATGTGGGCCGAATCCGACGGAGGTGAACCCGGTGAGCGTCGAACTGGATTCGGTGGACCGGCGAATTCTGGCCGAGCTGCAGAAGGATGCGCGACTCCCCAACAAGGACCTGGCCGAACGCGTGGGCGTCGCCCCCTCCACGGCGCTGGAGCGGGTGCGCTCTCTCCGGAGGCGCGGGGTGATCGGCGCCTTCCGCGCCGAGGTCGACCCGGCGACGCTGGGCCGTCCCCTTCAGGCGCTGCTCGCCCTGCGGGTCCGGCCGCACACCAGCCAGCTCGTCGACCCGCTGCGGGCCTTCGTCCTGGGCCTGCCCGAGACCATCGCCCTGTTCCACGTGGCCGGTCCCCAGGACTTCCTGGTCCACGTGGCGGTCGCCGACGCCGACCGCCTGCACCGCCTGCTCCTGGAGAAGTTCCTGATCCGGCCCGAGATCGTGCACGTCGAGACGACCCTCATCTACCGGACCGAGACCCAGCCCGTCCAACGCCCCGCCGGCTGACCCACAACGACCTATCAGAGGGAGCGTGAGCCCCATGAACGTCTACAGTTTCGAACTCCACTTCACGGCTCCGAGCGGTGAAACGGTGATCGACGCCTTGTACGAGGCCGGATGGGACGACGCCACGGTGTCGTTCGACCCCGTCGCGGGAGGACCCGGCGTCGCGGCGTTCGACCGCGAGGCCGGCGGGGCGGTGGAGGCGATCGCGTCCGCGATCGTCCAGGGGCGCTCGGCGGGAGTCGAGGTGACCGGGGTGAGCGAGGATCTCGTGACGCTCGCCGAGATCGCCGACCGGACCGGCCGGACCTTCGCCACGGCCGATCACTGGGCCGTCGGGCGCCGCGGGCCGGGAGGCTTTCCCGAACCGAAGGTGCGGCGTCCCCGCGCGAGCCTGTGGTCGTGGGCGGAAGTGGCGACCTGGCTTCACAGAAATCGCCTCGCCGAGGTCTCGCCCATGGAAGTGGAGCTCGCCGAGGTGTGCGAGATCGCGGATTCGCTCATCCGCGCCCGGCGCCTCCAGCAACGGCTTCCGGAGAAGGATCGCGAGCGCCTCCACCACGCGGTGGCCTGACATCGGCCTTCGATCGTCGGCTCGCCACCCGCCTTCGCGTACCGTGCCGGACGAAGTACTTCCAAGTGACACCGACGCCGGCCTGTGGTCGGTCACCTCCAGACGGAGTTCACCGGCTCCGGCCCGCGGGGAAAGGGTGGCCGGGGCGGTGCCGTGGACGGCGGCGCCGGCGAGGAGCTCCCCGGCCACGAGGACCACGTCGTCAGCGAGGTGCGCCAACGGCCAGGCGGTGAGGGTGTCATCCACCGAAGCGCGGATCTTGGCGATCACCGAGGGGTCGTGGGGCACGTCCCAGCCCGGTCGTCGGCGGGGAGCTCGTCGCACGAGACAAGCCGCCGTCCGCTCATACGCGCTTGCCAGACGGGACCTCGTCGTTTCCGAGGCCCTGTGACCGATGTCGGCTCGTACGGCGACCACAGCGGACTTGACCTTGTCGCAAGGGCAGGGGTTCTACTGTTCGCCATGTTGCTGATAAGCGAGATCGCCAAGCTCGCGGGTGTGACTCCGCGGACCGTACGTCACTATCACCGGATCGGGCTGCTCGCCGAGCCGGAGCGTACCGCCGGCGGTTATCGAAGTTACGGCATGAGCGCGTTGAGCCGCCTGCTGCAGATCCGCAAGCTCACCGCACTCGGCATGGGACTCGGCGAGGTCGCCGACGCCCTGACGGACACGGGTGGGGTGGACGTGAGGGAGATACTGACCGAGCTGGACGCGGAGCTGGCCGAAGGGGAGTCGGAGATTCAGCGCCGCCGTGCCGTGATAGCGCGCCTCCTCGAACACGGCGACGATCCGACGCTGTCCCCCGAGCTCGCCGCGGCCGTCCGTGGCCTCGATCTGCCCCAGGACGAGATCGGCATCCTCCGGGCGGCGGAGGTGGCACTGCCCGAACTCGTGGACTCCTATCTCACCGGTGTCGGGCAGGACTCGCCGTGGCAGGGGTGGGACATGAAGCTGGCCGCGCTGGCGGACGCCGACGCGAACGACCCTCTCGTCGAGGAGATCGCGGGTGAGCTCTACGCGATGCTGCCGGGCCTGCTGCCCACGGACATGCCCGCCGAGCTCACCGCGGACCAGACGGCCGCCGTCGCCGGCACGGCACGGTTCGGGCAGATGATGCTGACCGATATGAGCCCTGGCCAGCGGCGGGCTCTGGAACTCCTCGTCGAGTACGGGCGACGAGAGCCGGAGAAATGGGGACAGTGACCTCTTTTGCGACGGACCGGACCCGCTCGTGAACACCCCGCGATCGGTGGACGTGCTCACTCACCGGAGGCGGCCGCATGGAGATCGGCGAGACCCAGCTTCTCCCGTCAGGTGATGCCGACGATGGGCAGGCGCAGGGCTCCGGGGGCGGCGGACGGGACGGCGGGGTTCCGGGGGGCGACGGGCGACAGGCGGGCGTACGGGGAGCCCTGGGCGGGGCGGGTGTCCGGTTCTCCCCGGTTGGGCCACAGCGCCATCGCGCGTTCGGCCTGGGCGGTGATGGTGAGGGAGGGGTTGACGCCCGGGTTGGCGGAGACCGCCGAGCCGTCGACGACGTGCAGGCCCTCGTAGCCGTGGACGCGGTGGTAGGGGTCGATCACCCCGGTGTCGCGCCCGGCGCCGATGGCGCAGCCGCCCAGGAAGTGGGCGGTGGCCGGGATGTCGAACAGGTCGAGCCAGGAGCCCGCGGGGACGCCGCCGACCTCCTCGGCCGCGTGCCTGACGAACTCGTGACCGGCGGGCAGCCAGGTGGGGTTGGGCTCGCCGTGGCCCCGCTCCGAGCGCAGTCTCCGGCCGAACAGCCCCCTGCGCGCGGACAGGGTGATCGAGTTGTCCTTGGCCTGCATGACCAGCGCGATGATGCCGCGCTCGGACCACCGGCGGTGGTTGAGCAGCCTCGCCGCCCGGTGCGGCGCGCGCAGGGCCTCGCCGAGGAACCTCAGCCAGCGCGGGGCGCCGCCGCCGTCGACGAGCAGGGTGCGGAGCATGCCCATCGCGTTGGAACCGTCCCCGTAGCGGACCGGCTCGATGTGCGTGTGGGCGTCGGGGTGGATCGAGGAGGTGATCGCCACCCCCCGGTTGAGCTTCTCCCCCTCCACCGAGAGGCGCTCGAACCCGAGCAGCGCCTCGGAGTTGGTCCTGGTGAGGGTGCCCAGGCGGTCGGAGAGCCGGGGCAGCGCACCCGAGGCCTTGAGCCGGTGCAGCAGGCGCTGGGTGCCGTACGTCCCCGCCGCGAAGATCACGTGCTCGGCGGTGAGCGCGCGGCGGCGCCAGGGAGCGCCCGTGCCGCGCGTCTCGACGCGGTAGCCGCCGTCCACCGGGACGACCGAGGTGACCGTGGTCTCGGGGAGGACCGTAGCCCCGGCCCGCTCCGCCAGGTGGAGGTAGTTCTTGACCAGCGTGTTCTTGGCCCCGTGGCGGCAGCCCGTCATGCACTCGCCGCACTCGGTGCAGCCGCTGCGGCGCGGCCCCGCGCCGCCGAAGTAGGGGTCGTCCACCTCCACGCCCGGGGCGCCGAAGAAGACGCCGACCGGCGCCAGGTGGAAGGTGTCGCCCACGCCCATCCGCTCGGCGACCGCGCGCACCACCTCGTCGGCCGGGGTGACCGTCGGGTTGGGCGTCACGCCCAGCATGCGCGAGGCCTGGTCGTAGTACGGGGCCAGCTCGGCCTTCCAGTCGGTGATGGACGACCACTGGGCGTCCCGGAAGAACGCGTCCGGCGGCTCGTAGAGGGTGTTGGCGTAGACCAGGGAGCCCCCGCCGACCCCGGCGCCCGCCAGGACCATGACGCCGGTGCCCTTCTCGCCCCTAAGCACGTGGATGCGCTGGATGCCCTTCAGGCCCAGTGCCGGGGCCCACAGGAAGTCGCGGACCCGCCAGGAGGTCCTGGGGAGCGTGGCCTCGTCGAAGCGGCGCCCGGCCTCCAGCACGGCGACCCGGTAGCCCTTCTCCGCCAGCCGCAGCGCCGAGACGCTCCCGCCGAACCCCGATCCGATCACCAGCACGTCGTGGTCGAACACACCGCTCCCTTCGAACACGCCCCCGGGGCCCCTCACTTGAGGTGGAGCGTCTTCATGGCCTTGAAGGCGGTCGCGAGGGTGTCGGCGTACTTCTCGTACGCCATGCCGAGGATCGGCTCGAAGCCCAGCCAGGACGCCTGGCTGGAGACGGTCTGTCCCTCGGTGTACTTCAGCAGCCCCTCGCTCCCGTGGCGCCGGCCGAGGCCCGAGGACTTCATGCCGCCCATGGGCGCGTCGTAGGAGGCGTAGGCGGAGCCGTACCCCTCGTTGATGTTGACCGAGCCCGCCCTGATCCGGGAGGCCAGGGCCCGCCCGCGCGGCACGTCGCGGGTCCAGACGGAGGCGTTGAGGCCGTACGCGGTGTCGTTGGCCCTCTCGACCGCCTCGTCGTCGTCGCCGAAGCGGTAGATCGCGACGACGGGGCCGAAGGTCTCGGCCCGGCACAGGTCCATGGTCTCGTCGACGTCGGCCAGGACGGTGGGCTCGTAGAACAGCGGGCCGAGGTCGGGGCGCGCCCGCCCCCCGGCGAGGACCCGGGCGCCCTTCGCGACGGCGTCGTCCACGTGGGCGCCGACCGCCTCCAGCTGCCGCCGGGAGGAGAGCGAGCCCATCTGCACGTTCCAGTCGAGTCCGGCGCCGAGCCTCATGTTGCCGACCTGCCGCACGAACCGCTCCACGAACGCGTCGTGCACGGAGTCGTGGACGTAGAGCCGCTCGACGGACAGGCACAGCTGCCCGGCGTTGGTGAAGCAGGCGCGCAGCGCGCCCTGGGTCGCCGCGTCCAGGTCGGCGTCGTCGAGCACGAGCATCGGGTTCTTGCCGCCGAGCTCCAGCGAGCAGCCGATCAGCCGCCTGGCCGCCCCCTCGGCGATCTTCCGGCCGCCCCGGGTGGAGCCGGTGAACGCCACGTAGTCGGCGCCGTCGAGCAGCGCCTCGCCCACCTCCTCGGGGTCGCCGAGGACGACCTGCCAGATCTCCCTGGGCATGCCGAGCGAGACCAGCAGGTCGATCGTCCACAGCGTGGACAGCGCGGTCTGGGTGTCGGGCTTGTGGACCACGGCGTTCCCGGCGAGCAGCGCGGGGACGGCGTCGGTGACGCCGAGCGAGAGCGGGTAGTTCCACGGTGAGATCAGGGCCACCGTCCCCCGGGGCTGGCGCGTCTCGACCGTCCTGGTGGCGACGGGCAGGATCCCGGCGCGCCTCCTCGGCTCCAGCAGGCCCGGGGCCCGGCGCGCGTGGTACAGGGTGCAGCCCGCGACGTCGAGGACCTCCTCGAAGGCGTGCCTGCGGGCCTTGCCGGTCTCCCACTGGACCACGTCGAGGATCTCCTCGCGGCGGTCGAGGATGGCGTCGTGCAGGCGCATGAAGGGCTCGGCGCGCTCCCGCGCGGGCCTGGCCGCCCACGCCCGCTGTGCCTCCCGCGCCGCGGCGTGGGCGGAACGGACGTCGTCGGCGCTGGAGACGGGCATCTCGGCGAGGACCTCGCCGGTGAACGGCGCCGTGATCTCCCGCGTCTTACCGTCGGAGGTCACGTGCCGCACGACGCGTTCGATCATGCGGGGAGCGAGGATCCGTGTCATCTCGGCCCGTGTCATTTCAGGGGGAACGGCCATGTTCGCAGCGTAATCGTGGGAGGCGTGCCATGGCTACCGGCGGGTAGCGAGGTGTTGAACCACTTGTCCTCCCGATCCGTCGTAGGGGCATGAGGACATCGATCCGTACGGCCGGCGCGGTCACCCTCGCCGCCGCGCTGCTCGCCACGGCGTGCACTTCGACGGGGACGTCGCCGGAGACGGGGACCGCTGGAGGCCGTACGACGGCGCCGGTCGATCTGGGGAACGTCAAGCTGGTCTCCTACAGCGACTGCGACGACATGCTGGCCGGTCTGCGCGCGGCGACGGCGAAGAGCGTCGGCCCCTGGGGCATCGGCGGCCCCGTGGTCATGTACGCGGAGACGGCGTCGCGCGCAGACGCCTCCGCCAAGAGCGCGTCCGGCGCGCCCGAGCACTCCACCACGAACACGCACGAGGCCGGGGTCGACGAGCCCGACCTGGTGAAGACCGACGGCGACCGGGTGATCACCGTGAACCGCGGCGTGCTGCGGGTGGTGGACACCGCGACCAGGAAGGTCACCGGCACGCTGAAGCTCGTGAACCCCGAGCAGGCGTGGGCCCCGGCCGACCTGCTGCTCAGCGGCGACCGGGCCCTGGTGCTGTTCTCCGGCGGCGGGATCATCCCCTACGGCGCGACGGCCAAGCGCGCGGCGAGCCCGGGACCGCGCTACGTCCTCGTCGACCTGTCGGAGAAGCCGAAGGTGATCGGCTCGCTCACCCCCGAGGGCGCCCACGTGGACGCCAGGATGGTCGGCTCGACCGTGCGGATCGTGGTCCGCAGCCAGCCGCGGCTCGAGTTCCCCGACACCGGGACCCAGGGACTGTCGGACGACGAGCGCACCCGGCGCAACGCGAAGATCGTCGCCAAGGCGCCGATCGAGGCCTGGCTGCCGAAGTACGAGCTCACGACCGCGGACGGCGCGTCCTCGGACCGCAAGGTCGACTGCGGGCAGGTCAGCCACCCCGCGCAGTACAGCGGGACGTCGATGCTGACCGTGCACAGCCTCGACCTGTCACAGGCGCTCGCCGAGACGGCCCCGATCGGCGTCGCGGCCGACGGCGACATCGTCTACGGGACGGGCACCAGCCTGTACGTGGCCAGCAACCCGCGCTGGTGGTGGCCCCGGCCGATCGACCCGGTGATCGTCGAGGACACCCCGGCGACACCCGCTCCCACCCTCACCGCCACCACCACTCCCACTCCGGTGACGCCCTCGCCGTCCGGGTCCGCGACCGTCACGCCCGTCCCCGGGACCTCGACGCCCACCCCCGCGGCCACCCCGGCGTCCGTCTCGGCGGCCGACCCGGCCCCGAGCCTGCTCCCCGAGCCGCCCTCCTCACCGGTCCCGGACCCCACCACGACGACCGGCACCCCCGCCCCGACCTCCCCGACAGACACCCCCCTCCCTATCGGGACCGTCTCGCCGAGCGACACGACCTCACCGGCCCCGACGGCCGAGACGACGCCGACGGCCGAGGTGACCCCTGAGCCGCCGCCGGAGGAGACCGAGGTGCACCGGTTCGACATCACCGCGGCCGGGGCACCCCGCTACGTCGCCTCGGGCAAGGTCTCCGGCAGGCTGCTCAACCAGTACTCCCTGTCGGAGCACGAGGGGCACCTGCGGGTCGCCACCACCTCCACCGGCACGCGGGACACCTCGACCGGCTCCCCGACCGCCGCGCCGGACACCTCCAGCGCCGTCTACGTGCTCGACGCCGACACCCTGGTCAAGATCGGCGAGGTCGGCGGACTCGGACAGGGCGAGCGGATCTACTCGGTCCGCTTCATCGGCCCCGTCGGCTACGTGGTGACGTTCAGGCAGGTGGACCCGCTCTACACGCTCGACCTGCGTGACCCCGCGGCCCCGAGGAAGACGGGCGAGCTGAAGATCACCGGCTACTCGGCGTACCTGCACCCGGCGGGCGACGGGCGGCTGATCGGCGTGGGCCAGGAGGCGAGCGAGCAGGGCCGCACGCTCGGCACCCAGGTGTCCCTGTTCGACGTCGGCGACCCGGCCGCCCCCCGCCGCCTGTCGCAGATGTTCCAGAAGGACTCGGGCTCCGAGGCCGAGTGGGACCCGCACGCCTTCCTGTACTGGCCCAGTACGGGGATGGCGGTCCTCCCGCTGAGCTCGTGGACGGGCACCGAGCAGACCAACGGGACCGCCCTGGTCCTCAAGATCGACGACTCCGCGGTCACCAGGACCGGAACGGTCGTCCACCCCGCGCCCAAGTCGTCGGACAACGGCCGCAGGGCCTGGTACGACCCGGGCATCCGCCGCTCGGTCGTGGTCGGCGACAGCCTGTGGACGGTCTCCGACCTCGGCCTGAAGGTCAGCGACATGAAGGACCTGGCCGACCAGGCCTGGATCCCCTTCTCCTGACCTTCCGGGACTCCCCGCCGAAAGCCCCGGCCAGGCTCGTCCCGAACTCCCGACCCGCCCTGACCTGGACCGGCTCCCCGGCCCGCGCCCCCGGCCCGACCGCCGGGGGCGCACTCGTTCACGCACCCCCGGACGCCCCATAACACCGACATATGCACCTTTACAAGATCTTGTCATGACACTTGAATCGGTGTTACCTCTTGCGCAACGCACGTGATCCGCGTGTGGCGTGGCCGGCGACGGCCATCTTTCGCAGGAGGACCGGTGCCGACCAAACCCTGGTCACGCGTTACCGTCATCGCCGCCGCCACAGCGGCGCTCGTCATACCCCTGCCGGGGATCGCCCAGGGCGAACCCGGCGGGCAACCCCCCAAGGCCCACGACTTCCAGGCGGAACACGGCGCCAAGCCCGACCTGGACAACCGGCGCGGCAGCGTCGCGCCCCCCGCCTCGCTCTCCAGGTCGGCGGCGGCGAGCGCCGCGACGATCCGGTGGAACGCTCTCGGCACCCCGGCCGTCGTCACCGGCTCCGCCCCCCTCGCCGAGGGCCTGGACGCCGACCCCGAGCGGGCCGCACGGGCCTACCTCAAGGCGAACGAGAGCCTCTTCGGCCTCTCCGGCGAGGCCGTGGACGCGCTGGAGAAGATCGCCGCCAACCCCATCGGGGACGGGTACGCCGTACTCCTGCGGCAGAGGTTCGGCGGCCTGCCCGCGGGCGTGGACGGCCAGGTCGTGGTCGGCGTGAAGGGCGGCAAGGTCCTCCACGTCACCTCGACCCTCTCGCGCTCCTCCGAGGCGCCTCCCGCCGCCAGGCTCACCGAGCGGCAGGCGCTGGAGATCGCGGCCAGGGACGGCGGGATCGACCTGGCCACGGCCACCGTCAAGAAGGCCACCGCCACGGCGGTGCCCGCGCCCGACGGGACGCACAACGCGTTCCAGGTCACCCTGATCGGCGGCGGCGAGGGCGAGCCCGCCGCGTACACGACGCACGTGGACGCGGTCAGCGGCGAGATCCTGACCCGCGAGAACCTGGTCGACCACCACAGCGCGCCGGACGACCCCCGCTGGGAGGCGTTCCCGGCCAATCCCCCGGCCGACTACTCCTCCACCGACACCCGCGCGACGTGGTGCGCCAAGGCCGGTCCCGGCTGCGACGTGGTCGGCGCCGACCCGGCCACCGGCAAGCCGTGGGACGTCGACCACGCCACGGACACCCCGACGAACACGAGCGTCGGCAACGCCGCCAGGACCGTGGAGAACCGCGCCAGCGGCGACGCGTTCTCCGTCGGCACCCGCAGCAACGTGGCCACGCCGAACCGCGAGTACGCCTACCCGTGGACCAACAAGTGGTACACGGCCAAGTGCGACCCGGCCTCCCTGGACCAGCCGGGCGAGGCCGACCTCGAAGCCGCCATCTCCAACCTGCACGTCATGCACAACCGCATGCACGACTGGTCCTACCGGCTCGGCTTCACCGAGACCGCCTGGAACATGCAGAACGACAACGGCGAGCGCGGCGGCCTCGGCGGCGACCCCGAGCAGGGCAACGCCCAGGCGGGCGCCCGGGTGCTCAGCGTGCGCGACAACGCCAACCAGATCACCGGCCCCGACGGGGTCGCGCCCATCACCAACATGTACATGTGGCAGCCGATCGCGGGCTCGTTCTACTCGCCCTGCGTGGACGGCGACTACGACATGTCGGTGATCGGGCACGAGTACACCCACGCGATCTCCGGCCGCATGGTCGGCGGCCCGAACGCCGGGTGGAGCGGCGCCCAGGCCGGGGCCATGAACGAGAGCACCTCCGACCTGTTCGCGATGGAGTACCTCTCCGAGTACGGCTTCCGCCCCGCGGGCGACACCCCGTACGTCACCGGCGGCTACGTCACCGGCGACAAGAAGGCGGGCATCCGCAACTACGACATGTCCAAGTCCCCGCTGAACTACAGCGGCATCGGGTACGACATCGTCGGCCAGCAGGTGCACGCCGACGGTGAGATCTGGTCGGCGACCCAGTACGACGTGCGCAAGGCCTTCGTGCAGAAGTACGGCCAGGGCACCCCGGCCAGGCAGAAGGCGTGCGCCGACGGCGCGACCCCGCTCGCGCAGTGCCCCGGCAACCGCCGCTGGGCGCAGGTCTCCTTCGACGCGCTGCTGCTGATGGCCTCCGGCGCGGTCAGCTACGTCGACCACCGCGACGCGCTGCTCGCGGCCGACGCCATCCGCTTCGGCGGCGCGAACCAGGCCATCATGTGGCGCGCGTTCGCCGAGCACGGCCTCGGCCAGGGCGCGGCGAGCGTCGGGGGCAACGACCCCGACCCGACGCCGAGCTTCGTCGACCCGGCCGGCAAGAACGGGAAGATCCAGCTCAAGCCGCTCCTCGGCGCCAAGGACGCCGCGCTGCGGCTGTACGTCGGCGACTACGAGGCCCGCGTGGTCCCGGTGGCCGACACCGACCCGGCGACCCCGCTCGGCGACACCGTCGAGATGACCCCCGGGATCTACGACTTCGTGGTCGCGGGCAACGGGTTCGGGCACACCCGGGTGAAGTTCGCGGTGCTGCCCGGCGTGAAGCTGCCGCTGCCGCTCGCGCTGCCGGAGAACCTCGCCTCGGCGGCACTGGGCGCCACCGCGACCGGTGACGGCGCCAACCAGGCCAAGCTGATCGACGAGACGGAGGCGACGAACTGGGCCTCCCTCACCGGGCCGGTCAAGGGCAAGTCCGTCACCGTGGACCTGGCCGGGACCAAGCCGGAGAAGATCCGCCGCGTGCAGGTCAGCGCCCTGCTCAGGCCCCCGGCCCCCGCCGACCCGGCCGACCCGGGCAGCCAGAACCGCTTCAGCGCCCTGCGCGCCTTCGAGGTCCTGGCATGTGACGCCTCGAAGAAGGACTGCTCCTCCCCCGCGTCCTTCTCGGTCGTCTACACCAGCCCGGCCGACGCCTTCGACACGCGCAGGCCGCGTCCTCGCGGCGCCGACCTGATCGTCGAGTCCTTCAAGATCCCCACGACCACCGCGACCCACCTGACCCTGCGGGCCGTCTCCACCCAGTGCACCGGCAACCCGGTCTACGCCGGCGAGCAGGACGCCGACCCCAACTCCGCCACCGACTGCGCCACCGCCAGCCCCGCCAGGGACCACCTGCGCGCGGCCGAGTTCCAGGCCTTCACCCGCTAGCCCCTCCGAAACGTCCTGCCGGTCCCTCCCGAGGGGCCGGCAGGCCCTCCGGGGTACCGTCAGTCCCTCCGGAGGAGTCCCCGGGCCCCGAGTCTCTCGGGGCCCGGGGACTTTCCGTTTTTCAAGGGCTACACCGGGTTCGTCTCGGGACTGGCCACCGGCACGATCTCCGGGGCGCCGAGGCGGATGGCGTCGGCCTCCTGGTCGGTGTCCTGCTCCTGGGAGAGCCGCTCGGACTCCACGCGCTTGGTGTAGTACTCCACCTCGCGCTTGACCTGCTCGGCGTCCCAGCCCAGCGGCTCGGCGAGCAGCTGGGCCGTCTCCTCGACCACGCCCAGGCCACGGTGGAAGGTCTCGATCGAGATGTGCGTACGCCGGGTCAGCACGTCGTTCACGTGCCGGGCGCCCTCGTGGGTCGCCGCGTAGACCACCTCGGCCCGGAGGTAGTCGTCGGCCCCCGTCAGCGGCTTGGCCAGCGACGGGTCCCGCTCGATCAGCGCCAGCACCTCGTCGATCATCGACCCGTACCGCTGGAGCAGGTGCTCGATCCTGGCCACGTGCAGCCCGGAGGACTGGGCCAGCCGCTGCCGGGAGTTCCACATCGCCTGGTAGCCCTCGGCCCCGACCAGCGGGACCCGGTCGGTGCAGGAGGGCGGGACCCGCTGGTCCAGGCCGTGCGCCACGGCGTCGACCGCGTCCTTCGCCATAACACGATATGTCGTGTATTTGCCCCCGGCCACCATGACCAGCCCCGGAACCGGATGGGCCACCACGTGCTCGCGGGAGAGCTTGGACGTCTCCTCCGACTCCCCCGACAGCAGCGGGCGCAGCCCGGCGTAGACGCCCTCGACGTCCTCGCGGGTGAGCGGGACCGAGAGCACCTCGTTCACGTGGTCGAGGACGTAGTCGATGTCCGACCGCGACGCCGCCGGATGGGCCCGGTCCAGCTTCCACGCGGTGTCGGTGGTGCCGATGATCCAGTGACGGCCCCAGGGGATGACGAAGAGCACCGACTTCTCGGTGCGCAGGATGATCCCGGTGAGCGAGTGGATCCGGTCGCGCGGCACCACCAGGTGGATCCCCTTGGAGGCGCGCACGTGGATCTGCCCGCGCCCGCCGACCATCTCCTGGACGTCGTCCGTCCACACCCCGGTGGCGTTGACCACCTGGCGGGCCCGCACGTCGAGCTCCCTGCCGCCCTCCAGGTCGCGCACCCGGACCCCGGTGACCCGCTCCCCCTCGCGCAGGAAACCCACCACCTGGGCCCGCGAGGCGACGTTGGCCCCGTACATGGCCGCCGTCCGCAGGGTGGTCATCACGTGGCGGGCGTCGTCGACCTGGGCGTCCCAGTACTGCACCGCGCCGGAGAAGGCCGTCTTGCGCAGCGCGGGCGCGAGCCGCAGCGCCCTCTTGCGCGACAGGTGCCGGTGGCCGGGCACTCCCCGGGCGAGGCCGGTGGAGAAGCCCATCGTGTCGTACAGCACCAGTCCCGCGCCGACGTAGGGCCGCTCCCAGCCGTAGTGCGTCAGCGGGAACAGGAAGGGCACCGGCCGCACCAGGTGCGGGGCGATCCGCTGCAGCAGCAGGGCCCGCTCCTGGAGCGCCTCCCTGACCAGATCGAAGTTGAGCTGTTCCAGATAGCGCAGGCCGCCGTGGATCAGTTTGGACGACCTGGAGGAGGTCCCCGAGGCGAAGTCACGCGCCTCCAGCAGCCCGACCGACAAGCCTCGGGTCGCCGCGTCCAGCGCGACTCCCGCTCCGACGACCCCGCCTCCGATCACCACCACGTCGAGTTCCTCGGCGCCCATCTGCGCCAGTGCGGCGGACCGCTCGGCAGGACCGAGCCGTCCGGTGCCCATTCGCGCCGTCATTGTGCAACCCCCTGGGGTGCGGCTTGTCGCCTTACGTGAGGTATCTACCCATCTACCCTAGGCACCATTACCGACCGGTAGGAAACGGCGGTGGTGATTCACGCCATACCCCTGTGAACAGCGGGAAGACAACGAGAGGCCAAAGGAGGGGCAATACCCGGAAACCTCCCACCGGGAGTGCCGGGAGCCGGTTCTCCCGGGGACCAGCGAGGATGGGGAGCATGAGCATCACACTCGCCGACGCCCGCGTCGTGACCCCCGAAGGTGTCCACGAAGGCTGGCTCACCATCGAAGACGGCCGCATCACCCACGTGGGCCAGGGCTCGGCCCCCGGCGCCGGGCTCGGTCTCGGCGGCCGGTACGTCGTACCGGGCTTCGTCGACATCCACAACCACGGCGGGGCGGGTGGCTCCTTCCCCACCGGCGACCCGGACCAGGCGAGCCGGGCCGTCGACCTGCACGCCCGCCACGGCACCACCACGCTCATGGCCAGCCTGGTCACCGCCTCCCCGGACGACCTGGCCCGGGCCGCCGCCTCCCTCGCCGACCTGTGCGAGGACGGCCTGCTGGCCGGGATCCACTTCGAGGGCCCCTACATCTCCTCCGCCCGGTGCGGGGCGCACAACCCGGCGCTGCTGCGCGAGCCCTCGCCCGGGGAGCTCTCCGGGCTGCTCAAGGCCGGGCGCGGCCACGTGCGGATGATCACCATCGCCGCCGAGCTGCCCGGCGCGCTGGACACCGTACGGGAGGCGGTGGCAGGCGGCGTGATCGCCGCCCTCGGCCACAGCGACGCCACCTACGAGCAGACGATCTCCGGCATCGAGGCGGGCGGCAGCGTCGCGACCCACCTCTACAACGCGATGCCGCCGCTGCACCACCGCGACCCCGGGCCGATCGCCGCGCTGCTCCAGGACGAGCGCGTCACGGTCGAGTTGATCAACGACGGCGTGCACCTGCATCCGGCGATGACGCGCCTGGCCTTCGAGGTCGCGGGTCCCGGCAGGACCGCGCTGATCACCGACGCCATGGCGGCGGCGGGCATGGGCGACGGCGTCTACGGGCTCGGCCCGATGACCGTGAACGTCGTGGACGGAGTGGCCCGGCTGGCCGAGGGCGGCAGCATCGCGGGCAGCACCCTGACCATGGACGTCGCGTTCCGGCGCGCCGTGCGCGAGGTGGGCCTGTCGCTGGCCGAGGCCTCCGAGATCGCCTCCCTGACCCCCGCGCGGGTCCTCGGTCTCGCCGACCACCTGGGATCCGTCGCCGTCGGCAAGCGGGCCGACCTGGTGGTGCTCACCGACGACCTGGAGGTCTCCGGCGTCATGCGCGGCGGCACCTGGATCACCGAGCCCCGCTGAACCCCTGGATCCGGGAGGGTCAGGACCAGTCCCAGCGGATGCCGACCAGGCCGGGTTCCAGCGACCCGGCCACCAGGTGCACCGCGTTGTGGGCGTTGAGGGAGAGCTCGCCGAGGTCCTCGGCGCCGGTGCCGTGCCGGGCGAACCGCTGGACGCGCACCGGGAGGGCTTGCGGCGCGAAGTTCACCCGGAGCACGTACTGCCCGGCCGGGTGCCGGAAGCCCCGCTCGTACTCGACGGTCTCCACGCCGCTCGGATCGGCCAGCTCGTAGCGGATGATCTGCGTCTCGCCGGGCCGCAGCACCTGGTCGAACAGCAGTTCCGCCACGACCAGGGCGGTCGGCCCGTCGCGGCGGACCCGGCCGACCCGGCAGTCCTCCAGGGCCCGGACGCGCACGCGCTCCACGTCGCACCCCAGGTCGCCCCGGTAGACCATGATGTAGCGGTCGGTGGCCTCCTCGTGGGCCTGAACCACCTGGAGCGTCTCGCGCCGCACGGTGCTGCGGTCAGGGCCGATCTGCAGCGTCTCGTACATCCCGGCGATGTGCAGGCGCCGGTCGTCGGCCACCCCGTCCAGATCGTGGATCATCGCCGACAGCGTCCGGGAGGATCCCATGATCGCGGAGTAGGGCAGGGCGCCCACCGGCAGCTTCCTCGCGTCCCGCCCGCGCGGCCGGGGCGGGCCGAGAAGGGCCATGAGAGAGCGCGGCGGCAGGACGAGGATCTCCTCCAGGGCCCGTACGGCGCGCAGCGACTCGGGGCGCTCAGGGCGGCGCAGACCCTGTTGCCAGTAGCTCAGGCTCGTCATCCCGACCCGGAGGCCGCGTTCCCCGAGCTGCTGGCGGAGCCCGCTCAGGGTCAGCCCGCGGGTCTCCACCGCGGCACGTAACGCGACGTGGAACGGCCCTTCCTTGAGGGCGACCCGGAGCTCCCGATCATTTGGCACGTATGAATGCTCACAGATTTCTTCAAGCACGTCATTTCGGTTACCGCCGACGCGGGAGCTCCCGGGGAAGGGGCTCCGGTGAGGCCCTTCCCCGGTAGATCTCAGCTGACCTGCGGGGCGACGACGACCTCGACCCGCTGGAACTCCTTGAGGTCGGAGTATCCGGCGGTGGCCATCGTGCGCTTGAGCGCGCCCATCAGGTTCATCGAGCCGTCGGCCACCGAGGAGGGGCCGTGCAGGATCTGCTCCAGCGTGCCGACCGTGCCGAACTCGACCCGCTTGCCCCTGGGCAGCTCGGGGTGCTGCGCCTCGGAACCCCAGTGGAAGCCCTGGCCGGGGGCCTCGACGGCCCTCGCCAGCGGCGAGCCGACCATGACCGCGTCCGCGCCCACCGCGATCGCCTTGGCGATGTCGCCGGAGGTGCCCATGCCGCCGTCGGCGATGACGTGGACGTAACGGCCGCCGGACTCGTCCATGTAGTCGCGGCGGGCCGCGGCCACGTCGGAGATCGCGGTGGCCATCGGCACCACCACGCCCAGCACCGTGCGGGTGGTGTGCGAGGCGCCGCCGCCGAAGCCGACGAGCACCCCGGCCGCGCCGGTCCGCATCAGGTGCAGCGCCGCGGTGTAGGTGGCGCACCCCCCGACGACCACGGGGACGTCGAGCTCGTAGATGAACTGCTTGAGGTTGAGCGGCTCGGCCCGGCCGGAGACGTGCTCGGCGGAGACCGTGGTGCCGCGGATCACGAAGATGTCCACGCCCGCGTCGATGACGGCCTTGTGGTACTGGACCGTGCGCTGCGGGGACAGCCGGACGGCCGTCGCCACCCCGGCGGCGCGGATCTCCTCGATGCGGCGGCCGATCAGCTCCTCCTTGATCGGCGCGTCGTAGATCTGCTGCAGCCGCTTCGTGGCGGGCTCGCCCTTGAGCTCGGCGACCTCCTCCAGCAGCGGCATCGGGTCGTCGTACCGGGTCCACAGCCCTTCGAGGTCGAGCACGGCGAGACCGCCGAGCCTGCCGACCTCGATGGCGGTCTTCGGCGAGACCACGCTGTCCATCGGGCTCACCACGACGGGCAGCTCGAAGCGGTAGGCGTCGATCTGCCAGGCGATCGAGACCTCCTCCGGGTCGCGGGTGCGACGGGACGGAACGATGCCGATCTCGTCGAGCGCGTAGGCACGACGGCCGTTCTTGCCGCGGCCGATCTCCACCTGAGTCATATGTCTATCTTTCCCGTTCCGTGCGTGCGTGGGGCACGCCGCGTTCCGGGCGTGCGCCATGCACGCCGCGTTCCATGCGGTACGGCCGTGCGCGCGGCGTCCCGTGCGCGCACGGCGCACGCCACGTTCTCCCGCGTGCCCGGCGCGGGCCCGCCCTAGCGACCGTGGTAGTTGGGAGCCTCGACCGTCATCTGGATGTCGTGCGGGTGGCTCTCCTTGAGGCCCGCCGCCGTGATCGGCATCAGCTCGCACCGCACGTGCATGTCGGCGACCGTACGGCACCCGGAGTACCACATGCCCTGGCGCAGGCCGCCGATGAGCTGGTGGGCCACCGCGGCGACCGGGCCGCGGTAGGGGACCTGCCCCTCGATGCCCTCGGGGATGAACTTGTCCTCGTTGCCGACGTCGCCCTGGGCGTAGCGGTCCTTGCTGAAGGAGGCCCCGCCGCGCTCGCGGTTGCGGACCGCGCCGAGCGAGCCCATGCCCCGGTACGACTTGAACTGCTTGCCGTTGATGAAGATCAGCTCACCCGGGGACTCCTCGCAGCCCGCCAGGAGGGAGCCGAGCATGACCGTGTCGGCCCCGGCCGCGATGGCCTTGACGATGTCTCCCGAGTACTGGAGGCCGCCGTCGCCGATCACCGGGACCCCGGCGGGGCCGGCGGCCAGCGAGGCCTCGTGGATCGCCGTCACCTGCGGGGCGCCGACACCGGCGACCACGCGGGTGGTGCAGATGGAGCCGGGCCCGACCCCGACCTTGACCGCGTCGACCCCGGCGTCGACCAGCATCTGGGCGCCCGCGCGGGTGGCGATGTTGCCGCCGATCACGTCGACCCGGCTGTTGGACTTGATCTTGGCGATCATGTCGGCGAGGCCCTTGGAGTGGCCGTGCGCGACGTCCACCACGATCACGTCGACCCCGGCCTCGATCAGCGCGATCGCCCGCTTCTCCGCGTCGCCGCCGACGCCGACGGCCGCCCCCACGACGAGCCGGCCGTCGGCGTCCTTGGTGGCGAGGGGATACTGCTCGCTCTTGGTGAAGTCCTTGACGGTGATGAGCCCGCGCAGCCGGCCCCCGGCGTCGACCAGCGGGAGCTTCTCGATCTTGTTCTGCTTGAGCAGGGCGAACGCGTCGTCGGTGGAGACCCCGACCGGCGCGGTGACCAGCGGCATCGGGGTCATGACCTCGCGTACCGGACGGTGCTCGTCGGTCTCGAAGCGCATGTCGCGGTTGGTGACGATGCCGACCAGCACGCCGGTCTCGTCGGTCACCGGGACGCCGGAGATCCGGTACGTCGCGCACAGGCGCTCGACGTCGGCCAGCGTCTCGTCGGGGGAGCAGGTGACCGGGTTGGTGACCATCCCGGCCTCGGAGCGCTTGACGAGGTCGGCCTGCTGGGCCTGGTCCTCGATCGACAGGTTGCGGTGCAGGACGCCGATGCCGCCCTGACGCGCCATCGCCACCGCCATGCGGGCCTCGGTCACCGTGTCCATCGCCGCGGAGACCAGCGGGATCCGCAGGGTGATGCCTCGCGAAAGCCGCGTGGTGGTGTCGGCCTGCCCCGGCTGCAGGTCCGAATACGCGGGAACGAGGAGCACGTCGTCG
This sequence comes from Streptosporangium nanhuense, assembly GCF_059358815.1. Lineage (NCBI taxonomy): Bacteria > Bacillati > Actinomycetota > Actinomycetes > Streptosporangiales > Streptosporangiaceae > Streptosporangium > Streptosporangium nanhuense. The sequence continues at coordinate 77,913 of NZ_JCADBG010000018.1, forward strand.
AACGTGAGCCCCGGCTCGGTGAACTTGGCCATCTGCAACCCTCCTGCCGCGGCGCTCTCATGACGGGGAAAGGCGCCGACCCCCGGGTCACAGTTTAGAGTCTGGCGCCAAACCCGGTGGACCCGGGGGAAATCCGGGGCGCAAAGGTCTTCCTGGGGCTTGCCGGGGCACCGGGGCTTGCCGGGCCTCCCGGGCCTTCCCGGGCCTTTCCGGGAAGAGACGGGCCCCGGGGAGCCCGGGGGGAAGACGGGCCCCGGGGAGCCCGGGGGGAAGACGGGCCCCCGAGGGCCCGGGGAAAAGCGGAGGACCGAGCGGTCGGTGACCCGCTCGGTCCTCCGGATCACCGGCATCGGCGCGGAGATGCCGTTACGCCAACCGAACCCCCCTCCGCATCCGGCTGGCTGCGTGATCCGCGCCTTCTGCCGACGCTGCGTCAAGAGTGCGTCACGATGCGTTCGTCCTGCAATGTTCAAACGTGCAATTGCACGAAGCTGCACGCGGCGGCATGCGAGTAGGAGCAACGCCCGGACAGGGATGATTCGCCGGGTTATCCTCGCCAGATCTCGTGTCACGTGCAGGAGTCCCTCGCTGATGAGTACCGACACCCCCACCCTTCCCGACCCGCTGGAGACGCTGGGGCTCACCCCGGCCCAGACGATCATTTACAACGCGGTCCTGCGTCTGCACCGCGCCACCTGCGCCGATCTCGCCCAGGCCACCAACCGCCCGCCCGAGCCGCTCGCCCGCGAGCTGGCCACCCTGGTACGGCTGGGCGTGGTCGACGAGCAGGGGGGCGAGTACCTCGCCCGCCACCCGGCCGCGGCCCTCGGCCACCTGATCGCGGAGAGGCTCGACCGGCTCGCCGCCGAGAGCCGCAGGATCGACACCGTCCTCGGCTCGATCCGCGGCTTCATCCACCAGTACGACGCCGGGCGCGACTACCAGACCGGCCAGTTCTCCGTGGACCTGGTCGGGGGCGCCGACGAGCTGTACGAGAGCGTGATCGGCATGGCGGTCCAGGCCCCGCCGCTGCAGCTGCTCTCCGGCATCCCCGACCGGCGGACGATGAGCGACTTCGCGCACCGCTACGCCGACCAGTGGATCGGGGCCCAGCGCGACGGCCTGCTCTCCTGCCGGGTCGCCATCCCCGTCCACACCCTGGAGATCCCCGGCCTGCGCGACAAGCTGGACCAGTTCGAGCGGGCCGGGGCCGAGGTGCGCACCTTCGACACGCTGCCCAGCTGGTTCCTCGTCGCGGGGGACGACGCCGCGGGCATGCCCGCCCAGTGGGGCGGCGCGCTCGCCGAGAACGCCTACAACTTCCACCTGGTCAGGGCTCCGGTCGTGGTGGCCGCGCTGCGCTCGCTCTTCGAGGAGCTGTGGGCCCGCGGGGCCCGCCTGCCCTGGACCTACCGCGACGACGGGGTGGTCCGGGTGCTGCGGCTGGCCGCCCAGGGGGTGCCCGACGAGATGATCGCCCGCCAGCTGGGCGTCTCGGTCCGCACGGTGCGCGCCAGGTTCGCCGACGCCATGGCCGAGCTGGGGGCGCAGTCCCGTTTCCAGGCCGGCGTGGAGGCCTCCCGGCGCGGCTGGCTCGCCCGGGGCCCCGAGCCGGCTCCGGGCCCCTGACCTGCCCGTGCCGCCCGGAAGCGTCCTACTCGTGCAGTTCGGAACCTGTCTGTCACATCCAGGCCATAAGGTGGGATCGTGCTCGACGATGTCCCTCGCGACCCGTTCGCGGATGACCCCGACGACCCGGCGGCGGCGCTGGGCGATCCCGACGATCCCGAGCCGCTGACGACGGACGAGCGCGACGAGGCCATGACCGACCTCGCCGACGTGGAGGTCTTCCGCTCACTGCTGGAGCCCCAGGGGGTGCTCGGCCTGGTGCTCGACTGCCCCGAGTGCGGGGAGCAGCACTACTTCGACTGGGAGCTGCTGCGCGGCAACCTGCGCCAGATGATCGAGAACGGCCAGCCCCAGGTGCACGAGCCCGCCTACCAGCCCAACCCCACCGACTACGTGAGCTGGGAATACGCCCGTGGTTACGTGGACGGCGTGATCGACACCGAAGAACACCGCTGATCCACGTCGCCGATCAGGGCCGCCAGCAGGGCGACCGCGGCGTCCGAGGTGGGGACGGGCCTCCTGGCGGAGAGCGCCTCCACGAGCTCCTCGGTCTCGGCTACCGCCGGGTCCTCGTCCGGCCCGTATCTCCGAGCCGGACGTCGCGGGTGAACCGTTGTCATGATCGTTCTCGCTCCGGGTCGTCGCGAGCCCCGTCCCGCGGTTCGGGCTTGCGCTCGCGCTCCCTGCTCGACTGCTCCGCGGTCAAGCTATCGACTCCAGCTCCGCCATCGCTCGTAGCCGGGCCAGCGCCCTGTGCTGGGCCACACGAACCGCACCTGGTGACATGCCAAGTACATTACCGGTCTCCTCGGCGGAAAGGCCCGACACCACTCGAAGCATGAGCAGCTCGCGCTGGTTGTCCGGCAGCCTCGACAGCAGCCGGCGGGCGTGTTCGGCCTCGATGTAACGCACCACGGTCTCCTCCGGCCCCGGACCCTCGTCGGGCCCGTCAGGAAGGTCCTGGGTGGGCACGGCGGATCGTACGGAGCTGCGCAGCGCGTCGGCCACCTTGTGAGACGCGATGCCGAAGACGAAGGACGCGAACGGGCGTCCCATGTCACGGTAGCGGGGCAGTGCGGACAGCACCGCTATGCATACTTCCTGGGCCACGTCGTCCGCGATGTGATACTGACCGGAAACCCGGCCCAGACGACCACGGCAATATCGGACGACCATCGGCCGCAGTTGCGCGATCAGAGATTCGATCGCGGTGCGATCCCCCTGAACGGCGAGGCTCGTCAGATCCTTGAGATCGTCCCTGTGGGCGACCCCGTCAGACCTCGTCGCAAGCCTCACCCCATTTTTGGCGTCGGCGACGCATCCCTCGGTCACGTTAGGCATGATGCCCGCCCTGGTAGTGACTGTCGTCATCGCAAACGGCTACGGATTGGTCACATTGAGGCGGAGATAACGGGGCGTAATCGAACGGCGACAACATCGACTACAGAATGTGCAAATATTTCATTCGATTGCTAAATACGTCGACTATTCGTGAGAACCGCGATTGTCGTTCTGTCCAGCGTGACGCTTGAGATCGTTTTCGGTTTACCGCGAAACGCGAACGGCTCGCGCCTCCGGGGAGACGCGAGCCGTTCGGGACCGATGATCGATCAGTGGCCGACCGGTGGTCGATCAGTGACCGTGGCCGTGGCCGTGACCCTGGCCGCCGGCGGCCGGGGCCTCCTCCTCGGGCTTGTCCACCACGAGGGCCTCGGTCGTCAGCAGCATGCCGGCGATGGAGGCCGCGTTCTGGACGGCCGAGCGGGTGACCTTGACCGGGTCGATGACGCCCTGGCCGATCAGGTCGCCGTACTCGCCGGTGGCGGCGTTGAAGCCCTGGCCGACGGGCAGCTCGGTGACCTTCGCCGTCACGACGTAGCCCTCGAGACCGGCGTTCTCCGCGATCCAGCGGGCCGGCTCGACGAGCGCCTTGCGGACGATGGAGACGCCGGTCGCCTCGTCGCCGGTCAGGCCCAGGTCGTCGAGGACCTTGGCGACGTGGATGAGCGCGGAGCCACCGCCGGAGACGATGCCCTCCTCGATCGCCGCGCGCGTCGCCGAGATGGCGTCCTCCAGGCGGTGCTTCTTCTCCTTCAGCTCCACCTCGGTGGCCGCGCCGACCTTGAGCACGCAGACGCCGCCGGAGAGCTTGGCGAGGCGCTCCTGGAGCTTCTCGCGGTCCCAGTCGGAGTCGGACTGCTCGATGGCGAGCTTGATCTCCTTGACGCGGTCGGCGATCGCCGAGGCCTCACCGGCACCGTCGACGACGGTGGTGGAGTCCTTGGTGATGACGACGCGCCGGGCGGTGCCCAGCACCTCCAGGCCGACGTGCTCCAGCTTGAGGCCGATCTCCTCGCTGACGACCTGGCCACCGGTGAGGATGGCGATGTCCTGCAGCATGGCCTTGCGGCGGTCGCCGAAGCCCGGCGCCTTGACGGCGACAGAGGTGAAGGTGCCACGGATCTTGTTCGTGACGAGGACCGCGAGGGCCTCGCCCTCGACGTCCTCGGCGATGACGAGCAGGGCCTTCTTCGTCTGCGCGATCTTCTCGAGCAGCGGCAGGAAGTCCGAGACCGAGGCGATCTTGCCCTGGGTGATCAGGATGTAGGGGTCCTCCAGGATCGCTTCCATGCGCTCCTGGTCGGTCACCATGTAGGGCGACAGGTAACCCTTGTCGAACTGGAGACCCTCGGTGAACTCGAGCTCCAGGCCCATGCTGTTGGACTCTTCGACGGTGATGACACCGTCCTTGCCCACCTTGTCGAACGCCTCGGCGATCAGCTCGCCGATCCTGGCGTCCTGCGCGGAGATCGTCGCCACATTCGCGATCTCCTTCTTGTCCTCGACCGGGCGGGCCGACTCGATGAGCCGGTCGCTGACGGCCTTGGCCGCGATGTCGATACCGCGCTTGAGGGAGAGCGGCTGCGCTCCGGCGGCCACGTTGCGCAGGCCCTCGCGGACCATGGCCTGGGCCAGGACGGTCGCGGTGGTGGTGCCGTCACCGGCGACGTCGTTGGTCTTGGTCGCCACTTCCTTGGCCAGCTGGGCGCCGAGGTTCTCGTACGGCGCCTCCAGCTCGACCTCGCGGGCGATGGTTACACCGTCGTTGGTGATGGTGGGCGCACCGAACTTCTTGTCGATGACGACGTTACGACCACGCGGGCCCAGCGTCACCTTGACCGCGTCCGCGAGAGCGTTCACGCCGCGCTCGAGAGCTCGGCGCGCGTCCTCCTCGAACGACAGGGTCTTCGGCATGACAATCCTCTCTATAAGTACGTCGGCGCATCAAAGCCCCGGGCGCTGTCGCGACCCGGGGCTCGATACGTCATCTTTGTGAAGTTGAGAATTACTTCTCGATGATGGCGAGCACGTCACGGGCGGAGAGCACGAGGTACTCCTCGCCGTTGTACTTCACCTCGGTGCCGCCGTACTTGCTGTAGAGGACCACGTCGCCCTCGCTGACGTCGAGCGGAATGCGCTTCTCGCCTTCCTCATCCCAGTTGCCGGGACCCACCGCGAGGACCTTGCCCTCTTGCGGCTTCTCCTTGGCGGTGTCCGGGATGACCAGACCGGAAGCGGTGGTCTGCTCGGCCTCAAGCGGCTGGACCACAATGCGGTCGCCGAGCGGCTTAACGGGAACCTTGGTGGCGGTCGTCACGTCGGACCTCCCCTTCAGATGTGAACGATCTAGAAGAGGCGACCAGCGGTCTGCCGTCGCGGGTGTCAGACCTGCCTCGTCGCATGTATTTGGCACTCTCACCGGGAGAGTGCCAATACGGAACAGTATGCAAGGTGGCCTTGACAGTCAACACGAAGCACCCCTTCTGCGCTTCACGCGAACGTCAAGCCAGGTGGAAGCCCCTCGCGAACCCTTACGGCTGAGGCGGTAGCGTCGGCCGGTGTGAATCTCGACGCATTCCGGGAACTCCTCACCCCGCGCGGCCAGGAGGCCCTGGACGCGGCGGCCGGGACCGCCGGCGACGACCCGGTGGCGGCGGTGACCAGACTGAGGAAGACCTACGACGCGGACCTGACCTCCGCGGCGCTCACGCAGGCCACGCTCCGGCTGCGCGCGCGGGAGAAGTTCGGGGCCGACGCCGATCTCATGTACTTCACCCGGACCGGCCTGGAGCAGGCCACCCGCCGGGAGGTCGCCGACCACCGGGCGCGGCGCGTCCCGGCGGGCTCGCGGGTCGCCGACGTCTGCTGCGGCATCGGCGGCGACCTCCTCGCCCTGGCCAGGGCCGGGTGCTCGGTGGAGGCCGTCGACACCGACCCGCTCACCGCGGCGATCGCCCAGGCCAACGCGGACGCCCTGGGCTTCGGCGACCGGGTCTCGGTCCGCGCCGCCGACGCCTCCACCCTGGACCCGGCCGCCTTCGACGTCCTGTTCGCCGACCCGGCGCGCCGTACGGTGCGGGGCAGGACCTTCGACCCGATGGGCTACTCGCCGCCCTGGCCCGCCGTGCTGGGGATGGTGGCCGGGGCCGGGGCCGCCTGCCTGAAGGTCGCCCCCGGGATCCCGTACGAGTTCGTCCCTGAGGGCGCGGAGGCCGAGTGGGTCTCGTACAGGGGCGACGTCAAGGAGGCCGTGATCTGGTGCGGCGCGCTGGCGGGCGAGACGGGGCGCCGGGCCACGATCCTGCCCTCGGGCGCCACGATGACGCCCGACCCCGCCCTCGGCGATCCCGCCACCGGCCCCGCCGGCCGCTACATCTACGAGCCGGACGGCGCGGCGATCCGGGCCCACCTGGTCGCGGAGATCGCCGCGGCGGTCGGCGGGCACCTGCTCGACCCGCAGATCGCCTACATCACCGGCGACGCCGCGGTGCCGACGCCGTGGGCGTCACGGTACGAGGTCCGCGAGACGCTGCCGTTCTCGCTCAAGCGCCTGCGCGCGGTGCTCCGGGAGCGCGGCGCGGGGAATGTGACGATCAAGAAGCGGGGCTCCGCGGTGGACGTCGACCGCCTCAGGAAAGAGCTCCGGCTTTCCGGTGACGAATCCGCGGTGGTCATTCTCACCCGAATCGGCGACCGGCCGTTCGCTTTCGTGTGCGACCCCCTCTGACCGGCCGGATCGATCTCACATAACCGGCCGGATCAGCCCTGGTTGACCAGCCAAAATAGTCAATTCTTCCAGCCAACCGGCAATTCCTCTCTTTTAATCTCGCCGCCGGAAAACCTTGATCCAGGGGCTAAGGTTGCCGGGCGGGAGTTCTCTCTCACCTGCGGTTTCATCTCGTTCATCGGCAAATCCCATCAAATCCAACCGCGCGGCTGAGCGTCGGCGAGTGAAGGAGCTCTCGGTGGATCACTCCGACCACACCCTGCTCCAGGCAGGCAGCCAGACCGCCATCTCCGACCGGATGCGCGAGCTCCTCGCCCGCGCGGCGCAGGACCACGTCTACGAGCAGCGGACCCAGGGCGCGGTGCTCGACGAGATCCGGCAGCGCCTGGAGGGCATGGAGTGGCTGCTGCGCGAGGTCAGGGAGCGCGAGATCGGCGGGCTGAACGGCACGCTGGAGTCCGTCCACGGGCGCCTGGACGACATCGCCGCCAAGCCGCCCTCCTGGGCCGAGGGCCTGGCCCAGCACGTCGAGGCGGTGCGCGACCACGTCGACGCCGTCGGCGAGCGGGTCGACTCCCTCGGCCGCCGGGTCGACACCGTCCGCGACCGGGTCACCCCCCTCGGCGAGCTGCCGAGCCTGTGGACCGACCTCGGCACCGTGGGCGAGAGCGTGGACGAGGCCCTCACCCGCCTGCGGGCGATCTCGGACGGCACGCTGGGCCTCGACGAGCAGGTGCGGCAGCTGGCCGAGCACCTCGGCAGGCTCCAGGCCGACATGGGCATCGCGGCGCACCGGTTCAGCCGCCTGGACAGGGCGCTGGCCGACCTCTCCCAGCGCGCCGGGCGCGTCGAGGCGGGGATGCTCGACCTGGCCGCGAGCGTCCAGCAGGCCGTCGGCACCGCCGCCGACCGGATGCTCGCCGCCGTCGAGCAGGTCAACGGCAAGGTCGACCTGGTGAGCGGCAGGGTCGAGCAGGTCGGCGCCAGGGTTGAGCAGGTCAACGGCAGGGTCGAGCAGGTGGGCGCCAGGGTCGACCTGGTCGTGCCCAGGATCGACGAGCGCGCCGCCGCCGTCGAGAACCGCATCGACAGCCGCATCGACCGGCTCGACGGCCACCGCATGGCGGCCGGCGGCCGCTTCGACACCCTCGAGGAGCGCCTCGACGACATCGAGGGCCGCCTCACCGGCCGGATGGACGTCATCGACTCCCGGCTGTCCACGCTGGACGGGCACGCGGAGAAGTCCACCGAGCGCCTGGAGAGCCTGGACGAGCGCCTGGAGGTCCTGCCCGCCGTCCTGGGCGTCGGCGCGCTCATCGGCGACCAGACCGACGAGCAGCGCGAGCGTTTCGACTCCCTGGACGAGCGCGTCATCCGGGCCGAGGCCGCGCTGGCCCCGCTGGCCGAGACCCTCCGCGCCCTGCCCGACCGCGACCAGCTCTCCGAGGCGCTGAGCGAGACCGTGGAGCCCGCGCACACCGACCTCACCCGCCGCCTGGGCGCCCTGGAGGAGACCATGCTCGCCCTGGCCGAGGCCCTGCTCCGCCCCACCAGGGGCGACAAGGACTGACTCCCGGGGGCCCCGGCTCCGGGTGCCCCCGGCCCCGTACGGCCGTCGTCAGCCGGCGTGAGCGGCGCCGTCCCTGTGGCTCCCGTCGCCTTCGACGGTTTTCGCCTCGCGGCACAGGTTGACCCTCACCGTGGAGAGCAGGGCCAGCAGTTCCTCGATCTGCCGAACCGTCAGCCCATGGGTCATCCGGCGATGGACCTCGGCGAGGACCCGGTTCACCTCGGGACGGAGCGCGTGCCCCCTGGGCGTGACGTCGACGATGCTGATCCGCCGGTTGGCCGCGTCGGGCCTGCGGCTGACGAACCCGCCGCGCTCCAGGCGCTGCAGGGTCTTGGTCATGGTGGACACGTCGATGCCGACTATCTTCGCCAGGCTGTTCTGCGACTGGGGGCCGTTGTCCCACAGGGCGATCATCACGCGCTCCTGGCCCGGGTAGAGGTCGATCTCCCCGAGAAGGCCTGCGAGCAGCACGCGATGGCCGCGCGTCGCGGTGGCCATCAGGCAGTTGAGGTCGCTGTCGGACTCGCCGCAGTTCCTGATGGCCTCACCGTACGCCCCGGCGGCGTCCCCGCCCCCGTCTCCCGTCACGCCCCTGACCACGCCCTCGGCCCCGTGCTCGATCGCGTCCCCGGCCGTGGCGTCCTCGCAGGCCGCCAAGCCCTCGGTCGCGTCGCGCTTCTCGTCGATCAGCGGCTCCGCCATGTTCAGGTCCTTCCGTCCTTCCCCAGACTACCGGTTTGCATGTTGGCCGACCAAGTTGTAAAACTGCATATTGGCTAGCCAAGTTGGCCAGCCAAAGAAGGAGTCGTCATGCCTTTCACACCGTTCTCGCTCGCTGGTCTCCAGCTGCCCAACCGCCTGGTGATGGCACCCATGACCCGGTCACGGTCCTACGTCGACGGGATCCCCTCGTCGCTGAACGCCCTTTACTACGCCCAGCGAGCCTCCGCGGGCTTGATCATCAGCGAGGCGATCCAGCCCAGCTCCGCGGGGCAGGGCTACATGAACACCCCCGGCCTGCACACCGACGAGCAGGTGGCCGGGTGGCGCGAGGTCACCGACTCCGTCCACGCGGTGGGTGGCAGGATCTTCGCCCAGCTCATGCACTCCGGCCGGATCGGCCACCCCGACAACAGCGGCCACCTGCCCATCGGGCCGTCCGCCGTGAGGCTTGAGGGCCAGATCTTCACCCCCTCCGGCATGCAGGACAACCCCGCCCCGCTCGAACTCACGGCCGCCCAGGTCGAGTCGACCATCCAGGACTTCGCAGACGCCGCCGAGCGCGCCGTGGACGCGGGCTTCGACGGGATCGAGCTGCACGGCGCCAACGGCTACCTCGTCCACCAGTTCCTGTCGCAGAACGCCAACCTGCGCGAGGACCACTTCGGCGGGTCGGTGGCCAACAGGATCCGCTTCGGCGTGGAGGTCTCGCGGGCGATGGCCGACCGGATCGGCGCCTCCAAGGTCGGCGTCCGGTTCTCGCCCGGCAACGGCGCGGGTGGTCTGGTCGAGGACGACATGCACGAGGTCTACCCGGCGCTGGTCTCCGAGCTCGCCGAACTCGACCTCGCCTACCTGCACCTGCTGCCCAGCGGCGTCGACGACCTCGACCAGCGGCTCATCAAGTCCTGGCCGAACGCCCTGATCGTCAACGACACCTCGATCAGCGACCCGGCGGCCCGGATCGAGCGGTGGCTGGGGCGCGGCGCCGACCTGATCGCACTGGGCGCGTCGTTCATGGCCAACCCCGACCTGCCGATCCGCCTGCGCCTCGGCGCCGAGCTCAACGAGCCCGACCACACTGCGGCCTTCGGCGGCGACCACCGCGGCTACACCGACTACCCGGTGCTGGCCCTGCACTCCGCCTGAAACACCCCGCGCACTCCGCCCAGGACACCCGCACTCCGCCCATGACACCCCGCACTCCGCCCGGGACACCCCGCCGGGAAGAGCCCGCGCAGCCGCCGCCCGACGGGGGCGCGACGGCCGGACGGGCACGCGTGACCGGCGCACCCCCCACGAGGGACGAGCCCGTCAGACGTGGACGGTGGTGATGGGCATCGAGGAGTCGGCGGGGATGTCCAGTCCCGACGGCGTGATGCCGGCCGCCACCAGGTCGGAACCCAGGGCGGCCACCATGGCGCCGTTGTCCGTGCACAGCCCGGGGCTGGGGACCCGCAACCGGACACCGGCCGCGTCACAGCGCTCCTGGGCCATCGCCCGCAGCCGGGAGTTGGCCGCCACCCCGCCGCCGATCAGCAGGTCCTGGACGTCGTACTTGGCGCACGCGCGCAGCGCCTTGCGGGTCAGCACGTCGACGACGGCCTCCTGGAACGACGCCGCCACGTCGGGCACGTGGACCGCCTCGCCCGCCTTCTCCCTGGCCTCCACCCACCGGGCCACGGCCGTCTTCAGGCCGGAGAAGGAGAAGTCGAGGGTCCCGTCGTCGTACTTGCCGCGCGGGAACGCGATGGCCGCGCCGGAGCCCTCGCGGGCCACCCTGTCGATGTGCGGGCCGCCGGGGAACGGCAGGCCCAGCACCCTGGCCACCTTGTCGAACGCCTCGCCCGCCGCGTCGTCCACCGTGGACCCCAGCGAGATGACGTCCCTGGCGACGTCGGGCACCAGCAGCAGGGACGAGTGCCCGCCGGAGACCAGCATGGCGATGCAGGGCTTGGGCAGGGCGCCGTGCTCCAGCTGGTCCACCGCGACGTGGGCGGCCAGGTGGTTGACGCCGTACAGCGGCACGCCCAGGCCCAGCGAGTACGCCTTGGCGGCGGCGACGCCGACCAGCAGCGCGCCGGACAGGCCGGGCCCCGCGGTGACCGCGATGGCGTCGATGTCGGCGAGGCGCATCCCCGCCCGCCCCAGCGCCAGCTCGACGGTCGGGGTCATCGCCTCCAGGTGCGCCCTGGAGGCGACCTCGGGCACCACCCCGCCGAAGCGGGCGTGCTGCTCGACGCTGGAGGCGATGGCGTTGGCCAGCATGGTGTGCCCCCTGACGATGCCGATCCCGGTCTCGTCGCAGGAGGTCTCGATGCCCAGGACCACCGGTTCGTCACCCATGGAGATCCTTCCTCATCATGATCGCGTCGGTGCCGTCCTCGTAGTAGCGGCGGCGCACGCCGATCCGCTCGAACCCGAATCTGTCGTAGACGGCCTGCGCGCCCGGGTTGTCGGCGCGCACCTCCAGGAAGACCGACACGGCGTCCCGGCGGGCGGCCTCGGCGAGCAGCTCGGTCAGCATGGCGCCGCCGACGCCGGTCCGGCGCCACTCGGCCAGGACGGCGATGGTCTGCACGTCGGCCTGGTCCCCCGCCGCGGCGAGGCCCGCGTAGCCGACGATCACGTCGTCGACCAGGGCCACCACGTAGTGCCTGGTCCTCGGCTGGTCGTTGAGCTCGCCGCGGAGCATGCCCTCGCTCCAGGCGTCGGCGGGAAAGGTCTTCCGCTCGACCTCCATGACCGCGGGCAGGTCCTCAGCGGTCATCCGGCGCAGCACGACGGTCATGTGGAGACCCTCTTCGGCGCCGAGGGCACCTTGGCGTCAGGGCGGCGCAGGTAGATCGGGCGGGGCGGGCCGAGCACGGCGTCCGGGGCGCCCGTGGCGCCCGGTTTACCGAGCTGTCCGGCCGCGAGTGCCGCCATCGCGCCCGCGTGGGGATACTCCGGCGCGTCCAGGATTCGGGAGGCGCCGACGATCTCGGCGTACATCCGCGCGCCCGCGCCGACCAGCGGGAGCTCGCCGGGCAGATCCTGGGGCCGGTCCACCGCGGGGCCCGACAGCCGGGTGCGCGCGTCCCGGTAGTGGCCCCAGAACACCTCCTTGCGCCGGGCGTCGGTGGCCACCAGGAACGGCTCGGCCAGCCCGCTGCCGTACGCGAGCGCGTCGAGGGTGCACACCCCGTACGCCGGGACGCCCAGCGACGTCGCGAGGGCCTGGGCGGTCACCAGACCGACCCGGAGGCCTGTGTAGGGACCGGGGCCCGAGCCCGCGACGACGGCGGTGACGTCGCCGAGCGAGACTCCGGCCTCCCGCAGGACCGTCTCGATCGTGGGCACGAGCAGCTCGCCGTGACGGCGCGCGTCGACCGTCGTCGACTCGGCGAGGACCCTCTCACCGTCGTGCAGAGCTGCGGTGACGGCGGGGGTGGCGGTGTCAAAGGCCAGGACCAGCACGAACAGTTAGCCTATCCCGTCCCGCGGGGTCTCCGGGGCACCTCCCCCGGGCGAACCCCGCGTTCAGGTCTTGACCAGGGTGGCGTAGACGATGAGGTTGTCGCGGTACTCGTTGCTGTCCCAGTCGAAGTCGCCGCCGCAGGTGATCAGCCGCAGGCCGTCCTCAAGATAGACCTTGTCGGCGGGGAAGCGGTGCTTGCTGATCTGCTCGATCGTGTCCACCCGGTACTGGGCCACCTTGCCGTCGCTGCGCACGACCTTGATGACCTGCCCCTCCCGCATGTCCTTGAGCTTGTAGAAGACCGCGGGCGCGGTCTTGGTGTCCACGTGCCCGAGGATCACCGCGGACCCCTGGTCGCCGGGGACCGCGCTGTCCTTGACCCACCCCGCGACGTTCGGCTTCTCGTACGGCGGCAGGTCGACCCGGCCGTCCGTCACGCCGAGTTTCATCAGGGGCGCCTTGATCCCCAGGGACGGGATGTCGATGCGGCTGGGCACGATCGAGGTGCGGGCGGGCGCCTTCTCCTTCTCCGTGACGTCACCGCCCCTGTTGCCGAACGCGACCATGACGGCACCGGTGATCACTCCGGCCAGGACGATCCTGGACCAGCGGGTTGAATCGGCCATCGAGGACTACGAACGGCGGCGACGCACGACCGCGATGCCGATGCCGCCCGCCAGGGCGAGGGCGAGCAGGACACCGGTCGTGCCGATCGGGGCGCCCGAGTCGGCGGGGCCTCCGGCCGCGGTGCCGCCGCCGCCCGTACCCGGCGCCTCGGTGCTGATGATCGTCCTGGTCGGCCTGGAGGTGGGCTCGGAGGAGGGGGTGGAGCTCGGCTCGGTGTCGGCCACGATCCTGAGGTTGGCGCTGCCGGTGTCGTTGGTCCCCTCGCACCTGGCGTTGACCTCGTGGACCCCGGGGGCGGTGCCCTCGGCGACGGTGGCCTGGCCGCGCACCCACGGGCGCGGCGTCGGGGTGGCGGTCGAGGCGGGGTCGGGCGTCGGCGTCGCGAGGATCGGGTCGAGGGTCACCGGGGTGCGGAAGATCCGGGAGGAGGCGGTGCCGCGATGCTCGGGGCCTCCCTGCGGGATCGGGCAGTTGGCCAGGATCCACACCTTCTGCCCGGCCTTGGCACGGGCCGGCTGGAGCTGGACCTCGATGTCCTGCCGGCTGATGCCGGAATCAGGCGGGGTTGGGGTGGGGGTGCCGGACGGACCGGCCGTTTCGGCACCCGCCGAGCACCCGACCAGTCCGAAAAGGACGATGGCTCCCAGAACCGCGACACGCTTGACGCTTGGCACCGTCGAACTCCACTTCGCCCTCCGGCCGACGACCCTCGCCCGGCACGATTTCCCACCTGTTCCCCATTAAACATGGGCAAACCCGCCAGAGTCGATCATCACGCCTGACGATCTAGACCAATGGGGCGTAGTGCCAGCGTGCCAGGATTTCTCCGGCTTCGTAGGCACATCAGACGACACTGTTCAGATGACTTGACGACTCCCGGCGTCAGCGGCGCCGGTGCCGCCCCTGACGAGACGAGACTGTTCGGATGACTTGACGATTCAGACGACGCCGTGCCAGCGCGGTCCGACCCCTCGGAGGGTCACGGTCCGCTCCTCGCCCGGCTCGCCGGACGCGCCCCTGCCGATGAGGATCTCCAGCCGGTCGTCGGCGAGCCCCTCCACCAGGCCCTCGCCCCACTCCACGACCGTCACCGACTCCTCCAGCGAGGCGTCCAGGTCCAGGTCGTCGACCTCCAGGTCGCCCCCGAGGCGGTAGGCGTCGACGTGGACCAGCGGCGGGCCCCCCGAGAGCGAGGGATGCACCCGGGCGATGACGAAGGTCGGCGAGGTGATCGGGCCGCGCACCTTGAGCCCCTCGGCGATCCCCTGCACCAGGGTCGTCTTGCCCGCGCCGAGCGGGCCCGACAGCACCGCCAGGTCTCCCGGGCGCAGCAGCGCCGCCAGCTCCTCGCCCAGCTCCCGCATGTCCTCGGCGGTCGCCACGATTCTCACCGCTTCGTCACTCCTGTCGATGCCTCTCGGTGTCTCACAACGCCTCTTCCGGACCCCTGGGCTCACTCGTCCAGGTCGCCGGCGTCGGCCGCGTCGGCGGCCTCGCCCGCGTCCACCCGCTTGAGCAGGTCGTGCAGAGCGTCGTTGACCACGTTAGGACGCTCCAGCTGGACCAGGTGCGAACTTTCCGGAACCTCGGTGAACCGGGCGCTCGGCAGCGCCGCCGCCATCGCCCTGCTGTGGTCGACGGGCGTCAGCCAGTCCTTGTCGCCGACCATGATGGAGGTCGGGACCTCCTCCAGCACGCGCAGCGCGCTCAGCTTGTCGTGCGACATCAGCGCCGGGTAGAACTCGGCGATCACCTCGAAGGGGGTGGAGCGGATCATCGACTCGGCGAAGTCGACGACCGTGGGGCTGACGTTCCTGGAGTCGCCGAAACCCAGGTATCGCAGGGCCAGGAAGGCCACGTCATTGCCGACCTGGCGGCTCTTGTCGACCAGCGAGCCGCCGCGCCTCAGGATCGACACCGTGCTCGGCGTGACCCTGTGCACCGCCTTCGACAGCAGGGCGGGCAGGCCCAGGGAGATCTCGCCGAGCTTGCCGGTGGAGGTGGAGATCAGCGCGACGCCCCTGATCCTGTCGCCGAACAGCTCCGGATGCCGGTCGGCGAGCGCCATGATCGTCATGCCGCCCATGGAGTGGCCGACGAGCACGCACGGGCCGGGCACCAGCGCCTCGATGATCTCGGCCAGGTCGTCGCCGAGCCGGTCGATCGAGCAGTCCTTCATCGGGATGCGCGGCGAGCGGCCGTGGGAGCGCTGGTCCCACAGGACCAGGCGGTGCGTGCCGCCCAGGTCGCGCCGCTGGTAGTGCCAGGAGTCGAGGTTGAGCGTGTAGCCGTGGCAGAAGACCACGGTCAGCGGGGCCTCCTCCTGGCCGTCGACCTCGACGTAAAGGGGGACGCCGTCGGAGGTGGTGACCGTGGTGGGGCGGCCGCGCAGCTCTCCGAGCGGCTCGCTCGCCTCCAGGTCCGGGCGGAGCCTGATGCGCCCGACGGCGTACCGCTTGGCGAGGGCCCCGGCGGCCACCCCCGCCGACGCGACACCGACGATCGCGCCCGCGATACCGACCCTGCGCCGTCTGGTACTACTCATGCGACCCCCTGAGCTGCCTTTCACCGGTAAACGCGCGGGACCCGAGAACCGATCCTGGTCACGATCTCATGCGTGATCGTGCCGAGGGAATCCGCCCACTCCTGAGCGGTGGGCTCACCCCGCGAGCCGTCGCCGAACAGGATCACCTCGTCACCCTCCGCCAGCGGGTCGTCCCCGACGTCGATCATGAACTGGTCCATGCAGACCCTGCCCGCGATCCGCCGCCTGCGGCCGCCGGTCAGCACCTCCGCCAGGTTGGTGGCGTGCCGCAGAACCCCGTCCGCATACCCGAGCGGGACGAGGCCAAGCGTCGTTTCCCGATCCGTGACGTACAGATGCCCGTAGGACACGCCCGACCTGGCGGGCACCCGCTTGACCAGGGCGATCCGCGCGGCGAGCGTCATCGCCGGGCGCAGCCCGAAGTCTCCGAGCTGGGGCACCGGGCTCAGCCCGTAGGCCGCGAGGCCCGGGCGGACCAGGTCGTAGCGCGCCTGCGGCAGCGTCAGGAGGGCCGCCGAGTTGGCGATGTGCCTGACGACGTGGGAGCCTCCCGCGCCCGCCTTCTCCGCGACGAGCAGCGCCTCGTCGAAGGCGGCCAGCTGGGCCGCGATGGACGGGTCTCCCGGGATGTCGGCGCAGGCGAAGTGGGACCAGAGCCCGACGATCTCGATCGTGCCCTCGGCCCGGCGCCGCAGCGCCCGGTCGACCAGGGCGGACCAGTCGGCCGCCGTCGCGCCGCCGCGCGACATGCCGGTGTCGGCCTTCAGGTGGACCCTGGCCGTCCCGCCGATCGCGGCGGCGGCGTCGGCGATCGCGTCGACCTTGGCGGCCGAGCCCGCCGACAGCTCGACGTCGTGCCCGACGGCCTGCTCCAGCGGCTCGCCCGGCGGGATGATCCAGGCCAGGATCGGCGCGGTGATCCCGGCGGCCCGCAGCTCCAGGGCCTCGCGGATGTAGGCGGTGCCCAGCCGTCCCGCCCCGGCCTCCACGCAGGCGCGCGCGACGGGGACCAGCCCGTGCCCGTAGGCGTCGGCCTTGACCGCGACCATCACCTCGGCTCCGGGGGCGTGGCTCGCGAGCAGCGCCAGGTTCTCACGGATCGCCGAGAGGTCAACCCGTGCCTCGGCGGGAGTCATCGGGAAACTCATTCCCCCAGTTTGGCAGGTGAGCCACCGTGCCTGGTGCCGTCGACCGGTCCGTCAAGCAGGGAGCGCACCGCCTCGGGCAGGGCCTCGGCGACGTCCCAGGCGGTGAGAGGGCCCCGCCGACCGGCGATCCCGTGCAGGTAGGCGGCGCAGGAGGCCGCGTCGTATCCGCTCAGCCCGGCGGCCAGCAGCGCGCCCGCCAGACCGGCCAGCACGTCGCCGGTGCCGCCGGTCGCGAGCCAGGGGCTGCCGGTGGGGTTGATCCTGACCGGCCGCCCGTCCTCGGCGACCAGCGTGGTCGAGCCCTTGAGCAGCACCGTCACGCCCAGCTCCGCCGCCGCCCGCCGCGCGTTCTCCAGGCGCCGCGCCTCGATCCGCTCCCTCGGCACGCCGATCAGGCGGGAGAGCTCGCCCGCGTGCGGGGTGACCAGCACCGGCGCGCCCCGGCGCAGCAGGGACCTGTCCTGGGCGGCCAGGGTCAGCGCGTCGGCGTCGACGAGCACGGGAACCTCGCTCGACAGCACCGAGCGGGCGATGGCGCGCGCCTCGTCGCCGGTGCCCAGGCCGGGGCCGAGCACCCACGCCTGCACGCGGCCCACCTCCTCGACGCCCTCGCCTGGGGCGAGCGTGGTGATCACGGCCTCGGGCCAGCGGGCCCGTACCTGGGCCACCGGCTCGGCGACCCCGGCGTAGCGGACCATGCCCGCCCCGGCCCGCAGCGCCCCGCCCACGGCCAGCACCGCGGCGCCGGTGTAGCGCTCGCTGCCGGCCGCGATCCCGACGACGCCCCTGCGGTACTTGTCGGACGACGCGCCGGGCCTGGGCAGCAGCGCGGCCACGTCGGGGTCGGTCGGCACGGCCGTGTCGGGGTCGGGCAGGTGGGGGCCGAGGCCGATGTCGACGAGCTCCGTCCGGCCCGCGTGCCCGGCGCCGGGATCGACGAGCAGGCCGTTCTTCCACGCCCCGAACGTGACGGTGGCGTCCGCGCGGATCGCCGGGCCCTCCACCCGGCCGCTGCTCGCGTCCACGCCGCTCGGCACGTCCACCGCGACGATTTCGCCGGGCGCGTCGTTCGCGAGCCGGGCCAGGGTCGCGTACGGCTCCCTGAGCGCCCCGGCCCCGCCGATGCCGAGCATCCCGTCCACGATCAGGTCGGCCGCGCCGAGCAGGGCGCGGACGCGCGCTCCCGCCGGGTCCTCCGGGGTTCTCCGAGCCGGGCCTCCCGGGGCCGGGTCCCGCGCGGGGCCGTGATCGGAGCGCAGGTCCGTCACCCGGCCGCCCGCGCGGCGCAGGGCCTCAAGGCCCCCCGCGTGGACGCGTGTCCCGGCGAGCAGCGCGTCGACCCTGACCCCCCTGGCCGCCAGGCGGGCCCCGGCGTACAGGGCGTCGCCGCCGTTGTCGCCGCCGCCGACGAGCAGCACGACGCGCGAGCCGTACACCCCGCCGAGCATCCTGGCGCAGGCCACCGCGAGCCCGGTGGCCGCCCGCTCCATCAGGGTGCCCTCGGGCAGCGTCGCCATCAGCGCCGCCTCGGCCGCCCTGATCTGGTCGGAGGTGTACGCGGTCCGCATTCCACCGAATCTATCCCTCGGCGATCACGTAGGCGATGGCGACGCCCCCGTCATGGGTCAGGGAGAGGTGCCATCGGGTCACGCCCAGCTCCCCGGCGACCTCCGCCACCCGCCCGGTCACCCGCAGCTCGGGCCGCCCGTGCTCCCCTCGGACGACCTCGGCGTCCAGGTGCCGCAGCCCGGGAGGCGCGCCCAGAGCCTTGGCGACGGCCTCCTTGGCCGCGAACCTGGCGGCCAGGGAGGCCGTGCCCAGCGTGCTCTCCCCCTCGGTGAACAGGCGCCCCCGCAGCGCGGGCGTCCGCGCCAGCGTCGCCTCGAACCTGGCCGTGTCCACGACGTCGACGCCGATACCAACGATCATCCTCCCAGGCTAGTCACCGGCCCGGGGATCAGAAGGGGGTCAGAAGTCGCCGCGCTGCCAGGGGCCCCAGATGGCGAAGCTCATCCCCCTGGTCGCCTGGATGTTGACGTAGAGGGTGTGGCCTCCGGGGCCGAACGTCGAGCCGGCGAACTCGGCGCCGGAGTCGCCCTCGACGGGGACCAGCCGGGAGAAGTCGAAGATCTCGCCCCGGCGGGTGAGGCCACGCAGGTAGTTGTCACCCGAGCCGTCCTCGCAGAGGACCAGGGTGCCCCGGGGGCTGGCGGTGACGTTGTCGGGCAGGTCGAGGGTGACCGCGCCCGGCGACTCGTAGACGAGCCTGAGCCGCCCGCTCCACGTCTCGTACGCCCACACCTGGCCACGTCCCCTGCCGAAGCCGTTGGCCGGGGTGTCGGCGGGCGCGGTCGCGCCGCCCTGGGTGGAGACGAAGTAGATCGTGCCGTGGTGGTTGATCGCCCCCTCCAGCCGGGAGAAGAGCGCCGCCCCCTTGGCCCTGCCCTGGTTGCCGACGGCCTGGCTCGCGACGAGGTTGGTGGGGGTGCCGATGAAGGCGGGATCGGGGTCGTCGATGTCCACCCAGGTGGTCGCGTACGAGGCCCCCCTGGGCTGGCCGAGCGAGAGGTCCTTGCCCGGGGCGCCCCGCACCGCCAGCATCTGGAGCTTGCCGCCGTCGAGGATGCGACGGGCCACCAGCGGGTTCTTGGGAGGCAGGTAGCGGTAGAAGCCGGAGGCGAAGTTGAAGTTGTCCTCGGTGAGGTAGATCGCGCCGGTGAAGCCGTCGAACGCGGCCGACTCGTGGGCGAACCGCCCGGCGTTCCTGATCGGCCCCCCGGCCTTGCCGTCGATCGGGACCTCGAAGATGTAGCCGTGCTTCTGCGTGAGCCTGCTGTTGTCCTGGCCGGTGGAGTCGTTGCCCACGTCCGGCCCGTTGACGGTCTCCTCGCAGGTCACCCAGGCGCCCCAGGGCATCGGGCCGCCGGAGCAGTTCATCTGGGTGCCGGTCAGGCTGGGGGCGGACTTGAGCACCTTGCCGTAGCGGGTGACCCGGAGGGTCGAGGTGCCGCCGCCCGCCGCCGGGTCGTAGGCCCTGGCCGGGTCGCCGAACGCGCCGACCGGGCCGTTGACCTCGTGGTTGCGGATGAGGATCGCGCTGCCGGAGGGCCCCCGGAACGCGGCCATGCCGTCGTGCCTGGAGGGGACGGTGGATCCGTCGCTGTACTTGTCGCCGGCGGCGTTGAAGGACCTGTAGTGGAAGCCGTCGGGCAGGTGGAGGCGCACCACGCCGTCCCGCTCGTCCTTGACCGGCCTCAGCGGCCCGTACCCGGTGCCGGGCAGGAGCTCCCCGTTCGCCCCCGCCCGCGCGACACCGGCGAAGGGGCCGGCCACCCCGAGTGCGGCCAGCGCACCGCTCCGGGCGAGGAAACGACGACGATCCATCTTGCGGCTCCCCTGGGTCCGGTGGATTCACGCCACGTTAATCCGTCCCAGTAAACCGCTATATGGCATTTATCGACAATTAATCTGTCAAGGGGGCGGGCAGCCTCCATACCCACTTCCGGCCGTGGGTAATCCATAGACTTTGTCCACAGGCTGTGGAGAACTCCCGGGCACGGCTTACTCCACCGTGACCGACTTGGCGAGGTTGCGGGGCTGGTCGACGTCGTGCCCCTTGGCCGTGGCCAGCTCGCAGGCGAAGACCTGGAGCGGCACCGTGGCGACCAGCGGCTGGAGCAGGGTCGGCACGGCCGGGATGTGGATCAGCGTGTCGGCGTACCGCTCGACCGCGACGTCCCCCTCCTCGGCGATGACGAGGGTCCTCGCACCCCTGGCCCGGATCTCCTGGATGTTGGACACGATCTTGTCATGGATCACCCTCTGGCCGGACGGCGAGGGGACGACGACCACGACGGGGAGCCCCTTGTCGATCAGCGCGATCGGGCCGTGCTTCAGCTCCCCCGCCGCGAAGCCCTCGGCGTGCATGTACGCCAGCTCCTTGAGCTTCAGCGCCCCCTCAAGAGCGACGGGGAAACCCACGTGCCGCCCCAGGAAGAGCACGCACCGCTCGTCGGCCAGCGACCTGGCCAGCGCGCGGACCGGCTCGACGGTCGAGAGGACCTCGCTCACCTTGGACGGCGTCTGCGCCAGCCGGTCGACGATCTGGGTGATCTCGTCGCCGAACTTCACCCCTCTGACCTGGGCGAGATAGAGCGCCACCAGATAGCAGGCCACCAGCTGGGTGAGGAACGCCTTGGTGGAGGCCACCGCGACCTCGGGGCCCGCGTGCGTGTAGAGGACGGCGTCGGACTCGCGGGAGATCGTGGAGCCGTTCACGTTGCAGACCGCCAGCACCCGGGAACGCTGCCCGCGCGCGTGCCGTACCGCCATGAGGGTGTCCATCGTCTCGCCCGACTGGCTGATCACGATCACGAGCGTGTCGCGGTTGAGGATCGGGTCGCGGTAGCGGAACTCGCTGGCCAGCTCGACCTCGCAGGGCAGCTGGGCCCAGTGCTCGATGGCGTACTTGGCGATGAGCCCGGCGTGGTACGAGGTCCCGCAGGCGACCAGAATGATCTTGTTGATGTCGCGCAGCTCCTGGTCCGACAGCCGCATCTCGTCCAGTACCAGCCGCCCGTCCTGGCCGATCCTGCCCAGCAGCGTGTCGGCGACGGCCCGGGGCTGCTCGGCGATCTCCTTGAGCATGAAGTGGTCGTAGCCGTCCTTCTCCGCGGCGGCGGCGTCCCAGTCGACGTGGTAGTCACGCGTCACGGCCGGGAGACCCTGGAAGTCGACGACCGTGATCTTCGAGGGGCGCAGCTCGACCACCTGGTCCTGGCCCAGCTCCACCGCGTCGCGCGTGTACGCGATGAACGCCGCCACGTCCGAGCCGAGGAAGTTCTCCCCGTCCCCCCTGCCGATCACCAGCGGCGAGTTGCGCCGCGCCCCGACCACCACGTCGGGCTCGTCGGCCGAGACCGCGAGCAGGGTGAACGCCCCCCGCAGCCGCGGGCAGACCCGGCGCATCGCCTCCATGAGCCCCCCGGCGGCGAACTCCTCCAGCAGGTGCGCCACCACCTCGGTGTCGGTCTCGGAGACGATCCGGTGCCCCGCGCCCTCCAGCTCGGTCCTGAGCGCGGCGAAGTTCTCGATGATCCCGTTGTGGATGACCGCGATCCGCCCGTCGCAGTCGGTGTGCGGGTGGGCGTTGCGGTCGGTCGGGGCCCCGTGGGTGGCCCACCGGGTGTGCCCGATCCCCGTCGTCGCCTCGGTCGGCGGCGTGGGCCGCGAGACCAGCGCCGACCGGAGGTTGGCCAGCTTCCCCGCCCGCTTCTCCACGGCCAGGCCGTCCGCCCCGACCAGCGCGATCCCCGCCGAGTCGTACCCCCGGTACTCCAGCCGGCCCAGCCCCTCGACCGCGACCTCGATCGCCGACCGCTGTCCCGTATATCCCACTATTCCGCACATTGTCCTACCTCCTCCCTGAGAGATCGTCCGGCGCGTCTATGGAGAACCCCCTCGACAGCCCAAGAATCCCGCCCGGTACCGGGCGGGAACCCATTCCCGGCGGATCAATACCCGGCGGGAACCCACTCCCGGCGGATCAGCACCCCGAGAGAGCGCACATCAGGCCGATCAGTAGGCTCTCTGACCATGGCCAACGGTTTGGACACCGCGACACCGTACGTGCAGCTGAGCCGGGCGCAGTGGAGCGAGCTCCGCAAGAACACCCCCCTCACCCTCACCGAGGACGAGCTGGAGGAGCTGCGCGGCGTCGACGATCCGATCGACCTGGCCGAGGTCACCGACATCTACCTGCCGCTCACCCGGCTGCTCAACCTCCACTTCACCGGGGCCAGGCAGCGCAGCGCGGCGCTCAACACCTTCCTCGGCGGCGGGAGGCGGGAGGCGCCGTACGTGCTGGGCATCGCCGGAAGCGTCGCGGTCGGCAAGTCGACCACGGCCAGGCTGCTGCACACCCTGCTGGCCCGCTGGCCCGAACACCCCCGGGTGGAGCTGATCACCACCGACAGCTTCCTGTTCCCGAACGAGGTCCTCACCGCCAGGGACATCATGCACAGGAAGGGCTTCCCCGAGAGCTACGACCGGCGGGCCCTGGTCAGGTTCGTCGCCGACGTCAAGGCGGGCCTGCCGGAGGTGACGGCCCCGGTCTACAGCCACCTGGAGTACGACATCGTGCCCGGCGCGACCCAGACCGTACGCCGTCCCGACATCCTCATCGTCGAGGGCCTCAACGTCCTGCAGCCCGCCCCGCCCACCGCCCTGGCGATCAACGACTACTTCGACTTCTCCATCTACGTGGACGCCAAGGTCGAGCACATCCGCGACTGGTACGTGGACCGCTTCCACAAGCTCCGCCGCACGGCCTTCGAGGACCCGAAGTCCTACTTCAGGTATCTCGCCGACCTGTCGGAGGAGGAGGCGACCGACTTCGCCAAGAACGTCTGGCGCGACATCAACGAGCGCAACCTCGTCGAGAACATCGCCCCCACCAGGGGCCGGGCGGACCTGGTGCTCCACAAGGGCGCCAACCACTCCATCCAGCGCGTCCGCCTCCGCCGCATCTGACCCTCCTCGCCCCGGCGACGCGGCGGCTCGCCGACCCTCACGGGGAAACACCGGGAACCGGCGAACGGCGCGGGGCTCGAACGCGCCTGGCGCCGGGAGAAGCTCGGGGGTTGTCCCGTCCCCCACGGCGAGTTATCGTTTTTCGATAATATCGATATTCGATAGGGAGGTTGGTATGGAACCACCCACGTCCACCCCCGAATCAGAGCCGGCACCCCCGGGGACACGCCGCGACTTCTGGCTGAGGTGGCTGTACGGGGCACTTCTCCTGGCGGTTCTCGCCGTCGCTCTCCTGTCGATACGGCAACTCGCCGTCAGCGTCATGCTGGCGCTCGGCCAGGGAGGGACGGTTCCCGTGTCGATCCCGGCCGACAGCGTCAACCTCGGCACCTCACTGCCCCCGGGCGTCGAGCTCGCCGGCGATCATCTGCGGGCCACGGTCCGCGTGGCGGGTGGAGACCTCGCCGCGGGGCTCTACCATCTGCTGACCTGGCTTCCCCTGGCCGTGGTGAACCTTCTGTCCTTCTGGTGGATGGCGCGGCTTCTCGCCGGCGGGCTCAGGAGCGACCGGTCCCTGTTCTCCGCCCGGACGACCCGCGGCCTCCGCCTGATCGGCGTGACCCAGCTCGTCGGCACGCTGGTGATCTGGCTCACCGCGGGCATGGTCCAGAGCACGCTCTCGATCCATGTGCTCGGCACCGGCGCTTACTACGACGAGCTGTCCCCACCCGCTTTCACCGGTGCCGCTCTCATCGGTCTCTGCGCGCTGGCCGTGTCCGAGGTCGTTCGGAAGGGGCGGCACATGCTTGAGGACCTTGAGGGAACCGTGTGATGAAGGACGAGGTCCTGGAGCACGGCATCGAGGTCGCGCTCGGCGAGATACTCGCCGAGCGCGGCATCACTCTCACGGATCTGTCTCTCCGGGTGGGGATAACGCTGGCGAACCTGTCGATCCTGAAGAACGGGCACGCGAAGGCGATCCGCTTCAGCACGCTCTCCCGGATATGCGAGGAACTCGACTGCCAGCCCGGCGAACTGCTGCGGTACAGACCTTCACCGTCCGGGCCGCCGCCTTCCCCGCCGTTTCGGTCGGAGCCGCGCGGATAGTTCCCGGAACGGGAGCCGGTGAGGAAGGCGGGTGCCGTGGGCGAGACGGCGAGCGGTCGGGTGATCGTGGAGGTGCTGGGCCCGGAGGAGGCCGGGGCGATCACCGAGGAGGTCGGTGCGGCGTACCGGAAGTCGTTCGGTGCCCCGCCCAACGGCGAGGGGCCCGCCGAGTTCGAGCACCAGCGTGCCTCCTACGCCGACCTCCTCGGACGGCGGGGGTTCCGGCTCGCGGTCGCCCGGCAGGACGGGCTGCTGGTCGGCTTCGCCTACGGGGCGTTCCTGCGGGAGGGCGGTCGCTGGTGGAACGGCATGCGTGACCCGCTCCCGGCCGGGTTCACCCACGAGTCCGGTTCCCGCACCTGGCACCTGGTGGATCTGGGCGTACTGCCGGGCCACCGCGGGCGCGGCGTCGCCAGGCGGCTGACCGAGGCGGCGCTGGCCGGATGCGGGGCGCGGCGGGCGGTGCTGGCCGTGGAGCCGCGGTTGGAGCGCAACCAGCGGCTCTACCGGTCGTGGGGCTGGCGGCAGGTCGGGAGCGTGGACGCCCCGGCGTCGTCCGTCAACGACCTTTACGACATCTACGTACTGGAGGACCTGCCCGCGGGCAGGCCGTAGGAGCGCAGCCGCTCGTCCAGGCGCAGCAGGGGGTCGGTGCGGTTCCAGGTGAGAGGGCCTGGGAGGGCCTGGCGGGCGCCGGCGGTGGCCGCGACCAGCCGGGGGACCGGTTCCGGCCGGTGATCGTCTCGTGCGACCCCGGCTTCGGCATCACCCGGCGTGATCCGTCGCGGGCGGGTCACCGGAAAGCGTCGACGTTGCGCCGCGCCCATTCGGCGAAGGTGCGGGGGGCGCGGCCGAGGATCCTCTCCACGTCGGGGCTCACCCGCCGTTCGGCGTCCGACGGCTCGCCCAGGATGGCGAGGGTGCCGTCCACGACCGGCTCGGGCATGAAACGCAGCATCTGCTCCCGGGCCTCCTCGCGGCTCTGCTCGACGAACCGCACCGGCGCGCCCAGCGCGTCCCCGATCGCCTGAGCCCGCTGACGCGGGGTGATCGGCGCCGGGCCGGTGAGCTCGTACGTGTGCCCGGCGTGCTCCCCCTCGCGCAGGACCACGGCCGCGACCTCGGCGATGTCGGCCGGGTCGACGGCCGGCAGCCCGACGTCGCCGAACGGCGCGGCGGCCGTCCTCCGCGAGCGGATCGTCTCCGCCCACGCGAACGCGTTGGAGGCGAAGCCCCCCGGCCGCAGGACGGTCCACTCCAGGCCCGACCGGATGACGGTGTCCTCCAACGCCCGGAGGGGTGAGTGGGAGCCGGACTCCGGTCGCGTCCCGGCGGCCTGGGAGGACTGCAGGACGACCCGCCGGACCCCGGCGGCTCCGGCGACGTCGAGGATGGCCCGCGGGTCCAGGTGCTCACCGGCACCGGCGACGAGGAGGAACAGCGCGTCGGCTCCGTCGAGCGCCGGCCGGAGGCTCTCCGGGTCGGCGAGGTCGGCCGTGTGGTGCGTCGCGCCTTCGGGCACTGCCGAAGGTCGCCGTGAGACCGCCGCCACCCGCTCTCCGGCCTCGACCAGCGCCCGTACGAGCACCCGTCCGACGTTCCCGGTCGATCCCGTAACCACGATCATGAAAAGTTCCGTCCGCCGTAGCTGAGTTAGTTGACTGACTAAGCGGACCATAGCCAGCCGCCGCACCGGCTGTCTACACTTCTCAGTGAGATGACTGACTCAACCAAAACGAAGCAGGGCAAGCGGGAACGGCTCGTGGCCGCCGCGTCCCGGGTCCTGCACGAGCAGGGTGTCGAGAGGACGACGCTGGCCGACATCGCCCGCGTCGCCGAGGTCCCCCTGGGCAACGTCTACTACTACTTCAAGACCAAGGACCAGCTCGTCGAGGCGGCGATCGACGCGCACGCGCTCAACTTCCGGGCGATGACCGCCTCGCTCGACCTGCGCACCGGCCCCCAGGACCGCCTGAAGGCACTCCTGCGCGGCTGGGCCGAGCAGCGCGAGCTCACCGCACGGTACGGCTGCCCCACCGGGACCCTCTGCTCGGAGCTCGACAAGCGCACCGACGGCCTGGACCGCGCCGCGGCCGAGGTCATGCGGTTGCTGATCGACTACGCCGAGCTGCAGTTCCGGTCCATGGGCCGAGCCGACTCCCGCGAGCTCGCGATCGCCCTGGTCGCCGCCTACCAGGGCATCTCGCTCCTCACCAACACCTTCAGGGACCCCGAGCTCATGACCGGGGAGTGCCGTCGCCTGGAGCGCTGGATCGACTCACTCGCCTGAGGGCCCGCGCCGGTGGGCTCGGCGGCCCGTGCCGGGCTCGCCGGGACGTCCGTGCCGGGCTCACGGAAGATCGACGACACGCCCGGGGCCACCGCTACGAGAACCAATCACCATCAAAGGTAAAAAACGCTTCCACCTGCGGTTATATATGTCGGCACAGCACCAAGACTCAGTCGGTGGAGTGGATTAGCATCCGATATGTGAGCATGCCATCCCGCGGGCCGCTGAAGCTGAGCGTTGGCGCGAGCACCGGTATGAAGATCGGCGCCATCCTCCTCGCCGTCCCTTTCGTCGGCTTCCCACTGTTCGTGATCTCGAAGCTCGAACGAGCCGTTCAGCTGTCCGCCGAAGGATCCGCTCTCGAACTACAGATCCTGATGGTGCCCTTCGTCGTGGTCCTGGTGATCTTCCTCATCGTCGTCCTCGGCATCTTCCGCTTCCGGGCGGAGATGGAGGGAAGCGTCGTGGAGGTCCACAGCGCGTTCACGACGCGCAGGGTGGACCTCGCGCGGGCCCGCGTCTGGCTCGACTCCTTCCCCGAGTGCTCAAGGGCCCGAGACCTGACCGGCGGCCGGCTCCCGTACCTGTACATGTACGCCCAGGAGCAAGGCGGCAGAAAAGTCCTGCTGCGGCTGCGCGCGGCGCGCGCCTTCCTGCCGCCGCACGAGCTGGCGGCCCTCGCGGGCGCCATCGAGTCGGGCCACCGTACGGGCGCGGACGCCGAGCAGGCGGCCCGCACGGCCGGTCTGCTCCGGCACCTGAGCGCCGACCCCGCCATCAAGGTCCCCTGAGAGACCCCGGCACCTGGACGACAGCGGCCCGGGCACGGGCCGGATGAGACCGCGGCCGCAAGACAGCCATCCGGTTCAGGGCTTCAACGGGCCGGGACACACGTCCTAGGGTTGGCCCGTGCTGCATCTACGTGTGATCAGTCCACCGGACCTGTCGGGCAAGGTGCTGGAGGTGCTCGACGGGTGCGTCGGGGTGGTCAACATCGTCGTGTTCCCCGGTGCCGCGCGCTCCCCCGCCGGTGACCTCCTCCAGTTCGACATCGCCCGCGAGTCCGCCAACGAGGTGATCGACCGGCTCCAGGAGCTCGGCCTGCACGCGGAGGGCTCGATCGCGGCCGAGCAGGTCGACCTGTCGATCTCGGAGGTGGCCGAGCGCGCCCAGGAGGAGGCGCCCGGTGACAGCGACGACGCCGTGGTCTGGGCGGAGTTCGCCCAGCGGGTCGACGAGGACACCCGGCTCACCTGGGCGTTCCTGGCGTTCCTCACGATCGCCACGCTGCTCGCGGCGATCGGCGTGATCGTCAACTCGCCGATCCTCATCATCGGCGGGATGGTGATGGGGCCGGAGTTCGGCGCGATCGCGGCCATCTGCTTCGGCCTGCTCCGCACCGACCGGGACCTCATCGGCCGCGCGTCCAGGACCCTGGTCCTGGGCTTCGCCGCCGCCATCGCGATCACCTTCGTCTGCGCGCTGGTCTCGCGGGGGCTCGGCTGGATCGGCGTGAACTCGCTGAACGGCCACGAGGAGATCGAGTTCATCGTCAAGCCCGACAGGTGGTCGTTCATCGTCGCGCTGCTCGCCGGGGCCGCCGGGGTGCTCTCGGTCACCGCGGGCAAGTCGTCGGCCCTGGTCGGCGTCTTCATCTCGGTCACCACGGTCCCCGCCGCCGGATACTTCGCGGTCGCCGCCGCGCTGGCCCGCTGGGGCGACATGACCGCCTCGGCCGTCCAGCTCGGGGTGAACGTCGCGGGCATGGTCATCTCCGGCGTGATGACGCTCCTCGTCCAGAAGGCCTACTGGTCCCGGTTCGGGATGAGACTCCCGGCCCGCCCGGGTGGAGGTTGACGGCCGAGAATTGCCCATTCGGACGAGGCGAGACTCCTTCGCGTGACGGAGGTGCGCACCTGTGGCGACGGATAGTGTCCGAGCATGACTATCCTCGCCACCGAGGGACTAACCAGACGTTTCCCCCGGGTGACGGCGCTCGACCAGCTCACCGTCACCGTCGGCCCCGGTGTGACCGGCCTGGTCGGCGCCAACGGCGCGGGCAAATCCACGCTGATCAAGATCCTCCTCGGCCTGCTCGAACCCAGCGCGGGAAGCGCCACGGTGCTGGGCATGGACGCGGCGACCCGGGGGGCGGAGATCCGCCGGGTCGTGGGTTACATGCCGGAGCACGACTGCCTGCCGCCCGACCTGTCCGCCACCGAGTTCACCGTGCACATGGCCCAGATGTCGGGCCTGCCGCGCACCGCGGCCCGCGAGCGCGCCGCCGACGTCCTGCGCCACGTCGGGCTGTACGAGGAGCGCTACCGGGCGATGGGCGGCTACTCCACCGGCATGAAGCAGCGCGTCAAGCTGGCCCAGGCCCTGGTGCACGACCCGCGCCTGGTCCTGCTGGACGAGCCCACCAACGGCCTCGACCCGCGGGGCCGCGACGAGATGCTCTCGCTGATCCGCAGGATCGGCTCCGAGTTCGGCATCAGCGTGCTGGTCACCTCCCACCTGCTGGGCGAGCTGGAGCGGATCTGCGACCACGTCATCGTGATCGACGGCGGCAAGCTGCTGCGCTCCTCGGCCATCGGGGAGTTCACCCAGATCACCCAGACCGTGACCGTCGAGGTCGAGGAGGGCCAGGACGCACTGGCGGCCCGCCTGACCGAGCTGGGCGAGACCGTCACCCCGCACGGCAGGCTGCTGCTCGTCCACGTCCGCGCGCCGGAGACCTTCGACACCCTCCGCGACGCCGTCTGCGAGCTCGACCTCTGCCTCGTCCGCGTGGAGCAGGGCCGCCAGCGCATCGAGGACGTCTTCAGGGAGCCCGCCAATGTCTGAGTCCGTCTCCGAGTCCATGTCAGGGCCCACGGGTGTCATCCACGACATCGGATACCGCCACTACGAGGGGCCGCGGCTCGGCCGCGGCCACGCCACCGCCGCGCTGACCGTGCACAGCCTGCGCGGGATCTTCGGGCTCGGCCGCACCGCCCGTTCGAAGATCATCCCGTTCGTGCTCCTGGGCGTCATGCTCCTGCCCGCGGTCGTCTCCATCGCGATCATGGCGCTGGCCCAGCAGGAGGGGATGCGCTACACCGAGTACGCCGTCATCATGCAGGCCGTGCTCGCGATCTTCCTGGCCTCGCAGTCGCCGTACGCCGTCGCACCCGACCTGCGCTTCCGGGTGCTGCCGCTCTACCTGTCGCGCCCGGTGACGATCCGGGACTACGTCGGGGCGAAGCTCGCGGCGATGACCGTCGCCATGTTCCTGCTGCTGGCGGCACCCCTCACCGTGCTCTACATCGGCGAGGTGGTCATCGACCTGCCCGGCGACACGCACACCGCCGAATACCTCACCTCCATGGCCGGCGCGGTCTGCTACGCGCTGCTGCTGGCCTGCCTGGGCATAGCGATCGCCTCGTTCACCCCCAGGCGCGGCCTGGGCGTGGCCGCGGTCATCGCCTTCTACCTGCTCGCCTCCGCCGTGTCGACCGTGCTGTTCGCGACGCTGGAGTCGATGGGCGACGACACCACCGCCGCTTGGGCGTGGCTGATCAACCCGTTCTTCCTGGTCGACGCCGCCGTACACGTCGGCGTCTTCGGGGCGGCGCCCACCGCGGGCGTCATCTACCCCGCGAGCGGCGGATCCCTGGTCGCGGCAGTGATCATGGTCGCGCTGATCGCCCTGTCCGTCACGGCCCTGATCGCGCGCTACCGTAAGGCGGCCTCCCGATGAAGATCGAACTGGCCCAGGTGTCCCGCTGGTACGGCAACGTGGTCGCCGTCAACGACATCACCATGACCGTCGGCCCCGGCGTCACCGGGCTGCTCGGCCCGAACGGCGCGGGCAAGTCCACGCTGCTGCACATGATGGCCGGGTTCCTGGCCCCCTCGGGCGGCACCGTCACCCTCGACGGCGACCGCATCTGGCGCAACCACGAGATCTACCGCTCCATCGGCCTGGTCCCCGAGCGCGAGGCCGTCTACGGCTTCCTCACCGGCTGGCAGTTCGTGCTGTCCAGCGCCAGGCTGCACCGCCTGCCCAACCCCGACGACGCCGCGCGCAAGGCGCTCGCCCTGGTGGAGATGGAGAGCGCCAAGGACCGCAGGATCGAGACGTACTCCAAGGGCATGCGCCAGCGCGTCAAGGTGGCCGCGGCCCTCGTCCACGACCCGCAGGTCCTGCTGCTCGACGAGCCGTTCAACGGCATGGACCCACGCCAGCGCCTGCACCTGATGGACCTGGTCCGCGCCATGGGCACCGCGGGCAAGACCATCCTGTTCAGCTCGCACATCCTGGAGGAGGTGGAACGGGTCGCCCAGCACATCGAGGTGCTGGTCGCCGGACGCCACGCCGCCTCCGGTGACTTCCGCGAGATCCGGCGCCGGATGACCGACCGCCCGCACCTGTTCAGGGTCCGCTCCAGCGACGACCGCCGCCTGGCGTCCGCGCTGATCGCCGACGCCTCCTCGGGCTCGGTCTCGCTGACCGAGGCGGGCCTTGAGGTGCACGCCGTCGACTTCCGGCGCTTCACCCGGCTGCTGCCCAGGGTCGCCAAGGACGCGGACATCCGGATCCTGCAGGTCTCCCCCGCCGACGAAGACCTGGAGAGCGTCTTCTCCTACCTGATCAACAGGAGCAGCTGACCATGAACGGTGTCATCGCCGGAATCTCCTACCGGGCGCTCCTCGGCCGCCGCCGGATCTGGCTGCTGATCATGCTGCCCCTGGTGCTGATCGCCATGGCCGCGCTGCTGAGGTTCATCGGCGCCGCCGACGAGCGGACCGCGGTCACGCTCATGCAGACCTTCGCCATCGGCACCATGCTGCCGCTGCTCGGCCTGATCGCCGGGACCGGGGTGATCGCCCCCGAGATCGACGACGGCACGATCATCCACCTGCTGTCCAAGCCGATCTCCCGCCCGGTGATCGCGCGGACCAAGTTCGTGGTCGCCGCCTCGATGCTCGCCCTGTTCGCCGCCGTGCCGACCTTCGTCGCGGCCTACCTGCTGGTCAACCTCGAATCCGGCATCGCGTACGGCTTCGCGCTCGGCTCCCTCGTCGGCGGGATCGCGTACGCGGCGGTGTTCATGCTGCTGGGCGTGCTGACCCGGCACGCGGTCACGATCGGCATCGTCTACGCGCTCGTCTGGGAGGGCGTGGTCGGCAACTTCGTCCCCGGCGCCCGCAGGTTCTCCATCCAGCAGTGGGCCCAGACGATCGCCGACCAGCTGTCGTCCTCGGCGTTCTTCTCCACCGAGATCGCCCTCGGCTTCGCCGTCCCCGCCCTCGCCGTCGTCACCGTCGGCGCGGTCGTCTGGGCTGGCGTACGCCTGCGGAGCTTCTCCCTCACCGGCGACGAGTGACCGCGTGCGCGCCCTCTGTCATGGAGGGCGCGTGTACGGTTTCCCTATGAAGTCTCGCCTGATGGCACTACGCCTCACCGAGTTCAAGACCTTTCGTGACGCGTCACTTCCCATAGGCGACATGACCACGCTCATCGGCCGTAACAGCAGCGGAAAGTCCAATGCCCTGGACGGGCTTGAAGTGCTCTCCCGGCTGGCCTCGGGAGCGGATCTCGTCGACGCGCTCGACAGCAGACGAGGCGACGAGGGCCCCCTTCGCGGGGGCATAGAAGGGTGCCCTCCCCACGGGGCGGACCGATTTCAACTGGGATGCAGCATTTTGGCTCCCGAGCGACTCGGCAAAGGCTATTTCGACATCCACCTTGATGTCGAAATCCGACTCCATC
This sequence comes from Streptosporangium nanhuense, assembly GCF_059358815.1. Lineage (NCBI taxonomy): Bacteria > Bacillati > Actinomycetota > Actinomycetes > Streptosporangiales > Streptosporangiaceae > Streptosporangium > Streptosporangium nanhuense. The sequence goes on from NZ_JCADBG010000018.1 coordinate 110,366, forward strand.
CGGAGCCGGAGATCATCAGTGAGACTCTCACCGGCCTCTCGGGTAAAAACCGTTCGACGCGTAACCCGGTGAGCCGGATACAGCACGACCTCCTCAGAACGACGGACCCGAATCCGGGAGCCGGAAGCATCGAGGCCACCTGGTACAACGGACGCCGAGGGCGGGACCCCCGAGCCCCGTTCCGGTCCACCCGACTCCTCACCAGTCAGCTTCCCTTCCGGCTGGCGGGCGAGACGGAGGCCGAACGGCGTGTCATCACCGCTGCCGAGGACGTCCTGGAGACGCTTCGCGGGGTCTTCCGTCTTGACCCCGTTCCACATCTCATGCGGCAGTACGTTCCCAGTCGTGACATCCGGCTGCGCCGAACCGCGGAGAACCTCCCCGCGGTGATCAACCACATGAGAGAACACGACCCCCAGCGGTTCCGGCAGCTTGTCACCCGCGTACAGAGCCTCGTCGAGTATGAGGTGACCGGAGTCGAGATCATTCGTTCGCAGCTCAACGACGTGATGCTGGCCCTCAGGGAGGAGGATGCCATCACGCCTGCCAGGGAGATGAGCGACGGCCTGCTGAGATTCGCGGCCATCGCCACCAGCCTGCTCCGACAGGGGCAAGACCTTGACCTCGACGGGCGCGGGGCGTCGGACGACGACAGATCCCCGACTCTGGTCATCGAGGAGCTGGAGAACGGCCTGCATCCCTCCCAGGCCACCCAGGTCCTCGACCTTGTCAGACAGGCCACCCTGGACCACGCATCCCGAGTGATCTTCACGACCCACAGCCCCGCCCTGCTCTCGGCACTGCGGCCGACAGAGCACCAACATGTCGTTGTCTGCTCTCGTGACCCTGCCACGGGCCTCTCCCACCTCAGAAAACTCCCGGAGATGGAGGGATATCCCGGCCTGATGGCCCAGGGCGACCTCGGTACGGTCGTCGCCTCCGGCCTGCTGGAACATGCCCCTGCCCCGGATCGTGACTTCACCGAGTTCGACCGGCTGATGGGAATCGGCTGACGATGGCACGGAGAGTGGAGTTCGTCGATACCTCTGTGCTCTGCAACCTTCTCGACATCCCCGGGAAAAACCAGGACCACCAACCGGTCATCGACCAGTTGAAGAAGAAGAGGCAGGAGTGCGATCTCATCCTGCCCATCACAGCGGTCATCGAGACCGGCAACCACATCGCGCAACTCGCCGACGGGAAACTCCGCAGGCAGCATGCCGACAAGCTGAGCGATCTTCTCAAACTGGTCGTCACCAACCAGGCCCCCTGGGTGCTACACACCGTCGAGTGGGGGGAAGACTTCCTCCGATCGCTTCTCGCGGGCGCGGGAACCGGGACAACATTCGCCGATCATGTGATGACCAAGCTTGGCCTGGGCGACCTCTGCATCCTGACCGAACGAGAGCTCTACCGCGCGAGGGTCGTCAATGTGGAGGTCGGCATCTGGACCTTGGACGCGCAGCTTCGGTCACACTCCTGAGCAATGGGGTACGGGCCCTGTACCCCATTGCTCCGAGTCGTCACGAGGGCGACCGCCGCAGGTGGTGTCCTTGCCGGGCGGCAAGAGGCCGGCGCTGCGGGCTCGATGCGAAAATCGTGCGTCCGAAGCGGGGCATCACAAAAGCCTTGCACATGAAAAACACGGCCCGCACCGAAGTGCGGGCCGTGCTTCGATCGTTCAGACGCAGGCCGTGCGGACGACGTCGGCCAGCCGGCCGGCCAGTTGCTCGGCCTGCTCGGCCGAAGCAGCCTCGACCATGACGCGGATCATCGGCTCGGTGCCACTCGGCCGGATCAGCACGCGCCCGGTCTCCCCCAGCTCCGACTCCGCGGCGCTGACCGCGGCGGTCAGCTCGGGAGCCGAGGCCTTGGACCGGTCGACGTCCTTCACGTTGACCAGGACCTGCGGCAGGCGGGTCATCACCGAGGCCAGCTCGGCCAGCGACTTCTTCTCCCGCGCCACGACCGCCAGCAGGTGCAGCGAGGTCAGCAGGCCGTCCCCGGTGGTGGCGTGGTCGAGCATCAGGACGTGGCCGGACTGCTCGCCACCGAGGTTGTAACCCCCGGCCCGCATGGCCTCCAGGACGTAGCGGTCGCCGACGGCGGTCTCGACGACGTCGACACCGGCGTTCTTGAGCGCGATCTTGAAGCCCAGGTTGGACATGACCGTGGCCACCACGGTGTCACCGACGAGTTTCCCCTCGGCGCGCATGGCCATCGCCAGCACGGCCATGATCTGGTCGCCGTCGATGATCTCGCCGGTGTGCGAGACGGCCAGGCAGCGGTCCGCGTCGCCGTCGTAGGCGATGCCCACGTCGGCGTTGCGGGAGATCACGATCTGCTGGAGCTTGTCCAGGTGGGTGGAGCCGACCCCCGCGTTGATGTTGAGACCGTCGGGGCGCGCCCCGATCGTCTCCACGGTGGCCCCGGCCCGCAGCAGCGCCTCGGGAGCCACCATGTGGGCGGCGCCGTGGGCGCAGTCGAGGACCACGTTCAGGCCGTCGAGACGGCCGTTGACGGTGGACAGCACGTGCGACACGTAGCGGTCGGCCTCGCCGTACGCCTCGCGTACGCGGCCGACCGAGGCACCGACAGGGCGCTCCCACTTCTCGCCGAGCCGCTGCTCGATCTCGTTCTCCACCGTGTCGGGCAGCTTGTAGCCGCCTCGGGTGAGGAACTTGATCCCGTTGTCGGGAGCGGGATTGTGGGAGGCGGAGATCATCACGCCCATGTCGGCTCTGAGAGCCGTCGTCAGGTAAGCAACCGCCGGGGTGGGCAGCACGCCGAGCCGGAGAACGTCCACACCAGACGACGCGAGGCCGGCGACCACCGCGGCCTCCAGGAATTCTCCTGAAGCCCGAGGGTCCCGGCCCACGACGGCGACGGGACGGCCACGCCGCCCGACGCTGGTATTGAACGCCCCGGCATCGCCGAGGACATGAGCCGCGGCCACGGACAGGTCCATGGCGAGCTCGGCCGTGAGGTCGCGACCGGCGACCCCACGTACCCCGTCGGTGCCGAAGAGGCGCCCCAACGCTTAACGCTTGCTGTACTGCGGAGCCTTGCGGGCCTTCTTGAGGCCGTACTTCTTGCGCTCGGTGGCGCGGGCGTCACGGGTCAGGAAGCCGGCCTTCTTCAGCGGCGGGCGGTTGACCTCGACGTCCAGCGCGGTCAACGCGCGGGACAGGCCCATGCGCAGGGCGCCGGCCTGGCCGGTCACGCCGCCACCGTTGATGCGGGCGATGACGTCGAACTGGTCCTCGGCACCGAGCACCACGAAGGGCTCGTTGACGATCTGCTGGTGGACCTTGTTCGGGAAGTAGTTCTCAAGCGTACGACCGTTGATCGTCCACTTGCCGGTGCCCGGAACGATGCGCACGCGGGCCACGGACTCCTTGCGACGGCCAGTGCCGTACGAGTTGCCGGTGGTGATGGGCTTGCGGACGGCGACGTCGCCGCTGGCGGTGGACTCGGAGGTGTACTCGGAGGGGAACTCCTCCGAGGAGTACGTCTCCTGCTCGGCCTCGACGGGCGTCTCGACACCGGTGGACTCAGCCACGGTTCTCCTCTAACTTTCCTACTCGGCGTCGGCCATCGGCCAACGCTGCTGGCGACAAGCAGCTAGTGACTACTGGGCGATCTGGGTGAGCTCGAAAGACACCGGCTGCTGCGCCTGGTGCGGGTGCTCGGAACCGGCGTAGACCTTGAGCTTCTTGATCATCTTCCGGCCGAGGGCGTTCTTGGGCAGCATGCCCTTCACGGCCTTCTCGACGGCGCGGTCGGGACGCTTGTCCATGAGCTCGCCGTAGGTCATGGAGCGCAGACCGCCCGGGTAGCCCGAGTGGCGGTAGGCCTTCTTCTGCTCAAGCTTGTTACCGGTCAGCGCGACCTTGTCGGCGTTGATGACGATGACGAAGTCACCGGTGTCGACGTGGTTGGCGAAGGTCGGCTTGTGCTTACCGCGAAGCAGGATCGCGACGTGGCTGGCCAGCCGGCCAAGCACGATGTCGGTGGCGTCGATGATGTGCCACTGACGCTCGACTTCGGCAGGCTTGGGTGTGTACGTGCGCACGGTCGTATGCCTTCTTTGGTCGCGTCTTCGGCGCTGTCGGAGAGGACAGCAACATGGTCGGTAGGTGCGGGCACACGACAGCCCGGACCTTCCGTCTCCATGAACAGAGGAGATGACGCCGGACGCGCCGCGTATCGGTCTACAGAGGAGACCAATTCGCACACAACGAACTAGCAGGATACCGGTGCGGGAGAGTGCTTGCAAAACGACATGACTCTTCGCCGGTTCCCCTGGCATCCTACCCGCCCCCCGGCGATGCCCGGAAACCGCCACGCGCGGGGCGACGGGACGGGACGACCACCCCAAGGGGCCCTCACCAGGGCCCGGACCGGGCGATACGGCCTTTCCCGCGCTCCCCTTCGAAGGACGCCGAGCGACGATCTCGGAACGGCCGCGCCGGAACCTTCACGGAACGGTTCCAATATGTTCTCAACATTCCCTTCTTCCTCACCGCAAACATCCCTATCTTTGATAGCGGTATGTGGCAGCTTCCTCACCCCGGGCATACCCAGCGAGCGCGCCTGCGCCGCATGGGGGTGTTCGCGTGCCTGCTGGCGGTCCTGCTGGTCGGCTTCATCATCGGCAGGGGCAGCCGCGACGAGAACGCCGCGGACCAGATCTACCTGAACGACACCGGGCCGGCCAGGCCCACGCCCAGCGGCGCCCTGGCCGGACAGGCCGACCGCGCCCCGCTCTCCCGGGTCGCCCGCTCCTCCACCGCCCCCGACGTCCCCCAGGACCGGCGCGCGCGCCCCACCCCGACCGCCGGCGCGTCTCGCGGCGGCTCCGGTGAGGACGGCCCCTCCCGCTTCCTTCTCAACGGAGAGGGCGACGGCGCCACCTCCGCCCTCGGCGCAATGGAGCGCGAGGTCGTCCGGCTCATCAACGTCGAGCGCAGGCGGGCCGGGTGCGCGCCACTGCGCATCGACAGGCGGCTGACGGCCTCCGCCAGGAGGCACTCGGCCGGGATGGCGGCGGCGGGAAACCTCTCCCACACCTCCGCCAACGGCACGTCCCCCTGGGAGCGGATGGAGGCCACCGGCTACCGCGACGGCGGCGCGGAGAACATCGGGCGCGGCTACACCTCCCCCGACGAGGCGGTGCGCAGCTGGATGGGGACCAGCGGCCACCGGCGCAACATCCTCAACTGCGAGCTCACGGCCACCGGGGTCGGGGCCGTCCAGGGGCCCGACGGGCCCTGGTGGACCCAGGACTTCGGATACTCCTGAGCCAACCGGCTCCGATACCGAGCTACGCTCGGCGCATGGGTTTTCCCGTGGAGCCACCGCGTCGCCAGCCTTACGACCGGCCTGACGCGTCGCCGCCCGCGCAGGGCCAGCACTGGTTCGACGCCTCGCCGAACAAGCGCGCCCCCGAGTCCCCTCCGCAGGCCACCCAGCCCACCGGGCCACGGGGACGCCCCGCCGAACCGCCCAGGGAACGGCCCCGCCAGGAGATGTGGAGCCCGTACGACGAGGGGCCCCGCTCACGCCGCCCGATCTTCATCGCGGCCGGGGCGTTCGCCGCGCTGGTCGCCGCGGGCATCGGCCTGGCCGTGCTGGCCAACTCCGACCCCGCCCCGGTGCCCGGTGCGACGGAACCCACCGCCGAGGCCCCCGTCGTGCCGCCCGCCGACACCGCGCAGGGCAAGTTCGGCTTCGCCTCCTCCCGCGCCGGCGACCCGCACCCTCTCACCCTGAACGAGGTGTTCAAGCGCAAGAAGGTGAAGATCGGCGGGCAGACCTACCTGATGACCACGCGCAGGCCCGACAAGAAGTGCGACAAGGCGGTGGTCGGGGAGAAGCTCCAGAAGGCCCTCGTCGCGGCCAAGTGCAACCAGCTCCTGCGGGCGAGCTTCCGCGACGCCTCAGGGAAGATCATCGGAACCATCGGGGTCGCCAACCTCAAGACGTCGGCGGGGGCGTCCAAGGTCGTCTCGGTCGGCTCCGGCAAGGAGCGGGAGGAATACCTCAAACCGCTGCCAGGTAAGGATAAGGTCACCAAACTTCTCGGCACCGGCGAGGCCTTCGTGGGCGAATGGCGCCACGGTCACTACGCGGTGATGGTCTGGTTCCAGTACAAAGACGGCCACCTGCCGAAGAAGACCGAGGTCAAGAAGCTGAACCAGGCGGCCTTCGGCGTGGCGGACGCGACCGTCACCCCCGCCCTGGAGTCACGTTCGCTGACCGGAAAACGGCCTTGATCATGAGGTCATACCAGCACTTTGAGGCATGAACCCGGCAGACGATACGGCCATACCCGCATGACGATCTCCGGCTGTCGCTAGGCTGCCTCGTATGCGTGGCCAGGAATCCGGGTCCGAGCACCAACGTGAAGCCGAGGGTTCGGCAGCACCGGCGACGCCGCCGCCGAGTTTCGGCCAGCCCTCGCCCCACGTGCTACGGACCGATCTCACAGGTGACGAGCAGCCCCACAGCCCCTCCGCGTGGCCGGAGGCGGCCCCCGGGGCCGCTCAGCCATGGACGGTCCCCGGCGACGGGGCCCCCTACGACTGGTACGCCCAGCCGGAGGAGGACCCACCCGCCCCCTGGCCCGGCTCCTCGCACTCCGCGCCCCCGTCCGTGCCTCAGTCCGTGCCCCATTCCGTGCCCCAGCCGGAGCCGCTCCCGTATCCGGAGCCCTCCGGCCCCCCGCGGCACCGGTTCTCCCCCGAGCCCTCCGATCCCGCCGGGCCCGGGTTCCCGCCCGCCCCCTCGGGAAGCGCCCCCTCCGAGGCTCCGGGCCCGCGTTCCGGGTTCCCGCCCGCCCCTTCAGGAGGCGCCCCCTCCGAGGCCCCGGGTTCCCGCCCCGGGTTCCCGCCCGGCCCCTCGGGAAGCGCCCGGCCGGATCTGCCCTCCGAGCCCTCGGACCCGCGCCCCGGGTTCCCGCCCGGCCCTTCAGGAGGCGCCCCCTCCGAGCCCTCAGGCCCGCGACCGGGTTTCCCGCCCGCCCCCTCGGCCCCCACCTGGTCGGAGTTCTCCCGGCCCGAACCGACCCCTCCGGCCTGGATCAACTCCCCCACACCCCCGGAGCCCTCCCCTCCCGCCTGGCCCGGCCCGCCGAACCCGGGCGAGGCCTCGGGCTCCTCCTGGCCCGGCGCCGCCACCTCGGACGCGACCTCTCCCGCCTGGCCGCCGCCGCTCCCCTCCGACGCCACCTCACCCGCCTGGCCCTCTCCCGCCGACCTGCCGTCGGCGCCCTGGCCCGGTCCCCCCGAGCCCGGCGACCCTCCCGGCCCGTCCTGGCCGGGCGCTCCCGCCACCTCGGACGCGACCTCCCCGGCCTGGCCGCCTCCGCTCGGGGACGAGTCCTCCCCCGCCTGGCCGACGGACCCGGCCGCCCCCTCGCGCCCCGGCGGGGTCGGCGAGGGCGAGCGCCACGAGCAGGGGGGTTCAGCGCCGCGGAGCGATCAGCCGCTGTCCACCGCGCCCATCGTGCCGGGCGCACCGCCCTGGCAGCCGCCGCCCGCCTTCACGGCCGCGGCCGCGGGCATGCAGGTCTGGCCCTCGTCCGGCCAGGAGGCCCCCTGGCCCGCCGCGACCGGCGAGCCGGTGTGGACCGATCCCGAGGAGGGCGCCGCCCGCCCGGGAGAGCCCGGCGACATCGCCGTGTGGCCGCCGGACGCCGCTCCCCAGGAGCCTGGCGAGAGCGGCGACACCACGGTCGACGTCCGCGCCACCGGATCCGCCGCGCCGGGCCACCCCGGGCCGGGGGACCTCCTGGAGTCCGACCGCGGCCCCGCCCCCCGGCAGGACCCGCTCACCCGGCAGGCTCCCGCGCAGCCCTCACCACACCAGGTCTCCCGTCAGCAGGTCTCCCCGCACCAGGTCTCCCCTCAGCAGGTCTCCCCGCAGCAGGCCCCCGCGCCCTCACCGGCCGCCTCGCCGGACGAGCCCCTCCCCGCCCTGTCCGGCTCCGCCCCGGCGGACCGGCCCCCCATGCCCGCGCCGGTGGCCCAGACCGTCACCCGGCCGGAACCGGAGACGATCTCACCGGTGCCCGCGCCTCCCCTCGACACACCGCCCCAGACCGACCCCGCCCCCACGGCGGTGCAGCCCTTCCCCGTCTCGGACGCGACCCCGCCGGGCGGTATCCCCGTCGTCACAGGCGTCGCCCCGCCGTTCCCGGTGCCCCCGCCCCCGCCGGCGGCCTCCGCCCCGGCGGGCGAGCCGACGGCGACCCGCGGGGCGTTCACCCCGCTCTCGGCGTTCACCCCCGAGCCCCCGCCCCCTCCCCCCGCGCCGGCCCGCAGCAGGGCCGGTACGACGCTGATCGCGGCAGTGGTCGCGGTCGTGGTGGTCGGCATCGGCACCGGCGCCTTCTTCGCCTACCAGTCGTTCAGCGCCAAGCAGTCGGCGAACGCGACGGACCCGATCCCCAGTTCCGGAACCCTCGACCCCACCGACGACCTGGACATCACCAGCGAGCCCGAGCCGATCAACACCACGATGCTCAACTCCGAGAAGACCGACCCGGGCACGATGACCGTGGCCGCCGCCTTCGGCAAGAAGGTGTCCGTGGCCGGGACGACGTTCACCAGGGTCAAGACCGACGTCACCGAGCAGTGCCAGAAGGCCGCGTCCGGCAGGTTCGCCGGAACCCTGCGCAGCCAGGAGTGCCGCCGGGTGCTGCGGGCGACGTACGTGGACAGCAAGCGGAAATACGCCGTGACCACGGGGATCGCCGTGCTGCCCACCCGCGAGTCCGCGGTCGCGGCCGACAAGGCCAAGAACCTCGGCGACAACCTCTGGTTCCGCGGCCTGCCCTCGGCCGCCGGCACGGGCGGCGAGCGGGTGCACATCGCGGGCGGCTACGCGGCCGGGATGGTGTGGGGCCGCTACATCGTGTTCAGTTACGCCACCTTCAGCGACGGCCACACGCCGACCGCCAAGGAGAAGGCCCTGGGCAAGGTCAGCGGCGCCTTCCGCGACCAGACCGCGAAGGTCGTGGAGCGCCGCGTCACGAGTTAGACCATGAAGCGGCGCGCCACGCACCGGACCGCGAAGGTCGTGAAGCATCGCGTCACGAGCTGGACCGGGCCGCGAAGATCGTGGAGCGCCGCGTCACGAGCTGAGCGTCCGCACCCGGCGGGTCTCCGCGGCCCGCCGGGCGAGTTCCTCGGCGCCGGGATAGCGCACCTCCTCCAGGCAGAGCCCGTGCGCGGGCGCGACGTGCACCCCCGAGTCCCGTACGGCCCTCGCCAGCACCCCTCCCGGCCAGTCGACCGGGAGCCGGCCCTCACCGACGGGCAGCAGCGACCCGACGAGCGCCCGGACCATGGAGTGGCAGAACGCGTCGGCCTTCACCGTCGCGACGACGAGCCCGTCCGCGCGGACCCAGTCGAGCCGCTGGAGCTCGCGGATCGTGGTCGCGCCCTCGCGCTTCTTGCAGAACGCGGCGAAGTCGTGCTCGCCGAGGAGGGCGGCGGCGGCCGCGTTCAGCCTGTCCACGTCGAGGGGCCGGTTGTACCAGACGACCTCGCGGCGGCGGAGCGGGTCGACCCCGCCCGGGGCGTCGGAGATCCGGTAGGCGTACCGCCTCGACAGCGCCGAGAACCGCGCGTCGAAGCCCTCAGGAGCCACCGTGACGAGACGCACGCGTACATCGGGGGGCAGGACCCCGGCGAGCCTCCTGCGCATGGCAGAGAGCCTCTCGTCGAGCTCCCCCGCGGATCCGGGCTCGGGGCCCTCCGCTCCCCCCGCCCCGCCGCGGCGGCCGCGGCCGTCCAGCGCGCCGAGCGCGCCGGGGTCCAGGTCGACGTGGGCCACCTGCCCGCGGGCGTGCACGCCCGCGTCGGTCCGCCCGGCCACGGTCAGCGCCGGAGGCTCGGGAAGTCGTAGGATCCTGCCGAGCGCCTCCTCGATCTCCCCCTGGACCGTACGCCGGCCGGGCTGCTTGGCCCAGCCGGAGAAGTCGGTGCCGTCATAGGCGAGATCCAGCCTCAGCCGTACCACGATGGTTCCTCTCTGGAACTCTCACGGGTTCTCGGGAACTCCCAGGACGTCCGGGAAGAGGCCGCCTGGGAAACGGAAAGGGCCCGGCGCCCCCGTGCGGGAGGTGCCGGGCCCTTTCACGGGGCCTGAGAGATCAGGCGTTGTCCTTCTTGGCCTCGGTCTCCTCGGCGGGAGCCTCGGTCGTCTCCTCGGAGGCCTTCGTCTCCTCGGTGGTCTCGGCCTTGGCCTCGTCGGCCTTGGTCTCCTCGACCTCGGCCTCCTTGGCCTCCTCCGCCTTGGGCGCGGCGGCCTGGGCGGCGGCCGGGGTCTTGCCGACCTTGACCGCGTTCAGCGGCTCGGACACCAGCTCGATCACGGCCATGGGGGCGGCGTCGCCCTTACGGAGACCGATCTTGGTGATCCGGGTGTAGCCGCCGGGACGCTCGGCGAAGGTCGGGGCGATCTCGGTGAAGAGGTGGTGGACCACGCTCTTGTCCCTGACGATCGTCAGCACCTGGCGACGGTTGTGCATGTCGCCCTTCTTCGCCTTGGTGATCAGCTTCTCCGCCACCGGACGCAGACGCTTCGCCTTGGCCTCGGTGGTCTTGATCCGGCCGTGCTGGAACAGCTGCGTGGCGAGGTTCGCCAGGATCAGCCGCTCGTGGGCCGGGCTGCCGCCGAGACGGGCACCCTTGGTGGGCCTAGGCATAACGTTCTCCTTGGGAGTAAACCCGCCCCGGCCGTACGAGGTACCGGGGTCGGGCCGGGAGCCGGAGGGCTCCCGTCATCGTGAAACTCGGTGACACCCGGGGCGACGAGGAGCCGCCCGGTGTCGCGGGACGCCGTGAGGCGTCCCGGAACTCAGTACTGCTCGGTCTCGACGTAGGCGCTGTCGTCGTCGTCGTAGCCGCCGCCGGCCACCGCGCTCGGGTCGAACCCGGGCGGGGAGTCCTTGAGCGCGAGCGTCATCTCGTGCAGCTTCTGCTTGACCTCTTCGATCGACTTGGCACCGAAGTTCCTTATGTCGAGAAGGTCCTGCTCGCTGCGGGCCACGAGCTCACCCACGGTGTGGATGCCCTCGCGCTTGAGGCAGTTGTAGGAGCGGACCGTGAGGTTCAGCTCCTCGATCGGCAGCGCCAGGTCGGCGGCGAGGGCCGCGTCCGTCGGCGACGGGCCGATGTCGATGCCCTCGGCCTCGACGTTCAGCTCGCGGGCGAGGCCGAACAGCTCGACAAGGGTCTTGCCGGCGGAGGCCACCGCGTCGCGGGGCTTCATGCACGGCTTGGTCTCGACGTCCAGGATCAGACGGTCGAAGTCGGTGCGCTGCTCGACTCGGGTCGCCTCGACCTTGTAGGTGACCTTGAGCACCGGCGAGTAGATGGAGTCGATCGGGATGCGGCCGATCTCCTGGCCCGGCTGCTTGTTCTGCGCGGCGGAGACGTAACCGCGACCGCGCTCGACGGTCAGCTCCATCTCCAGCTTCGCCTTGCCGTTCAGGGTGGCGATGCGCAGCTCGGGGTTGTGCACCTCGACACCGGCCGGGGGCGCGATGTCGGCGGCGGTGACGTCACCGGGGCCCTGCTTGCGCAGGTACATCACCACGGGCTCGTCGTGCTCGGAGGAGACGACCAGGTCCTTGAGGTTCAGGATGATGTCGGTGACATCCTCCTTGACGCCCGGCACGGTGGTGAACTCGTGCAGCACGCCCTCGATGCGGATGCTGGTCACGGCCGCGCCCGGGATGGACGACAGCAGCGTGCGGCGCAGCGAGTTGCCGATGGTGTAGCCGAAACCCGGCTCCAGCGGCTCGATGATGAACTTGGACCGGGTCTCCTCGAGGGACTCCTCAAGGAGGGAGGGACGCTGAGCGATCAGCATGTGTGTGTCTCCCTTGCATGGCGGCGCCCGCTATTTGACGCCGCTCGAACAACAGCATAGGTGCCGTACGGCAAAGCCGTACGGCACCTGAGGAGCCTCTACTTGGAGTAGAGCTCGACGATCAGCTGCTCCTGGACCTGGGTGTCGATCTGCTGACGGACCGGGAGCTGGTGGACCAGGACGCGCAGCGCGTCCGGGACGACGCCCAGCCACGCCGGGTACGTCTTGTCACCGGCGGTGGCGCGGGCCACCTCGTAGGGCAGGAGGTTGCGCGACTTCTCGCGGACCTCGACGATGTCGTGCTCGCGCACGCGGTACGACGGGATGTCGACCTTCTTGCCGTTCACCAGGATGTGGCCGTGACGGACCTGCTGGCGGGCGGCGTCGCGCGACTCCGCGAAACCGGCGCGGTAGACCACGTTGTCGAGACGGCTCTCCAGGATCTGGAGGAGGTTCTCGCCGGTCTTGCCGGTCTTGCGGTTGGCTTCCTCGTAGTAGTTGTGGAACTGCTTCTCGAGGACGCCGTAGATGCGGCGGGTCTTCTGCTTCTCACGAAGCTGGAGCTGGTACTCAGACTCCTTGGGACGGCCGCGGCCGTGCTCACCCGGCGGGTAAGGACGGATCTCGATGGGGCACTTCGCGGACTCGCACTTCTTGCCCTTGAGGAAGAGCTTGGTCTTCTCCCTGCGGCAGAGCTTGCAGTCCGCACCCGTATAACGAGCCATTTTCTATCTTCTCCTGGGCGTCAGACGCGACGGCGCTTGGGCGGACGGCAGCCGTTGTGCGGCACGGGGGTGACGTCCTGGATGGACCCGACCTCGAGGCCGGTCGCCTGCAGCGACCGGATCGCGGTCTCACGGCCGGAGCCGGGGCCCTTGACGAAGACATCGACCTTGCGCATGCCGTGCTCCATGGCGCGGCGGGCGGCGTTCTCCGCGGCCATCTGCGCGGCGAACGGGGTGGACTTACGAGAGCCCTTGAACCCGACGTGGCCGGCGCTGGCCCAGGAGATCACGTTCCCACTCGGGTCGGTGATCGAGACGATCGTGTTGTTGAACGTGCTCTTGATGTGGGCGTGCCCGTGAGCGACGTTCTTCTTTTCCTTGCGGCGCACCTTCTTGGGTGCACCCTGGCGGCTCTTAGGAGGCATTCTTTGCCTTCACTCCTGAGGTCTTCGGTCCTGCGGCTACGCGGACTACTTCTTACCGGGCTTCTTCTTGCCGGCCACGGTCTTCTTCTTGCCCTTACGGGTGCGTGCGTTGGTCTGCGTGCGCTGACCGTGCACGGGAAGGCCACGGCGGTGCCGAATGCCCTGGTAGCACTGAATCTCGATCTTGCGACGGATGTCGGCCTGAACTTCGCGACGGAGGTCACCCTCGATCTTGTAGTTCGCCTCGATGTAGTCGCGCAGCGGCACCAGCTCTTCGTCGGTCAGCTGGTGAACCCGCAGGTCGCCGTTGACGCCGGTGGCCTTGAGGGTTTCGAGCGCACGAGTGCGGCCGATTCCGAAAATGTAGGTGAGAGCGATCTCCAGCCGCTTGTCGCGGGGGAGGTCTACACCAACCAGGCGAGCCATGGTCGGGCATTCTCCTTCGTTGTGGCGGAGGTCCTGCGCCTCACTTCCCCTCCCCATGCCCGGGGTGAGGGCCCCGGCCTCCGACCGGGGGTCTCCTGCGGGGTACGGCGTGAGCCGCCGACGCAGGTGTGAGACACGATTACGTGAAAGCCCCACATGGATCGAGTCCGCCTCTTAGGAGCGGACTCTCGCGGGGGCCTTTTTTTGGAGCGACTAGCCCTGACGCTGCTTGTGGCGCAGGTTGTCGCAGATCACCATGACGCGACCGTGCCGGCGAATCACCTTGCACTTGTCACAGATCTTCTTGACGCTCGGCTTGACCTTCATAGTCCTATTCGTCCCTCAGACGCGCTTACTTGTATCGGTAGACGATCCGCCCACGACTGAGGTCGTAGGGGCTCAGTTCGACGACAACCCTGTCGTCAGGAAGGATTCGGATGTAGTGCATCCGCATCCGCCCGCTGATGTGGGCCAGGACCTTATGGCCGTTGTCGAGTTGCACCCGGAACATCGCGTTCGGGAGCGACTCAACCACAGTGCCCTCGATCTCGATGGCGCCGTCTTTCTTGGCCATGTCCCTCGCGTTTCACTGATCGGTCGTCTGAGGCTTCGGAACACTAAGCAGCCGCGACCCAGCGCTTCGATGAGAGCGGCGGTTGCGACACCGCCGATGCGCAATGGTCATAGTGAACCGAAGAAGGAGTGTACGGCACCGGGCGAGGAAATGCGAAACACACGGCCGGTGCCTTGACACAACCGCTACAAAGGATACCGCAGATCCCGAGCGGGACGGACGGCACGGCTCGACGTGTGAAAACCCGTGTCCCCATTGTGGCACGTCCGGCCAGGTCAGACCAGCACCCCGGCGCCCACTCCCGCTCCCCGCCCTCTCGCCGGGCCTCCGTCCGGGTGGCAGCCCCCGCCAGGGCCACCCGGAACCGGCGGCCCGCGTGAACATCCCCGTCACTCCCGCCACGGGAAAGCCCCTCGTGCACGGGAAAGCTCCCCGGGCACGGGAAAGCCCTCCGGCGACCCGGCGCCGGAGGGCTTGCTCGGCCAACCTTATCGATCAACGTTCCTTGACCGACCTTTCTCGACCGGCACTTCTCGACAGACACTCCCTGATCAACACCCCTCGGTCGGCGTCCCGTCGAAGGGCCCCCGCCCTCACCCGATGACCCCGGCCTCTCGGACCGTCTCCCCGCAAGGCGTACGAGGTCCTCAGAAGGCGTCGCCCCAGCGACCGCAGTCGTCGAACTTGTTGCCGCCCTCGCAGACCCGGATCTTGAAGTCGTCGAAGCCGTTGCTCTTCTTGAACCCGCCGAACTTGTTGAAGCCGGAGTGGCCGAAGGTGCTGAACACCTTGCTGTGCGAGCCGAACCTGTCGTGCCACTTGAACCACACGTAGCTGCGCTGGCGGTCACGGTCGCGGTCGAACAGGTCGCCGTAGAACCAGTAGCGGCCGCCGCTGCTGGTCCAGTAGCCCTTGAAGTAGGAGCGCTTGCCGAAGCCCTCGCCACCGCCGAAGCCCGAGTAGTACGGACCGAAGAAGTGCTTGCTCGACGCCTGGGTCTCCTGGGCCGCCACGGCGGACCCCGCCGGAGCCTGTGCGGCGGAGGCCATCGCCGAGGGGGCGGCGACCACGCCCGCGGCCAGCGAACCTGCCAGCGCCGCTCCGACCAGGGCTGTGCGGATCTTGCTCATTGAATCTTCCTCCTGTGAACCGGGGTCCGGCTGTCCGGACACCGCTCACGTTAGGAAGATTCAATGGGCTCTTCTGCGGAGGAATGCACACTCAACCCCCAGCGTGCACTATTACCGGTTCTTCCCCCGCCCCGCGCCCGCGGCGATCGTCGCCACCAGCAACACGATGCCCCACGGCCCCGTGACCCACAGGGGCCACGGGTAGGGGAAGTCGCCGGTTATCCCGATGATGAGCCAGATCATCCAGTTGATGCCGCTGACCGTCGCCCAGACGCCCCAGGCGGCCGCCAGGCCCTCGCCCTGCCCGTCCTTCGCGCGGTCCCCCTTGACGCGCTCAGGGGCGCGGGAGGGGGTCTCGGGGAGCCGGCGCAGGTCGACGTCGGGAAGGTCGGAGGTGAGCACGGCCAACTCGCCGTACGTCTTGCTGGTGTAGAGCTGTTCGAGCCGCTCGTCGAACTCCTCGGTGGTCAGGCGGCCCTGGGCGTAGTGCTCCCTCAGGACCGAAGCGACCTTGTCACGATCTCCGTCGGAGGCTCGCATCTCCGGACCAGCCGCCATGTCAACCACATCCGCTCGCCGGCGGGCCCGCGTCAGCCCGCGTCTCCCAACAGATCGGCAAGCCGCTCTTTCCCCCCGTCAAGGGCGGTCAGTACCCAAGGTCCATTATGTGTCACGGCGACGCTGTGTTCGAAGTGTGCGGAGACCTTCCCGTCGATCGTGACCACGGTCCAGTCGTCGGCCAGCACCTTGGTCCTGTCCGTCCCCAGGTTGACCATGGGCTCGACGGCGAAGCACATGCCCGCCTCGAACTTCGGGCCCCGGCCGGGCTTGCCGTGGTTGGCCACCCACGGGTCCATGTGCATCTCGGTGCCGATGCCGTGGCCGCCGTACTCCTGCGGGATGCCGTAGCGCCCCTGGGAGCGGATGTACTTCTCCACCTCGTGGCCGATGTCGGACAGGTGGCGGCCCACGGTGAGCGCGGCGATGCCCCGCCACATGGCCTCCTCGGTGACCCTCATCAGCTCGGTCAGCTTGGGGTCCACCTCGCCGATCGGGACCGTGATCGCCGAGTCGCCGTGCCAGCCGTCCAGGATGGCGCCACAGTCGATCGAGATGATGTCGCCCTCCTCCAGGCGACGGCGGTCAGTCGGGATGCCGTGGACGACCTCGTGGTTGACCGAGGCGCAGATCGTCGCGGGAAAGCCCTGGTAGCCCTTGAAGGAGGGGATCGCCCCCTCGGCCCTGATCGCCTCCTCCGCGATCGCGTCCAGGTCCAGGGGCGTCATGCCCGGCTGGACGCTCTCCCGCAGGAGCTGCAGGGTACGGCCGACCACGAGACCCGCCGCCCGCATCTTGTCCACCTGCTCGGGCGTCTTCATCTGGATTCCATGCTTGTTCTTCTTGAACACGTGCACACCCCCTGGGGTGGTTCAACGGGCGGTCCGGGAGCCCAATTCCCCCGATTCTGCCCTAAATGACAGCACGCCACCCATGAGAAACCCATGGGTGGCGTGCTCGATGCCGTCGCTTCGCTAGCCGATGAAGGGGTTCAGAGCCTCCATCGCGCGCTGGGTGACCTCTTCGACCGGACCGGTGGCGTCGACGCCGACCAGGATCCCCTCGTCGGCGTAGAAGGAGACCAGGGGGGCGGTCTGCTCCTGGTAGACCTCCAGGCGGTGCCTGACGGTCGCCTCCTTGTCGTCGTCCCGCTGGTACAGCCGGCCGTTGCAGGCGTCGCAGACGTCGTCCTTCTTGTCGTCGAAGTCGACGTGCCAGATGCGGCCGCACTGGCTGCAGGTCCGGCGGCCCGCGAGCCTGCGGACGACCTCCTCGTCGTCGACCACGAGCTCCAGGACGATGTCCAGACCGACCTCGAACTCGGCGAGGATCTTCTTCAGGATCTCGGCCTGGGGCACGTTCCTGGGGAAGCCGTCGAGCAGGAAACCGTCCTGCGCGTCGTTCTCGGCGAGACGGTCGCGGACCATCGCGATGGTGACCTCGTCGGGCACGAGGTCGCCGCGGTCCATGTATTCCTTGGCAAGCTTGCCGAGCTCCGTGCCGCCCGAGACATTGGCGCGGAAGATGTCACCTGTCGAAATCTTCGGGATCGACAGGTTCGATGCGACGAACTGGGCCTGTGTCCCCTTACCCGCTCCGGGGGGCCCGACCAGGACGAGGCGCACTACTTCAGGAAGCCTTCATAGTTGCGCTGCTGCAGCTGGCTCTCGATCTGCTTCACGGTGTCAAGGCCGACACCAACCATGATCAGAATGCTCGTCCCTCCGAACGGGAAGTTCTGACTCGCGCCGACGAGCGCCAGCGCGACGATCGGCACCATGGAGATCAGGCCCAGATACAGCGCGCCGGGAGCGGTGAGTCGCATGAGCACGTAGTTCAAGTACTCGGCCGTCGGGCGACCCGGGCGGATACCCGGGATGAACCCACCGTACTTCTTCATGTTGTCGGCGACTTCAATGGGGTTGAAGGTAATCGACACGTAGAAGTACGTGAAGAAGACGATCATCAGGAAGAACGTGATCATGTACGTCGGGGTGGTCCCGCCGCCGCCGAACTCCTGCGAGATCCACTGGATGATCGGGTGCGGCTCTTCCTGGGTGTTCGTGAAGAGCGTCGTGATCAGCTGGGGGAGGTAGAGCAGCGAGGAGGCGAAGATGACCGGGATGATGCCGGCCTGGTTGACCTTCAGCGGGATGTAGGTCGAGGTCCCGCCGTACATCCTGCGGCCGACCATGCGCTTGGCGTACTGCACCGGGATCCGGCGCTGCGCCTGCTCCACCATCACGACCAGGGCGATCATCGCGATACCGACGACGATGACCACGGCGAAGACGAAGCCGCCCTTCTGGCGGGCGATGTTCAGCAGCTCGGACGGGAAGACCGCGATGACCTGGGTGAAGATCAGGATCGACATGCCGTTGCCGATGCCGCGGTCGGTGATCAGCTCGCCCAGCCACATGACCACGGCGGTACCGGCGGTCATGGTCAGCACCATCGTGACGATGGCGAAGACGTTGTCCTTGTCGAGGAGGATCTCCTCGCGGCACTGCGGGAACAGCTGGCCGCTGCGGGCCAGGGCCACGAAGGCGGTCGACTGCAGGACCGCCAGGCCGACCGTCAGATAACGGGTGTACTGCGTGATCTTGGTCTGTCCGGCCTGCCCCTCCTTCTTGAGGGCTTCCAGGCGCGGGATGACCACGACGAGCAGCTGAAGAATGATGCTCGCGGTGATGTACGGCATGATGCCGAGGGCGAAAACTGAAAGTTTCAGAAGGGCGCCGCCGCTGAACAGCTGCACCATTCCGTAGATGTTGCCCGCGTCCCCCGCCTGCGCCTGGGTGAGACAACGGCTGATGTTCTCGGTATGCACACCCGGAGTCGGAAGGACCGACCCAAGTCGGAACAGCGCGATGATGCCCAAAGTGAAGAGCAACTTCTTACGCAGGTCCGGCGTACGGAACGCTCGGGTAAATGCGGTCAGCACGGTCCCTCCTGCGCGCCTGAAAGGCGAGGTCGGTCAGCGATGGTGCGGGGGTGTTCCATCTTTGCCATATCCAGTCAATGAGCCCAAGGAAATGAGTCGAGGCCCACTGTCCAGCGAACTCTAACGCACTACGGGCGCGGGAGCCCATTACGAGCCCCCGCGCCGCGTGATGATAACGCCTACAGCTCGGAGACGGAGCCCCCGGCAGCGGCGATCTTGTCCTTGGCGCTGGCCGAGAAGGCGTGGGCCTCCACGTTCAACGCCACGGAGATGTCACCGGTTCCCAGCACCTTGACGAGCTGGTTCTTGCGAACCGCGCCCTTGGCGACGAGCGTGTCGACGTTGACGTCGCCACCGTCGGGGAACAGCTCGCCGAGCTTGTCAAGGTTGACGACCTGGTAGGTCGTCTTGAACAGGGCGTTGGAGAAGCCCTTGAACTTGGGCAGGCGCCGCTGCAGCGGAACCTGGCCACCCTCGAAGCCGAGCGGGACCTTGTTCCTGGCCCTCGTGCCCTTGGTACCACGACCGGCGGTCTTGCCCTTGGACGCCTCGCCGCGGCCCTTGCGGACCTTCGACTTGTTGGCGCCGGGGGCCGGACGCAGGTGGTGGATGCGAAGCGGAGTGTTCTCTGCCATGTCTAGTCGACCTCTTCCACGGTGACGAGGTGCGTCACCACGGTGACCATGCCGCGGATCTCCGGGCGGTCCTCCTTGACAACGACGTCGCCGATTCGCTTCAGACCGAGCGAGCGCAGCGAGTCACGCTGGTTCTGCTTGCCACCGATCTTGGAACGGACCTGGGTAATCTTCAGGCGCGCCATGGACTAGCTCACCGCCTTCGCGGCCGCGGCCTCCGCGAGGCCCTCGGCGCGAGCCTTGAGCATCCTCTTGGGGGCGACGTCCTCGATCGGGAGGCCGCGGCGGGCCGCGATCTCCTCGGGACGGCTGAGGCCCTTCAGGGCCGCCACCGTGGCGTGCACGATGTTGATCGGGTTGTCCGAGCCGAGCGACTTGGACAGCACGTCGTGGATACCGGCGCACTCCAGCACGGCGCGCACCGGGCCACCGGCGATGACGCCGGTACCGGGCGAGGCCGGACGCAGGAAGACGACGCCGGCGGCCTCTTCGCCCTGCACGATGTGCGGGATGGTGCCCTGGATGCGGGGCACCTTGAAGAAGTGCTTCTTGGCCTCTTCGACACCCTTGGCGATCGCCGCGGGGACTTCCTTGGCCTTGCCGTAGCCGACACCGACCATGCCGTTGCCGTCACCGACGATGACGAGGGCGGTGAAGCTGAAGCGACGACCACCCTTCACGACCTTGGCCACTCGGTTGATCTTCACAACGCGCTCGATGTACGAGACGCCCTTGTCAGCGTTTCCACCGCGGCGATCGTCACGACGACCGTCACGCCGCTCGCCACCGGCGGCGCCACCGCGACGCGGAGCTCCAGCCATTAGTGGTTCCTCTTCTCATTCGTAAGACGGGCCATAGGTTGCGATCCTGGATTGCGATCCTGGGACGGAGTCATCAGAACTCCAGTCCGCCTTCGCGTGCGCTGTCTGCCAGCGCCGCGATGCGGCCCGCGTAGCGGTTGCCACCCCGGTCGAAAACGACCGCGGTGATCCCGGCTGCCTTGGCCCGCTGAGCGAGAAGCTCGCCGACCTGCTTGGCCTTGTCGGTCTTGGCGCCCTCCGCCGTGCGCAGGGAGGCGTCCATGGTGGACGCGCTCACCAGCGTGTGGCCCTGGGTGTCGTCGACGATCTGCACGAAGAGGTGCTTCGTGGAGCGGTTGACGACCAGGCGCGGACGCGTGGCCGTACCGGCCACCTTCTTGCGGACTCGGCCGTGGCGGCGGGCCCGCGAGACGGCGCGGGCGGCCGTGTGCTTGCCGAACGCAGTCTTGCCAGCCATGCCTACTTACCAGCCTTTCCGACCTTGCGGCGGATAACTTCACCCTGGTAGCGCACGCCCTTGCCCTTGTACGGGTCGGGCTTGCGCAGCTTGCGGATGTTCGCGGCGATCTCGCCGACCTTCTGCTTGTCGATGCCGTCCACGTGGAACAGCGTCGGCCTCTCGACGCGGAAGGTGACACCCTCGGGGGCGTCGACGATCACCGGGTGGCTGAAGCCGAGAGCGAACTCGAGCTGAGTCGGGCTCTTGGCCTGCACGCGGTAACCGACGCCCACGATCTCCAGGGTCTTCGAGTAACCCTGGGTCACACCGGTCACCATGTTGGCGACCAGGGTGCGGGACAGGCCGTGCAGCGCACGGACCTTGTTCTCGTCGTTGGGACGGGTGACGTTCAGGTTGCCGTCGTCACCCTTGGCGATCGCGATGGGCTCCGCGACCGTGTGTGAAAGCGTGCCCTTGGGACCCTTGACCGTGACGTCCCGGCCGTCGATGGCGACGTCCACTCCGTTCGGTACGGGGATGGGCAGCCGTCCGATTCTTGACATGCTGTTCGTTCTCCCCTCTTACCAAACGAAGGCGAGGACTTCCCCGCCCACTCCACGCTTGCCGGCCTGCTTGTCCGTCATGAGACCGCCGGACGTCGAGATGATCGCGACGCCCAGTCCGCCCAGGACTCGGGGCAGGTTGTCCTTCTTTGCATAAACCCGCAGGCCGGGCTTGGAAACCCGGCGCAGGCCCGCGAGGGACCGCTCACGGGTCGGCCCGAACTTCAGCTCCACCACGAGGTTCTTTCCGACCTTGGCGTCTTCGACGCTCCAGGACTGGATGTAACCCTCCTGCTGGAGGATCTCGGCGATGTGCGCCTTGATCTTCGAGTACGGCATCGCCACGCTGTCGTGGTACGCCGAGTTCGCGTTTCGCAGACGCGTCAGCATGTCTGCGATCGGGTCCGTCATCGTCATGGCCGGTGGCCTTCCTCACCGCGGTTTCCACAGGGGACCTACGGTGCGGTCATGGGCGCCTGTAGTCGGCGCCCGGTGAATACGACTTCTATGTGCGGCCGGTGCCGCGCGCGGGCCCGTGATCGCTCACGGGGCCGCGCGGAGGGCTACCAGCTCGACTTGGTGATGCCGGGCAGCTCGCCCCGGTGCGCCATCTCGCGGAAGCAGATGCGGCACAGGCCGAACTTCCTGTAGACGGCGCGGGGACGACCACAGCGCGAGCACCGAGTGTACGCCCGGACCTCGAACTTGGCCTTGCGAGCAGCCTTGACCTTGAGCGACGTCTTCGCCATGATCAGGCCTCCTTGAACGGGAATCCGAGCTGCTTCAGCAGCGCCCGGCCCTGGTCGTCGGTCTTAGCGGTGGTCACGACCGTGATGTCCATACCACGCTGGCGGTCGACCTTGTCCTGGTCGATCTCGTGGAACATGACCTGCTCGGTGAGACCGAAGGTGTAGTTCCCGTTGCCGTCGAACTGCTTGGGCGACAGACCGCGGAAGTCACGGATGCGGGGCAGCGCCAGCGAGAGCAGCCGGTCGAGGAACTCCCACATGCGGTCACCGCGAAGCGTGACGTGCGCGCCGATCGGCATGCCCTCGCGCAGCTTGAACTGGGCGATGGACTTGCGGGCGCGGACGACCGCCGGCTTCTGGCCGGTGATCACGGTGAGGTCGCGGACGGCGCCTTCGATGAGCTTCGAGTCGCGCGCGGCCTCGCCGACGCCCATGTTCACCTTGATCTTGGTGATGGTGGGCACCAGCATGATGTTCTCGAACTCGAACTGCTCGTTCAGCTTCGCGATGATCTCTTCGCGGTAGCGCTGCTTGAGCCGCGGGAGGGCCCGCTGTCCGGTCTCAGTGGTGTTCGCGGTCATCAGTTGTCCTCACCCGTCTCCTCGGAAGCGGCCTTGGCCGACTCCTTCTTGGCGGGCTTGTCGTCCTTGGCCGTGTCCTCGGAAGCGGCCTTGGCCGACTCCTTCTTGGCAGGCTTCTCGTCCTTGGCCGGCTTCTCATCCTTGAGCTTCTTGACGTTGCTCACGTGGATGGGAGCCTCCATGGTCTGCACGCCACCGGCCTTGGCGCCGCGCGGACCCTGGTTGGTCTCCTTGGAGTGCTTCTTGACCATGTTGACGCCCTCGACCACCACGCGCTCGTCGCGCGGGTGGGCGGCGATCACACGGCCCTTGGCACCCTTGTCCTTGCCGGCGATGACCAGGACGAGGTCACCCTTCTTCACATGAAGCTTCGGCATTACAACACCTCCGGCGCGAGCGAGATGATCCGCATGAACTTCTTGTCACGCAGCTCACGTCCGACAGGACCGAAGATGCGGGTGCCCCGGGGGTCGCCGCTGTCCTTGATGATGACGGCGGCGTTCTCGTCGAAGCGGATGTAGGAACCGTCGGGCCGGCGGCGCTCCTTGACAGTGCGGACGATGACGGCCTTGACCACATCGCCCTTCTTCACGGTGCCGCCGGGGATGGCGTCCTTGACCGTGGCGACGATGATGTCACCGATTCCCGCGTAGCGCCGGCCCGAGCCACCGAGCACACGGATGCAAAGGACTTCCTTCGCACCGGTGTTGTCGGCGACCTTGAGCCGCGACTCCTGCTGGATCACTTGAACTCCTGTTTGTCTCGCTGGTTCTCACCCGTGGGTGAGCCTTGCGGAACCTGCTGGGTCTTTTTCCCCCGGCGACAGCCCTTCGCAGGACCGCCGCCGCAGGCGGGGCGAAGATCGCTTCGCCCCCTTGGACGCCGTCGTGGGGGGTGACGGTGTCACCCCCCACGAGGCGCGTTGCCTACTTGGCCTTCTCGAGGATCTCGATGACCCGCCAGCGCTTGCTGGCGGACAGCGGCCGGGTCTCCATCAGGAGGACACGGTCGCCGACACCGCAGGTGTTGGCCTCGTCGTGCGCCTTGTACTTGGTCGTCCTGCGGATGACCTTGCCGTACAGGGGGTGCTTGACGCGGTCCTCGACAGCGACCACGACAGTCTTGTCCATCTTGTCGCTGACGACCAGACCCTCACGGGTCTTGCGGTAGTTCCGCGTCTCGGTCGTGGTTTCCGTGGCCTCAGCCATCGATCGACTCCTTCTCTACCGTGACGATTCCGAGCTCCCGCTCGCGCATCACGGTGTAGATACGGGCGATCTCGCGGCGGACGGCACGCAACCGCCCGTGGCTCTCCAACTGACCGGTAGCTGCCTGGAAGCGGAGGTTGAACAGCTCCTCCTTGGCTTCCTTCAGCTTCGTGACCAGGGTGTCCTGGTCTTCCACCCGCAGCTCACCGGCGGTCAGGCCCTTAGCCATCACGCCTCACCCACTTCACGCTTGACGAACCGGCACTTCATCGGCAGCTTGTGCATCGCACGGCGAAGGGCTTCGCGAGCCACCGGCTCGGCGACACCCGAAAGCTCGAACATGATGCGGCCGGGCTTGACGTTCGCGATCCACCACTCGGGCGAACCCTTACCGGAACCCATGCGGGTCTCGGCGGGCTTCTTCGTGAGGGGGCGGTCCGGATAGATGTTGATCCAGACCTTTCCGCCACGCTTGATGTGACGGGTCATCGCGATACGAGCCGACTCGATCTGGCGGTTGGTCACGTAGGAGTGCTCAATCGCCTGGATGCCGAACTCGCCGAACACGACCCTGGTGCCACCCTTGGCGGCGCCGTGACGGTCGGGCCGGTGCTGCTTGCGGTGCTTGACCCTGCGCGGGATCAGCATGGTCAGCTCCCTTCAGCACCCGGCTGCGCAGCCGGGCCGGTCTCGGGGGCGGCCTGCGAGGCCGCCTCGTTCCTGGGGGCGGAGGCGCGGTCGCCACGGCCGGCACCGGCGCCACGACGGGCGCCACCGGCGCCGCCGCCACGACGGGGACGGTCGCCGCCACCGGCGCCGGGGCCGCGACGGTCGTCGCGGTCACGACGCTGGCCGGCACGAGCACCGGCGGCAGCCGCCTCGCGCTCGGCGCGGCTGGTCGGAGCCTCACCCTTGTAGATCCACACCTTCACGCCGATACGGCCGAAGGTGGTGCGGGCCTCGTACAGGCCGTAGTCGATGTCCGCGCGGAGGGTGTGCAGGGGCACGCGGCCCTCGCGGTAGAACTCCGAACGGGACATCTCGGCGCCGCCGAGACGACCGGAGCACTGCACCCGGATGCCCTTGGCGCCGCTCTTCATCGCCGACTGCATCGCCTTGCGCATGGCACGGCGGAACGAGACACGGCTGGACAGCTGCTCGGCCACACCCTGGGCGACGAGCTGAGCGTCGATCTCAGGGTTCTTGACCTCGAGGATGTTCAGCTGGACCTGCTTCTTGGTCAGCTTCTCGAGGTCACCGCGGATCCGGTCCGCCTCGGCGCCGCGGCGGCCGATGACGATGCCCGGACGGGCGGTGTGAATGTCGACCTGTACCCGGTCGGTGGTCCGCTCGATCTCCACCTTGGAGATGCCGGCCCGCTCCATGCCCTTCTTGAGCATGCGGCGGATCGCCACATCCTCGGCAACGTACGACTTGTAGAGCTTGTCGGCATACCACCGGCTCTTGAAGTCGGTCGTGATGCCGAGGCGGAACCCGTGCGGGTTAACCTTCTGACCCACTAGCGGGTCCTCCCCTTCGGCTCGCGGGACTCCACGATCACGGTGATGTGGCTGGTCCGCTTGTTGATCCGATAGGCACGACCCTGAGCACGGGGACGAAACCGCTTCAGCGTCGGGCCCTCGTCGACCCAGGCACGGCTCACGAAGAGCGTGTCACGGTCGAGCTTGAAGTTGTGCTCCGCGTTGGCAATGGCGCTCGAGAGCACCTTGTACACGGTCTCGCTCGCCGACTGGGGAGCGAACTGCAGCACGGCCTGCGCCTCCGAAGCGGGCAGCCCGCGAATGAGGTCCACCACACGGCGGGCCTTCATGGGCGTGTGGCGCGCGAACCGCGCCTGAGCCCTGGCTTCCATCGCTTACTCCTCTTACCCTTCGTTTTGGCCGAGTCCGTTTCGCCTTGTGAGGCTCGACGTCCTCGTCCTGAGGCGCTTATCGCCGGCTGCGGCGGTCTTCCTTGACGTGGCTGCGGAAGGTTCGCGTGGGAGCGAACTCACCGAGCTTGTGGCCGATCATCGACTCGGTGACGAACACCGGGACGTGCTTGCGGCCGTCGTGAACGGCGATCGTGTGACCGAGCATGTCGGGCACGATCATGGAGCGCCGCGACCACGTCTTGATGACGTTTTTGGTGCCCTTCTCGTTCTGGACATCCACCTTCTTCTGAAGGTGGTCGTCCACGAAGGGACCCTTCTTAAGGCTACGTGGCATTTTGGCTGCTCCTACCGCTTCTTCCGCTTGGTACGACGGCGGATGATCAGCCGGTCGCTGGCCTTGTTCGCCGCACGGGTACGACCCTCGGGCTTGCCCTTGGGGTTGACGGGGTGACGACCGCCGGAGGTCTTACCCTCACCACCACCGTGCGGGTGGTCGACCGGGTTCATCGCGACACCGCGGACGGTGGGGCGCTTGCCCTTCCACCGCATGCGGCCGGCCTTGCCCCAGTTGATGTTGGCCTGCTCGGCGTTGCCGACCTGGCCGATCGAGGCCCGGCAGCGGACGTCGACCTGGCGCATCTCACCGGAGGGCATACGCAGCGTGGCGTACTGGCCCTCCTTGGCGAGGAGCTGGATCTGCGCGCCGGCGGACCGGCCCAGCTTGGCGCCACCGCCCGGACGGAGCTCCACCGCGTGGATGAAGGTACCGGTCGGGATGTTGCGCAGCGGGAGGCAGTTGCCCGGCTTGATGTCGGCCGTGGGGCCGTTCTCGATGTTGTCGCCCTGCTTGAGGCCGGTCGGGCAGAGGATGTAGCGCTTCTCCCCGTCGGCGTAGTGCAGCAGCGCGATGCGGGACGTGCGGTTCGGGTCGTACTCGATGTGAGCGACCTTGGCCGGGATCCCGTCCTTGTCGTGACGCCGGAAATCGATGATCCGGTAGGCGCGCTTGTGGCCACCACCCTGGTGACGGGTGGTGACTCGGCCGTGGACGTTACGGCCACCCTTGCTGTGCAGGGGTGCAAGCAGCGACTTCTCGGGCGTGCTGCGCGTGATCTCGGCAAAGTCCGAGACGCTGGCGCCGCGGCGACCCGGGGTCGTCGGCTTGAGTTTACGGATGCCCATCTTTTTCGTTCATCCTTCGTCGGTTAATCCGGTCGAATGCCCCTCACCAGGCGGTGAGGGGCTTTCTCCCTGTACTTACTGAGCGAGCGCGTCAGCCGATCTGGCCGAAGATGTCAATCCGGTCGCCCTCGACCAGGCTGACGATGGCTCGCTTGGTGGCCGGGCGCTGGCCGTAGCCGAACCTGGTCCGCTTCCGCTTGCCCTGGCGGTTGATGGTGTTGACGCTGGCGACCTTGACACCGAAGATCTTCTCAACGGCGATCTTGACCTGCGTCTTGTTGGCCGTCTTCCGCACCAGGAACGTGTACTTGTTGTGCTCGTCGATCAAGCCGTAGCTCTTCTCGGAGACAACCGGCTTGATGATGATGTCGCGCGGGTCGGCGATCTTCTCCATCAGGCGTCTTCCTTCCCGCTCTTGCTCAGACGCGCCACGATCTGGTCGTAGGCGTCCTGAGTGAAGACGACGTCGTCGTAGCAGAGCACGTCGTAGGTGTTGAGCTGCCCGGCGTCCAGGAGGTGGACCTCGGGAGCGTTGCGCAGGCTCAGCCAGCTGAGCTCGTCACCCTCGTCGACGACGACCAGGACGCTGCGGGCCTTGGTGAGCCTGCGAAGCGACTCGAGAGCCGCCTTGGTCTTCGGGGTCTCCCCCTCGACCAGACCGCTGACCACGTGAACGCGGCCGCCGGTCGCCCGGTCGGACAGGGCCCCGCGCAGGGCGGCGGCCTTCATCTTCTTGGGAGTCTTCTGCGAGTAGTCCCGCGGGACCGGGCCGTGGACGGTGCCACCGCCGGTGAACTGCGGGGCGCGGGTCGAACCCTGGCGGGCGCGGCCGGTGCCCTTCTGGCGGTACGGCTTCTTGCCGCCGCCTCGGACCTCACCGCGGGTCTTCGCCTTGTGGGTGCCCTGCCGGCGAGCGGCGAGCTGGGCCACGACGACCTGGTGGATCAGCGGGATGTTGACCTTCGTCCCGAAGATGTCCTCCGGCAGGTCGACGGTCCCGGCCTTCTCGCCCTTCACGTCGAGGACGTCAATGGTGCTCACTTGGCAGCCCCCTTCTTGGCGGCGGTGCGGACCAGGACCAGGCTGCCGTTGGCACCGGGGATCGCACCCTTGATCAGGATGAGGCCCTTCTCGGCGTCCACGGCGTGAACCTTGAGGCTCTGGACGGTCGTGCGGACGTTGCCCATCCGGCCCGCCATGCGCACGCCCTTGAAGACGCGGCCGGGGGTGGCGCAGCCACCGATGGAACCGGGCGAGCGGTGCTTGCGCTGCGTACCGTGCGAGGCGCCGAGGCCCTTGAAGCCGTGACGCTTCATGACACCCGCGAAACCCTTGCCCTTGCTCTTGCCCGTCACGTCGACGAACTGGCCGGCCTCGAAGGTGTCGGCGAGGAGCTCCTGGCCCAGGGTGTAGTCGCTCGCGTCGTCGGTGCGGATCTCCGCGAAGTAACGGCGCGGGGTGATGTCGTGCTTGCGCAGGTAGTCGCCGAGCGGCTTGTTGACCTTCCGCGGGTCGACCTGGCCGAAGCCCAGCTGGACGGCGGTGTAGCCGTCCTTCTCGGCGGTGCGGACGCGGGTCACGACGCACGGGCCAGCCTCGACGACGGTCACCGGGACCATCCGGTTGTCCGCGTCGAAGACCTGGGTCATGCCGAGCTTCTTGCCCAGGACGCCCTTGATCTTGTTAGCCATGTCAGTGCGTTCCCTCAGAGCTTGATCGAGATGTCAACGCCGGCGGGAAGGTCGAGTCGCATGAGCGAGTCGACCGTCTTCGGCGTCGGGTCGATGATGTCAATCAGCCGCTTGTGCGTGCGCATCTCAAAGTGCTCGCGGCTGTCCTTGTACTTGTGCGGCGAGCGGATGACGCAGTACACGTTCTTCTCGGTCGGCAGCGGCACCGGGCCCGCGACCTTGGCGCCAGTCCTTGTCACCGTCTCGACGATCTTCTTGGCCGAGACGTCGATGACCTCGTGGTCATAGGCCTTGAGCCGAATGCGGATCTTCTGTCCCGCCATAATGGCCTCGGTGTCCTTCACTGTCGTCTGAAAAAGTTACGTGCGGCCTGTTGCCGCTGTGTCATGGCCGGGTCCGTCCGGGACGGTCCCGCCACGTCGTGCCGGAGCACGTCTCGCCCTGGGGCGGCGTTCTCCGCACATGCCCCACGTAGCAGACGCTGTGAGTCCGCGCTTTCTTCCGTGATCTGGCAATTAGTTCGGTCATCCTTCGGCCGAACCAACTGCGAGATCACGGTTCGTGGGGTCCTGCCGGGGTCCGCGCCCTGCGGCGTGGTCCCCTCGTGGGGAGGCGGTCGGCCCTGTTTCGAGGGCCGACCGCCTCTCCGCGATCGTACTACTTGATGATCTTGGTCACTCGACCCGCACCGACGGTGCGGCCACCCTCACGGATGGCGAACTTGAGACCGTCCTCCATCGCGATGGGCTGGATCAGCGCGACGTTCATCTCCGTGTTGTCGCCGGGCATGACCATCTCGGTGCCCTCGGGGAGGTTCACCACGCCGGTCACGTCGGTCGTACGGAAGTAGAACTGCGGGCGGTAGTTGTTGAAGAACGGGGTGTGGCGGCCGCCCTCGTCCTTGCTCAGGATGTAGACCTGGGCCTCGAACTCGGTGTGCGGGGTGGTCGTGCCCGGCTTGATGATGCACTGGCCGCGCTCGACGTCCTCGCGCTTGATGCCACGGAGGAGCAGACCGACGTTGTCGCCCGCCTGGCCCTCGTCGAGCAGCTTGCGGAACATCTCGACACCGGTGACCGTGGTGGTGGTCTTGGTCTCCTTGATGCCGATGATGTCGACAGTCTCGTTGACCTTGACGATGCCACGCTCGATACGGCCGGTGACGACCGTGCCACGACCGGTGATCGAGAAGACGTCCTCGATCGGCATCAGGAACGGCTTCTCGGTCTCACGGGTCGGCTCGGGGACGTTCTCGTCCACGGCGGTCATGAGCTCGATGATCGAGTCGCCCCACTTGGCGTCGCCCTCGAGCGCCTTCAGCGCCGAGACGCGGACGACCGGCAGGTCGTCGCCGGGGAACTCCTGGGCCGAGAGAAGCTCGCGGACCTCGAGCTCGACGAGCTCCAGGATCTCCTCGTCGTCCACCATGTCGGACTTGTTGAGGGCCACGACGATGTAGGGGACGCCGACCTGGCGGGCCAGGAGGACGTGCTCCTTCGTCTGCGGCATCGGACCGTCGGTGGCGGCGACCACGAGGATCGCACCGTCCATCTGAGCCGCGCCGGTGATCATGTTCTTCACGTAGTCGGCGTGACCGGGGCAGTCCACGTGGGCGTAGTGGCGCTTCTCGGTCTGGTACTCGACGTGCGCGATGGAGATCGTGATACCACGAGCCTTCTCCTCGGGCGCCTTGTCGATCTTGTCGAACGGGGTCGCCTCGTTGAGGTTCGGGAAACGCTCGTGGAGCACCTTGGTGATCGCCGCGGTCAGAGTGGTCTTGCCGTGGTCGATGTGCCCAATGGTGCCGATGTTTACGTGCGGCTTGGTCCGCTCGAACTTGGCCTTGGCCACTGCTCTCTCCTTAGAGATTCTGACGTGACTTGCGTCTTCATATTCGGGCTTGGGGAGGCCGGTCCCTGGCGGAACCGGCCGGCGAGAAAGCTCTCGCCCCGCACCCCTCCGGTGGCGGGAAGACGATTCCTCGTCCTCCCGCACGCGGAACGGTGCTGGACTACTCGCCCCGCACCTTCGCGACGATCTCCTTGGCGATGTGCGCAGGCACTTCCGCGTAGGAGTCGAACTGCATGCTGTAGCTCGCGCGTCCCTGCGTCTTGCTACGGAGGTCTCCCACGTAGCCGAACATCTCAGAGAGCGGCACGAGCGCCTTGACGATCCGGGCGCCGGAGCGCTCGTCCATCGCCTGGATCTGCCCGCGGCGACCGTTGAGGTCACCGATGACGTCACCCATGTAGTCCTCGGGCGTGGTGACCTCGACGGCCATCATCGGCTCCAGGATTACGGCGTCCGCACGGCGCGCGGCCTCCTTGAAGGCCATCGAACCAGCGATCTTGAAGGCCATTTCGGACGAGTCCACCTCGTGGTAGGCACCGTCCTGCAGGGTGACCTTGACCCCGACCATGGGGTATCCGGCGAGAACACCGAACTCGGCGGCCTCCTGGGCGCCCGCGTCGACCGAGGGGATGTACTCCCTCGGGATGCGGCCACCGGAGACCTTGTTCGAGAACTCGTAACCGTCGTTGCCCTCGCCCAGCGGCTCAATGTCGATGATGACCTTGGCGAACTGGCCGGAACCACCGGTCTGCTTCTTGTGGACGTAGTCGACCTTCTCCACCTTGCGGCGGATGGTCTCCCGGTAGGCCACCTGAGGCCGGCCGATGTTGGCCTCGACCTTGAACTCGCGGCGCATCCGGTCGACGAGGATCTCCAGGTGGAGCTCGCCCATACCCCAGATGACCGTCTGCCCGGTCTCGTCGTCACGACGGACCTGGAAGGACGGGTCCTCCTCGGCCAGACGCTGGATCGCGGTGCCCAGCTTCTCCTGGTCACCCTTGGTCTTGGGCTCGATGGCGACGCTGATGACCGGCGCCGGGAAGTTCATCGACTCCAGGACCACGGGGTGAGCCGGGTCCGACAGGGTGTCACCGGTGGTGGTGTCCTTCAGACCCATCACGGCGACGATCTGACCGGCCACGGCCGACGGGCGCTCTTCGCGCTTGTTGGCGTGCATCTGGTAGATCTTGCCGATCCGCTCCTTGCGGCCCTTCACCGAGTTGACCACGGCGGTGCCGGTCTCGAGCGTGCCCGAGTAGATGCGGATGTAGGTGAGACGGCCCAGGTGCTGGTCGCTCATGATCTTGAAGGCGAGAGCGGAGAAGGGCTCGGTCACGTCCGCGTGACGCTCGATGACCTCCTCCTCCTTGCCGACCGCGTGGCCCTTGAAGGCCGGGATGTCGATCGGGGCGGGGAGGTAGGCGACGATCGCGTCGAGCAGGGGCTGGACGCCCTTGTTCTTGAACGCGGTGCCGGTCAGGACCGGGTTGATGGCGCTGGCCAGCGTGGCGCGGCGGATGGCCGCGACCAGCTGCTCCTCGGTGGGCTCGACGCCCTCCAGGAAGAGCTCCATCAGCTCGTCGTCGTTCTCGGAGACCGTCTCGACGAGCTTGTCACGCCACTCGCGAGCGATCTCGGCGTGCTCGGCCGGGATGTCGACGGTCTCGTACATCTCGCCCTTGGCCGCCTCGGCGCTCCAGAGCAGGCCCTTCATCTTGACCAGGTCGATGACGCCCTTGAAGTCGGCCTCGACGCCCCAGGGAAGCTGGATGACGGCGGGGGTCGCGTTCAGGCGGCTGACCATCATGTCGACGCAGCGGTGGAACTCCGCGCCGACCCGGTCCATCTTGTTGACGAAGCAGATCCTGGGCACTTCGTAACGGTCGGCCTGACGCCAGACCGTCTCGGACTGCGGCTCGACACCGGCGACGCCGTCGAACACGGCGACGGCACCGTCGAGGACGCGGAGCGAACGCTCCACCTCGATCGTGAAGTCCACGTGGCCCGGCGTGTCGATGATGTTGATCGTGTGGCCGAGCCATTCGCAGGTCGTGGCAGCGGAGGTGATGGTGATACCACGCTCCTGCTCCTGCTCCATCCAGTCCATCGTGGCTGCGCCCTCGTGGACCTCACCGATCTTGTAGTTGATACCGGTGTAGAACAGGATGCGCTCGGTCGTCGTGGTCTTGCCCGCGTCGATGTGGGCCATGATCCCGATGTTGCGGACCTTGGCCAGGTCAAGAGCGGTCGTGGTGGCCACTTCTCTCGCGTCCTCGTCGTCTCGTCGAACCCGCTGTTACCAGCGGTAGTGGGCGAAGGCCTTGTTGGACTCGGCCATCTTGTGGGTGTCCTCGCGCTTCTTGACGCTTGCGCCGAGGCCGTTGCTGGCGTCGAGCAGTTCGTTCATGAGGCGCTCGGTCATGGTCTTCTCGCGGCGGGCGCGGGAGTACTGCACCAGCCAGCGCAGGGCCAGGGTGGTGCTGCGCGCCGCGCGCACCTCGACCGGGACCTGGTAGGTCGCGCCACCGACACGGCGGCTGCGGACCTCAAGGGTGGGCTTGACGTTGTCCAGCGCGCGCTTCAGGGTGACGACCGGGTCGTTGCCGGTCTTCTCCTTGGCGCCTTCGAGGGCGCCGTACACGATGGACTGGGCGATGGATCGCTTGCCGTCCAGGAGCACCTTGTTGATGAGCGCGGTGACCAGGGGCGAGTTGTGAACCGGGTCAGCCATGAGCTGACGACGGCCAGGAGAACCCTTGCGAGGCATTCCTACTTCTCCTTCTTCGCGCCGTAACGGCTACGGGCCTGCTTGCGGTTACGGACACCCTGGGTGTCGAGCGAGCCGCGGATGATCTTGCCGACACCGGGGATGTAGGCCGTGACCTCGATGCCGTTGGTGAGCCGGACACGCGCGACCTTGCGGAGGGCGGAGTTCGGCTTCTTCGGGGTCGTGGTGTAAACGCGCATGCAGGTGCCGCGTCGCTGAGGGCTGGCCTTGAGCGCCGGGGTCTTGGTCTTGGTGACCTTGTCCTGGCGGCCCTTGCGGACCAGCTGCTGAATCGTGGGCACCGCGTCTCCGTTCGTGCTAGCCGGTAATTCGAATGTCGTGCATTTTGCAGGTACTGCCGGTGTCATGACCTGCGGTTCTTTCATCCCCTCCGACCCACGCGGTCGGGCGTGTCGCGTAGGTTCCGCGCCACATCCCGGTTAAGGCCGGTCCGGTGGAGGAGGCCACGCGGCGCCTCTGCCGACTCCCCAACGGGAAACCTGTCGACGCGCACGCATGAAGGCCCATGAAGACATGGGCACGAAGGAAAAGACTACCCAGCCCAACGCAACACGTCAAAACGGGTGCGTCCGCCAGGCGCCGGTGTTCGTGTCATGACTCCCGCGACCGGTTTCCGACCGACCGCTTCTGGGTCCGTGTCGAGTTTACCCGCCGCCAGGCACTTCTCCGGCCGTTCTCCGCATTAACGTACGGCTTTCGCCGCAACATTCCGGTCAAGAAAGGTCCACATCCCCCGCTACCGGAACCGGGGCGAGGAGCGAACGCCGGAAACGGGGACAAAAGGCGACGGCGCCCGGCCCCCTTCCGGGGACCGGGCGCCGCCCGTGACCACTTCGGCGTTCGTACCGCCTGGCGGTTGTCCTGCTTAGCGGTTGTACTGCCCGAAGTCGTACTCCTCCAGCGGCACGGCCTCACCGGAGCCCGAGCCGAAGGTGTAGTCGGCCGCGGAGCCGTCGTAGCCGCCGACGGTGTACATGGCCGCCTTGGCCTCCTCGGTGGGCTCGACCCGGATGTTGCGGTACTGGGGCATGCCCGTACCGGCCGGGATGAGCTTTCCGATGATGACGTTCTCCTTGAGACCGAGCAGCGAGTCCGACTTGGCGTGGATCGCCGCGTCGGTGAGCACTCGGGTCGTCTCCTGGAAGGACGCCGCGGACAGCCAGGACTCCGTGGCGAGCGAGGCCTTGGTGATGCCCATCAGCACCGGGCGTCCGGAGGCCGGCGTGCCGCCCTCCGCCACGCACTCGCGGTTGATCCGCTCGAAGCGCGGCCGCTCGACGAGCTCACCGGGCAGCATGTCGGCGTCGCCGGACTCCAGCACGTTCACGCGCTTGAGCATCTGCCGCACGATGATCTCGATGTGCTTGTCGTGGATCGACACACCCTGCGAGCGGTAGACCTGCTGGACCTCCGCCACGAGGTGCAGCTGCACGGCCCGGGGGCCGAGGATGCGCAGCACCTCGTTGGGGTTGACCGCACCGGCGATCAGCTGCTGGCCGACCGTGACGCGCTGCCCGTCGGAGACCAGCATGCGCGACCGCATCGACACGGGATACGCGACCTCCTCGGAACCGTCGTCCGGGACGATCACGATCTTCCGCGTCTTGTCGGTCTCGTCGATGCGGACCCGGCCCTCGGCCTCGCTGATCGGGGCGACGCCCTTGGGGACGCGCGCCTCGAAGAGCTCCTGCACACGGGGCAGACCGTGGGTGATGTCGGCGCCCGCCACACCACCGGTGTGGAAGGTCCGCATCGTCAGCTGGGTGCCGGGCTCGCCGATCGACTGGGCGGCGATGATGCCGACCGCCTCGCCGACGTCCACGAGCTTGCCGGTCGCGAGCGAACGGCCGTAGCAGGTGGCGCAGACACCGATCTTGGCCTCGCAGACGAGAGCGCTGCGGGTCCTGACGGTCTCCACACCGGCCTCGACCAGCGCGGTGACGTGGATGTCGTTGATGTCGACACCCATCGGCGCGATGATCTTGCCGTCCACCTCCACGTCCTCGGCGAGGATGCGGCCGTGCACGTTGCTCTCGGCGTTCTCCGCCTTGACCAGGTTGCCCTGGGCGTCGCGGTCGGCGACGTGCAGCGGGACGCCGCGGTCGGTGCCGCAGTCGATCTCGCGGACGATGACGTCCTGCGCGACGTCCACCAGACGACGGGTCAGGTAACCCGAGTCGGCGGTCCGCAGCGCGGTGTCCGCCAGACCCTTCCGCTGGCCGTGGGTGGAGATGAAGTACTCCAGCACCGACAGGCCCTCGCGGAACGAGGCCTTGATCGGACGCGGGATCGTCTCACCCTTGGTGTTGGACACCAGACCGCGGATGCCGGAGATCTGCCGGACCTGCATCAGGTTTCCTCGGGCGCCCGACTGGACCATCATCCAGACCGGGTTGGTCTTCGGGAACGCCTTCTGCATGTCGTCGGTCACGTCACTGGTCGCGTGCGTCCAGATCTCGATGAGCTCCTGACGGCGCTCCTCGTCCGTGATCAGACCGCGCTCGTACTCACGCTGGACCTTGTCGGCCCTGCGCTCGTACGTCTCCATGATGTCGGCCTTGTTCGGCGGCGCGATGACGTCCTCGATGGAGATCGTCACACCGGCCCTGGTCGCCCAGTAGAAACCGGCGTCCTTGAGGGCGTCGAGCGCCGCGGCGACCTCGACCTTGGGGTACTTCTCGGCGAGCTCGTTGACGATGACCGACAGCTGCTTCTTGCCGACCTGCGAGTTCACGTACGGGTAGTTCGCCGGCAGGGTCTGGTTGAACAGGCAACGGCCCAGGGTGGTCTCCAGGCGGTAGCTGTCACCCGACTCCCAGCCCTCGGGGGCGGCCCAGCCGCGGGGCGGCGGGACGTCGCCCTTCATCCGGATCTGGATCAGCGACTGGATGTCCAGCTCGCGGCGGTCGAAGGCCATGAGCGCCTCCGACACCGAGCCGAAGACCCGGCCCCTGCCGACGCCGTTCTCGTCCTCGTCCTTGAGCGTGGTCAGCGAGTAGAGGCCGATGATCATGTCCTGGGTGGGCATGGTCACGGGCTTGCCGTCGGCCGGCTTGAGGATGTTGTTCGTCGACAGCATCAGGATGCGGGCCTCGGCCTGCGCCTCGGCCGACAGCGGCAGGTGCACGGCCATCTGGTCACCGTCGAAGTCCGCGTTGAACGCGGTGCAGACGAGCGGGTGGATCTGGATGGCCTTGCCCTCGACCAGCTGCGGCTCGAAGGCCTGGATGCCCAGGCGGTGCAGGGTCGGCGCGCGGTTGAGCAGCACGGGGTGCTCGGTGATGACCTCTTCGAGGACGTCCCACACGACCGGCCGGGCACGCTCGACCATCCGCTTGGCCGACTTGATGTTCTGCGCGTGGTTCAGGTCGACCAGGCGCTTCATCACGAACGGCTTGAAGAGCTCCAGCGCCATCTGCTTGGGCAGACCGCACTGGTGCAGCTTCAGCTGCGGGCCGACGACGATGACCGAACGGCCGGAGTAGTCGACTCGCTTGCCCAGCAGGTTCTGGCGGAACCGGCCCTGCTTGCCCTTCAGCATGTCGCTGAGGGACTTCAGGGGACGGTTGCCCGGACCGGTGACCGGGCGGCCACGACGGCCGTTGTCGAACAGCGCGTCGACGGCCTCCTGGAGCATCCGCTTCTCGTTGTTCACGATGATCTCGGGGGCACCGAGGTCGAGAAGCCGCTTGAGGCGGTTGTTCCGGTTGATCACCCGGCGGTACAGGTCGTTCAGGTCCGAGGTCGCGAACCGGCCACCGTCGAGCTGCACCATCGGGCGCAGGTCCGGCGGGATGACCGGGATGCAGTCGAGGACCATCCCGTTGGGCGAGTTGCGGGTGTTCAGGAACGCCGACACGACCTTGAGACGCTTGAGCGCGCGGGCCTTCTTCTGGCCCTTGCCGCTGCGGATCGTCTCGCGCAGGTTCTCGGCCTCGAGAGCGAGGTCGAAGTTGGTCAGACGCTCCTGGATGGCCTGGGCGCCCATGCCACCGCGGAAGTAGCGGCCGAAACGGTCGCGCATCTCGCGGTAGAGCAGCTCGTCGCCCTCGAGGTCCTGGACCTTGAGGTTCTTGAAGCGGCTCCAGACCTCGTCCAGCCGGTCCAGCTCGCGCTGGGCCCGGTCGCGCAGCTGCCGCATCTCACGCTCGGCGCCCTCGCGGACCTTGCGGCGCTGGTCGCCCTTGGCGCCCGCGGCCTCAAGCTCGGCCAGGTCGGTCTCCAGCTTGCGCTGGCGAGCCTCGATGTCGGCGTCACGGCGCTGCTCGATGTGCTGCCGCTCGACGGAGATCTTCGCCTCGAGCGACGGCAGGTCACGCTCGCGCATTTCCTTGTCGACGTGCGTGATCATGTAGGCCGCGAAGTAGATGACCTTCTCGAGGTCCTTCGGGGCCAGGTCGAGCAGGTATCCCAGACGGGACGGGACACCCTTGAAGTACCAGATGTGCGTGACGGGCGCGGCCAGCTCGATGTGGCCCATCCGCTCACGACGCACCTTGGCGCGGGTCACCTCGACGCCACAGCGCTCACAGATGATGCCCTTGAAGCGGACGCGCTTGTACTTACCGCAGTAGCACTCCCAGTCGCGAGTCGGACCGAAGATCTTCTCGCAGAAGAGTCCGTCCTTCTCGGGCTTGAGCGTCCGGTAGTTGATGGTTTCGGGCTTCTTCACCTCGCCGTGCGACCACTGGCGGATGTCGTCGGCGGTCGCGAGGCCGATCCGAAGCTCGTCGAAGAAGTTGACGTCGAGCACTATGTAATCCCCTCCTCAGCTTCTAGATCAGACCTCTTCGACACTGCTCGGCTCACGCCGGGACAGGTCGATGCCGAGCTCCTCCGCGGCGCGGAAGACGTCCTCGTCGGTGTCGCGCATCTCGATGGACATGCCGTCGCTGGAGAGCACCTCGACGTTCAGGCACAGCGACTGCATTTCCTTGATGAGGACCTTGAACGACTCCGGGATGCCAGGCTCGGGAATGTTCTCGCCCTTGACGATCGCCTCGTAGACCTTCACGCGGCCCAGGACGTCGTCGGACTTGATGGTGAGCAGCTCCTGCAGGGCGTAGGCGGCGCCGTACGCCTCCAGGGCCCAGACCTCCATCTCACCGAAGCGCTGGCCACCGAACTGGGCCTTACCGCCGAGCGGCTGCTGGGTGATCATGGAGTAGGGGCCGGTCGAACGAGCGTGGATCTTGTCGTCGACCAGGTGGAGCAGCTTCAGGATGTAGATGTAGCCGACGGAGATCGGGTGCGGGAACGGCTCCCCGGAACGGCCGTCGAACAGCTGGGCCTTTCCGTTCGCGCCGACCATGCGCCCGCCGTCCCTGTTGACCAGGGTGTTGTCGAGCAGCCCGATGATCTCTTCCTCGTTGGCACCGTCGAACACCGGCGTGGCCATGTTGGTGCGCGGGTCGACCTCGGCGAAGCCCTTGTCGCGCAGCCGCTCGGCCCAGGCCTCCTGGATGCCGGTGATGTCCCACCCTCTGGCGGCGATCCACCCGAGGTGGGTCTCCAGGACCTGGCCGACGTTCATTCGGCCGGGCACGCCCAGGGGGTTGAGGATGATGTCGACGGCGGTGCCGTCCTCGAGGAACGGCATGTCCTCGACCGGGAGGATCTTGGAGATGACGCCCTTGTTGCCGTGCCGGCCGGCCAGCTTGTCGCCGTCGGTGATCTTACGCTTCTGGGCCACGTAGACGCGGACCAGCTCGTTGACGCCGGGGGGGAGCTCGTCGCCCTCCTCGCGGCTGAACACGCGGACGCCGATGACCTTGCCCTGCTCGCCGTGCGGCACCTTCAGGGAGGTGTCACGGACCTCGCGGGCCTTCTCACCGAAGATCGCGCGGAGCAGGCGCTCCTCGGGGGTCAGCTCGGTCTCGCCCTTGGGCGTGACCTTGCCGACGAGGATGTCGCCGGGGACGACCTCGGCACCGATGCGGATGATGCCGCGCTCGTCGAGGTCGGCCAGGACCTCCTCGGAGACGTTCGGGATGTCCCGGGTGATCTCCTCGGGGCCCAGCTTGGTGTCGCGGGCGTCGACCTCGTGCTCCTCGATGTGGATCGAGGAGAGGACGTCGTCCTGCACCAGACGCTGGGAGAGGATGATCGCGTCCTCGTAGTTGTGACCCTCCCACGGCATGAACGCCACGAGGAGGTTCTTGCCCAGGGCCATCTCGCCGTCGTCGGTGCAGGGACCGTCGGCGACGACCTGGTTCACCTCGATCCGGTCGCCTTCCTTGACGATCGGCTTCTGGTTGAAGCAGGTGCCCTGGTTGGAGCGCTTGAACTTGGCGACCCGGTAGGTCGTGCGGGTGCCGTCGTCGTTCATCACCGTGACGTAGTCGGCGGAGACCTCCTCGACCACGCCCGCCTTGTCGGCGGTGATGACGTCGCCGGCGTCGGTCGCGGCACGGTACTCCATGCCGGTGCCGACCAGCGGCGCCTCGCTCTTGAGCAGCGGCACCGACTGGCGCTGCATGTTGGAGCCCATGAGCGCGCGGTTGGCGTCGTCGTGCTCCAGGAACGGGATCATCGCGGTCGCCACGGACACCATCTGGCGTGCCGAGA
This sequence comes from Streptosporangium nanhuense, assembly GCF_059358815.1. NCBI lineage: Bacteria > Bacillati > Actinomycetota > Actinomycetes > Streptosporangiales > Streptosporangiaceae > Streptosporangium > Streptosporangium nanhuense. The sequence goes on from NZ_JCADBG010000018.1 coordinate 150,003, forward strand.
CGTCCATGTAGTCGACCTCGTTGGCGCGCAGGGACTCGAACTCCCCGCCCTTCCTGCGGACGAGCACGCGCGGCTCGAGGAACGTTCCGTCAGGGCCGATCGGCGTGTTCGCCTGGGCGATGACGTGCCGGTCCTCCTCGTCCGCGGTCAGGTAGTCGACCTGGTCGGTGACCCGGCCGTCGACGACCTTGCGGTACGGGGTCTCGACGAACCCGAAGGAGTTGACCCGGCCGAAGGAGGCCAGCGAGCCGATCAGACCGATGTTCGGTCCTTCCGGCGTCTCGATCGGGCACATGCGGCCGTAGTGCGAGGGGTGGACGTCACGGACCTCGAAGCCGGCCCGCTCACGGGACAGACCACCGGGGCCCAGCGCGGACAGACGACGCTTGTGCGTCAGGCCGGCCAGGGGGTTGGTCTGGTCCATGAACTGCGACAGCTGGGAGGTGCCGAAGAACTCCTTGATCGACGCCACGACCGGGCGGATGTTGATCAGGGTCTGCGGCGTGATCGCCTCGACGTCCTGGGTCGTCATCCGCTCGCGGACGACGCGCTCCATGCGGGCCAGGCCCAGGCGGACCTGGTTCTGGATGAGCTCGCCCACCGTGCGCAGACGGCGGTTGCCGAAGTGGTCGATGTCGTCGGTCTCGACGACGATCTCACCGTTGGCGCCGGGCATCTCGACCTCGCCGGCGTGCAGCCGGACGATGTACTCGATGGTGGCGACGATGTCGTCCTCGGTGAGCGTGCCCTGGGTGATCTCGCTGTCGACCCCGAGCTTCTTGTTGATCTTGTATCGGCCGACCTTGGCGAGGTCGTAACGCTTGGAGTTGAAGTACAGGTTCTCCAGCAGCGTCTGCGCCGACTCCTTGGTCGGCGGCTCGCCCGGGCGCAGCTTGCGGTAGATGTCGAGCAGAGCGTCGTCCTGGCCGGCCGTGTGGTCCTTCTCCAGGGTGGCGCGCATGGACTCGTACTGACCGAAACGCTCAAGGATCTGCTCGCTGGTCCAGCCGAGCGCCTTGAGCAGGACGGTGACGGCCTGCTTGCGCTTGCGGTCGATGCGGACACCGACGCTGTCACGCTTGTCGATCTCGAACTCGAGCCAGGCGCCCCGGGAAGGGATCACCTTGCATCCATAGAGGTCCTTGTCGGAGGTCTTGTCGACACTGCGGTCGAAGTAGACGCCCGGGGACCGGACCAGCTGGGAGACGACGACACGCTCGGTGCCGTTGATGATGAAAGTGCCCTTGCCGGTCATGAGCGGGAAATCGCCCATGAACACGGTCTGGCTCTTGATCTCACCAGTGGTGTTATTGATGAACTCCGCCGTGACGAACATCGGGGCGGAGTAGGTCATGTCCTTGTCTTTGCACTCATCGACTGAGTACTTGGGCGGCTCGAACCGGTGATCGCGGAACGACAGGGACATGGTCCCGGAGAAGTCCTCGATGGGACTGATCTCCTCAAAGATCTCTTCGAGGCCCGACTGGGCCGGAACGTCCTTGCGCCCGGCCTGGCGAGCCGCCTCGACCCGCCCCTTCCACTTCTCGTTGCCGAGCAACCAGTCGAAGGACTCGGTCTGAAGAGCGAGAAGGTCAGGAACTTCTAGCGGCTCCTGAATTCGTGCGAAAGACACACGACGGGGACCGGCGGGTACGGCGAAGGCGTTGCGCGAGGCTGCCAACAGATGTCCTTCCGAGGGCTCGCGGCGGACTGACTACACGCACGCCAGACGACCATGCATCAGAGCACCAAAAGAAGCGGGTCGTCAAAGGGCAGCGCAAAGGGGCAGTGTAGCCGAACGGCATACACCTGTCCACTTCAGTCTCGCTGCAAGCTCCACGTTGGTCGCAGCATCGCCCGTCAGAGCCGAAACGTCAAGCCCGGGAGCTGACATTTCGGCCGGGAAATAGCCGAGACCCTGGGAGTTTTCCCACCGGGTGACCTGCGTACACCACAAGACCGGAGACGATGTCCGACCTGGTGCGGCTGACGCTGAGTCACCCGGCGGATCGAACGCTAGCCGAGGGATCGACTGACGATCGACGCTGCCATGGCCGATGTACCCAACCCCATGCCCAAGCTAAACCAAGGCTTTACTAACAATTGGGTAAAGCGACACGCCGATCAAGGTGGGGGAGGGTCTCCGAGCAGGGTGGACAGCTCCGAGACCAGCCAGCGGGAATCCTTCTTGACCATGATGAATCTGGCCCGGTTCTGGCTGACGACCCGGCGGGGCTCCTTCTCTCCCTCGGGGGTCCTGACGGTGCTCATGCTCATGAAGAGCAGCACCTCGACCCTGCCGAAGTCACCGAACTCCACCGACTCCACCCCGGCCCCGGTCACCGCGGCCTGCTGCACCGTCTTCTGCTTCCTCGCCTGCGGAGCCATGCTCCTGGCCAGCTGCCGGTAGTGCAGGCTGAGCGCCCCGGTGGTGTATCCGCCCGCTCTTGCGAAATCCTGTTCGATCGTACGATAGTCATACGAGAGCATGTCGGGGGCGACCGCACGGGCGGCGGCGAGCGCCTCCCGTCCCGCCGTCTCGTCCGCGCGCAACCGGCTCAGGTCGGTGAACATGATCCAGACGGCCGCCGCGAGCGCGAGCGCGACGGCGGCCATGAGCCCGATCGCCAACCGGGAGGCACGCCTCACAGCACCAGCTCCGCCCTGGACACCAGCCAGGCTCCCCCCACCTTGGTCACTTCCATGTTCCATCGGTAGAACAGCTCCTGTGGAGCGTCCTTGCTCCCCTCGCGCCGGACCACCGCGTCGCCCACCACCATCACCTGGGCCGTGCTCCCCCGCAGCGAGACGAGCCCTGAGGCCCGCAGCGCGCCTGTTTGGAGGATCTTGTCCTTCACCGTGCTCTTCTTGAGCTCCGCGGCGGTCCTGGCGTACTCGGCCCTGGCCGCGCCCGTGGAGGTGTCGAGAATGCGCCCGATGTCGTTGTCGACGCTCCTGTAGCCGACGGAGAGCAGATACACGGCGTGGGCCCCCGCCGCCCGCAGCGCCGCCTGCCTGTCGTCAGCGGCCGTCTGGGCGTCGCGCAGAGTGGCACCGATCCAGCACGCGGCGACCAGCAGCCCCACGATCAGCACCCCCAGCACCGGCCCGGCGATCCTGAACGGACGGCGGGAGCGGCGCGAGCGACGGGAGCGGGTGGCCTGCACTGCCATGCGTCTCTCCCATCGCACGGTCTGCGGAACGCGGGCCGGCGAGCGCGGCTGCTTCGCCGCCCGGGACGGCATGCTCCCCGATCGCCGGATCATAACCCGCCACGCAGATCCGCATAACGGCCTTCGCGCACATGCCGCGGGTCATTTCGCCTCGTACCCGAAACGGTGAGATCACCTCGCGGGTCGCCGGGAGGCTTTCGTGGTGCCGGCGGTTCACGGTGCCACCGGTGCCACCGGTGCCCCTCACCCCCGCGCGGCGAGGCCCCTGCCACATGGCCGCCGTCGACGCACGGTCCCGACCGGAGGCGAAAACGCGAAAAGAGCGGGCCACCGGCACTTGGTGGACCCGCTCTTCTCGGTGGAACGAACTACTTGACGGTGACCGAAGCGCCGGCGCCCTCAAGGGCGGCCTTGGCCTTCTCGGCCTGCTCCTTGTTGACCTTGCCGTCGAAGACGGACTTGGGAGCGCCGTCGACGAGGTCCTTGGCCTCCTTGAGGCCCAGGCTCGTCAGGGCGCGGATCTCCTTGATGACCTGGATCTTCTTCTCGCCGGCGGCCTCGAGGATGACGTCGAACTCGTCCTGCTCCTCGACCTCTTCGGCGGCGGCGGCGCCGGGGGCGGCAGCGGCGGCGACGGCGACGGGGGCAGCGGCCTTGACGTCGAAGGTCTCCTCGAAGAGCTTCACGAAGTCGGACAGCTCAAGGAGAGTCATTTCCTTGAAAGCGTCGAGCAGCTCGTCGGTGCTGAGCTTCGCCATGATGGTTCCTCCATACGGGTCTGAACTACTAAAGAAAGTCGGGACCGCGGTTTGCGTTAATCCCCTGTGACCGCCTGCGCGGACCTACTCGCCGGCGCCTTCGCGCTTGGCACGCAGGGCCTCGGCCAGCTGAGCCATGTTGGTGGGCAGCGCGTTGAAGACGGCGGCCGCGTGGCCCTGCTTCGCCTTCAGTGCGCCGGCCAGCTTCGCGAGGAGAACCTCGCGCGACTCAAGGTCGGCAAGCTTGCTGATCTGGTCCGGCGTCATCGACCTGCCGTCGACGACACCGCCCTTGATGATCAGGAGGGGATTGGCCTTGGCGAAGTCACGCAGACTCTTGGCAGCCTCGACCACGTCGCCGTTGACGAACGCGATCGCCGACGGACCCGCGAGCAGGTCGTTGAGCTGGTTGAACCCGGCCTCGGTGGCCGCGATCTTGGTCAGCGTGTTCTTCACCACGGCGAACTTCGCATTCTCACCGAGGGAAACGCGCAGCTGCTTGAGCTGAGCGACGGTGAGACCGCGGTATTCGGTCAGAACGGCAGCATTGGAGCCGTCGAAGCTGCTCTTCAGCTCAGCGACAGCCGTTGCCTTTTCTGCCTTCGCCATGGGCCTCCTTCCAGATGTGCCGCCGGGGCAAAGGGCCCTGGAAAGCGAACAAGCCCCGGCGCAGGCGCACGGGGCTCACATGAGGAGGTTAGTCCAGATGAAAACTCACATCACACCTACGCGGGCCGTCCACTGACGTGGATCCTTAAGTCATCAGGCCATGCGGCTTGACGACGACCGGCGGTCTTCGGCGTTGACAGCATACGTCCTGCCGTTCCGAATGCCAACTCGAAGCCGCTCAGGAGCGAGAAGGAAAGATCAGGCTCCGGATCTCCCGCGACACCGGCCCCGGAGGCGCCTCTCGCTCCGACGGAGGGGACGGGTCTCGAACCCCTATGTCCGGGTCTCGAACGCCCTCTGACGTCAGCCCCGGAAGACCCCTCGCACGACCCCTCGTACGAGACCTCGACGACCCCTCGTGCGACGCCGAGAACGGCCCTGGACGCCGCCCCGGAGAGGAAACCGCGGGAGGGAGGGGAGCCCTGGAAAGGGCTCGCGCCCCCGGCCGTTGGGCCGGGGGCGCGGATCTCGGGGAAACGTCAGTTTCCGCCGCGGTGCTCGGGCAGGTCGCCCACCTGGTCGGCGGGCGGGGCGGTGATCTCCACAGGCTCGTTGAAGCCCTTGAAGAGCGCCGTCAGGTTGAACGTCGCCTCCTTCTCGGAGCCGCTGAGCGTCACCTTGCGGGGCAGGCTCTGGGCGTCGGCCCAGAGGTCGAACTTCACGTTCTTGGCGTGCGAGAGCTGCTCCTGGAGGTTCTCCCGCTTGGCCGGGTCGATCAGCTGGGCGGCCTCGGCGACCGGGAAGGTGCCGCTGTAGTGCGTCGTGTCGACCCCGCCGACCGTCTCAGTGCCGACCGCCTTGACGTCCTTCGACGCGGTCAGCAGCTTGACGGTGCCCGCCAGGTCGAACTGCTGGGCCTGGTCCATGAACTTCCTGATCTCGGACTGCCCCTTGGCGTCGAGCTCACCGAGCGACACCTTGGTCCACGGCTTGGTGGTGCCGGCGAACCTGTTGATGAGCTCGGACTTCACGTAGACCGTGTCACCCGACAGGATGGCCCGCGCCCCGCCGGGCACGTTCTGTCCGCCGAAGGTGATCGTGTCGAGCCTGATGTCGGTGGCCAGCTGGGGCTTGCTCTGGTAGAGCATGCTGCCCTGGATCTTGCCCGACTGCTTCTCGCCGCCGCTGGCGTCGAGAACCACGTCAGCGGAGTAGGAGGTGACCTCCTCGGCCTTCTGCGCGCTCTGCTGCACCGCGTCCGCCGCGGCGAGTTTCACGTTTCCGAGGGAGCTGGTGCCCTGTGCACCGCATCCCACGACCGCGACGAGCGCGGCCGCTCCCAGTGCAAGTGCGGGAGCCAATCGGCGCATTTCGTCTTCCACCCTTTCGTTCCCCCGATGATCCTGACTTACGACACTACGCTTCGGCAAAGCCGGGCGCGTCGTCCGAGAGAACGAAGAAAGGCCTCAACCGAATGGCCATTCGGTTGAGGCCTTCCTTGGAAGACGTCTGCTATCAGGCGTCGAGCTCGGCGGTCAGCGCCCGCGTCTGGTTGGGGTCGACCTGGATGCCGGGGCCCATGGACGTGGAGAAGACGACCTTCTTGACGTAGCGGCCCTTGGCCGCGGACGGCTTGAGACGCAGCACCTCTTCGAGGGCGGCGGCGTAGTTCTCGATGAGCTGGCGCTCACCGAAGGACACCTTGCCGATGATGAAGTGCAGGTTCGCGTGCCGGTCGACACGGAACTCGATCTTGCCGCCCTTGATGTCGGTGACGGCCTTGCCCACGGCCGGGGTCACGGTGCCGGTCTTGGGGTTCGGCATCAGGCCACGGGGGCCGAGCACGCGGCCCAGACGGCCGACCTTGCCCATGAGGTCGGGGGTGGCGACGACGGCGTCGAAGTCGAGGCGGCCCTTGGCGACCTCGTCGATCAGCTCGTCGGCACCGACGATGTCGGCACCCGCGGCGCGGGCCTCCTCGGCACGGTCACCGGTCGCGAAGACCAGGACCCGGGCGGTCTTGCCGGTGCCGTGCGGGAGGTTGACGGTGCCGCGGACCATCTGGTCGGCCTTGCGGGGGTCGACGCCCAGCCGCAGGGCCACCTCGACGGTGGCGTCGAACTTGGCGACGTTGGTCTCCTTGGCCAGCTTGGCCGCCTGGACCGGGCTGTACAGGGTCTCGCGGTCGACCTGCGCCGTTGCGGCGCGGTATCCCTTGCTGCGCTTCACTTGCTCACTCCTGTGAATCCGAGTGTCCGTGGTACGGGCCTGCGCCGGCCCCTCCACTTACTTCGACGTTGGATGGTTCGCGCGACCGAGATCGCGCTCGCCGCCGGTCCTCGCCGGTCTCGCGGACGCCGTTCGCCTCCACGAGATCACCGCCGGGCCGTACGGCGGGTGGTGCTAGTCGACGATCGTGATGCCCATCGAGCGGGCGGTACCGGCGATGATCTTCTCGGCGGCCGCGACGTCGTTGGCGTTGAGGTCCTGCATCTTGGTCTCGGCGATCTGGCGCAGCTGCTCCTTGGTGAGCTTGCCCACCTTGTCCTTCTGCGGGACGGCCGAACCCTTGGCGACACCGGCGGCCTTCTTGATCAGCTCAGGCGCCGGGGGCGTCTTCGTGATGAAGGTGAAGGTGCGGTCCTCGTAGATGGTGATCTCGACGGGGATGATGTTGCCGCGCTGGGACTCGGTGGCAGCGTTGTACTGCTTCACGAATTCCATGATGTTGACGCCGTGCGGACCGAGGGCGGTACCGACCGGCGGCGCGGGCGTGGCCTGGCCAGCGGGGAGCTGGACCTTGACCAGCGCGGCGAATTTCTTCTTAGGAGGCATGCTTCTCTCCGGGTCCTTGCTTCTCTGAACGATGTTCCAGATCCCCGCGACAGCGGGGCCCGCGGCAAGTGCACGTCGGCCAGTGCCGCGAACTTGGAACCATCCCCGCGACCGCGGGGCAGACTGATGAAGTCTACGCGACCGGTCTAGATTTTCGAGACCTGGTTGAACGAGAGCTCGACCGGGGTCTCGCGACCGAAGATCGACACGAGCACCTTGAGCTTCTGCGACTCGGCGCTGATCTCGCTGACCGTGGCGGGCAGCGTGGCGAACGGGCCGTCCATGACGGTGACGGACTCGCCGACCTCGAAGTCGACCGTCGCGGCGGAGGCCTTCGCGGTGGACTTCTTGACCTCTTCCGAGGGCTCCGGCGCGAGCAGCTTGGCGACCTCTTCGAGGCTCAGCGGGCTCGGCTTGTTGGAGAGGCCCACGAAACCGGTCACGCCGGGCGTGTTACGCACCGCGGACCAGGACTCGTCGGTGAGCTCCATCCGGACCAGCACGTAGCCGGGCAGCACCCGCTCCTTGACCAGCTGGCGCTTGCCGCTCTTGATCTCGGTCACGTGGTGGGTGGGCACCTCGACCTGGAAGATGTAGTCCTCCATGTTGAGGGACTGCGTGCGGGTCTCGATGTTCGACTTCACGCGGTTCTCGTAGCCGGCGTAGGAGTGGATGACGTACCACTCGCCGAACAGGCTCCGCAGGTGCCGCTTGAACTCCTCGACCGGGTCGACGTCGGGAAGGACGTCACCGTCCTCGTCGACGGCGCCGGCCGGGGCCTGCTCGGCCTCGGTTTCGGCGTCGGCGTCGGTCTCGGCGTCGACGTCCTGCCCGTCGGACTCGTCAAGCGAATCCTCGGTGACGTCGACGGCCTTCTCCAGCTCGTCCTCGCGCTCTTCGCGGGACTCGCCGGCCGACTGTGCAGACTCGGACACGGTGCTCTTTCTCTTTTCGTCGATGGCTGATGGACTCGTCCGCGGGACTGGTTCTAGCCCCCGCCGGAGACCGCGTCTCAGGCTCCGCCGAAGATTCTCAGCACGCCCTCGGTGAACAGCGCGTCCAAAGCCGACACGATCCCGACCATGATCAGAACGAAGACCAGGACGATGATGGTGTACGAAATGAGGTCCTTGCGCGTAGGCCAGATGACCTTACGCAGCTCGGCGACCACCTGTCGGTAGAAAAGGGCGGGAGAAGTGCGCTTAGTCTTCTTCTCACCGCTCGGCTTGTCTGCGGTTTCGCCGCGCGTGTCGATCGCCACAGTCCTCACCTGAATCCATCGAGTCCAACGCACATAAGCGGCGCGCTGGACGCCTGATGCGCGGACCGCTCCTAGCAGGGCACGAGGGACTCGAACCCCCAACCGCCGGTTTTGGAGACCGGTGCGCTACCAATTGCGCTAGTGCCCTAAGACATGAACCACCATACATCGGTTGGACCGAAGTTTGTCCGTGGCTCACGGTCTTGACCGCCGGTTCACGCATGCGGCGGAAAGAACATGCCGGAGTCTACGGGTGAATGGCCACCGCGTCGAACCGGCAGGAGATTGCCCAGGTCAGCGGATTTTTACCGGTGTTGGTACGGCTTGCGGGGGAAGCGTCCGCATGATGGATACCCGGCGGAAACATCGGCACAGGTCTGTAACCATGGGGGTATGACCCGTCCTCGCATCTCAGCGCGTATCTCCGCGATCTCCGAGTCCGCCACGCTCGCCGTGGACGCCAAGGCCAAGGCGATGAAGGCGGCGGGCCGCCCGGTGATCGGCTTCGGCGCCGGTGAGCCGGACTTCGCGACTCCCGGCTACATCGTCGAGGCGGCCGTCGAGGCGTGCCGGAACCCCCGGTTCCACAAGTACACCCCGGCCGGCGGCCTTCCCGAGCTGAAGCAGGCGGTCGCCGACAAGACGCTCCGCGACTCCGGCTACCGGGTGGACGCGTCCCAGGTCCTGATCACCAACGGCGGCAAGCAGGCCGTCTACGAGGCGTTCGCCACGCTGCTCGACCCGGGTGACGAGGTCCTGGTCGTCGCCCCCTACTGGACGACCTACCCCGAGGCGATCAAGCTCGCCGGCGGCGTCCAGGTCGACGTGGTGACCGACGAGACCACCGGCTACCTGGCGAGCGTGGAGCAGCTGGAGGCGGCGCGCACCGACCGCACCAAGGTCCTGCTCTTCGTCTCCCCGTCCAACCCGACCGGCGCGGTGTACACCCCCGAGCAGGTCGCCGAGATCGGCCGCTGGGCCGTCGAGCACGACCTCTGGGTCGTCACGGACGAGATCTACGAGCACCTCACGTACGGCGACGCGACGTTCGCGAGCATCGCCACCGCGGTCCCCGAGCTGGGCGACAAGGTCGTGGTCCTGAACGGCGTCGCCAAGACCTACGCGATGACCGGCTGGCGGGTGGGCTGGCTGATCGGCCCCAAGGACGTCGTCAAGGCCGCGTCCAACCTGCAGTCGCACGCCACCTCCAACGTCTCCAACGTCGCCCAGGCCGCCGCGCTGGCCGCCGTCACCGGCGACCTGGCGGCCGTGGCGGAGATGCGCGGCGCCTTCGACCGGCGCCGCCGGACGATGGTCCGGATGCTCAACGAGATCCCGGGCGTGCTCTGCCCCGAGCCGCTGGGCGCGTTCTACGCCTACCCGTCGGTCAAGGCGCTGCTGGGCAAGGAGTTCGGCGGCAGGCGCCCGGCGACCTCCGCCGAGCTGGCCGAGATCATCCTGGAGGAGGCCGAGGTGGCGGTCGTCCCCGGTGAGGCCTTCGGCACCCCGGGCTACTTCCGCCTGTCCTACGCGCTCGGCGACGACGACCTCGCCGAGGGCGTGAGCCGCCTCGCCAAGTTCCTCGGCCAGGCGGGCTGAGCACGAGGCTCCTCCCCGGCCGGTGGTCCCTCAGGGCACCGGCCGGTCAGTCTTTCAGGGCGTAGGTCACGTTTTCAGGGCGTAGGTCACGTTTTCAGGGCGTAGGTCACGGCGCCCTCGAAGTGGCAGGCCGAGCCCTCGTTGAAGGCCCGCGCGTACGCGATCTCGCCGATCAGGTCCCTGGCGCGGGCCCCGGCGGCCTCGCGGAGCGCGGTCAGGGTGTCGGCCTCGGTTGCGGGCGGCCCGAAGGTGGTCCAGATGCGCTGCGCGGCGCCCAGGAGCCAGGCGGCGCGGTGGCCGTCGCCCGCGGCGACGGCGATCCTGGCGAGCTGGTCGATGGCGAGGACGCTGCCGAGCGTGTCGCGCAGCCGCCATTTGACCTCCAGCGCCGCCCTGGCCGCCGCGGCGGCCTCCGCGACGTCTCCCCGGCCGAAGAGGGCCAGGGAGAGGACGTAGTCGTCCATGGCGCGCTGTGACACCTCCCCTCGCGCCTCGTTGCGGGGGCGCGCCTCGCCCAGGATCCTCACCGCCTCGTCGAAGTCGCCGCCGAAGGTGGCGGCCATCGCGAGGAAGGAGGGCAGGAAGAACGTCCCCGGTGAGGTGGGGTTCAGCCCGGCGGCCACGCGCCGCGCGTAGGCCCGCGCGCCCTCCAGGTCCAGATCGCCGGTGAACAGGCGGGTCTCGGCGAGGGCGAGGAGGGCGTGCGCCTCGGCGTCGCCGTCACCGTGCCGCCGCGCGCTCTCGACGGCCTCCTCGGCCCTGCTTCGCGCCAGGGACATGTCCCCCCTGATGAGCGCGAGGTGGGCGGCGACCCACAGCGGCCTGGACCTGGCCCGGTCGGTGACGGGGGCGGCGGCCAGGGCGCGGTCGAGATAGTGGCGGCCCTCGCGGACGAGCCCCAGATGGCACCAGAGCACCCACAGGGCTCCGGCCAGCTCCAGGGCGCCGCCGTGGTCGCCCGTGGTGAGGCAGCGGTCGAGGGCCGCGCGGATGTTGGGGAGCTCCTCACGCGCCCAGCGGGCCCATTCGAGCTGGTGCGGGCCGCACCATTCGGCGCCCATGCGCCGGGCGGCGGACAGGTAGTGGTCGCGGTGCCTGCGGGTCATCGCGCCGCTCTCGCCCAGCTCGGTGAGCCAGTCGCGCCCGTAGTCCCTGATGGTGTCGAGCAGGCGGTAGCGGTCGCCCACGCGGGCGACGACGGATTTGGCCGCGAGCGCGGCGAGGACGCCGGGGACGTCGGGCAGGCGCTCGTCCTCGCACACGCCGCGCGCCGCCTCCGTGCCGAAGGCCGCCGGGAAGACCGACAGGCGGGCCCAGAGCAGGCGTTCGGCGGGCGTGCACAACTCGTGGCTCCAGCCGGCGGCGGTGCGGAGGGTGTGGTGGCGCAGGGGCCCCTCGCGGTCGGTCAGCGGCTTGAAGTGGACGTCGAGCTGGTCGGCGAGCTGGGTCGCCGACAGGCCGCGCATGTGGCTGGCGGCCAGCTCGATGGCGAGCGGCATGCCGTCGAGCCTGCGGCAGAGCCTGGCGACGGCCATCATGGCCCGCCCGTCCGTGCGCAGCCCGGGGGCCACGGCCCTGGCCCGGTCGAGGAAGAGGCTCGGCGCGTCGTGCTCGGCGAGGTCGGGGGCCTCGGGCGGGGGGACGGGGAAGGGCTCGACGACCATGACGACCTCCAGCGGCAGGCCGAGGTCCTGGCGGCTGGTCACGATGATCTGGACGTCGGGAGCACCGGTCAGGACGGCCACGACCATGGCCGCGCAGGAGTCGACCAGGTGCTCGCAGGTGTCGAGGACGATGAGGAGCCGCCGGTCGGCGAGGTACTCGACGAGGGACTCCAGGGCGGGGCGTTCGGCCTGGGTGTGCAGGCCGAACACTCCGGCGACGCCGTGGATGAGCAGGCCGCCGTCGGTCTCGGCGGAGAGCTCGGCCACCCAGACGCCGTCGGGGTACTCGTCGCGCACGTTGCGCGCGGCCCGCAGGGCCAGGCGCGTCTTGCCGACGCCCCCCGGGCCGCGCAGGGTGAGCAGGCGCGTCCGGGTGAGGAGTTTCGCGATCTCGTCGAGCTCGGTGGTGCGGCCGACGAAGCTGTTCATCTCGGCCGGCAGGTTGCCGCAGCGCGTCAAGAAAAGTCTCCCTGGAGTGCGTGTTCCACGGCGTCGCGCAGGCTGATCGAACCTCCCCGCGCCTCCAGCCGGTCGAACTCCGCCCTGCCCAGGCGCCCGCGCAGCCTCAGCTCGGCCGCGCGGAGCCGGCTCGCGATCATGGGCGAGCGGCTGGGCGGGACGCCGGCGCTCTTCCACGCGGCGCCGGAGGCCCCGAACATGGTCGCGGCGAAGGAGTCGTCGGCGCACGCCTCGGCGATCACGACGAACACCTCCAGCGCCTCCATGAGGGAGATGCTGTCGCCGAACAGGCGGGCCCCGCGCAGGGAGGTGCAGGCGTACTCGAGGGCGGGGGCGGTGTTGCCGAGGGCGTGCTCGGCCTGGGCCAGGAGGAGATCGAGGCGGATGAGCGTCCAGTAGTCGCCGCAGGACTCGCAGAGCTCGCGCCCCTCGCGCAGCACGGAGACGGCCTGGTCGTTGTGGTCGGCGAGCATCATCGCGGTGGCGACCACGGTGTAGGTGGGCAGGAAGCCCGGGAAGACGTTGCCGGTGGAGCGGTGGCGCACCCGGGCGTGCTTGATGAGCCGCAGGGCCTCCACCACGTCGCCCCTGACGACGGCCAGGTGGGCCTTGAACTGGCTGACGTAGGCCGTGGCGTAGCCGTCGGCGTCCTCGGCCGCGCATTCGCTGAGGATGCGCTCGGCGCGTACGAGGTCGCCGCGCTGGATCGAGACCCAGGCGTGCACCCACAGGGCCTTGACCCGCTCGGGGCTGGGGGTGTGATCAAGGTCGAGGCCGCGCTGGAGGAGGTCGTCGCCGGGTGCCTGCATGCCGCAGCACGCCCACAGGAACCACAGGTTGCCGACCAGGTCCAGGCCCTTGCGGTACTCCGCCGGACGGGCGTAGCAGTATTCGATGGCGCCGCGCATGTTGCCGCATTCGAGGACCAGCCTGCGGTACCACTCCAGCTGGCGGCCCTGCCAGCTCATCTCGGCGCGGGCGGACAGCGCGAGGTAGTGGTCACGGTGGCGGCGCTGGATCTCGTCGGTCTCGCCGAGCCGCTCCAGCCAGACCAGGCCGAACTCCCGGACGGTGTTGAGCAGGCGGTAGCGGACCCCGCCCTCGCCCTCCTCGCGGACGAGGACGGACTTGTCGAGCAGGCCGAGCAGCCCGTCGAGGACGTCCTTGGCGGCGAGGGCTCCGCCCGCGCAGACCTCCTCGGCGGCCTCGATGTCGAAGGTGCCGGCGAAGACCGAGGCCCGCGCCCACAGGAGGCGCTCCTGCGGGGTGCAGAGCTCGTGGCTCCAGCCGAGGGCGACGCGCATGGAGCTGTGCCGCCGGGGAGCGGCGGCCCGCCCGCGCGGGGCGGCGCCGATCCTGCTCGCGTGGATCGCGCGCTCGGCCACGGGGACCGCACGGCCTTCGAGGGCCGAGGCGAGCTCGTCGGGCGAGGTCACGTGGCCGTCGAAGGCGGCGAGCCCGGCGGTGGAGATCGGGCGGCCGTCGAGGGAGGCGGCGAGCCCGTCGAGGGTGCCCGTGTCGCTGGGAGAACCTTCGGCCACGGCGAGCCGGATCGCCAGCGGCAGGTTGTCGAGGCGCCGGCAGAGCTCGTCCGGATCGGTGTCGCCGAGCCTGTCACCGGCGAGGACGGTGATCAGATGGACGGCGTCGGCGTCGGGCAGGCCGCCGACCGGGTAGAGGTGCTCGCCGGGCAGGCCCAGCCGCTGCCTGCTGGTGGTCAGGACGCGCAGTCCCTCCACCGAGCGCAGCAGCAGGCCGACCAGGATGCCCGTGGCGCCGACGACGCGGTCGCAGGTGTCGAGGACGAGCAGGGTCCGGCGCGCGAGGAACTCGTCGACCAGTGCCCGCAGCGCCGGGGTGCCGGGCTCGCGGCGGGTGCCGATCGCGTCGGCGAGCGTCTCGGCCAGGGAGTCGAGGTCGGTGGGGGCCTCCGACAGCTCCACGATGTGGACGCCGCCGGGGAACGCGGGTTCGAGGGCGCCGGCCAGCCGCAGGGCGAGGCCGGTCTTCCCGACCCCGGCCGGACCGGTCAGCGTGACGTGCCGGACCCTTTCGAGCAGCGCGGATACGTCGGCGAGTTCTGTTTCCCTGCCGACGAAGACGTCCGCTTCCATGGCAGCCCCAGCGTCCTGACAACGTGTGCCTCCACGGTCGCACGGAGACATGGTCCACTGAAAGCCCGTTTCCTAAATTTCCTCGATATAACGGGGGATGGGGTATGGGCGGGTGTGCCCCGAACCCCGCGACACTCGTCCGAAATAACACCTTAAAACCTATAAATGGGCAATTGGGAAAAGACCCATGAAACATCGGGAAGGGGGCGGGGCACCCACGGAACCGGGCGGCCGGCGAGACTCCCCCGGCGGCCTTCTCGATCTCGGGTCCGGGCCGCGACCAGGGTCCTGGCCCCGTCGCCGGGTTTCCCCGCGTGGTCCGGACCTCATGATCCCTGCGGTGAGCCCTCCCCCGCGCCGTCCAGGTGACCCCCGACGCGCGAACGGCCCGCCACGTTGGGCCCGTCATGTTGAGATCGTCACGTTGAGACCGTCACGTTGGGACCGTCACGTTGGGACCAAAACCTTGGGGCCGTCGGTCGGAGCCGCCCGGGGTTGCGGCACCATATTGAAATGCCACGTCCCCTCAGCGAACTGCCCAAGGCGCACCTGCACCTGCACTTCACCGGCTCCATGCGGCACTCGACCCTCGTCGAGCTCGCCCGCGAGCACGGGTTACACCTTCCCGACGCGCTCGAGGAGGACTGGCCGCCCCAGCTGCGCGCGACCGACGAGCGGGGCTGGTTCCGCTTCCAGCGGCTGTACGACATCGCGCGCTCGGTCCTGCAGCGGGAGAGCGACGTCTACCGGCTGCTGCGCGAGGCCGCCGAGGACGAGGCCGCCGAGGGATCGCGCTGGCTGGAGATCCAGATCGACCCCTCCGGGTACGCGTCGAAGTTCGGCGGGCTCACCTCGGCCATGGAGCTGATGCTCGACGCGACGCACAGGGCCGCCGACCACGCGGGGATAGGGATCGCCGTCGTGGTGGCCGCCAACCGTACCCGCCATCCCCTCGACGCCAAGACGCTCGCCCGCCTCGCCACGCACTACATGGATCAGGGCGTGGTCGGGTTCGGGCTCTCCAACGACGAGCGGCGCGGCCGGGCCCGCGACTTCGACGGGGCCTTCCGGCTGGCCAAGCGGGCCGGGCTGCTGGCGGTGCCGCACGGCGGGGAGCTGCTGGGCGCGGCCAGCGTGGCCGAGTGCGTCGACGTGCTGGACGCCGACCGGGTCGGGCACGGGGTGCGGGCGGCCGAATCGTCCAGGCTCATGGAACGCCTCGCGGCCCGGGGGATCACCTGCGAGGTCTGCCCGACGTCCAACGTCGGTCTCGGGGTGGCCGAGCGCGCCGAGGACGTGCCGCTGCGGCGCCTGTTCGAGGCGGGGGTGCCGATCGCGCTGGGCGCCGACGACCCGCTGCTGTTCGGCGCCAGGCTGCTGCCCCAGTACGAGCTCGCCAGGCAGGTGTACGGCTTCTCCGACCCGGAGCTGGCCGAGCTGGCCCGCCAGTCGGTACGGGCGTCGGCGGCTCCGGACGACGTACGCAAGAAGCTTCTCCAGGAGATCGACGACTGGCTGGCGGCGGACTGAGCGGGCGCTTCCCGGTTACGAACCACCGGCCACCGACACGTCCGCCCGGTGCGTCAAGCGGACACCCTCGACCACGGCCCAACGGCCACCGACGTGTCCGGCCGTCAGACCGCCAGGCCGAGCGGGCGATCTCCGGCCGCGACGCGCCGCGCGGCCCGCCGGCCGCCGAGGCGTCGGACGGGCGAGGCCTCGGACCGGCGAGGCTTCGCGGCCGGCGTCAGCGGACCGAGCGGGCGATCTCCAGGGCGCGGCTGAGCTCTCCGACGCCCTCCAGGCGCAGGCCGACCCGCTCCCGTTGCCAGATGAGGGTGGGCCCGGCCGGGCGGGGACGGATCGCGGCCTGGCCGCCGCTCCTGGGCAGGTAGGTCAGGCCGTGGTGGACCGGGATCCACTGTGCCGTCGAGGTGCCCACGCCGGTCTCCTGCGGCCAGGGCGGGCCGAGCTCCTTGCGGAAGACGAGATGGAGGCTGCCGTCGTACTCGTCCAGCCTGAGGCCGGGCCAGAACAGCGAGACCACCCTGCCTCCGTCACTCACCCTGACCTCGGCGGGGTCGCCGAGCGCGGCCGGGAGGGAGATCGGGAACGCCACCTGTTCCCGCGCCCGCTCCAGGGTGACCCGGCGCTCGCCGGGCAGCGCCTGGGGCACTCCTGAAGGCAGCGGCTGGGGCACTCCCGAGGGCAGCGGCCCGGGACCGCCGGTCCTGAACTCGACCCCCGCGAAGCGCAGGATCTCCACGACCGCCGCCCTTCCCGCGGGCGTCGCCCCCAGCAGCAGGGCGACGAGGATCGCGACGGCGGCGACCGCGGCCCGCCGGCGCGCCCGGCCCCCGGCGCGCAGCGCCTCCCACCCGCGCCGAAGCGTTCCGGGACCACCGGGGACCGCGGGCGCCTCGGGGGCGGGAGCTCCAGGGGTCCTCGCCGGTGTCCCGGTGGCCGGTGCCGCCGTCTCGGGGGCGGTTTTCCCGGGGGCCGCTTTCTCGGGGGCGAGTGGTGCTTCGAGGCGGGCTCGTACGGCTCGCGCGACGTCGGCGGGGGGCGGGGACGGGACGTCGAGGGACCGGCCGAGGTCGAGGAGCATGGCTTCGAGGTCGTCAGGTGAGGTCACGGGCCACCTCCTCACGCAGACGGGCCAGGCCACGGGAGGTCCGCGACTTGACGGTACCGACGGGAAGGTCGAGCACCTGGGCGGTCTCGGCCTCCGACAGCTGTAGGAAGTACCGGCAGACCACGGTCTCGCGTTCCCGTTCGGGCAGCGTACGCACCGCGTCGAGGAGTCGCGCCCTGCGGTCGGTCGCGACCGCCGCCTCCTCGGGCCCCTCACCCGGGACGGGAACGGCCTCGGTGAGCCGCGCGGCCAGCTTGTCGCGGCGCCCGCGGGAGCGGGTCAGGTTGTGCGTCTCGTTGGCCACGATCCGCAGCAGCCAGGGGCGGAAGTGCGCGTCCCTGCGAAAGGAGGCCAGGTGGCGGTGTGCCTTGACGAACGCCTCCTGGACCACGTCCTCGGTCTCGTCGGCGGCCCCGAGCATGGCCGCCGTCCGGTGCGCGAGCGCGCTGTAGCGGGTGACCAGCACCTCATAGGCGTCCAGGTCACCGGCGAGCGACCGGGTGATCGCCTCGTCGTCGTCCGTCGGGGGCTCCTTCGCGGATGTCGTGAGAGATTTCACCGCATATGAGCCGTCTGCGGAAGCCCCTGTCCGCGAGCGCGATCGGAATCGGCCGCCGAGGGCGGGAGCCTTCGGCGGGACGGGGGCTTTCGGCGGGGCGGGGACTTCCGTAGAGGCGAGGGCTTCCGGCGGGGTGTGCCTTCGGCGGGGCGAGGGCCCTCAGGGGGTGAGGACTTCCAGCGGAGCGAAAGCCCCCCGTGGGGTGAGGGCTTTCAGAGGAGAGCCTTTCAGAGGAAGGCCTTTCAGAGGAGGGCATAGGCGACCGCCGCGTCCGGGTCGGCCTCGTAGCCCTCGGCGAAGACCGCGTCGTAGATCTCGTCGCCGAGCAGTTGCCTGGCCGTCCGCTCGGCGACGGTCCTCGGCTCGGACATGCCCTCCGAGCGGCACCCCGGGAGCCCGAAGGTGGCCCACAGCCGTACCCCCGCCCCCTGGAGCCTGGCGGTGCGCCGGCCGTCGCCCTCGACCGCGGCGATCACCGCGAGCTGGTCGACCGCCAGCGCCACCCCGGCGGCGTCGCGCAGGCGCCACTTGACGTCGAGCGACTGCCGGGCGGCCTCCGCCGCCTCGGCCACCCTGCCGAGGCCCAGCTGGGCGATGGACAGGACGTAGTCGCCGCAGGCGCGGGCCCAGCGCTCGCCGCGCGCGTCACAGAGCCGCTGCACCTCCTTCAGTACGGAGACCGCCCTGTCGAACTCGCCCCGCCAGGTGACCGCCATGGCCGCGGTCACCAGGGCGAGGGGTTCGCTGACGGTGGCGGCGTCGGCGCGGCGGAAGTACTCGCGGACGCGCTCGACGCGGGGCTCGACGTCCTCCAGGGCGCCCGAGCACAGGGAACTGCTGGCCAGCCGGAGCTGGGCGTGCCCGGCCGCCGCGTAGTCACCCCAGTCGAGGGCCGCGGACAGCGCCTCCTCCGCCCGGCGGCGGCCCACCTCCAGCTCCCCCTGGGCGATGGCCACGCAGCCGTCGGCCCACAGGAGCCGGGGCAGCCCGGGGTCGGTGACGGGAGCCGCCTCGATCGCCCGCGTCATGTGGTAGCGGCCCTCGTTCAGCCGGCCCAGGCAGAACCAGAGGATCCAGAGCGCTCCGGCGAGCTCGACGGACGTCGGGGAGGCGGGGTCGAGGGCGAGACGGAGGTCGGTCATGGAGAAGGCGAGCCGGGCGGCCCACTCCTCCTGGGCGGGGCCGTACCAGTCGGCCTCGGCCCTGCGTGCCAGGTCGAGGTAGTGGTAGCGGTGCCGCTGCGCCAGCCGGGCGTCCTCGCCCAGCAGGGCGAGCCGCTCCCCGCCGTACTCCCTGACCGCGGCGGGTTGCCGGTAGCCGCCGGGCACGCGGACGAGGAGGAACCTTTCCGCCAGGCTCTCCAGCAGGCCGGGTACGTCGTCCAGGTGCTCGTCGCCGCACACCCACTCGGCCGCCGCCGTGTCGAAGCCTCCGGCGAAGACCGAGAGCCTGGCCCAGAGCAGGCGTTCCTCCGGGGCGCACAGCTCGTGGCTCCAGCCGATCGCGGCGCGCAGGATCCGGTGGCGGGGGATCGGCGCCCGGCCCCGGGAGACCTCGAAGTGGTCGTCCAGGTGGTCGGCGAGCCGCTCCACCGGCAGGGAAACCAGCCCTCCGGCGGCCAGTTCGACGGCGAGCGGCACGCCGTCGAGCCGCCGGCAGATCCTGGCCGCGGCCGCGGCCGCCGTGCCGGGCCGGGTCGTCAGGCCGGGCCGGGTCGTCTCCGTGCCGGCCCGGATCGTCTCCGGACCGGATCGCACGTCCCCGGCCCGGGCGAGAAAGAGGCGGAGCGCGTCGTCGCCCCCCGGTTTCTCCGGCTCATCGGGGGGTTCTCCCTTCGGCTCCGATCTTTCCGTTCCAGCCCTTCCCGCCGCCCCCTCCGGCGCCGTGCCCCCGGGGGCCGTGCCTTCCGCGCCTCCGGTGCCTCCGGTGCCTCCGGTGCCTTCCGTCCGCCGGGCGGACGTCCCGGGGCCGGGTGTCTCGAAGGGCTCGACGTGCAGCAACGCCTCCTGTGGCAGCCCGAGGGGGCGGCGGGAGGTCGCGATGATCCGTACGCCGGGTGCCGCCGCCAGGATCTCGCCGACGAGGTCGCGGCAGGCGGGCAGGAGGTGCTCGCAGGCGTCCAGGAGCAGCAGGAGTCTCCTGCTCGCGAGGAACTCGACGAGCGTCTCGGCCTGCGACCGCGCGGACCGCTCCGGGAGGCCGAGGACGGCCGCGACCGTGTGGGCGAGCAGATCGCCGTTGCGCTCGCCGGAGAGCTCCGCCAGCCAGGTGCCGTCCGGGTAGTGCTCCTGCCGCTCCCGCGCGGCCCTGACCGCGATTCGTGACTTGCCGACGCCCCCGACACCGGTGACCGTGGTCAGCGGCGCGCCGGCCAGGAACCCCAGCAGCCGCCGCGTCTCGCTTTCCCTGCCGATGAAGCCATTCGTCTCCGCGGACAGGTTCCCGCGCCACCATTGGATCTTTTCCATCGATTCGCGCTCCTTTTTCACTCACCGGGAATCGCATCGTTTCCAAATCACGAACCGGGCGGCCCGCCATTTCCCAGGGGGGTTTCCTTCTCCCCCGGTGCAAATCTCACCGCCGGGTCGAGGTCGAACTTCCTCCGTACGGCGTGAGGCTTGGAAATGCTGGTGCTTTATGGCTGATTCGGCGGAGCCGGTAATCGGGGTGGGAACGAAGGGCGTGCCGCCCGCCGGGAGGGTCCTCGTCCCGGGGAGCGGCCCCGGTCGTGAAGCGTTTAAGGGAACGCCGCGAGGGAAGCGCCACTAGACTCTGGCTGTCCCTGGCCGTGGCCTCGCCGCGGCCCTTCCGTAAGCGAGCTGGACGGAACCGCATGTCTGGGTATGACCGCGTAGTGCAACCCGCGGCCGGTGACGAGGCCCTGGAGAACCACCTGGGTGGGGACGAGGCCAAGAACTACCGGCAGTACGAGCTCGACATGGTCGCCCCGCACGTGGGCCGGTCCATGCTGGAGATCGGCTCCGGGCTGGGCCACTTCGCCGAGGCGTTCCTGCCTCGCCTCGACCGGCTGGTGGTCAGTGACTTCGACCCCTACTGCGTGGAGCAGCTGCAGAAGCGCTTCGAGGGGCGCGACGAGATCGACGTGCTCCAGTTCGGCCTGCCGACCGAGATCCCGATCGGCGAGAAGGTCGACACCGTCGTGATGATGAACGTCCTGGAGCACATCGAGGACGACGTCGAGGCCCTGCGCTCCCTCGCCAAGGTCACCCTCCCCGGCGGCCGGATCGTCATCTGGGTGCCCGGCTACATGCAGCTGTACGGAGACTTCGACCGCAAGGTCGGTCACGTCACCCGCTACACCCCCGCCACCCTGCGCAGCACGGTCTCCAAGGCGGGCCTGGACATCGACGTGCTCAAGCCGATCAACTTCCTGGGCGGCATCGCCTGGTGGGCCGCCGTCCGCCGCGGCGGCGTCGGCTACCCCGACCCCCGCCTGGTCAAGATCTACGACCGTACGGTGGTCCCCCTGACCCGCCTCATCGAGCGCTTCGTCCGCCCGCCGTTCGGGCAGACCGTCTTCTGCGTCGCCCGCGTGCCCAAGTAGGCCGGGGCAGGCGCCCGCACGACCCACAACGACCCGCGCGCGGTGTCGCTCCCGGAAAGGGGAGCGGCACCGCGCGCCGCCTTTTCACGACCCTCGCCTTTTCACGGCTCTCAGGGAATTCCCAGGATCCTCCCCCAAAGATCACAGTCCGGGGCGATTGCCTGGTCGGCGTCTCCCCCACCGGGAGACGTTCCCGGAAGGACCATCATGAAGAGGAAACTGGCACTCGGCGCCGCGGCCATTACGGCGTCGATCATGCTGACGGGCTCCACGGCCTGGGCGACCGACACGACCGCCCCGGTGCCGACCGGCGTGACCGCCATCGCCGACCAGCTGCTCAAGGCCGACTCCACGCTTCACGGGCCGCGGCTGCGCTCCCACTACAGCCTGTGGGTGGTCGGCGTCCACGGGCGGGCCACCGTCAGGGACAGGAAGGCCACGTTCATCGACTACACCTGGCAGCGGGGTGTGATCACCGCCAAGGGCGAGAACAGGCTGACCGTCAAGAGCAAGGACGGCCTCGTCTGGAACTGGAACCTCGACACGTCCACGAGGATCCGCAGGCTCGGCGTCCGCGCCGACCTCTCCAAGCTGGTCGTCGGCGACGGGGTCTTCGTGATCGGCGTTCCCACCTCCACCGACCCGACGGCCGCCGCGGTGTTCGTACCGCGTAACCGCGCCCTCCTGGACCCGCCGGCCACCACCCCGGGGAGCTGACCGGGGACCCCGGAGGCTTGGCGGAAGCCGACCGTGAAGCGGTGGGATCACCGAGATGCGCCGGGATTCCACCGCTTCGCGGCGGCCTCTGATTGAGGATTAACAGCTACGAAACAGGACGAAGCACGGGCCGGTAGGCAAGAATGGGGCCCCCATGAACGAGCGCAGCATCCTTGTCGTCGAGGACGACCCCAACATCCGTGACATCGTCGAGGTCGCCCTGCGCTTCCACGGCTTCGGGGTGACGGGCGTGGCGACCGGCAGGGAGGCCCTCGACGCGGTGGAGGGCGATCCCCCCGCGCTGATCGTGCTCGACGTGATGCTCCCCGACGTCGACGGCTTCGAGGTGTGCCGGAGGATCAGGACCGCGGGCCTGCACACCCCGGTGATCTTCCTGACGGCCAGGGACACCCCCACCGACACCGTGCGCGGCCTCACCCTGGGCGGCGACGACTACGTCACCAAACCCTTCTCCGTCGAGGCCCTCGTCGCCCGCGTGCGGGCGGTGCTCCGCAGGACGGCCGTCTCCGACGACCCCGGCGGGACGCTCAGGGTGGCGGACCTGGAGCTCGACGAGTCGCGCTGGGAGGCGCGGCGGGCCGGGGTCGCGCTGGACCTCTCCCCCACCGAGTTCCGGCTGCTCGCCTTCCTGATGGAACATCCCGGCCTGGTCCTGACGAAGCGCCAGCTGCTGGAGCACGTCTGGGGCTACGGGGGGTCGTCGCAGGTCGTCGAGACGTACATCTCCTACCTGCGCCGCAAGCTCGACCCGCTCGGCCCGCCGCTGATCCACACCCAGCGCGGGGTCGGTTACGCGCTACGTCCGCCCCAGGGCACCTGATGTCGCTGCGGGCGCGGCTGCTCGCGGGCCTGCTCGCGGTGAGCGCGGCCCTGCTGGTGACGCTGTCCCTCGTGAGCGTCCTCGTCCTGCGCGAGCACCTGATGGAAAGGCTCGACGGGCAGCTGCGGGCGGCCACCACGACCGCCGCCAAGCGGATCGTCGCCGCCCCCGGCGGCCACCTCGCGCAGACCCTGACCGGGTCCACCTACGCCGTGGCCGCGATGAACCTCAACACGGGCCGGGCCAGGCTCGTCAACGGGGACGCGCCCGCCGCCACGACCGTACCGCGGCTGGTGGAGAGTCTCGGTGTCGCCCACCTGAGGGCCCTGGCCGAGAGCGGGGAGGCGTTCGACCTCGGCACGACGGGCGACCACGGCATGATCGCGCGGGTGGCCGAGGCCAGGCAGGGCAACCGGCTGGTGATCGTCGCCGTCCCGCTGGAGTCCGTCGAGGCCCCGATCCGCCGGCTCGTCATCGCCGAACTGCTCACCGGCGGCGCGCTGATCCTGGTGCTGGCGCTCGCCGGCCGCGCCCTGATCACCAGGGGTCTCGCACCGCTGGCCAGGATCGCCGGGGCGGCGTACCACATGGCCGGGGAGGGCGACCTGTCGGTACGGATGCCCGAGGGCCCCTCGGAGGTCGGGCGGATCGGCACGGCCGTGAACCTGCTGCTCGACCGGATCGCGGAGGCCTTCAGGGACCGCTGGGCGTCGGAGGAGCGTGTCCGCCGCTTCGCCGCCGACGCCTCGCACGAACTGCGGACCCCGCTGTCCACCATCCGGGGGTACGCCGAGCTCTACCGGACCGGGGCGCTGCGCGCCGAGGACCTGCCCAGGATCATGGGCAGGATCGAGGCCGAGGCCACCCGGATGGGCGATCTCGTCAGCCAGATGCTCGACCTCGCCCGCCTGGACAGGAACGCCGGGCTCCAGCTCACGGAGACCGATCTGGCCTCGGTGGCGTGGGACGTGAGCGCGGACTGCACGGCCATCGACCCGGAGTCGCTGATCGTCGTGGACGCCCCGGAGTCGCTGACCGTCGTCGCCGACGAGGCCAGGATCCGGCAGGTCCTGGTCAACCTCCTGGCGAACGTGCGGACGCACACACCCGCCGGGACCACGGCCACCGTGCGGGTCGCGCGGCGGACACCCGGCGGTGCGCTGATCGAGGTCTCCGACGACGGCCCCGGGATGTCCGCCGAGCAGGTGGACAGGGCCTTCGACCGCTTTCACCGGGGCGGGGAGCGGCTGCCCGACGGTGCCGGGCTGGGGCTGTCGATCGTCAAGGCGATCACCGACGCGCACGGCGGCGACTGCCGGATCACCTCGGCCCCCGGAGAGGGCACCCGCGTCCACGTCGAGCTTCCCGAGCGCCCCGCTCCGGCGGGGCCGGCCGGTCCCGCCGCCTAGTTCCGACGGGATCCGCGGGTCTCACGGAGTGGGTCTTGAGAGAACCGGGCCCTTGACCGGACCGGATACTTGACCGGACCGGATCCTTGACCGGACCGGATCCTTGACCGGACCAGGCCCTTGACCGGACCGGGCCCTTGACCGGACCGGCCGGTTTCGACGGGTGAGCGCGGCCCGGAACCGGTCGCCGATAAATCGGTTGCACGCCTCCGAGGGGCGCCGTATGTTCGTCCGCATGTGGATTAACTCCTAAGAGCCGGCGTCGATCGGCCCTCGCCGATCCGCCCGCACTCAGCCTTCCGGCCCCGTTCGTCCGACGCGGCAGCTGAGTTTTCCGACCCGGGTTCTCACCGCGTCGTCGCATTCCTCAAGGAGTCCATATGCGAATTCACCCTGCTCACAAACTCGCGCAGAAGCGCGGCGGGAAGTCCAAGACCGCCAAGCCCGCCAAGACCACCAAGACCGGCACCCCGCTCCCCGAGCACGTCGTGCCCCCGGCTCCCCGGCACCTGCCGATGCCCCCGACGCCGATGAGGCCGACCCAGCAGCCGCGCCGGATCCCCGGCAGGGGTGGCCGCTGACCCGCGAGTCCCTTCGCGGAAACCCGTGGAAACCCGCGGAAACTCACGGAGACGCGGAAGGCCCCGGTCCTGGAATCCAGGACCGGGGCCTTCCCCGTCTCACCGGCACCTTCACGGACGCCCGGGCGTCGGGGTCACAGACGCTCGATGATCGTGACGTTGGCCTGGCCGCCGCCCTCGCACATCGTCTGCAGCCCGTACCGGCCGCCGGTCCGCTCCAGCTCGTGCAGGAGCTTGGTCATCAGGATCGCGCCGGTGCCGCCCAGCGGGTGGCCCAGGGCGATCGCGCCGCCGTTCGGGTTCACCTTGGCCGGGTCGGCGCCCAGGTCGTTGATCCACGCCAGCGGGACGGGGGCGAACGCCTCGTTGATCTCGGTGACGTCGATGTCCTCGATGGACAGGCCCGCCCTCTTCAGCGCCTTCTGCGTCGCCGGGATCGGCGCGGTCAGCATGTAGACCGGGTCGTCGCCGGTGAGCGCCAGCGTGACGATGCGCGCCCTGGGGGTCAGGTTGTGGTCGCGTACGGCCTGCTCGGAGGCGATCAGGAGCGCTCCCGAGCCGTCGGAGATCTGCGAGGAGGTGGCGGCCGTGATCATGCCGTCGGGCTTCAGCGTCTTCAGCGACGCCATCTTCTCCAGCGTGGTGTCCGGACGTGGCCCCTCGTCGTCCTCGACACCGTTGATCGGGGCGATCTGGTCCTTGAAGTAGCCGTTCGCGACGGCCTTCGAGGCCCGCTGGTGGCTCTCGTACGCGAACCGCTCCAGTTCCTCGCGCTTGAGGCCCCACTTCTCGCACATGAGCTCCGCGCCGCGGAACTGGGAGATCTCCTGCTTGCCGTACCGCTCCACCCACTTCTCCCCGAACGGGAAGGGCATGCCCTTCTCCAGGGCGGCGGTGATGCTCGACCCCATGGGGACGATGCTCATGGACTCCACCCCGGCGGCCACGACGAGGTCCTGGGTGCCGGAGAGCACTCCCTGGGCGGCGAAGTGGATCGACTGCTGGGAGGAGCCGCACTGGCGGTCGATGGTCACACCGGCGACGCTCTCCGGAAGGCCTGCCGACAGCCACGCGTTGCGCGCGATGTCCATGCTCTGCGGGCCGAACTGCATGACACAGCCCATGATCACGTCTTCGACCGCGGACGGGTCGACGCCCGTACGCTCGATGAGCGCGCCGAGGGTGTGCGCGGCCAGATCGGTGGGGTGGACGGTGGACAGACCGCCCTTCTTCTTGCCGACGGGGGTGCGGACCGCCCCGACGATGTACGCCTCTGCCACAGTGCCTCCTGCTTACGGAACCGAGCTGCCTGCGAAACCGAGCAATGTTCGGTTAGTAGGAGGTTACAACAGAACTTTCGCCTGCGCCCGAAGCGGGAGCCGCCCCCCGCGACGGCATCGGGCTTTTCCGGAACGGAGCGCCGGGGGGAACCGGAGACGGCCCCGAGGCCCGAGCGGTCCGCTCAGGCCTTCCTGGTGCTCGTCATGGTCGCGTAGGCGATGACGTTGTCGGTGTAGTGGCCGGTCGAGCGGTCGTAGGTGCCGCCGCACGTGATCAGGTGCAGCTGGGGGGTCGGCGACCGGCCGTACACCCGCTGGGTCGGGAAGACCGACTTCTCCGCCTGCTCCAGGCCGCCCACGGTGTAGACGGCGATGATCCCGTCCTTGCGGTGCACCTCGATGACGTCGCCGTGGCGGATCTCGTCGAGGCGGCTGAACACCGCGCTGCCCGAGCGCGTGTCCTTGTGCCCGAGCATGATCGCGGGACCCGCCTCACCGGGGGTGGGACCCGAGCGGTACCAGCCGACCAGGTTCGGGTTGCCGACCGGCGGCACCTCGATGGCGCCCTTCCTGTCGAGCCCGACCGACCTGACCGGAGAGTTGACCCCGAGCCGCGGGATGACCAGGCGCACCGGGGACGAGGGCTGCATGGCCGGGGCCGGGGGCAGGCTGGGCAGGGGCGGCGGCACGGTCGGGGGCGCCTGGAAGTAGGGGTTCGCCGGCGCCGCGGCGGCCAGGTCGCGGGGCGGCAGCGTGGTGCGCTGGTCGGCCAGGCCGTACTCCTCGGGCGAGGCCAGCATGTAGAGCAGGCCCACCAGCACCGTGACCACTCCGGCGATACCGGCCAGGATGAGCACCGACCGCATCATCCGGCCGCCCCCGGCGGGCGCCTGCCCGGGCCACTCCTCGTACGGCGAGCCGTACTGCTGGGGGTGGACCGGCGGCGGGTACGGCGGCTGGACCGGCCGGTAGTGGGGCACCGGCCCCTGGGGAGGCCCGGGAGGCGGCCAGCCGCCCTGAGGTGGGGTGGTCATCCGGCCACCCCGATCAACCGCGACCGGCGGTGCGACGCCGCAGCACGAGCCCGCCGACTCCGGCGAGGGCCACCATCAGCACACCGCTGAACATGATCATTCGAGCGTCGGGCCCGGCGTCGCCGCCGCCGCCCGTGGAGGCGGCGCCCTTGGGGGTCTCGTCGATCTGCTCGTCGGAGTCGGGGTCGGGGCTCGTATCGGCGGTCTTGGTCCGGGTGACGGTGAGGGTCGGCGTGGGGGTCGCGGAGGGCGAGTTGGACGGGGTCGCGCTCGGGCTGGCACTCGGGCTGGCACTCGGGCTGGCGCTGGCGCTGGGGCTGGCCGTCCCCACGGTCACCCGCAGCGCGGCGGCGGAGACCTGGGCCGACGCCGCGGCGTCGACCACCAGGGAGCAGTCGAACACCTCGGTGGGCGAGGTTCCGGTCGCGGAGTCGAGGAACACGGTGAAGGCGTCGGGCTTGAAGGCCACGACGCCGGTCGCGGTGGGAGTCACCGTGACCAGCAGTGTCGGCAGGGTGAGCGGCTGGCCGGCCGACATCGTCGCGGCGGGAGCGCTGGCGGTGACCGCGCGGATCTCCGAGGGGACCGCGGCGGGCATCGTGGGAGTCGACTCGATCCGCATCTCGGCGTCGACGGCGACGGACAGGGGCGTGGTCACGGCCACGGGCGCGCTGAGGGAGGGGGACGGGGCGATCTTCCACGTCGCCACCACGGGCGAGTTCGTTGTCGCCGCCGTCGGGCCGGTGAGGTCCATCTGGAGCGTGTACGTCGCCGGCGCCCCACCGGCGGCGGGCGTGCAGGTGTAGGCCACCGGCTTGGGAGCGGCGTAGATGGAGGCGAGCGCGGGAAACGCACCGAAGATGCCTGCGCCCGCCGCGGCGACCACAGCCGTCTTGACCGCGACGCGCAGCCGCGTCTTGGACTTCAGCACAGTTTCTCCTCGTTCCAGCTTGATCGACCGGCCTCACACCGGCCGCCGAGGCTTACACGTCGTGGTCAAGGTTCGGCATAGATCCTACGAACAGAGACCCTGGCGCGCGAGCAAGTCGGCTAAACGGACATAAATTCCCATCTATCTCACAGCAAACGACACCGTACATCGGTAAAGCCCGTGACGGTGGGTCGGGCGGGCCTCCATCCGGACGCGAAACGCGCGGCGGGCACCTCACGGAGCCCGGACGGGGGTCCCCTCGCGAATCCGGCCGCCTGGCGGGCAGCCGGACCGGAGTTGGCAATCAGAGCCTGGATATATAGAAAAAACCAGGTCAAACATGGTGCGGCCACGCTTAAAGATCACCCTTTGGGCGCGTCATCGGGCAGGGTGGAACCTACGGTGGGCCCGATTCGGACGCTCCGAATATCACTATGGGTTCTTGAAATATTTCGGCGGAACAGACGCCGTGATCATCGACCCGGTCCACCCGGCCGGGATCCCGTGCCCGCCCGTGAGCCCACCGGGCGGGGTGGACGACGCCGGACGGCTCGACCGGTTCCCGTTCGGAGAGGAATCGGTGGAAGACGTGCGAACGGGTATACGGGTCATGAAGGGCACCCACGGTGCCCCGTCCCGGCGGGCCGCGGGCGCGAGGACATCCCGGCGGTACGGCGCGCCGTCCGGAGGGCTCCGCCGAACGCCCTCCGACCAGCGACGATCATCCCCGGGGCTCTCCCGGAAACCCTCCCCCCGCCCGGCCACGAGTCCCTTCCGGGGCTCTCCCAGCGGATGGATCAGCGATCACCTGTGAGGTTTCCCCATTGGAAGGACTGAGATGAGCACGCCGGCCGCATCCCGGGCGCGCGGCGGGCAGGCGCCCCGCCGGCGGATCCCGGCGGGATGGATCGCCGTCGCCCTGGCGGTGGCGATCCTGGCGGCTGTCGGGCTCAGCACCCAGTACCGCTCGGCCGAGTCGGTCGCGGCGGCGGGTCAGCGGCGCTTCGACCCGGCCGAGTACGGGGCGCGGGTGTACGAGGACAGGGTCGTGCCCGCGGTCGAGAGGAAGGCCGTCGAGCTGCCCGTACTGGTGAGGGCCATGCACGCCGACATGGAGGAGGCCGGGAAGCGTTACGGCGTCCGGCACGGCACCGGCCCCTACACGTTCGCGGTCAAGGGCACCGGGAAGGCAGGCCCGGTGACGTCGGGGCTGATGCACGTGACCGTGCCCGGCCTTCCCCCGGACACCCGGGTCTCGCTGCAGGTCGGCCCGGTCATCAACGGCACGGCGCTGCGTGACGTGGTGGGTTTCATCAGCTTCGGGCAGTTCATGGACCAGGTGGAGTACGCCGACGCCGCGACCGCGCTGAACGAGCGGATGCGGGAGAAGCTGCTC
This sequence comes from Streptosporangium nanhuense, assembly GCF_059358815.1. Classification (NCBI taxonomy): domain Bacteria; kingdom Bacillati; phylum Actinomycetota; class Actinomycetes; order Streptosporangiales; family Streptosporangiaceae; genus Streptosporangium; species Streptosporangium nanhuense. The sequence goes on from NZ_JCADBG010000018.1 coordinate 179,423, forward strand.
GGGAACCTGGACGTGCCACGGCTGAAGGGCAAGGAGATCTCCTTCGTCGGGGCCTTCAGCTTCCTCACCCCCTCCGTCGTGACCATCACCCCGGTCTCGATCAGGGAGATCTCGTGAGGATCCTGACCGCCACCGTCCTGAGCGCCCGCGACGTCACCAAGGTGTACGGGGACACGCAAGTGCTCGGGGAGGTCGACTTCGACGTCGCCGCCGGCCGGGTGACCTCGCTGTTCGGCGAGAACGGGGCGGGCAAGTCGACCCTGATGAGGATCCTGTCCGGGATCGAGCACCCCACCACCGGCCACGTCGAGCTCGACGGGGAGCCCGTCAGGTTCGCGTCGCCCCGCGACGCCGCCGACCGGGGCGTCGCGATCGTCCATCAGGGGCTCAGCCTCTGCCCCAACCTGAGCATCCAGGACAACCTGTTCCTGGCCAGGGAGATCCGCGGGGGCCCCTGGCTGATCGACCGCTCGTCCCAGCGGGCCACCACCGCGGCGATCCTGCACAGCCTGGAGGAGTACCTGGATCCCGACCTGCTGGTCCGCGACCTGACCCCGGGCGAGCAGCAGATCGTCGAGATCGCGCGGGCGCTCCTCCAGGAGGCGCGAGTGCTGATCATGGACGAGCCCACCTCGGCGCTCACCGCCCCGGAGGTCAGGGTCCTGTTCCGGGTCATCAAGGAGCTGACCTCCAACGGCGTGGCGATCGTCTACGTCTCCTCGCACCTGGAGGAGGCGCTGGAGATCGCCGACGACGTCGTCGTGCTGCGTGACGGGCGGCCGGTCGCCACGGCGGACGCCCAGAACGTCGGCGTCCGGTGGATCGTGGAGCGGATGTCCGACCGCGGCCGGGACGACCGGTTCCCGCGCGACGTCCCGGTCACCGGGGAGGAAGTGCTGGCCCTGCGGGGCCTGGTGGTGGCCGACCCGGCCAACCCCGGCCGCCTCGCCGTCGACGACCTCTCCCTGACCGTGAGGGAGGGCGAGATCGTGGGGATCTACGGCCTGACGGGCTCGGGCCGCACCGAGTTGCTGGAGGCGCTCGCCGGCCGGATCCCCGCGCAGTCGGGCCGGATCCTGCTCTCCGGCACCCCGCTGGAGGGCATGGGAATCCGCGACCGCGTCGCCAGGGGCGTGGTCCTGGTCCCGGGGAACCGGTGGCGCGACGGACTCGTCCGGACGATGTCGGTCGGGGAGAACCTCTCCCTGGCCGGACTGGGCGCGTTCGTCCGGCGGCTGCTCGTCTCGCGTGACCGCGAGCGGGACGCCGTCCGCCGGACGATCACCGACATCAACGTCGGGACCGGCGGTCCGGAGGCGCCCGTCGCGTCGCTGAGCGGCGGCGACCAGCAGAAGGTGGTCATCGGCAGGGCACTGCTGACCGACCCCCGGGTGCTCCTGCTGGACGAGCCCTCGCTCGGCGTCGACGTCGGCGCCAGGACGGACATCTTCGAGCTCATCGCCGCGCAGGCGGAACGCGGCCTGGCCGTCCTCTTCGCCACCTCGGACGCCGAGGAGGCCCTGCGCGTCCCCGACCGCCTGCTGGTGCTCTCCCACGGGGTTCTCGCCGGCGAGTTCCGGCGTGGCGCGACGACCCGGGAGGAACTGCTGAAGGTGGCGGACGGCACCTCCATCGACGAGGGCGACGAGTACGGCGGGGAAACGGGCGTCTACCCGGGCACGTACGTCTACCCGGACATTGACCTGGACATCGGCACGGACAGGGGCGGTGCGGGGTGACACCTCGGGAAACACCCCCCGCACCGGCGTCGCCCGGCCACTCCCCGCCGGGGAGGACCGCGGCCGAGGCCCGCCGTCTCTCCGTGGTGAACGGCCTGTTCGAGCTGCGGGCGGTCATCGCGCTCGTGGCCCTGGTCGTGGTCTTCGGCCTGCTGTCGGACGCGTTCCTCTCCGTGCCCAACCTCGTCATGACGGCCAAGCACGTCGCGATCAACGCGGTGATCGCGCTCGGCGTGCTGCTGGTCGTCATCAGGGGCGGCATCGACCTGTCCGTGGGATCGATCGCCGGGCTCTCCGGGGTCGTCGCAGGCGAGTTGCTCGAAGGTCTCGAACTCAGGTTCGCCGACGCCGTCGCCTACCCGCCCGTGTGGGGCGTGATCGTGCTCTGCGTCGCGGTCGGCATGCTCGCCGGCCTGGTGAACGGCGTCGTCATCACCCGGTTCAAGGTGCCGCCGTTCATCGCGACGTTCGGCATGTTGTACGTGGCGCGGGGAATCGCGCTGCTGATCTCCGGCGGCTTGACCTATCCCAACCTGGGCGGCAACCCCGAGCTGGGCAACACCGGCTTCGAGGTGCTCGGCAACGGGCGCGCGCTGGGCCTCCCGCTGGCGATCTGGATCGCGGTCATCCTCGCCGCCGCCGTCGCGCTGCTGCTCACCAGGACGCCGTTCGGGCGGTGGTTGTACGCCACGGGCGGCAACGAGCGGGCCGCGGAGCTCTCCGGGGTCCCGGTCGACCGCGTCAGGACGGCCGTGTACGTGATCTCCGGTGCCTGCGCCGCGCTCGCGGGGCTCGTCATCGCCTCGGAGCTGACCTCGGCGACACCGCTGGCCGGTGAGACGTACGAGCTCAACGCGATCACCGCGGTGATCCTCGGCGGCGCGGCGCTGGGCGGGGGGCGCGGCACGGTGTGGGGCACCCTCGTCGGCGCCTGCGTCGTCGCCCTCCTCGCCGAGGGCCTGATGCTCATGGACGTGTCGGCGTTCTGGCAGATCGTCGTCAAGGGGACCGTGCTCGTCCTCGTCGTGATGCTGGATCAGGGCCGGCGGCGGTTCCAGCGCCGGGGGGCCGCCGTGTCGGCGATGGCCGCGGGCAGGCGGCCGGGCTGACCGGCCCGCTCTCCCATCGAGACGTGACCCGTGGCCCGAGCCCGTGGTCGCGGTCGCGCGTCCCGGCTCACCGGCACGGAAGGGGCCGGGACGGCCCTGGACGGGTATCCCCGCTCTTGGTGCCGTCTTGGTTCCGCCGTGATTCTCGAAGCACCACGATTGCCGCTTCTTTTTGATTTTCAGATTAACTAGAAATCCCCCCATTGTCGGGGAATTGACAGGATAAACGCATGGCAGTCGAAGCGTTCAGCAGCGATGTCACGCTGCGCATCAACGGTGCCGACCACTCCGTCTCCCTGGACAACCGGGTGACCCTCCTGGACGCGCTGAGGGAGCATCTCGGGCTGACCGGGACGAAGAAGGGATGCGACCACGGGCAGTGCGGGGCCTGCACGGTCCTGCTGGACGGCCGCCGGGTGAACAGTTGCCTGACACTCGCGGTCATGGCCGCCGGGCAGGAGATCGTCACCATCGAGGGGGTGGCCGGCCTGGCCGGCGCGGACGATCTGCACCCCCTGCAGCAGGCGTTCCTCGAACACGACGGCTTCCAGTGCGGATACTGCACGCCGGGCCAGATCTGCTCGGCCATCGGCGCGCTCGACGAGGCGGAACGGGGCTGGCCGAGCCATGTCACCGCGGACGTCGCCGCGGGCGTCGCCTCCAGCGGCGCCCTGGACGCCGAGGAGGTCCGCGAACGGATGAGCGGCAACCTCTGCCGCTGCGGGGCCTACGCCGGGATCGTCGAGGCCGTCCTCGACGTGGCCGGCGAGGGAGGCCCGGAGCCGATCCTGTCCGGACGCGATCCCGGAGGCGCGCGATGAGGCCCTTCACCTACGAGCGCGCCACCGACCCCGGCGCCGCCGCCACCGCCGTCCTCGACGGCACCGACGCGATGTTCCTGGCCGGCGGCACCAACCTCGTGGACCTGATGAAGCTCGGCGTGGCCAGGCCGGCGACGCTGGTGGACGTCACCGGGCTGCCGTACGACCGGATCGAGCACCGGGCCGACGGGAGCGTGCTCATCGGCGCGCTGGTCCGCAACAGCGACCTGTCCGGCGACCGGGGCATCAGGGAACGCTTTCCCGCGCTCTCGCAGGCGGTGCTGGCCGGGGCCTCCGGGCAGCTGCGGTCGATGGCCACCACCGGCGGGAACCTGCTGCAGCGCACGCGCTGCCTGTACTTCCAGGACGTCACCAGGCCGTGCAACAAGCGCGAGCCCGGCACCGGCTGCTCGGCGATCGGCGGCGCCCACCGCGACCTGGGGGTGATCGGCACCTCCGCCTCCTGCGTGGCCACCAATCCCTCCGACATGGCGGTGGCGATGGCCGCCCTCGACGCCGTGGTGCACATCAGGCTCGCGGGGGGCGGCGAGCGGGCGGTGCCCCTCTCCCGCTTCTACCTGCTGCCCGGCGACACCCCGGAGCGGGAGACGGTGCTGGAGCCCGGCGACCTGATCACCGGGGTCGAGCTGCCCCCGCCCCCGGACGGCGCGGCCATGCTGTACCGCAAGGTCCGCGACCGCTGGTCCTACGCGTTCGCGGTGGTCTCGGTCGCGGCGGTGGTCGCGACGGATGCCGGCGGTTCGCTGCGGGAGATCCGGCTGGCGCTGGGCGGGGTGGCCCCCGTGCCGTGGCGGGCCCGGGACGCCGAGGGGATGCTGGCCGGCCACAGGCCGACCAGGGCGCTGCTGCTGGCCGCCGCGGAGGCGGAGTTCGCGGCGGCGCGTCCCCTCCCGCAGAACGAGTTCAAGATCGATCTGGCCGGGGACCTGATCGCGGCGAGCGTCCGCGACCTCACCGGGGGTCCCGGCGGGGACCTCAACGGGGATCCCGGCGGGGGCTCCACCAGGAACTTCACCGGCGACTTCACCGGGGACTTCGGCGAGGAGGAGCGAGGATGACCACGCTCGACAAGGTGGTGGGCGGGACACCGGTCAGGATCGAGGGACGCGACAAGGTCACCGGCGTGGCCCGCTACGCGTACGAGTACCCCGTACCGGACGCCCTCTACGTCTGGCCGGTGCAGTCCACGATCGTCCGGGGGCGGGTCCGCTCCGTCGACGGCGCCGCCGCGCTGGCCATGCCGGGGGTGGTCGCCGTGCTGGACAGCGGCAACGTCTCCCGGCTGCGCCCCGTGCAGGACGCCGAGCTGGCCGTCCTGCAGTCGGCCGACGTCGCCTACCGGGGGCAGATCGTCGCGGCCGTGGTCGCGAAGACCCTGGAGGGTGCCCGCGAGGCGGCGTCGGCGGTGCGCGTGGACTACGAGGAGGAGGAGTACGAGGTCGTGCTGGATACCGGCAACCCGCGGATCTCCTCCCCAGAGAAGGTCAACGCGGGTTTCGCGGGGACCGTCGACCGGGGCGACGCCGAGAGCGCCCTGGCGGCGGCGCCGGTCGGCGTGGACGCCGCCTACACGACCCCGGCCGAGCACGCCAGCCCGATGGAGCCGCACGCCACGATCGCGTTCTGGGAGGGCGAGACCCTGACGCTCTACAACGCCGACCAGGCCCCGTGGGGGTCGGCGACCGCGATCGCCCGGCTGTTCGGCCTGCCCGAGAGCGCGGTGAGCGTCGTCGCGGACCACGTCGGCGGCGGTTTCGGGTCGAAGGGGGCGCCCCGCCCGCCGACCGTGCTGGCGGCACTGGCCGCCCGCGCCGTCAGGCGACCGGTCAAGGTGGCGATGACCCGGCAGCAGATGTTCCCGCTCGTCAGTTACCGGACGCCCACCGTGCAGCGCGTACGCCTGGGGGCCGAGCGCGACGGCAGGCTGACCGCGGTGTGGCACGACGCGCTCCAGCAGAGCTCGAAGCTCGTCGAGTTCACCGAGCAGACGGTCACGCCCAGCCGCATGATGTACGCGGCGCCCAACAGCCACACCGCCCACCGGCTGCTGCGGCTGGACGTGCCGACTCCCTCCTGGATGCGCGCCCCCGGCGAGGCTCCGGGGATGTTCGCCCTGGAGTCGGCGATGGACGAGCTGGCGTACGCCCTCGGGATGGACCCCGTCGAGCTGCGGATCGTCAACGAGCCCTCGGTCGACCCCGGGTCGGGACTCCCGTTCAGCAGCCGTAACCTGGTCGCCTGCCTGCGTGAGGGGGCGGCGCGCTTCGGCTGGGCCGACCGCGACCCCACGCCGGGCGTCCGCGAGGAAGGCCGGTGGCTCGTCGGGACCGGCGTCGCGGCGTCGACCTACCCCGTCTACACCAGGGCGTCCACCGCGGCCGCCTACGCCGAGCCCACGGGCAGGTTCGTGGTCGAGATCGCCGCGGCCGACATCGGCACCGGCGCCCGCACCGCGCTCACCCAGGTGGCCGCCGACGAGCTCGGCGTGCCGATGGACCGGGTCACGGTCAGGGTGGGCCGCAGCGTCTTCGGCCCCGCCGCGCTCGCCGGGGGGTCCATGGGCACCGCCTCCTGGAGCTGGGCGGTGAGCAAGGCCTGCCGGGCGCTGGTCAAGGATCTCGACGAGCGGTCCGGCCTGGTCCCCCCGGAGGGCCTGGAGGCACGGGCGGACACCGCCGAGGACCTCGCCGCGTGGAAGCGTCTCGCACGCCACTCGTTCGGGGCGCAGTTCGCCGAGGTCATGGTGAACATCGACAGCGGGCAGGTGCGTGTCGGGCGGCTGCTGGGGATCTTCGCGGCCGGCCGGATCATCAACGCCAGGACGGCGAACTCGCAGTTCCTCGGCGGCATGACGATGGGGATCTCCATGGCCCTGCACGAGGCACTGGTGCTGGACCCCAGGTTCGGCGACTTCGTCAACCACGACCTGGCCGGGTACCACATCGCGGCGAACGCCGACGTCCGCGGGATCGAGGCCCACTGGATCGACGAGCAGGACGACGAGCTCAACCCGGTCGGTGCCAAGGGCATCGGTGAGATCGGGATCGTCGGCACCGCAGCGGCGATCGCCAACGCCGTCTTCCACGCGACCGGCTTCCGGCAGCGCGACCTGCCGATCACCCTTGAGCGGGTACGGGCGGCCATGCGCGCCGGGTGACGGGACACCTTCGCCCAGGACTCGTCCCGCTCTCCTCAGACCGGGCGGACGGCGCGGACCGCGGCGGTGACGATCGGGAGATCGAACTCGCCGCTCGCGGTCTCGGGGACGGAGCGCAGGTAACCGGCGACCCGGTCCGACAGTTCGGTCCGCTCGGCCTCGGGGAGGGTCAGCACGTGCGAGTGCGTGCGGATCGTCGCCACCATCGACTCCACGGTGCGGCGCTGGCTGTGCGGGAACCGGGTGTGCTCGATCACCGGGAAGAGCGGCCCCTGCCCGAGAATCGACTCGGGCCGCCAGCGGCGGAACGACACCGAGCTCTTCGAGACCTCCTTCAGCCCGTTCACCCAGGGAACCTCGTCGTCGTCGAGGTTCCACAGGCCCGCCAGCACCCCGCCCGGGGCCAGCACCCGCGCCATCTCGGGCAGTGCCCGATCGAGGTCGAACCAGTGCAGTGCCTGCCCGACGAGGATCGCGTCGACCGACCCGTCCGGCAGCGGGATCTCCTCCGCCGTACCCGCCGCCGTCCGGACGCCGGGCAGCAGGCGGCGGAGCTCGCCGAGCATGGCGGGGTCGGGTTCCACCGCGAGGAGGTCGGCGACGTCGGCGACGTACCGCGACAGCACGGTGGTCAGTTTCCCGGTCCCCGCCGCCAGGTCGAGGACACGCAGCGGTTCGCGCCCGCGTACCGGCTCCAGGGCCCACAGCACGGCCGCGCCGGGGTAGTCGGGCCGCTCCCGCGCGTACGCCTCCGCCTCGCTGCCGAACGAGGAGGCCCGCGTCGCCAGAACCTCGGGATCGACGTCCCGGAAAGGAGAGGAACCGTTCACAGACCCACGGTAGTCCGGGGTCCCCGCATCGCCGGGACCGGGCGGCCGTCCGCGCGGCGCCGGCCCCGGTGGCACCCGCGGCGGCCGGTCGGCGTGCGTCAGCCTCCGGTGCGCAGCCGGTCCCGTACGGCGCGCGCCAGGCCGGGGTCGTCGGCGATCACTCCGTCCACCCTGAGCCGGTACAGGCGCTGCAGCCACTTCCTCACCTCTTCGTCGGCCCGCCCGCCGGAGGCGTCGCCCCTGAGCTCCGCCCGGAGCCGCGCGGCGAGCTTGCGAACCGTCGTGGCGTGGACCAGGAGCCCTTCCCGCTGGGCGTTCCTGACGAGCTCCGCGGGCGACACCGGCCTCCCGTCGAGACCTCCGGGATCGCCGGGGCCGATCCGCTTGGTGACCACCCCGATGCCGTCGGCGTACGCGGCGATCTCCCGCAGCCCCTCCGGCGTGACCATGTCGTCGTAGGTGCGCGAGTCACCCGCGCTCGCGAGGTCGTACGGGGCGCCGGTCGCGCCGACGAACTGGATGAGCCGCAGCCGGGTGAGAGGACGCAACCGCTTGAGGTTCCCGGGTTCGAAGGACTGGATGAAGGCCGGGTCCCGCTCGTCGTCCCAGCCGTGGCGCGCGAAGGCCTCCAGCAGCGGCTCCTCGAGCGGCAGCCCGATCGAGGAGAAGTAGGTGGGGAACTTGGTCTCGGCGTAGACGCCCACCCCGTGCTTCTGCGCGAGCTGGATCACCTCGTCGAGCGTCGGGATCCGCTCCGTCCCGTCGTACGCCGTGTTGTCCCGCCGTTCCTTGGGGAAGCGCTCCCTGGCGCGGAGGGTACGCAGCTCCTCCAGCGTGAAGTCCTCAGTGAACCAGCCGGTGTGCCGGATGCCGTTGATGACTTTGGACGTCCTGCGGTCGGCGAACTCGGGGTGCCTGGCGATGTCGGTCGTCGCCGAGAGCTCGTTCTCGTGCCGGGCGACCAGCACGTGGTCCTTGGTCGAGACGAGGTCGGGCTCGATGTAGTCGGTGCCCATCGAGATGGCGACCGTGTAGGCCAGAAGCGTGTGCTCGGGCCGGAACGCGCTCGCCCCACGGTGCGCGATGACGATCGGCCCGATCTCGTGGCGGCCGAAATGCCTGGCCTCGGGGTTCGCGAGACGCTCAGCCGCGGACCTCGCGACCCGCCTGTCCGTGGAACTGTCCGCGGAGGTGTCCGTGGAACTCGCGGCCCGGCCGCCCGTGGGATCCGCGTGCCGCCCGGCCGTCGAACCACCGGATCGTTCGTCCGAGGGGCTCACGGATCGGGTGCCCGTCGAATCGGCGTGGTGGAGGGCGCCGATCGCGGCGATACCTATGAATACGGCCAGCACACCGGCCCGCGCCTTGCTCACCTGTGTACACCCCTCGCTCCGGTTCAGCGGGGGAGACACATTCGCATAAACGGCTATACCCGTACCGGAGATGCGATTAACGATCAGAAGCGATTATCACTGAGATAACACCATATGACCGTCTCTTGGGACATTTCCCTAAGTGTTTCCCGATGTCGTCGATCAAAAAAGAGTGAGCGATCGATCGCTCACTCCTCGGTGCGGGAAAGGGAAACCGGGGTCAACGGACGGCCACGCGCCCCCCGGTTCCGGTCCCTGTCTCGAATCGCCGCGCCGGCCTCGGGCGGCGGACCGGCTCGCGGAGCCCCTCACCCATGCCGGGACCCGTGCCCGTTCCTGTATCCGTGCCCGTTCCTGTATCCGTGCCCGTGTCTGTGCCCGTTCCTGTATCCGTGCCCGCGCCTGTATTCGTGCCCGTGACGATGGTGCCGCGCGCCGGGCCTGGCCCGCTCCCTGTGGCGCCGGGCGTCGGACCCGTACCGTCCGAACCCGTGGTCCCTGTGGTCCCCGTGCCACCCGGCCTCCGGGCCTCTCCCCCCGAGCTCCCGGTACCGGTCCTGGTCCCGGCCCCAGCCGCGCGCACCGCCCGGAACGCCCCGCCTGAACCCGAACTCCTCCTCGTACCGCTCGAATCCCGGTCTCTCCGGCCGTCCGGACTCCCGGTCCCCCGAACGCCCGAATCCCCATCCGCTCCCGCGCTCCTCCGACCGGGCTCCCCTGTACGGCCACGCACGGTCCCGGTCGTCATCGCTCCCGGCGTCCGACCCCGACCGTCCGAGGTCCCGATCCCGGTGACGCCCGGACCCCCACCTCTCGCCGCGCCCGCCCCCCGGATCACGCCGGCCGAACCAGCGGTTCCCGTGGCGTTCCCGCTCCGGCCCCCGCCGGCCGGCCTCCCCGGCCCTGTGCCGCCCGCCGCCCGAATGCCTCGGCCGCCCGAGTCCCCAGTTTCCCCCGCGCTCGATCCTCGTCTCCGAGCGCTCGGCCGTCCGCCCCCCGTTGCCCCAGTTCTTGGTCGTCCAGCCCCCGGCGTGCTTCGGCGTCGAGTGCGCGGGACGCTTGGCACCCCAGCCCGTGGATCGCTCGTTCCCCGACTTCGGGTGCTGGACGGCGCCGAGAGCGGCCACCCCTATGAGTACGGCTACGACCCCGGCCCGCACGATGCTCACCTGGGCACACCCCCGCCTTCTGATCATTCGGGGGGTTGTCTCCTGTTGAACGAATCCCTACCCGGATTGCCGGGGAGGCTAACGATCAGAGACGGGCGACGAAGGCCGTGACCTGCACGTTCATCGGGTACTACGCGCGATCAGGCGCGACGGGTCTTCGACAGGGTCGCGTAGACGATGATGTTGTCGGTGTAGTGACCGGTCCTGCTGTTGTAGACACCACCGCAGGTGATCAACCGCAGGGTCGCCTCACCGGTGTTGCCGTACACCCGCTTCGACGGGAAGGCCGCCTTGCTGACCTGTTCCACACCGTCGACCGTGAACTCCGCGAGGCTTCCGTCGGAACGGGAGACCTTGATCTTGTCCCCCCGCCTGATCTCCTTCAGCCTGCTGAAGACGGCCGCGCCCTTCTTGGTGTTCACGTGTCCGAGAACCACCGAGGGCCCCTGCTGCCCGGGAATCGGGCCGTGCTTGTACCAGCCCGCCTGGTTGGGCCTGCTCAGCGGAGGCGTCTGGATCTCCCGCTTGGCGTCGACGCTGAGCGCCATCAGCGGGGCCAGCACGCCGATCTTCGGGATGGCCAGCCGCCGCGGCCTCACACCGTCGCTCTTCAACGGCTCCGGAGGCATGATCACCGGCAGCGGCGGCGCGGCCGTGGGCGCGGCGGCCGTCAGGGGAGCGTCCAGGCCGCCCGGCCCCACCGATGACGGCGTCACCCCCACCGGCTGCTGGCCCGCGGCCGGGACCTGCTGGATCTGGATGTTGCTGTCGGCCGCCTGCGGTACGGGCGGGCCGTACGGCGCGTCGTCCGGCACCGGGGACAGGTACGCGAGCAGGCCCGCCATGATCGCGGCCACCCCGCCGAGCGAACCGGCCACGAGGAGCCCGGCCATCAGCATGCTTCCCTTGGGCTTGGGAGCCGGGCCCCGCCCCTGGTAGGGGTCGGGACCGCCCTGCACGGGTCCTTGGTACATCCGGCGCCTCCTTCAGCTGTCCCTCTGGCCGCGAGCGTGTGCCGCACGCCGCCTCATCAAGACCACACCGCCCAGTGCGCTTCCCGTCACCATCGCCGTGCCCGCGCTCAGAAGCCCCAGCCCGGAGCCTCCCCCCGGAGCCTCACCGGTCTGCGCCCCGCCGCTGGGCGTGATGATCACCTGCGGCGCGGTGGGGGTGGGCCTGGTGGGGGTGACGGTGACGGTGGCGGTCAGGGTCGGTTTGGGCGTCGAGGTGGTCGTGCTCCTGGTGGTGCTGTTCGTCCCGTTCTGGCCACCGTTCTGGTTGCCGTTCGAGCTCGGGGTGACCGTGGGCGTGGGGGTGACGCTGGGGGTGACGGAAGGGGTGACGGTGGGGGTGAAGGAGGGGTCCGGGGTGTCGGTGATCGTCGGGCTGGGCGAGCCGGATCCGCCCGGCTCGGAGATGGTGACGTCCACCGAGACCGGCGCGCTGACGAGCGTGCAGACGGCCCTGTAGTCGGCCGGCGGGTTCGCCAGCTCCCTCGTGATCACCCGGAAGGCGTCGACCTGCGCGAACTTGCCTGCCTCCAGGTTCGTGACCTGGAGGGTGTGCTCACCGTACTTGAGGCCGTTGAACTTCCACAGCGTGAGCCCGCCGTCGTGGGCGGCGTTCGTCGGCGTGCCGTCGGCCTCCTTCGAGGCGTCGACGGAGGACGGCGTGGCGTCCACGCCGTCGATCTTGAACCCGACCTGCCCCGCCTCCTTGCTGCGCCGGGCGATGTACTCGATCCCGGTGCCGGTGAACTTGAAGGTGGCGAAGGAGTTGACCCTGTCCGTACGGTGCAGGTCACGACCGTAGTCGCCGATGCTCAGCGCCTGGTCGTTCAGCTCGTACCAGTCGGCCGCCGCGTGGTAGCCCACTCGGGGGTCGTCGTTGTTGACCATGACCTCGCCGGCCGGAGGCGTGAAGTCCACGAACAGCCTCCGGGGGGAGACCTTGAGCGTGCCCGCCCGGTCGGTGTGAGCGGAGTCGGAGATCCCGTCGGGGAGCTTCAGGATGTCCCCCGGCTGCAGCTTGCCCGGCTGCTCGACGAGGCCCTTGGGCTGGAGGACGCCGGTCCAGCTCCCGGAGAGCTGCACGTTCCCGGTGACCAGGACCTTGCCCCCGGGACCGAAGTAGCCCGGCGAGCCGAACCTGGTCGGGTCGCCGTTCTTGTAGTTGAGGGCCCAGCCGATGTTGAGCGGTTGCCCGACCGTGAGCGTCGTGGGAATCGACACCTTGGTCCGGAGGTTCACCACGCTGGTTCCCAGGGCGATCCCCCCGGTACAGCTGTAGTCGACCACGAGTTCGGCATTGCTGGCACCGGACGCACCGGTGGGCAGCGCGACCAGCGCACCGCCGAAAAGGCACAGGGCCGAAACCGTGAGAGACCTACGGAGCCCAGATCGCCACCGAACCACCACACACTCCGATCACGAAGGCTGCCGTCAACGGGCATACCCATAGCACACCGAGGGTAGATCGTACGGTTTCTACCGTCTTCGCCGCAGCGAGATCGCGGGTGGATCCGAAGACCGTGGCGCACTTGTGATCTGGATGTACCTCCACATACCTCCGCAAGACGTACGAACGCCAAGGGGTCGGGTGTACCTGCTGGTAACAGAATCGTATTCTGTGTCACGAGCCGTCACGCGTGGCCACGAGTCCCTAGGAGGCACACCATGCAGCGAGACCTCTTCGAGGAGGAGCACCAGCTCTTCCGAGAGACCGTGCGCGAGTTCCTGGCCCGCGAGGTGGCGCCCCACCACGACCGGTGGGAGAAGGACGGCATCGTCCCCCGCGAGGTGTGGAAGAAGGCCGGGGAGATCGGGATGTTCGGCTTCGGGGTGCCCGAGGAGTTCGGCGGGGCCGGGATCACGGACTTCCGCTACAACGCGGTGATCGTCGAGGAGGTCATCGCGATCGGCGCGTCCGGCCTGGGCTACTCGCTGCACAACGACGTCATGGCGCCGTACTTCGTGGACCTCACCAGCGACGAGCAGAAGGCCCGCTGGCTGCCCGGGTTCACCTCCGGCGAGCTGATCACGGCCGTCGCGATGAGCGAGCCCGGCGCGGGCAGCGACCTGCAGGGCATCAGGACGACCGCCGTGCGCGAGGGCGACGACTACGTGGTCAACGGCCAGAAGACCTTCATCACCAACGGCATCAACTCCGACCTGGTCGTCGCGGTCACGAAGACCGACCCGGCGGCGGGCGCCCGGGGGATCTCGCTGCTGGTCGTCGAGCGGGGCATGGAGGGCTTCAGCCGGGGCCGCAACCTGGAGAAGATCGGCATGCACGCCCAGGACACGGCGGAGCTGTTCTTCGACAACGTCAGGGTCCCCGCGGCCAACCTGCTGGGCCCCGAGGAGGGGCAGGGCTTCTTCCAGCTCATGGCCAACCTGCCGCAGGAACGCCTGTCGATCGCGGTGATGGCCGTGGCGGCGGCGGAGACGGTCCTGCGGACGACCATCGAGTACTGCAAGAGCCGCACGGCCTTCGGCCGGAACATCGGCAGCTTCCAGAACACCCGGTTCGTCCTGGCCGAGCTGGACACCGAGGTGGACATCGCCCGCCTCTACGTGGACAAGTGCATCCTGGCCCTCAACGCCGGGGAGCTCACCGCCGTGGACGCCGCCAAGGCGAAGTGGTGGACCACGGAGCTGCAGACCAAGGTCATCGACCGCTGCCTCCAACTGCACGGCGGCTACGGCTACATGATGGAGTACCCCGTGGCCAAGGCCTGGGTCGACAGCCGCGTCCAGACCATCTACGGCGGCACCACCGAGATCATGAAAGAGATCATCGGCCGCTCCTTCGGCTTCTGAGAGGCACACCGGTTCGGTTTCTGAGAGGCACACCGGCCCTTCGGGAACCACACAGGTTTCCGGGGAACGCCCGCGCGCTCCGAGAAGGACTCACGGGCTTCCGGGAAAGACCCAGGCGCGGCTTCCGAGAGCCCCCTCCGCCGGTGCGTCCCCACCGGAAAACCGCCGTCCACGCGCCCGCGGGACGGCGGTTACCGCCAACCGGCCGGGGTCGTCACTTCTCGCCGATGTCCTCGATCTGGACGGCCACCCCGTCCTTGATCGTCACCTTGGCGAAAAGGACACCCCCCTTCTTGATCGCCTTCTGCAGCTCCTCCACCGAGCAGCTGTTCGGGGCCGCGCCCCCGTCGCAGACCAGCCCCCGCGCGTCGCGCACGACCGTGAACGGCAGCAGGAGGGCCTTCACCTCCTGGTCGCTCTCGGAGGTCACGGTGATCGCGTCCACCCCGCGCAGGGCGATCTGCCCGCTCACCGTGGTGTCGACGCCCCGGCCCCCGGGAACGCTCGGGGACGGCGACGCCGTGCCGAGGGCGTCCGCGGAAGCGGACGGGGACGAGGACGGCGAGGGGGAAGCGGAAGCGGACGGGGAAAGCGTGGCGGAGGCCACGGCGGACGGGGACGCTGTCACCGTAACGGTGGCGACGGCCGGCGTGCCGGACGGCCCGGGTGCGATGCTCCCGCCCGAACATGCGGAGAGGCCTGCGCCCAGGGCTGCCACCAGCAGGGCACGCGTTACCTTCGATGTTCTGTTCACGAAAGGTAACGATCCCATGGGTTGGGGATTGCGTTCACCGGCCGCACGGGCGGCCTCGCCGACGCATACTGGTCAACGGAGACTCCCCCGAGGTGGTGACGATGGACAGCGGGCTGATTCTGCTGATCTTCCTGGCGTTCCTGTTCGCCTGGGGCCTGAACCGGGTGCGCCGCGCCTTCCGCTTCGGCCCGATCGCCTACGTCGGCGTCATGGTCGCGTTCGTCATCGTGATGCTCGCCGTCTGGGGACAGACCATCCGCTGACCCCTTCCGCGCGACCCCGGACGCCCCGGACCGGCCACACCCGGCCGTCCGCCCCCGTACGACGCCCCCTGCCGGGACGCCACCCGCAGGCCCGACCGTACGGCGGCCCCCTACCGGGACGCCTCCAGCAGCACCCTCGCGACCAGCTCGGGGTCGTCGGTCATCGGCAGGTGCCCGCAGCCCTTGAGGAGCTTCACCCGCTGCCCCGACCACCTGGCCGCCCGCACGGCCTGCCGGCGCAGGAGCAGCCGGTCGTGCTCGCCCCAGGCGATCGTGACCGGCGCCTTCGGCGGCGCGGGAGGCATCAGCCCCGCGAACGAGGCGAGGGTCTCGTCGAAACCTGAGGCGTCCTTGAGCGCCTGGAGGGACGCGAGCATCGCCTCGGGCGTGACCCTCGACGGATGGGCCGTCATGACGCCGCCGCTGAGAGCGCGGCTCAGCGGATCTTCGGCCATCGCGGCGGCCTTCTCGGGAGACATCCGGCGGGCGGAGGCCCTGGTGAAGCGGAGGACGGCTCGCGCGTACACGAGCTCGCTGCGGTTCCAGAACCCGGCGGGAGAGAGGGCGGCGGCCGAGCGGACCACCCCGCGCGAGGCCAGTTCGAGGGCGACGTAACCGCCCAGGGAGCTGCCCGCCACGTGAGGGTCGCGCAGGTCGAGCACCGCGAAGAAGGACTCGATCGCGTCCGCCAGGCTCTCGGCCGTGTACGGCGTGCCGGACGGCAGCGGCGGCGAGACGCCGAAGCCGGGGAAGTCGACGGCGATCACGTCTCGCTCGGCGGCGAGGCGGTCGAGCACTGGCAGCCATGCCTGCCAGTGATGCCCAATACCGTGAAGCAGGACCAGGGAGGGACCCGTCCCGCGCCGTTCGAACGCCAGCTCCATGCCCCGAGTCAACCACCGATCGGGGACGTGTTCCAGCCTTGCGGCGGGTGGTTCAGCGCGATCTGGTGGGGATCTCGAACCAGACGGCCTTGCCCTCCTTGGTCGGGCGTGAACCCCAGCGCTTGGCGAGCTGGTCGACGAGGTAGAGGCCCCGCCCGCCCTCGTCGTTCTCCCCCGCGCTGCGGATGCGCGGCAGCCGGAGATCCTGGTCGAAGACCTCGACCCAGACCGACTCCCGGCCCCGGCGGAGCCTGAGCGTGAACTCCTTCTCGTTGACGACCTCGTCCTCGAAGCCGGGGACGTCCCAGGACTCGTCGAACGGCAGCGGAGGGCCGTCCATCGTCAGCTCCCTGCGCGGGATGCTGGCGCTGGCGGCGTGCAGCACGACGTTGGTGACGACCTCGGAGACCAGCAGGCAGGCGAGCTCGGCGCGCTCCTCGGGGACGTTCCAGCCGACGAACGCCTCCGACGCCATCCGGCGCGCCTCCCCGACCATGATCGGCTGGGCGGGGAAGGTGCGCTCCTCGACGGCCAGGTCCTCGGAGGCGGACCTGAGCACGAGGATGGCCATGTCGTCGTCGATCTCGCCGGGCACCGCGACGGTGGCGGCGTCGGCGATGCGCTCGACGGAGGCGTCACTGATCTCGATGAGCTTGCCGCAGAGCTGCGCCAGCGTCTCCTCGACGTTGGGCGGCCTGCCGTCGGCGTCGCGGATGGGGCGGCGGTCGACGAGCCCGTCGGTGTAGAGGAGCAACGCGGCCCCGGGGGGCAGCGTCCGCGTCTCCTCCTTGTAGACCAGGTCGGCGTGCATGCCCTTGGCCCGCACCCCCAGCGGCTGGCCGACCTCGTGGATGTCGAGCTCGGTGCAGGTGTCGCCGATGAGCAGCAGCGGGGGGGCGTGACCGGCGTTGGCGAACGACAGCTGCCGCGACCAGGCGTCGTAGACCAGGTACTGGCAGGTGACGATGGGCGGGACGCTGATGTCGGTGCCGCTCTCGTCCTGCTCGGGGGTGGCGATGATGCGCGTCCACTCGTCGAGCCTGGCGAGGATCTCCGCGGGCGGCTTGTCGTCCTGGGCGAAGGCCCGCAGGGCCGCCCGCAGCTGCCCCATGACCGCCGCGGCCTTGGCCCCCCTGCCCTCGACGTCGCCGATGACGATGCCGACCCGGCCCGCCGACAGCGGGATGACGTCGTACCAGTCGCCGCCGACCTGGGTCTGGATGCCCTGCCCGTGGCTGGCCAGGGGTGCGGCCGGGTAGTAGCGGACCGCGATGTCCAGCCCGTCGAGCTGCGGCAGCGCGCGGGGCAGCAGGTGCTTCTGGAAGGACTCGGCGGTGTGCCGCTCCTCCTCGAACAGCAGGGCGTTGTCGACGGCGAGGGCGACCCGGGTGGCGATGGCCCCCACGAAGTCGCGGTCGAAGGCGTCGTAGTGCGGGCTGCGCCGGTCGGTCAGGTTGGACAGCCCCAGATACATCAGCCCGAGGGTCTCGCCGCGCACGCACAAAGGCGCCACGATGGCCGAGGTCATGCCGATCTCGGCGGCCAGGCGGGTGTTGGCCTCACCGGGGCTGGGGTAGTTGGTCTGGGAGAAGTCCTCGACGAGGATCGTCTCCTGGCGGCGCAGCGCGATCTCGGCGTAGTGCCCCACCGGGTAGCGGATCTCCGCCCCCAGCGGCGCCCAGGTGTTGGGCGGCGGGCTCCAGCCCTGGACGTGGGTGGAGACCCTCCGGGTCAGCCGCCCCTCCTCCATCAGCTCGATGAAGCAGTGGTCGGCGAACTGCGGGACGAGCATCTCGGCGACGCGCTTGAGCGTCTCCTCGACGTAGAGCGACCCGGCGAGGCGCTCGCCGATCCGCTCCAGCAGGCCGAAGCGGTCCTTCTCCCGCTCGTTGCTGCGCATCGCCTCGCGGGCGGTGATGACGATGCCCGTCACCGCTCCCGAGGGATGCCGCAGCGGCACGGCCTGCGCGCGTACGTAGATGATCGTCCCGTCCCCGCGCCTGACGTCGAACGTGCCCTCCCAGACTCCGCCCTTGAGGACGTGCTTGGAGAGCTCGACGGCGAGCGGGTGATCCTTCTCCATGATGCCCAGGGAGAGGGACTGGTCACGGGGCCCCGAGGTGCCGGGGCGCCCGAACAGCCTTTCCGCGAACGGGTTCCAGTAGAGAAGGTTGCTGAACCTGTCGGTGACGACCACCGCCATCTCAGCGTGATCCAGGACGGAACCGGCCGTAAGGTGATCAGCGGCGTCCTGGGAAACATCCCCCCACCGCTTCATCCGGTGACCGCCCGTCGTGGGCGGGTGTGTGCAAAGCGAACCACGGTTGCTCCTGCAGTCTCGGCCTGGGAGCGGAGGGACTCCCGAACGGGATCCAACCGAGCTAAGGGGCCTCGGTCAGCGTGTGGAGACGAAAACGTGCGCGGCAATCTCTCGCGGGAGATCCGCAAGAAAATTGTCCGCCTCGTCGTCACCTGTCACCCGCACACCGTCGTCGCTCGCCGCGAGCGTCACCTCGCGTCCGGGTTGTATCCCAACTTGCTTGAGTTTAAGCATCACAGCCGGATCGCTTTGCACTTGTTCGCTAATTCGCCGCACGACAACGGGTATATCTCTGGGTCCGGCCATCGCCGCCATCGACGGCAGCGACTCCGGCCTCCCGCCGGGAGCGCCGACGACGCCGAGTTCCTCGAGGCCGGGGATCGGATTGCCGTGCGGGTCCTCGGTGGGGTTGTTGAGAAGGCTGACGAGCCGGGACTCCACGGAGTCGGACATGACGTGCTCCCAGCGGCACGCCTCTATGTGCACCTCTTCCCAGGGCAGGCCGATGACCTGGGTGAGCAGGCACTCGGCGAGGCGGTGCTTGCGCATGACGCGGATGGCGAGCGTGCGCCCCAGGTCGGTCATGGTCAGGTGGCGGTCGCCCTCGACGCGGACCAGCCCGTCGCGCTCCATCCGTGCGACCGTCTGGCTGACGGTGGGGCCGCTCTGCTGGAGGCGCTCGGCGATGCGGGCGCGCAGGGGGACGATGCCCTCCTCCTCCAGTTCGAAGATCGTACGAAGGTACATCTCCGTCGTGTCGATCAGGCCGTGTGCGGTCAAGGTTCCTCCCGTCCTCTCTCGATGCTACGTCCATCGCGCGGTGTTCCCGGGAGGGCGGCGCGGGACCTTGGAAGTTTGAGAAGACGACCCTATTGGGAGAACAGCCCACGATGACAAAGGTCGGCAACGCGCCAGGACGCCAAATCCTTCCCTAGCTGCTCAAACGCTCCGCGCGAGCGGACGATATTTTCTGAAGGCGGGGACGGCCAGTCCCACGGCGACCACGGCCACCGCGCAGGCGATCCCGCCGCCCACCCAGGCGCCGGTGGCGCCGAACCAGGAGGCGGTGGCCCCCGCCCGCAGATCTCCCAGCCTGGGGCCTCCCGCGACGACGACCATGAAGACCCCCTGCATCCTGCCCCGCATGTCGTCGGGCGCGTGGGTCTGCAGGATCGTCTGCCGCCACACCGCGGAGATCAGGTCGGCGGCCCCGCCGAACGCCAGCAGGGCGACCATCAGCCACAGCTGGCCGGCCAGTCCGGCCGCGGCGACGGTGAGCCCCCACGCGGCGATCACGTACGTGAGCGCCAGTCCCTGGCGCCGCACCCGGCCCACCCAGCCCGACAGCACGCCGCCGAGCACCGAGCCGATGGCGACGCTGGCCGACAGCCACCCGAAGGCGACCGGGGAGCCGCCGAACCGTTCGGCCACGATCTCCGGGAACAGCGCCCTGGGCAGCGCGAACGCCATGGCGATGAGATCGACGACGAACGACATCAGCACGACCGGGTGCCCGGAGACGTAGCGCAGGCCGTCCACGACCGACCGCAGTCCCGGGCGGGTCACCTCGCCGACCGGTTCGAGCCTGGGAAGCCGTACCGCGGCGTAGAAACCGGCGCCGAACAGCAGCGCGTCGATCAGGTAGGCGGTGGCGAAGCCGCTCTGGGCGAGCACGACCCCGGCGACCAGGGGGCCGATGACGGTGCCGAGGCCGCCCACCAGGAAGTTGAGGGTGTTGGCCGCGGGGATCAGGTCGGCGGGGACCAGCCTGGGGATGATCGCGCCCCTGGTCGGCCCGGTGATGGCGAACCCGGTGGCGTGCACGGCCACGGTGGCCAGCAGCAGGCCGACGCTGGTCGAGCCCAGGGCGGCCTGGACCAGGAGCGCGAGCGTCCCGCTCCAGGCGATCAGCGCGCCGATCATGAGAAGCCTGCGACGGTCGACCGCGTCGGCGATCGCGCCTCCCCACAGCCCGAAGACGACCAGGGGGATCAGGTTGGCGGGGCCGAGCATGCCGACCCAGAACGACGACTTCGTGATGTCGTAGATCTGGGCGCTGACGGCCACGGAGGTGAGCTGGAACCCGATGAACGACACGCCCTGCCCGGCCCACAGCCGCCGGTAGGCGGGAATGGCGAGTGGGCGCGTGTCAGCCGCGTGCCTGCGGACGAAATCCCCGAAACCCACCCCGTTACCTCTCTACCAGACATACATGGATATATCAGTAAAGAGGGGGCAGGCTCCTCAGGGAGCCAGACGTTCGACGACCCAGGTGGCGCCGGAGCGCCGGTAACGGAGGCGGTCATGCATGCGGTCGGTGCGTCCCTGCCAGAACTCCACCTCGGACGGCACCACGCGCAGCCCGCCCCAGAAATCGGGGACCGGCGGATCCTCCGGCCAGCGCTCCGCCAGCTCCTCGTAGCGGGCGTCCAGCTCGTCCCTGGAGTGCACGACGGCCGACTGCCGCGACGCCCACGCGCCGATCCGCGACCCGTAGGGCCGGGATTTGAAGTAGGCGGCCGACTCCTCGCGCGGCAGCCGCACCACCGTGCCCTCCACCCGCACCTGGCGGCGGATGGAGTGCCAGGGGAACAGCAGGGCGGCCCGCGGGTTCTCCGCCAGGTCCCGGCCCTTGCGCGACTCGTAGTTGGTGTAGAAGACGAACCCGTTCTCGTCGTAGCCCTTGAGCAGCACGGTCCTGGCCGTCGGCCGCCCGCCCGCCGAGGCGGTCGCCAGCACGGTCGCGTTCGGCTCGGGAAGCCCGGCGTCCACGGCGTCGCCGAACCAGAGGGCGAACTGCGAGAAGGGGTCGGCGGCGAGGTCTGCCTCGATCAGGGGCAGCCCCTGGTACGTACGTCGAAGGCCCGCCATCGAAGGCGGTCGCGATGTGGCATCCACGGGACGGTATTCTCGCGTGCCGAGCCGGAAGCCCGCGCGGCGCCCCCCACCTGGGGCGATCGCGTTCCGGCGGGTCCGGCGGCACACCGTCTCGGCCCAGGGGGTTGAATATGACCCGCCGGTATCTCGACATCAAGGCTTTGACTTCAAGAAAGGGAGGCAGCCGAGAATGTCCGACTTCAAACC
Organism: Streptosporangium nanhuense; assembly: GCF_059358815.1. NCBI lineage: Bacteria > Bacillati > Actinomycetota > Actinomycetes > Streptosporangiales > Streptosporangiaceae > Streptosporangium > Streptosporangium nanhuense. The sequence continues at coordinate 200,768 of NZ_JCADBG010000018.1, forward strand.
CGGGCTCGAAGGCGTTGTAGCTTTCGAGACGGAGATCGCGGAACCGGACAAAGAAGGGGGCGCCCTTCGCTACCGGGGCGTCGACATCGAAGAGCTGGTCGGCCGCGTCTCTTTCGGACACGTGTGGGGCCTGCTTGTCGACAACGAGTTCCAGCCGGGCCTGGCCCCGGCGGAGCCCTTCCCCATCCCCGTCCACTCCGGTGACATCCGCGTCGACGTGCAGAGCGCGGTGGCCATGCTGGCCCCCGCGTACGGCTTCAAGCCGCTGCTCGACATCGACGACGCGCAGGCCCGCGCCGACCTGGCCCTGGCCAGTGTGAACGCCCTGAGCTTCGTCGCGCAGTCCTCGCGCGGCCTGGGGAAGCCGATGGTCCCCCAGAGCGAGATCAACAAGGGTGAGAGCATCGTCGAGCGGTTCATGATCCGCTGGCAGGGCGAGCCCGACCCCAAGCACGTCAAGGCCATCGACGCCTACTGGACGTCCGCCGCCGAGCACGGCATGAACGCCTCCACCTTCACCGCCAGGGTCATCGCCTCCACCGGAGCCGATGTCGCCGCGGCGCTGAGCGGTGCGGTCGGCGCCATGTCCGGGCCGCTCCACGGCGGTGCGCCCGCGCGCGTGCTGCACATGATCGAAGGCGTCGAGCAGGTCGGCGACGCCAAGAAGTACGTCCAGTCGGAGCTCGACAAGGGCCAGCGCCTGATGGGCTTCGGTCACCGCGTCTACCGTGCCGAGGACCCCCGGGCACGCGTGCTCCGCCGCACCGCCAAGGAGCTCGACGCACCGCGTTACGAGGTCGCCGCGGCGCTGGAGAAGGCCGCGCTGGAGGAACTGCACGCCCGCAAGCCCGACCGGGTGCTCGCCACCAACGTCGAGTACTGGGCCGCGGTCATCCTGGACTTCGCCCAGGTTCCCTCGTCCATGTTCACCTCGATGTTCACCTGCGCCCGCACCGCGGGCTGGGCCGCCCACATCCTGGAGCAGAAGCGCACGGGCAGGCTCGTCCGCCCCAGCGCAGACTACGTGGGCCCGTCCCAGCGTTCGGTTCAGGACGTCCCCGGAGCCACCGAGGTCGTCCACTCCCTCTGAACCACCTTCCTGTACGGCTGTCGCGCGGCGTCTCGCGCGGCAGCCGTTGCCGGTTCCGGCCCCCCGTGCCCCTCCCCCGGCCCGCCCCGCCCGGCCCCCGCGATCACCCGGCCCTGCCCAAATCCCTCCCACGGCTCGTCTCAAAATCCGGACCCCTTCCAGGATCGATCCCCGGGCTCAGTAGGCTGGTCAGGTGGCTGACATCGTGATTCCCTCTGACATCAAGCCCGCCGACGGCCGTTTCGGCTGCGGGCCCTCGAAGGTGCGCCCCGAGCAGCTGTCGGCTCTCGCGGCCTCCGGATCCAGTCTCCTGGGCACCTCCCACCGCCAGAAGCCGGTCAAGTCGCTGGTCGGGCGCGTGCGCGCGGGGCTCTCCGAGCTGTTCTCCCTCCCCGAGGGGTACGAGGTCGTCCTGGGCAACGGCGGCACCACCGCGTTCTGGGACATCGCCGCCTTCGGGCTGATCCGCGACAGGTCCCAGCACCTGCACTTCGGCGAGTTCTCCTCCAAGTTCGCCTCCGTGGCGGCCAAGGCCCCGTGGCTGGGCGACCCGACCGTGATCAAGTCGGAGGTCGGCAGCCACCCCGAGGCCCGGCCGGAGGAGGGCGTCGACGTCTACGCGCTCACCCACAACGAGACCTCGACCGGCGTCGCGATGCCGATCAGGCGCGTGGGCGAGGAGGGCTCGCTCGTGCTGGTCGACGCCACCTCCGGCGCGGGCGGCCTGCCCGTCGAGGCGAGCGAGTTCGACGTCTACTATTTCGCCCCGCAGAAGAGCTTCGCCTCCGACGGCGGCCTCTGGATCGCCCTGATGTCCCCGGCCGCGCTGGCCAGGGTCGACGAGATCGCCGCCGGCGGGCGCTACGTCCCCGAGTTCTTCAGCCTCCCGGTGGCGATCGACAACTCCTCCAAGGACCAGACGTACAACACCCCGTCGGTCGCCACGCTCTTCCTGCTCGCCGAGCAGATCGAGTGGATGAACGGCAACGGCGGCCTGGCCTGGACGACCGCCCGCACGGCCGACTCGGCCCAGCGCCTCTACACCTGGGCGGAGAAGACCTCCTACACCACCCCGTTCGCGGCTCCGGAGTTCCGCTCCAACGTGGTCGGCACGATCGACTTCGCCGACGGCGTCGACGCCTCCGCGATCGCCAAGGTGCTGCGGGCCAACGGCATCGTCGACACCGAGCCCTACCGCAAGCTCGGCCGCAACCAGCTGCGCGTCGCGATGTTCCCCTCCATCGACCCCGACGACGTCGAGGCCCTGACCACCTGCGTCGACTACGTCGTCGAGCGCCTGTAGTCCTCAGGCTCCCTCCCGGGAGCCGGAATCCGTCCTCACCGCCACGGCCCTCGCTCCCCTCGCGGGAGCCGGGAACCCGTCCTCACCCGACCGGCGGGAACGGCCGCGATCCCCGTTCCCGCCCCGGAAGCCGGCCTCCCGGCCTCCGGGGCGGGAACCTAGGGCAGCGTGCTCGGGGTCCCGCCCGTCCCCGGGGTGTGCGCCCGCTCCCCCGCGCGCCGCGCCAGCTCGTGCAGAAGACGCAGGGCGTCGTCCGGATCCACCCCCTCCGCGAACCGCGAGAGCACGGGAGCGCGATCCGGGCTACCGGCCAGGGCCGCGAGCATCAACCCGGCCACGTGCTCGTCCCGTGAGCGGCTGGCGGTGTAGCGGAAGGCGTTGCGCACGGGTGCCCTCTCCAGCAGGCCCTTCCTGACGAGACGCTCGGCGACGGTCTGCACCGTGGTGTAGGCCAGGCTCCGTTCCGCGTCCTGGTTCAGCATGTCCTGCACCTGGCGAACCAGCAGCGGCTGCTTGCAGCCCCACAGCACGTCCATGATCGCGCGTTCCAGGGATCCCAGGTTCACCCGCGGCCACCTTTCGAGGGTCGCGCCCGGCTGTGATGGCCCTGGAACATGTACGGGCACGCGGCCAGGCAGGTTCACACATGAAATTTTGTCATATTGTCACTTAAATCAACCGATGCGGCCATAGCTGGTCAATTCCAGCAGAATCTTCTGCTGCGCGATCACGGAAGAAAGCGCCGGGAAAAGGCGTCCGGCCGAAACACGCCGCCCCTGGCCCCCGCAGCTGGACGGCGTCCCGGATCGGCCTCATTCGCCCCTGGAGGCCACATCCCGGCCGACCCGGCCCCCGGGTCATTCAGCTACGCCACGAAGCGCTACATAGCGCCCACAGCCCCATGCAGCCCCCATCTCCGGGTGAAGCCCCCCACGTTCCGGCGACGAGGGGCGGGAAAAGCGTCACACCGGCGAACGGCGGGGCTCCGCGAGGCCCGGCGGCCGGGAAAAGCGCGGCGGGAAAAGCCCGGCGTCGGCTCCGGTGAGCGAGGCTCGGCGGCCGGGAGGTTCGAAGAGAAAAAGCTCCCGGCCGGAAACGGCCGGGAGCGGATGCCTCAGTAGGCGGGGGTGACGGCCCGGCGGCGCCTGCGGCGCACCACCCAGGCCGCGATGACACCACCGACCAGCCCGAACAGGTGGCCCTGCCAGGAGATGCCCTCCTCGCCGGGGAGCACGCCCCAGATGATCGAGTAGTAGGCGATCGCCACGCCGACACCGATCACGATGTCGAGGGCGCGACGGTCGAACAGGCCGCGGGCGACGACGAATCCGAAGTAGCCGAAGACCAGGCCGCTGGCGCCGACCGTGACGGCGAACGGCGAGCTCGTGAACCAGACGCCCAGACCGCTGACCAGGACGATGATCAGGCTGGCGGCCAGGAACCGGCCGATCCCGCGCAGCGCGGCGAGGAAGCCGAGGATCAGCAGGGGCAGCGAGTTGGCCATCAGATGGCCGAACCCGGCGTGCAGGAAGGGGGCGAGGAAGATGCCGCCCAGACCCTCGGGATCCCAGGCGCGGATGCCGTAGACGTCGAACTCGCCCGGCAGGACGTAGTCGGCGACCTCGATCACCCACATGGCACCGACCATGAGAACGTTGATGATCGCGGCACCCAGCGCGCCCGCGGCCAGGTTCCCCGCCCTGCGCTTCAGAAGATCACCGGAGGATCGGCCGGTGGGGGACATACCGGTCGGGTGGTCGTTCATGCACTCTCCTGGCCTTGGAGCGGTGGCGTGGATGTCAAGTGCCCCCGCCGCACCCGTCCACACCTTTACCGTACGCACTCCTGGCCGTGAACGCGCCGGGCGCGACCCCTTGGATCGCGCCCGGCCCGCCGAATTCTCGCTTTCCCTAAAAGGGGCTACTCGCCCTTCCACCGGGGGGCGCGCTTCTCGGCGAAGGCCGCCGCCCCCTCCATGGCGTCCTTGGAACTGAACACCGGGCTGATGATCTCCCCTTGTTTCGTGAACATCTCGTCGCGGCTCCAGTCCGCCGACTCGACGATCACGCGCTTGGTCGCGGCGAGCGCCAGCGGGGCGTTCGCGGCGATCCGCTTCGCGAGCTCGACGGCCGTGGCCAGCGCCTCGCCCGCGGGCGTGACGTGGTTGACCAGGCCGAGCTCGTACAGCCGGGAGGCGGGGAAGTGGTCGCCGGTCAGGGCGATCTCCATGGCGATGTGGTACGGGATGCGCCTCGGCAGCCGCATCACGCCGCCCGCCCCCGCGACCAGCCCCCGCTTGGGCTCGGGAAGCCCGAACTTGGCGTCCTCGGAGGCGATGATGATGTCGCAGGCCAGCGCCAGCTCGCAGCCTCCGGCCAGGGCGTAGCCCTCGACGGCGGCGATGAGCGGCTTCCTCGGCGGCGCCTCGGCGATGCCGCCGAACCCCCTGCCCTCCACGACCGGGAAGTCCCCGGTCAGGAACCCCTTCAGGTCCATGCCCGAGCAGAACGTGCCGCCGGCGCCGGTGAGGACGTAGGCCGCCACGTCCTTGCGCTCCTCCAGCTCGTCCAGCGCACCGGCGACGCCCCGCGCGACCGCGCCGTTGACGGCGTTCCTGGCCTTGGGGCGGTTGATCGTGATGACGGCCACGCCGCCGTCGACTTCGACCAGAACCTCGTCAGACACCGGGTGACTCCTACTTGGGCTGGAAGCGGATGCCGCCGTCGAAACGGATCGTCTCGGCGTTGATGTAGTCGTTCTCGATCAGCGAGCGGACCAGGTGCGCGAACTCGGAGGCCTGTCCCATGCGCTTGGGGAAGACCACCGGGGCCACGAGCTTGGCCTTGAACTCGTCGGCGTTGGCCGAGAAACCGTAGATCGGGGTGTCGATGATGCCGGGGCAGATGGTGTTGACGCGCACGCCGATGGCGGCGAGATCGCGCGCGGCCGGGACGGTCATGCCGACGATGCCGCCCTTGGAGGCCGAGTAGGCGACCTGGCCGGTCTGCCCCTCCAGCGCCGCCACCGAGGCGGTGTTGATCACCACACCGCGCTGGCCGTCCCCGTCGGCCGGCTCCGTCTTCGCGATCGCGGCGGCGCCGATGCGCATGAGGTTGAAGGTGCCGATCAGGTTGACCTCGATGACCTTGCGGTACGAGGCCAGGTCGTGCGGCGAGCCGTCACGGCCGACGGTCCGGCTGGCCCAGCCGATGCCCGCGCTGTTCACCACGACGCGCAGCGGCCTGCCGGTCGCCACGGCCGCGTCCACAGCCGCCTGCACCTGCGCCTCGTCCGACACGTCGGTCTTGACGAAGACGCCGCCGAGCTCGTCGGCCAGTGACTTGCCGCGCTCCTCGTTGAGGTCGGCGATGACGACGGTGGCGCCGTGCGCGGCGAGGTCGCGGGCCGTGGCCTCGCCGAGGCCGCTGGCACCGCCCGAGATGATTGCTGCTGCTCCGTTCAGGTCCATGAGCGGACTTTAACGCGCGGACCGAATGAAGTTCTACTGGGGGTGGCTAAAACTCTCCGTTACCAGCGTGCACAGCCGTCACGGCTGGATCTCCCCGACGGCGCTGCTCACGTCGGGGTAGACCTTGATCCGCCGGTCGAGCCCCGTCGTGCGCAGGATCCGGGCCACCGGCGCCTGGGGGGCCGCCAGCGAGACCCCGCCGCCCTCGCTGGTGGCCAGCCGCCACGCCTCGATCAGCACGGAGAGGCCGCTGGAGTCCATGAAGGACAGGGCTGTGAGGTCCAGGACCAGCCGCGCGCCGTCCAGCTTGATCGCGTCACGGACCTCGTCTCGCAGGAAGGGAGCGGTGAACAGGTCGAGCTCGCCCTCGACAGCCACCACCACGGCGTCCCCGACGGCGCGGCGAGCCAGCCGTAGCTTCATCAGTCCTCCTCGCGCCCGAAGGGCAGACCTACTTTACTTCGCCGTCACTCCACGCGAGGTCATGCGCGACTGTTCACAGCAAGTTCGCGTCCGGGGCAGAGGATTCCGGAATCAGGGAGCGGCGAAACCGTACGGCAGTTCGAGCCGGTGGGCGGCGAGAAGGCTCGCGTCGGCGAGGATCTCGCGGGTCGGCCCGTCCGCGGCGATGACGCCCCCGGAGAGGATGAGCGAGCGCTCGCACAACTCCAGCGCGTACGGCAGGTCGTGGGTGACCATCAGGACGGTCACGTCGAGCCCCCGCAGGATCTCGGCGAGCTCGCGCCGGGAGGCCGGGTCCAGGTTGGACGACGGCTCGTCCAGGACCAGGATCTCCGGCTCCATGGCCAGCACGGTCGCCACCGCGACCCGGCGGCGCTGGCCGAAGGACAGGTGGTGCGGCGGCCGGTCGATCGTCTCCAGCATGCCCACGCGCTCCAGCGCGTCCTCGACCCGGCGCCGCAGCGCCTCGCCCGTGACCCCCATGTTGGCCGGGCCGAAGGCCACGTCCTCGCGGACGGTCGGCATGAAGAGCTGGTCGTCGGGGTCCTGGAAGACGAGCCCGACCCGCCTGCGGATCTCCATGAGCGACCCCTTGCCGACCGGCAGCCCCGCCACGGCCACCGTGCCGTGCCCGGCGGTCAGGATGCCGTTGAGGTGCATCACCAGCGTGGTCTTGCCCGCGCCGTTCGGCCCGAGCAGCGCGACCCGCTCGCCGCGCTCCACCCGCAGGTCCACGCCGAACAGCGCCTGCGTGCCGTCGGGGTACGCGTACGCCAGGCGGCTCACCTCGAGGGAGGGCGGCGGCGGAGACGCGGCCGGGGTCGGCGCGGTCGGCAAGGACGGCACGGTCATGCGAACCCCCAGCTCCCGAGTAGCACGGCGAGTGCCGCACCCGGCAACATACCGGCGGCGAGCCACTGCCGCGAAGCGGCGGAGAGATCCTGGATGACCGGCATCGAGCCGGTGTAGCCCCTGCTGAGCATCGCCAGGTGCACCCGCTCGCCCCGCTCGTACGAGCGGATGAACAGCGCCCCCGCCGACCTGGCGATCACCGGGATGTGCCGCACGTCCCTGGCCACGAACCCGCGCGACTCCCTCGCCACCCGCATCCGGCGCATCTCGTCCAGGATCACGTCCATGTAGCGGAGCATGAACATGGCGATCTGCACCAGCAGCGGCGGCAGCCTCAGACGCTGGGCGCCCAGCAGGATCAGCCGCGGCTCGGTGGTGGCCGCCAGCAGCACGCTCGCGACCACGCCCAGGGTCGCCTTGGCCAGGATGTTCCAGGCGGCCCACAGGCCCGCCACGCTGAGCGAGAGGCCCATGAAGGTCACCCTCTCGCCGAACCCGATGAACGGGATGGCCAGCGCGAACACCACGAACGGGATCTCCACCACCATCCGCCGCAGCACGAACCCCACCGGGACGCGCGCGAGGGCCGCCACGGCGGCCAGGAGCACGGCGTACAGCCCGAAGGCCCAGAACCACTCGCGCGGCGTGGCGACCACCACCAGGGCGAACCCGGCCACCGCCACCAGCTTGCACTGGGGCGGCAACCGGTGCGCGAGCGTGTCGCCCGGCCGGTAGAGCTGGTGATGGTGGCCCGATCCCACTAGTCGAGGCCCTTCTTGCCGCTGTCGTCCTTGACGAGGACGTCAGCGCCGTCCCCGCCGTCCCCGCCGTCCCCGCCGTCGCCGCGGCGGCGCACGGCGTAGAACACCCCGCCGCCGACGGCGAGGGTCACCCCGACGCCGATCACCCCGGCCACGCCGACCGGGATGCCGCCCACGTCCCCGTAGTCGGCGAGCGGCTGCTCGCCCAGCGCGTGGTCGGCCGCCTGCCCGATGAAGCCCTTGTCCTCGGCGACCGACTCCAGGCCGTCGGGCGAGGAGGAGGCGTAGAAGCTCACCACGCCCGCCAGCAGCGCCGCCACCGCGATCCCGGCGGGCAGGAACCAGCCGGGACGGCGGGCGGCGACCGGCGTGACCGGCTTCGAGGCTTCGGGGGTGACGGTCACGTCGCCGCCCGCGCCGCGCAGGACCAGCGGCGCGACGAGTTCGCGGGCACCGTAGACCAGGTCGGGCCGGACCGCCAGCACGGTGCTGACGGTGACCGCGGTGATCAGGCCCTCCCCCACTCCGATGAGCAGGTGCACGCCGCCCATGGCCGCGGCGACCGTGCCGATCTCGATGGGCGCGGTTCCGCCGACCCAGAACAGCAGGGTGAACGCCAGCGCCGAGGCGGGCACCGAGACCAGCGCCGCGACGAACGCGGCCGCCACCACGGCCCCCCTGTTCCGCACGCTCCGGGTGATCAGGCGGAAGACGCCCCACCCGACCAGCACGGCGACCAGGCCCATCAGCGTGATGTTGACGCCCAGCGCGGTCAGCCCGCCGTCGGCGAAGAAGAACCCCTGCACCAGCAGGACCACGGCCACGCACAACACCGCTGTGTACGGGCCGACGAGTATCGCGGCGAGCGCGCCCCCGAGGAGGTGGCCGCTGGTGCCCGCGGCGACCGGGAAGTTGAGCATCTGGACCGCGAAGATGAAGGCTGCGACCAGCCCGGCCATCGGAGCGGTGCGGTCGTCGAGCTCGCGGCGGGCGCCGCGCAGGCAGACGGCCACACCTGCCGCGGCCACCACTCCCGCGGACACCGAGACGGCGGCGTTGAAAAAGCCATCGGGTACGTGCACAACAAGCCTCCGAAGTGCGGATTTGCCCCTCACTTTAGGCCATGGGCTTGTAGTTGCAAGAATGTGGCATTAACGAACGATACGTCTGATGAAAGTTCTGGGGCCGAGAGTGCGGACCACCGTGCTGAGCCGGCCCTTCCCCGCCGTGGCGTAGGGTCTGACGCTCCACCGGATCGCGCCGCGCCACCACGTGCGCGGATGCTCGATCACCTCCGGCACCGCCTCGATCCTGAAGCGTGCGGGCGGCCCGCCCAGGTCGAGCTCCAGGTAGGCGTCCCAGGTGCCGGGCCCCAGCCTCCCCATCGCCTGTGAGGCGGTGAACGTGCCGCCCGCGCCGACCGTGACCGGCTCGCGCCGCTCCCGGCTCGACTCGCGCTCCCGCCAGACCAGGTAACGCACCGCTTCGGCCGCCGGGACCGCCGCACCCACGCTGACCTCGCCGTCGAGCACCAGCCGGTGCCCGGCCGCCCAGCGGGCGCGCACCAGCCTGGCGCTGCCCGGCACCGCGACGACGTACCCGCCGATGTCGAGGCTGAGGTTGCCGTACGGGTGGGTGAAGTACGGGAGGGCGACGACGTCGCCGACCACGCGCGGCGCGGGGGGCGCGATCAGCCCCTCCCCGTCGGCGCCCAGGCGCGCGAGCCGGGGAACGCCCTCGAAGGCGACGCTCACGTGGACGTCCCAGATGCCGGGGGACAGGGTGGTGACGTCGACGATCCCGGTGAACCCCGCGCAGTCGCCGGTCACCGGGACCACGACCTCGTCGGACGGGCCGGGGTCGACGTGCCGGCGCCGCAGCACCAGGACGAGGTCCCCGCCGGCGATCTCCGGGCGGTCGTAGCGCTCCAGCGTGCTCAGCGCCACCTTGCCCGAGATCGCCAGCCGCCCCTCCCGCTCCCGCTCCCAGCGGAGCTCGGTGAGCTCCCTGCGGACCGAGGCCGACTCGATGTGCGCCAGCCGCACCAGGCGGTCGATGTCCTGCAGCGCGGCGAGCCGGCTCCGGTCGATCGCGGGGAGCCGCTCGCGGACCCCGTCGGTCAGCCACCGCTCGCACATGTCGGCCACCTCGGCGGCGATCTCCTTGCGCTCGACCTCCCCGGCCTCCAGGAAGGGCCTGCCGAGGTTGCCGAAGGCATCCATCCGGAAGTGACGCCGCAGGAGGTGGTCACGGAGATCCCCGGGACGCACGTGGGCGAGCATCAGCTCGATCGGCCGCCTGATCATCCGCAGCCAGGAGACCGGGTCGCGGCTCCCCTCCCGCTGCATGATGCTGGTGCCGTCCGGCCGGGCGACCAGGTGGTAGCAGTCGTAGTCGGCGACCACCGAGATCACTTCCGCGTGGCAGTAGGCGTGGGTGGTGAAGACGACGTCCTCCCCCACCAGGAGCGTCTCGTCGAAACGGATGGCGTGCCGCTCCAGCATCTCCCTGCGGAACAGCTTGAAGCAGCTCAGGCTGTTGTAGACCGCGCTGTCGCCGAGCGGCACCCGCTCGGCGTTCTCCTTGAACATCGAGATCGGCACCTTGCGGTCATGCCCGACGATCTTCCCGAGCACGATGTCCGAACCGTTGCGGTCGGCCATCGCGAGCATCCGCTCCAGCGCCTGGGGGCCGAGGTAGTCGTCCGCGTCGCAGAAGAAGACGTATCTGCCGCGCGCGTGGGAGAGACCGACGTTGCGCGGGCGCCCCGCGCCGCCGGACGCCTCCTGCCTGACGACGCGGATCACCCCGCGGTGGCAGGAGGCGTACAGGTCGAGCAGCGCGGCGCCGCCGTCGGTGGAACCGTCGTCGACGACCACCACCTCCAGGGCGACGCGCTGGATCAGCAGCGAGGTCAGGCACCTGTCGAGATAGGGCCCGCAGTTGTGGAGAGGGACGATCACGGTGACGTCGACGTCGGACCGGATCGCCTCCTCGCTCGTGATGTCACGGCCGCCCCGCTCCGTGCTCGTGATATCGCAGCCGCCCCGCTCCGTGCGGACTCGCTGGAGGATCGTTACTGTCACCGCCGCGCCCCTCGTCGGTCACTTTCCGCTTATCTAGCGTCTCAGTATGTGACGAACAGCGGTCCGTACGGGGCGAATCCACAGGGTTGCCTCCCCGATCTGCGGGGTCGAGAGACCACATAGGGAGCGAAGCAACCGTTTCGTACGCCTTGCGGGGCACCGCAGACCGCGCCGGATCTCGCCGGACCTCGCCGGACCTCGTCACCGACCCGGGCAGGGTCGCCGCCGTGTCGACCTTCCCGAGCGGGGTCGTCACGACCGCCCGGCACCCGGACCGCCTCAGGCGCGCGTGCCGTCCGGCGTCTGCGGCGCGACAGCCAGGCGAGGACGTACAGGACCGCCGCGACCGCCGTCAGCGCCCCGAGGAAATGCAGCGGGAAGATGACGAACGTGACGCTCCGCCGGGAGGTCCCGCCGCCCCCGGGAACCGACACCGTCGCCCGGCAGACGCACATGAACGGCGGGTTCGTCCACCTGGCGGTGACGCTCCTGCCGACCCCGCGGGGCAGGATGAAGTCGGGGAACGGCACGTCGTGGCCGTTCACCCCGACCGTCAGGCTCCGCGGGGCGAGGAAGTCGCGGTGGACGGTCCCGACGTTGTCGACGGTGACGGTGAAGTCGACGGGACCGCCCGTCGTGAAGCCGCCGGGAGTGGTGAGGGCACCGACCTTCACGGAAGTGTCGATCGGCCCCGGAACCGTGAGATAGATCGGCACCCCGATCACCCGGTCGAGCTTGATGTCGCCCCCGCCGGAGCCCGCGGGGACGGCGAAGAGCAGAGCCACCTGGTGCCCGCCGTGCTCGGGCCGGGGCGGGGGGTCGATCCGCACGGTGACGCGCCGCTCCGCACCGGGCGCGAGACGGAAGTTCGGCGGCGTGACCCTCAGCCAGCCGGCGGCGGAGCCGGGGGCGGAGCCGGGGGCGTCGCGCTCGAAGGCCATCTCGCCGGTCCCGCCCACCGTGAAACCCGCCTTGTCGACGACCATGTCGACCGGCGACCGCCCCCTGTTGACCACCTGGAACGACCGGGGTTCGCCGATCTCCTCCGGACCGACGACCAGGCGTGCCGGACTCACCGTCAGGGAGAAGTCCGGATCGGGGGCCAGCCCGGACGCACCGGAAGCCCCGCCCCCGGTCACCGGCGCGATGCCGCCCACCACGAGAAACGCGACGATCACGCGCCGAAGCCTCCCGGCCACCGCACATCCCCCTACCGTCGTGGAACGCCGCCGGAACCCGCCCGGGCGGCCACGCCGTGGCCGGACACCCCGTCGGACGCTCGGCCCGCCACCGCACTCGCCGCCACCGCACCCGCGAGCACCGACGGGATCCCGGACACCCCTCGCCCACGGACCCCTTCAAGATTTTTTTTACGCATAGTAGTCATTTGACCACAGATGGCGCAAGCTCCGGGAGGATGTGTCGCCCGCGTTTGACGTCCCGGATGGGGCACTCCTCCAACGGGCGGCGCCAATCCGACAGCACACTCGTTAGAACCGGGACAAAGTAGTCACCAGGGGCACGGAAGATCACAACATCCCCCGAACGGCGAAAGGCCAGTTCACCGGATATTGGTTGATCTGACCTTTCACACGCGAGCCGACGAGCGGTTGCGATAGAGCGCTCCTCTCCCGTTGTCAGCGAGGTAGCGCTGAAATGCCGTCGACAAGGCTGTTGCCGGCCGCCTACGTTGCAGGCCATGACAGATAGTCCCAGCATGGATCAGTGTGACTGCGGTGCGATTGCCGGCCCGCTGGGCGTGTGCGCGGACTACTACCATGGAATCCTGGCCGAAGAGCAGGCCGATCCTCAGATGTACAGGTGGCACGCGCCTGTGGTCTGCGCGTATCTCCTGCAGCATCCTTCCAGAGCTCATGAGAAGTACCTCGACGGTCAGTTCCGCCAGCTGCAGCTCTACGTGGACAAGGGCATTGACGCGCTGCTTCGCGTAGCGGCTCACCAGGTGGCACGGAACAAGCACGGAGCACGGTCGAGCTACGACATGAGGCCATTCGCGGCGTACGCGCCGCTCCCGTCGGGCGGACCTCCCGGGCACTTCCGCGCCACGTTCTGCGGGTTGCCGTTCAGCGACGGCAGCTTCGTTTCTGACGGCCATCTGGCGTACGGGCGCCGCATCGAAACCATCGCCGAAGCGACTGTGGAGTCCTGGAGATCCGTCCAGACCTGATCCTCGACCCTAGCTGTGACCATCAACCCCAGAAAACACAAAACGACCTCCCGCAGGAGAGCGACACGTGAACCCCTCTCGAGACACTGCCGACGACGATGCGGTCGGTTCTGTGCGACGGCGTGGCGCTGTGGTCGGCGGGTTCGCCCGGTACGGCGAGTGGGTGTACGGCGGGCGGCCCGAGCCGCTGCCGACCGGGACCGGCCCCCGGGCCGCATACCCGGACGGCAGGCGGACGCTGGGCCGGTGTACGGCGGCGCGGCGCGGCGCCGCTTGATGCGGGAGTGCTTCGGGTCGCCGGCGCCCTGATCGAGATCGGCGGCGGGAAGGTGACGGACGACTCCCCCGAGTCGCGAGCCGGCCGACGGGTGGCCTCCATCCCTCCGGAGGCCGTTCCTGAGCCGCGGGTGCGTCTGGAGATGTTCGCCGAGCCGGGAGAGTACGGGCGTGTGTTCACCGGTCCCGACGGCGGGCCGTTGAAGCACTCCGGGTTCCGCCGGACGTGGGACAGGACCGTAAGGCTGTCGGACTTCCCAGCCTTCACTTTCATGATCTTCGCCACATAGGCAACACCCTCGCGGCCTCTACCGGGGCGGGCCTCAAAGAGCTGATGTCCCGGATGGGGCACTCCTCCACGCGGGCGGCGCTGATCTACCAGCACGCCGGCCAGGACCGTGACAAGGCCATCGAGGAGACTCTGGGCGAGGCAATCCAGGTGGCACGCGGGACGACCATGAAGAAGGCCAGTGGCACGCAACGGGCACGGCCTGAGAACCCCGCGTGGACGCCCACACCCTGCCCGCTGGACCTTCCCGTCGCCGTCGTCCCACCCTCGGGGGAGCGGGCCGGGGCCAGGGCGCCAAGGTGGAGCGCCCTACCGGACGAACGACCTTGGCGCCCTGGCCCCGGTCTGCTCGGCTTGTCCTGGGACGACGGCGACGGGAAGATCCGGCACCCAGCCACCTACGAACCCGGCTCTTGCCCCTGGCGATCGTCTCGGAGCCGGAGTGCCCCCGCCGGAGGCATTGGTCTCTGCACCGGATCCCTCAGGGGCTTCCCGCCAGGTAACGCGCGATACGCGGAAATCTGCGCGTTAGCTCTTCTTCGCTGTCGATCACCCACTGCTCGCCGCGTATTTCGTAGCCGTCATCATCCAGGTCGGTACGTGCGTGCGCCTTGTCGTACAGGGTGGTCAGATCCAGACCGGTGCGCTTCTCGTAGGGCTCCCACGCGACGTAAGCCAACAACTCAAATTCGGGCCACTCGTCATCGGTCCACAGTCGTTTCTTGCCTGCTCGTTGCCGGATGACCTTCCAGAGATGGAGGATCTCGGGGACCTCTATCAGAGTGTCGGGTTCGGCGACCACACGTTCGAAGGTTCCGCGCCCGAGGCCGACGAGCCAATAGCGGAAGTATAGGAAGCCATCATCTGATCCCAGGGGAAGAGTGAGGTGGGCTTCCCCTTCTAGCGTGGAGACCTGACCTAAGGAGAAGGTTAGGTCGTGGGAGAGACCAGACGCAGGTTCGAT